>JAQUZE010000007.1:0-12614 GCA_028691515.1 Bacilli bacterium
GCTTGATAAATATAATTTATTGTAAAAGTAATAACAATGTGTTATAATTTTGTAGTAAATGCAGGTATCGTATAATGGTTATTATGCCACCTTCCCAAGGTGGAGATGCGAGTTCGATTCTCGTTACTTGCTCCAAGTACTTTTAGTATTTATAAAATAAATTAAGGAGAGAATTATGTCTTTAAAAAAGAAAATTGTTAGTATTACTCCATTTATATCTTTAATTGCATTTTTGTTATTAGGATTTTTAGGTGGCTATTGGCATCCAGGTTGGGTTGTATTTTTATTAATTCCAATAATGCCGATTTTGGTTGGGGAAGAGAGATTGACTTTTGGAGTGCTATTTGTTTCTATTTATTTAGTGATGGGTATTATATGGGGTATGTGGCATCCATGGTGGGTGATTTTATTATTAATTCCTGTATTTCAAATATTATTTAAAAGTTCAAAAAGTAAAAAATTTTTTAGTAAAAACATCACTATTAATTTAGAAGATGAAGATATAAATTAAGAATAATATAATTAATATTTTTAATAATTTGTAACTAAAAAAAGCTTATTATATAATATATAGTAAGTTTTTTATTATATTTATGGAGAAAAAGTTAAAATTACTTAAATAATAATAATTTATTGTTTTTTTACTTGTTAAATATAATATAAGTGATATAATTATTATGTAATAGTTTATTGTTTGCTATTAAATTAAGGATAAATAGGGAGGAAATTATGAAGCCAAAACTTATCAAAAACATTTTTTTGATAGTATTATTATCATTACTAGTTTTATTACTAGCGGTTGGAATTACTGCAGCAACGAGTCTTGCTGGAGGTAATGTACAAGTTATTTCAGTGCTACTTACTGTATTTCTTATTCTTATTGAAGTATTAGCTATTGGATTGCTAGTCTTTTTTGTAGTTCTTTTCTTCAAGCGAAGAGAATTAATTTGGGAAGAAATGGAAGTTTTTCAAGAAGTTGATGAAAATGTAGAAGTAAAAAGAGATGAAGAATTTATTAAAGAACAACAATTCGAAGAAAAAATTACGAAATCTGATAGTAAATAATTAATATAATATATATTTTTATTTTATAGTTATAATTATTTTTTTAAAAATTTTTGTTTTGATTTTAAAAATGTCAATAAAACTCAAAATTATTATTGTTTAAGATAAAATAATTTTGAGTTTTATTAATTTAAGCTATAAGTTCTAAAAAATATTAATGCTTTATTTTTTGTTCTTGCAATATATGTAAAAAAATGATAATATTTATAACATATAATGAAATAATAAATTGTTTTATATGTTACAAAGGAGAATTAAAATTATGGATCTTTTTAAAAAATGTGACCAATTTGTTGAATATGTTGATTCAATAAAGGAACACGGGATGTATCCTTATTTTCATGCGCTTACTTCAGGACAAGATACTGAGGTTATAATGTCTGGAATAAAAACAGTAATGATTGGATCAAATAATTATTTAGGACTTACAAATAATCAAGAAGTTATTAGTGCTGGAGTGGAAGCTTTAAAAAAATTTGGAAGTGGATGTAGTGGGTCTAGATTTCTTAATGGCACTTTGGATTTACATATAAAACTTGAAGAAGAATTAAGTAAATTTTTAAAGAAAGAAGCTGTATTGACATTTAGTACTGGGTTTCAAACTAATCTAGGTATTATTAGTGCTATTACTGATAGACATGATGTTATTGTTGGTGATAGAGAAAATCATGCAAGTATTGTTGATGGATGCAGGTTAAGTTTTGCTAAATTAATGAAGTATAAGCATAATGATATGGAGGAATTAGAAAGCATATTAGCAAATATTCCTGAAGATAAAGGTATACTAATTGTCACAGATGGAGTTTTTTCTATGAGTGGTGATATTGCGAATCTTCCAGAAATTGTAAGGCTTGCTAAAAAATATGGGGCAAGGATTATGGTTGATGATGCTCATGCATTTGGTGTCATTGGCAAACATGGAAGAGGAACTGCTGAACATTTTGGTTTAGAAGATGAAATTGATATTTATATGGGAACTTTTTCAAAATCTTTAGCAAGCTTAGGTGGATACTGTGCATCTTCAAGAAAAGTAATTGATTATATAAAACATAAATCAAGACCATTTATTTTTAGTGCGTCTATAACACCTGCAAGTGTTGCTTGTGCACTAAAAGCATTAGAGATTATTAAAAAAGAACCTGAACGGATGGTTAATTTAAAAAATATTAGTAATTATATGCGTTCATTACTAAAAGGATATGGAATAAAAATAATTGAAGCTGAGACCCCAATTATTCCTATTCTTACATATACAGATGATAATACTTTTTTAGCTTGTAAATTGTTGCTTGAAAGAGGGGTTTATGTTAATCCAGTTATTAGTCCCGCTGTTGATGATGGTTATCAAATGTTAAGAACATCTTATACTGCAACACATACAAGAGAACAAATGGAATATGCAGCTCTTCAAATTAAAGAAGTTTTAGAGATGTTAGGAATATTAAATAAATAATTGAAAGGAGTACAAGTTTTTGCTTGTTGGATATTAACTTATGAAAGTCATTAAAGATAATAGAGTTTTTTCTTTTCTAGTTATATTTATTGCTTATATCTTAGCTTTTGCTATTGGGTTATTTGTATACAGAAATTTGAGTTTTAGTTTATATGTAAATATATTTATTGCTGATGTTGTAGCCACTATATTTATTTATTTGGTCGGTTTAGTATTTAAAAATGCTTCTATTTATGATCCATATTGGAGTGTTCAACCATTAGTTATTTTGCCTTTAATTATGATTATGTTCAAAAATTTTAGTTTTTCAGCAATTTTGTTGTTAATGGTTGTTGCAATTTGGGGTATTAGATTAACTATTAATTGGGCTTATACTTTTAAAAATTTAAATCATCAAGATTGGCGCTATACAATGTTAAGTAAAAAATCAGGTAAATTATATTTTTTAGTTAATTTATTTGGTATACATTTATTTCCTACAACTGTTGTTTTTTTGTGTATTGTTCCAGCAATCAATTATTTTATTGTTGGCGGACAAGTAAGTTTGTTTATTATTTTAGGAATGATTATATCATTAATCGGTATATTATTGGAGATTTTAAGTGATATCCAAATGCAAACATTTAGAAAAACTGTGGATGATAGATCTGCTATTATAAGAGTTGGTTTATGGAAAAAGTCAAGACATCCAAATTACCTTGGGGAAATATTAATGTGGTTTGGAATTGGTATTATGAATTTTGCTATTGATCCATCTTCATGGTTTATGATGCTAGGTGCAGTTGTTAATTTATTAATGTTCTTATTTATTAGTGTTCCAATGGCAGAGAAAAGACTTGTTAAGTATAAAAGTAATTTTGAAAAATATAAAGAAGAAACAAGAATGTTTTTGCCTTTTTAATCCTAGATTTTCTAGGATTTTTTTATTTTATTTATTATAATGCTATTTATTTAAAAAAATGTTATAATATTTATTGGTGATAATATGATAGAAAGATACCAAACTAAAGAGATGAAATATATCTGGAGTGAAGAAAATAAATTCCAGAAGTTTTTGGATGTTGAAATTGCTGCTTGTGAAGCTTATTATGAACTAGGTGTAATACCTAAAGAAGAATTATTAAAAATTGTTGAAAATTCTACTTTTACAGTTTCTAGGATTAAAGAAATTGAAAGAACAACTAAACACGATGTTATTGCGTTTACAAGAACTATTTCTGAATCTTTGGGAGAAGAAAAGAAATGGATTCATTATGGATTAACTTCTACAGATGTTGTTGATACTGCTAATGGATTATTATTAAGAGAAGCTAATGAAATCTTAAAAAAAGATTTATTAGACCTGTTAAAAGTTTTGAAAGATAAAGCTTTAAAATATAAAAATATACCATGTATCGGAAGAACACATGGAGTTCATGCTGAGATTACGAGCTTTGGTTTAAAATATGCTTTATGGTATGAAGATTTAAAAAGAGCTATTTTAAGATTCAAAAATGCTAGAAGTGATATTGAAGTTGGGAAATTAAGTGGAGCTGTTGGGAATTTTGCAAATATAGATCCATACGTTCAATATTTTGTTTGTAATAAGTTGAAATTAAAGGAACCAAGTATTTCAACGCAAGTTATTCAAAGAGATAATCATGCCTATTATATGGCTACACTTGCTTTGATTGGCTCTATTCTTGATAAAATATCTATTGAATTTAGAAGCCTACAGCGGACTGAAATTGGTGAGACCGAAGAAGGATTTTCTAAAGGACAAAAAGGTTCGAGTGCTATGCCTCATAAAAGAAATCCAATTTCATTTGAAAATATAAGTGGGTGTAGTCGTTTATTAAAAGGATATATGATTTCAAGTTTTGATAATATTACTTTGTGGCATGAACGTGATATTAGTCATTCAAGTGTGGAACGAGTGATTTTTCCTGATGCCACTAGTATTTTAGACTATTCTTTAAAAAGAATGATTAAAATTTTGAAGAAAATAGTTATTAAGCCAGAAAAAATGCTTGAAAATATTTATTTAACAAATGGTCTAGTTTTTTCGGAAAATGTTTTAACTTCAATTATAAATAAGGGAAAGTCAAGAGAAGAAGCATACGATCTAGTTCAAAAAATTGCGATGCATTCTTATGAAAAGAAATTAGATTTTCAGGAACTTTTGAAAAAAAACAAAGAAATATTAAAAATTTTATCTATAGATGAAATTATTGATTGTTTTGATATTTGTCATTTTTTAAAGTATGTAGATAGAATTTATCATAAGCTTGGAATTGTAAAGGTAAAATTATAATGTCTTTTTATGAAAAAACAAATCTACTTATTGGTGATGAAAATTTACAAATTTTAAATAATTCAAGAATATGTATTTTTGGTTTAGGAGGAGTTGGATCTTCAGTAATTGAAAGTTTAGCTAGGGCTGGAATTGGATCATTTTATTTATATGACTATGATAAAATAGTAGAAAGTAATCTAAATAGACAATTAATTACAACAGTTGACAACATAGGAAAATTTAAAATTGATGTAGCAAAGGAAAGAATTCTTCAAATTAATCCTTTAGCAAACATTCACATTAGTTTATTAAAAATATCAAAGGAAAATATCAACTTAATTGATTTTTGTCAATTTGATTATATTGTTGATGCTATTGACGATGTAGAAGCTAAAATTTTAATAATTAGAAAAGCAAAAGATAAAAATATTCCGATTGTTTCTTCAATGGGAACAGCAAACAGAATAGATCCTTATAAATTTAAAATTACAGATATTTCAAAAACTGAGTATTGCCCTCTGGCAAGAAAAATAAGATTAGCTTTAAAAAGAGAAGGTATTTATCATTTAGATGTTTTAAATTCGTATGAGGCTCCTAAAAACTTTGTTAATGAAAAAAAGCAATT
Source organism: Bacilli bacterium (assembly GCA_028691515.1). Classification (GTDB taxonomy): domain Bacteria; phylum Bacillota_I; class Bacilli_A; order ML615J-28; family CAG-698; genus DUUA01. The sequence continues at coordinate 5,419 of JAQUZE010000007.1, forward strand.
AGGAACTATTAGTTATAACATTATAATTGCTGGAAGTTTAATTGCTCATCACGTTATTAATAAATTAATTGCAAAAAGCATCCTATAGGGATGCTTTTTTTATGATTTTATAGTATAATTTTTATAAGTAGGTGATTTGTATGTTTATACCTAAGAATATTTTAGAAATAATTGAAAAAATAGAAATATTAGGCCATGAAGTTTACATTGTTGGTGGTGCTGTTAGGGATTTTTTGCTAGGTAAAGAACCAATTGATTATGATTTAACAACTAATGCTTTACCAAATGAGATAAAAGCAATTTTTCAAAATCACGAGTATATAAAAGTATATGATGTTGGAATTAAACATGGAACATTAACCTTATGTAATAAGGGCTTTTGTGTAGAAATAACAACATATAGAATTGAAGCTGGTTATTTAGATATGAGGCATCCTGATGATGTTTCATTTGTGACTAATATTGTAGAAGATTTGAAAAGAAGAGATTTTACAATTAATGCAATATGTTATAGAAATAAAATTTATGATCCTTTAAATGCGCAAGCAGATATAAAAAATAAAATTATTAAAGCTATTGGTGATCCTGATCAAAGGTTTAAAGAAGATGCACTTAGAATTATTCGAGGAATAAGATTTGCTGCTGTTTTAGGTTTTGATATTGAAATTAATACTAAAATTAGTATTTTTAAGAACAAAAAATTGTTAGAAGAGATTTCTATTGAAAGAGTTAGAGAAGAATTTGATAAAATTCTTTTATCTAACAATTCTTGTTATATTTTTAATATATATTATGATGTTTTTTTTGATTTTTTTAGTGAATTGGGTAATATTTATAACATTGATATGAATTTTAATATTTTAAAATTAACACCAAATAATATAGTTTTAAAATTAGTGGGGTTTTTATATTCAATCATACTAAATACCAATCAATTTATTGAAAAAATAGATTATAAATTTGTAATAAATAAAATATTAAAAAACTTTAAATATTCTTCTGATGTCATTCATAGAGTTTTATTAATTATAGAATATATTAATCTTGAGTTCAAAACAGATAAAGTTTTTATTAAGAAGATGTTAAATAAAATAGGTGTAGAAAATTTAATTAATTTAGTTACTTTTAAAGTTTGTTTAAGCAAAATACATAAAGAAGATGATTTATTATTACAAAAGGTTTTGGAAATTATAAATAAAATTATAGTAAATAATGAAGTTTATTCTCTTAAACAATTAAATATCAATGGGAATGATCTTGTCTTATTAGGTATAAAAGAAGGACCCAAAATAGGATATATCTTAAATGAGGTTTTACAATTAATTATTAATGAAAAATTATCTAATGAAAAAAATATAATTTGTAATTATATTATTAGTACATATTTATAGTGTAATTTAGAATCAAAAATAATTATTTGAGATTTGTTTTTTCTTGTGTATGATTTCTTATTGTGCTATAATTATTATAGTTTAGAAAAAATATAATCTAAAATTAATAAAGGAGCATTTATTCATGGTTTTAATGGATTTTATAATTATAGGTATAGCTTTGATTTATTTGTTATTTGGTTTAAAGAAGGGTTTCTTTAAACAATTAATGGGTTTTGCAGCAATTTTACTTGCTGTTTTAGGAGCAAGGCTTTTGACTCCAGTTACTGCAGATTTTGTTGCTACAACTCCTTTGAATCAAACTATAGATGATAAAATAGTTAATTGGTTAGAAGCAAAAGAAGGAATATTTACTACCGTAGTTTCTTCAGACCCGACAACAGAGCAGATTGAGGAAGCAATGACTGAAACCGGATTACCAGGTTTTATCGTCAACGCAATTGCTAAATATTTTAATTTAGAAGTTGCAGAAGGCGAAACAAAAACATTTGCAGAATTGTTGAGTCCAGAAATAACAAGGGTTATTGTTGTCGTAATATCATTTATTGCATTAATTTTGATTTTGTGGTTAGCTTTCTTTATTCTCGCTAAAATATTAAATAAAATCTTCTCATTTGGAGTTTTAGGTTTGTTAAATAGAATTTTGGGTGGAGGATTAGGGTTAGTTAAAGCTTTACTTGTTATTTCACTTGTTTTATTAGGTTTATCAGCTTTATCAGGTTTAGTACCACAAATTAATACATTCTTAACAGGACAATTAGAAAATGCAGGAAGTATATCAGTTTTTAAAATGTTAAATGATAATAATCCAATAAATTGGTTAATTAATTCAGTTTTTAAAATTTAATATAAAAATAAATGATGGCAAAGAAACTTGCTATCATTTTTAAAAAGAAAGGCAAAACATGATAAAATTAGTTGATGTTTCAAAATATTATAAAACTGAATCAACAGTTGTAATGGGACTACACAAAGTAAATTTAGAATTTAATATAGGAGAATTTGTAGCAATTACAGGCGAATCTGGAAGTGGAAAATCAACATTACTAAATGTAATTAGTGGTGTAGATAGTTACGAAGATGGTGAATTATACATTGATAATGAAGAAACTTCTTATTATAGCCAAGCAGATTTTGAAAAATTTAGAAAGGAACATGTTGCTTTTATTTTTCAAAGCTATAATCTAATTGAAAATTATTCTGTTTTACAAAATGTTGAAGCTGCTTTAATAATAAAAAATGTTGAAAAAAAAGAAAGAATAAAAAGAGCTAAAAATATAATAGATAGAGTTGGTCTAACCAGTAGAATTAGAGCAAAAACATCTAAATTATCTGGTGGAGAAAAGCAACGCTTAGCTATTGCTAGAGCACTTGCACAAAATACAAAATTTATTGTTGCTGATGAGCCAACTGGAAATTTAGATAGTAAAAGTGGTGAAGCGATTTTAAAATTACTTCATGATTTATCTAAAGATAAGTTGATTATTATTGTTACTCATAATTATGAACAAGTAGAACCATATATTACTAGAAAAATTAGGTTATTTGATGGTGAAGTTGTTGAAGACAAAATAATTAAACAAATAGAAGTTGTGGAAGAAAATATTATTAAGAATCAGAATGGAGTTAAAAATAATATTTTTAAAATTCCTTTAAAATTTGCTTTAATGAATTTATTATCACAACCAAAGAAAACAATTTTAATATTACTTGTAACTATTATGACTACATTTTTCTTGTTTATTTTTTATGGTGGATATGCCACAATAAAAGCAGTAATGACAGATTTTAGTAGTTATCCTGCTTATAATGGTTTTGATGAAAGAATAATAATTACTAAAGGAAAAGATGATCAAGGTAATAATATTAGCCTAACTGAGAGTGATTATGATTTTTTAAAATCATTAAAATATGTAGATGATGTAATTAAATATGAAGAAGGCCTTGATACACCACTAAATTTTAATAATATTGATTATGAATATGATTTAAAAATAACTAGTTTATATAATCAGGAACCATATATGTATCCTGTTTCGCTAATATCAGAAACTGATTTACTTGGGGGAAGGTTGCCAGAAAATCCAAATGAAATAGTCATAAGTTATTTAGAATCGTATAACAAAACTAAAAACAACGAAATAGCAGAACATTTAAATGCATCAAGCATTAAATTAGATGCTAATTTAAAACACATTAATAATGTTTCTGGTGAGGTTTTTAAAATTAAGAATTTTGAGATTGTCGGAATAACAAAAGAAAATACAGAAGTATTTGGTGTGTTTGTTGTAGATGATACTTTGAAAGATATTTCAAATTTATATAATGTAAGTGAACCTAAGATAGTTGTTAAATATAATATTGAAGGCGAAAGTGGAGAAGTAATACTTGATAGATCATATGTTGGCATTGGGATTGATTATTCATTGAAAGAAAACGAACTATTAATTGGAACCGAGATGGAAGATTTTATTTCAAATTTAGAAGATGAAAATAATGCTCAAAATATTAAATTATTTTATGAGGATAAAGAAATTCAGATTGTTATAGAAAATCTTGATGATTATTATAGTTTTTATGTTAATTCAAACTTACTGATCGAAGATTCTTTTCCTATATATCAATATTCATTAATTGTAAAAGACACAACAAAATTAAAATCTGTTATTAATAGTTTAAGTAATAATCAATATGAAGGACTAAGTTATCTTTTAGCAAGTGAGAATGTTGATGATAATTTATCTGGAGACCTATTAGTTATTTCTATTGCATTCGGATTTTATGCGATTTTCTTAATCGTAATTATTTACTTATTTTCATATTTAAGTATTCGTTCTGTGTTACTTAGCAGTAAAAAGAATTATAATATTTTTAGAGTTTTAGGCATTAGTCCAAAACAAATTCAAATTATGTCAGGTATTGAAGTAATAATTTCTTTTTTATATGCATATCTGTTTAATCTTGTTGTGTTTATATTAATTAAGAATTTAAATATTAAATATGTAAGTGAATATATAAGCTATATAAAATTTACTGATTATTTGTTATTGTTAATTGTAAATATTGGTTTATCAATTTTAGTAGCTAATAGATATTCAAAACTGTTATCAAAACGTTCTTTAATGGCCACTGTAAAGGTTGGTGGATAAAATGATTAAACTTAATAATGTAAATAAATATTATAATCGTAAAAGTAGTAATCAAATTCATGTTATAAATGATTTTAATTATGAGTTTCCAGATAAAGGACTAGTGTGCTTATTTGGGCCGTCTGGTTGTGGTAAAACATCACTTTTAAATGCTATTTCAGGATTAGATGGGATTGATTCTGGTGAAATTGAAATTAACAATGATAAGTTTACAAAGAATTATCGATCAAATAAATGGGATTCTATTAGAAGTAAAGACATAGGTTATGTTTTTCAAAGCTATGTTTTATTTAATGATTTAACAGTTTATGAAAATCTTCGTTTTGTATTAGATGTATTTGGATTAGATGAAGAAGAAATTCAGATGCGAATAGATTATGCTTTAAATGCTGTAGGTATGATAAAATACAAAAATCGCGAATGTAATCATTTATCAGGAGGACAACAACAGCGTGTAGCAATTGCACGAGCATTAGTTAAAAGTCCTAAAATTATTGTAGCTGATGAGCCAACAGGCAATCTTGATGAAAAAAATACAAATATAATATTAAACATAATAAAAAGAATATCTAAAGAATGCTTAGTTATTCTAGTTACTCATGAAGATAGAATTGCAAAATTCTATGCAGATACTATTATATATTTAAAGGATGGTAAAATTGATTATATTGAAGATAATCAAAATAATAATCAATTAAATTTGATTGATGATAAGAATATTTATTTACAAGAATTAAATCTCGATAAAGTAATAAATGATAATGTAAATATTGATTATTTCTATCAGGGAAATTCTAATAAAATAAATTTAAAGATTGTTGCGATTGATAATAGTATTTATATTTATAATGATAATAAAAAGCAAAAAATTAATTTATTGTCTAGAGATAGTGAAACGAAACTTATTGATAGTAAAAAACCAGTTATTACAATGGAAGAAGTAGATAATTTTGAATATGAAATGCCTGCAATTACAACAAGCACACATAATCCAGCAATTTCATTTAAACAAGCCTTTAAAATGACTTGGAATTTTATTACACAAATGGGAAAAAAACAAAAAATGTTAATTGCTTTAATGATATTGTCATCTATAATGGTAGTGGTTTCTTTTTCCAGTTTAACAAAATCAAATTACATAGATGAAAAAGATTATTTAACATTATCAAGAGATACAACAATTATTGAAAGTAAAAAAATACGTAATTATGATGAATTACAAAGTTTAATTCCTTCTGAATTAATTTTACCTGCACCATCTATAAGTTCATATTGGTATCGGGGAAATAATATGAAATTATTCTATAGTGTTTTTGAACAAATGAAAGATACTTCATATGCGTTACCAGAAATGCAAATTTTACCTGTAAATATATTAGATGATATTCCTATTTTACATGGTAGATTACCAATTGATAAAAACGAAATAACTATTGATAAATGGACACTTGACTTATTTTTAGAATCAAATTCAAAGTTTTATTTGTCTGGATTTTCTGGTGATTATCAAGATATTTTAAATCAAAATGTTAGAATAACATTCAATGGTGTTTTAAATAAAATTGTTGGAATAACTGATGTTAATTCTCCAGTTATGTTTATGTCTATTGAAAATTATAATTTAATTTTTCTTAATATATTAGGAAATGAAGGAGTTTTTTATGAAGGTATTGATGGGGATGGTGAATTATTCATAAATCTTAATTTTAGAGTGAAAAATATTGATTATAATTCTGATATATCTGTTTGGTTAAACAACGATGAAGAAGTAAAGATTAATGATTTAAATTTAACCGCTGATGATGTAATTGTCTCTCAAGATATTTATGAAAATTTCATTATTCCAAACGAAGAAGAATTAATGCTTTTTGATAGTCTTGATTCTAAAATTTACAATGTTAAAGGTTATATTAAAAATGATATTGAAAAGGATAATTTAATTTATCAAAATATTTATCATACAGTATTTATAAGCGATGAGGTAAGTCAAAATTTGGTAAAAGAATTTATATCAATTTCTAATAGGTTTATGATCATTAATAGTGATATAGATGAGTACATAGATGAAGCAGATAGTTTAAATATTAATGTGAAAAACGCAAAAGATATTTTGTATGAAAATTATTATGAAAACAACCAAAAAGACTATTCATCAATTGTATTTAATTTACTTATTTTATTAGCTTCGCTTATTTTCTTATATTTTATAATTAGAACTAATATGATATCTAGAATTTATGATATTGGCGTATATAGGGCTTTGGGTGTGAAAAAACGAAATGTTTATAAAATATTTTTGATTCAGACTTTGTTTCTAACAACAATTTCTTCATTTGTTGGATGGTTAGGCACATCAATATTTATTTTAAAAATTAACGAATCCGGCGATTTTTTCTTTTTCCCTTGGTTTGTTGCCTTAGGCTCACTAATTTTTATTTATTTAATTAATATAATTGTTGGTATGTTACCAATTTTTTCACTATTAAGAAATAAACCAGTTAATATATTAAATAAATACGATATTTAAATAATTAAGTTGAAACCTTATCGTTTCAACTTTTTTTAAAATAAAGATATTAAATAATTAAACATCATTTTTTGTTATGAATTGTTGATGAAATATGTTTTTACTTTACTTTTTATTAAAATAAATATA
>JAQUZE010000007.1:12714-27544 GCA_028691515.1 Bacilli bacterium
AATGACTTAGTTGGTTTTGGGCTTATTGCTCCTTCTATTAATGATGCATTAAGAAGTTGTAATGGTCATTTATTCCCATTTGGCTTTTTAAAATTATTAAAAGATTTAAAAAAGACAGATATTATGGATATGTATTTAATTGCTGTTAAGCCTGAACATCAATCTAAAGGTGTAAATGGGTTAATTTTAGCCGAAGGAGTAAGAACTTCTGTAAAATATGGTGTTAGATATGCTGAAACTGGGCCTGAATTAGAAACAAACACTAAAGTTATTTCACAATGGAAAGGTTTTGAAGTAAGACAACATAGAAGAAGACGTTGTTTTACTATTGATCTATAATTAATATTACATGTTTAAAAAAACAAGTATTGCCGATTGACAATATTTGTCCATTATGGTATAATATATCAAGTTGTGTAGGACTTAAAGCACAACCGCACAAAAAAGGGTTTAAGCGATTAGTCCCCCTTCATGGCGTGTCTTAAAATAAAAAGGAGGTATGTGCTATGTATGCAATTATTGAAACTGGTGGAAAGCAATATTATGTTTCCGAGAATGATGTTCTTTATATTGAAAAACTTGAAGTTACTGAAGGTGAAGAAGTAGTTTTTGATAAAGTTTTAATGATAAACGGTAAAGTTGGTAGTCCTTATGTAAAAGGTGCAGTTGTTAAAGCTAGTGTTGAAAAACATGGAAAAGGCAAAAAAATTATCGTTTATAAATATAAATCAAAGAAAAACTATCACAAAAAGCAAGGGCATCGTCAACCATACACTAAAGTACAAATTACAGCTTTAGAAGGTTAATCATGATCAAGGTGGATGTTTATTTAAATAAAAATTTTAAAATTAAATCTTTAAAATTATCTGGACATTCAGGTTATGATGAAATAGGCAAAGACATAGTATGTAGTGCTGTATCTACAACTATGTATGTGAGTGTAGGGTTATTGGAAAAAGCAGGATGTGATATTAATTTTATTGAACATCCTAAAAGTGTAAAAATGCAGCTCTCTATTAACAAACATGATCAGTTAACTGAACTTGTATTGGAAAATTTAGTAGAGACTTTAGAGGGTATTGAAATTCAGTATCCTGATAATTTAAAAATTATTAAAATAGGAGGATAATATGCTAAGAATAATTAATATACAATTTTTTGCATCTAAAAAAGCAGGTGGATCAACAAGAAATGGCCGTGATTCACAAGCTAAACGATTAGGAGCAAAAATGTCTGATGGACAATATGCTACAAGTGGTTCAATTATTTTTCGCCAAAGAGGAACAAAAATTCATCCTGGGGAAAATGTTGGCATAGGAAAAGATGACACATTGTTTGCTTTAATGGATGGTTATGTAAAATTTGAACGTAAAGGACGTAAAAAAACTCAAGTGTCTATTTACGAAATTAGATAATGCACTTAGGTGCATTTTTTTATAAGGAGAAACTAATATGTTTATTGATGAAGTAAAAATAACAGTAAAAGCAGGAAAAGGTGGTAACGGAATTGTTGCTTTTCGTCGTGAGAAATATGTTCCTAAGGGTGGTCCTGCTGGAGGTGATGGTGGTAATGGTGGTTCAGTAATTTTTGTTGGTGAATCTGGACTTACAACATTATTAGATTTACGTTATAATAAAGTATTGAAAGCTGCTGATGGTGAAAATGGTATGGCAAAAAATTGTTTTGGAAAAGCAGCAGACAATATTTATGTAAAAGTTCCACTTGGCACTGTTATTTATGATGAAGTATTAGGTAGTGTAATTGCTGATATTACAAAACATGGACAAGAAGTTGTAATCTGTAAGGGCGGCAAAGGTGGAAGAGGAAATTCTTCCTTCGCTACATCAAGAGTCCCAGCCCCTTATATTTGCGAATCAGGATTACCAGGAGAAGAAAAGTCTTTAAAGATTGAATTAAAAGTATTGGCAGATGTTGGATTAGTTGGTTTGCCTAATGCAGGCAAATCTACTCTTATTTCTGTAGTTTCAGCAGCAAAGCCTAAAATTGCTAATTACCCTTTTACTACTCTTGTTCCTAATTTAGGTGTTGTTGGTGTCAAAGATGGAAGAAGTTTTGTAATGGCTGATTTACCAGGTCTTATTGAAGGTGCAAGTATTGGAGCAGGTTTAGGTTTAAATTTTTTGAAACATATTGAAAGAACAAGGGTTATTGCTCATGTTATTGATATGGACCCACTTGACAAATCGGATCCTTATAATAATTATTTAATAATTAATAAAGAACTTGAAAATTATGATAAAAAATTACTTCTAAGACCTCAAGTAATTGTAGCAAATAAAATGGATTTGCCAAATTCTTTAGAAAATTTAGAAAAATTTAAAAAAGAGTGCAAAAATATACCAATTATACCAATAAGCGCGTATAATAAAGATAATATAAATGCTCTTCTTTATAAGTTAGCAGATTTACTTGATACTGTTTCTTTAAATGAATTTGTTGATGATATTAAAGAAGAAATTGTGGAGTATATTTATAAAAAGCCAGAAGCACCATTTGTAATAACTCTTGGTAAAGATGGAATTTATAATGTTACAGGTCCAGTGGTAAAAAGATATTTTGACATTACAGATTTTTCTAGAGATGATAACGTTAAATTATTTGCGCAAAAAATAAGAAATTTAGGTGTTGACGAAGAGTTAAAAAATTTAGGTGTTAAAAATGGGGACACAGTTCGAATATTTGATTTTGAATTTGAGTTCTTTGATTAATAAAAGATGCTACTTTTTTAAAGAGCATACTTGAAAATAAAAAATTCATTACGGATGGGACTTATTATTATAAGCCTAAAAAGGAGAAAAATGAAAAAAGAAGATTTAAATGAAAAAGTTTTAGAAAAAAACTCTTTAAAAAAAGTAATTTTTTATGGAGTTTTACTTGAAATAGCATTATTTTTAGGTGCTATCTTTACTGGTTCTGCCTATTTATTAGGAGGAAATGTTCAAACTATATTACTTGTTTTAGATATATTTTTAATGTTAATTGTTTTTTATGCGATTATCTTAATAATATTATTTTTAATCAATTATTTAAAACAAAAAAATATAGTTACAGAGTCAAGCATAACTTCTAGAAGAAAAAATATTAGAGAGCTTACATTTGGTTCCTTGATATTTGCAATTATTCTTGCAATGACATTTATACCTAATATGGGCTATATTACTATTGGTGGAATTGCTATTACAATTATTCATATTCCCGTTTTAATTGGTGCTGCAATACTTGGATGGAAATGGGGGTTATTTTTTGGAACTATTTTTGGAATTGGGTCTTTTATTCAAGCATTCACATACATTACTACTAATGCCCCATTTACTAATCCGTTAGTTAGTATTTTACCGAGGATGGTGTTTGGTTTAGTTGCTGGAATTATATTTCAATTAGTTAGAATTTATATTAGAAAATTAAAGAAAAATAGTGCGATAAATTATGGGTTAATTTATCCAATTGTATATGGCCTATTGACTATATTTCACAGTTTTATTGTATTATTTATTTTATATTTTGTTACTAAAGCGGGATGGTACTATCGTGCAGATGAATTTGTTTTTGCAAACATTGGTGAGATTATTGTTACAGTACTTGCTCTAAATTCTATTTTAGAATTTATTATAGCGTTATTTGTATGTTCACCAATAAATTTGGCGCTAGATAATGTCATGACAAAAGAAATTAATGATTAATTTATAAATAAAGACCTTTAATTAAGGTCTTTTTGTATTTTACAACATTACAGAGGTAAAATTTGTTATAATTATATAGAAGAAAGAAGGTATATCAATGAATATTTATGATATAAAAATAACTGACTTAGAACAAAAAGAAATAAATTTAAAACAATATTCAGGAAAAGTTATGCTGATTGTTAATACTGCAACAGGATGTGGATTTACTCCACAATATGAAGGATTGCAAAAACTTTATGATTCTTATAAAGACAAAGGTTTAGAAATTTTGGATTTTCCTTGTAATCAATTTGGAAATCAAGCACCAGGAAGCATGAAAGAAATTAATAGTTTTTGTTCTCTAAATTATAATACGACATTTCCTAGATTTTATAAAATTGATGTTAATGGAAAGAATGAAGCTCCATTATATACATATTTAAAGTCTAAAAAACATGGAGTATTTGGAGCAAAAATAAAATGGAATTTTACTAAATTTCTTGTAAATAGAGATGGTAAAATTATAAAAAGGTATGCACCAAGCTATGCACCTGAAAAAATTGAAAAAGATATTTTAAAATTATTATAAATATTTAAACTAAAGGAGAGATTATGAAAAATTTTATTTATAACAATAGTACAATTATTATTTTTGGAAAAGATTCTGAACAAAAAGTTGGTTTTGAAACAAAGAAATATGGGAAAAAAGTTTTGCTTCATTATGGTGGAGGAAGTATTAAAAGAAGTGGATTATATGATAAAGTAATTAATAGTCTTAAAAAAGAAGAAATTGATGTTATTGAACTTAGTGGAGTTAAACCGAATCCTAGATTATCTCTTGTTAGAGAAGGTATAAAATTAGTAAAGGAAAATAATATTGACTTTATTCTTGCTGTTGGTGGAGGAAGTGTTATTGATTCAGCAAAAGCAATAAGTATTGGTGCAATGTATGATAAAGATGTATGGGATTTTTTTGATAAGGGAGTGGAAATTAAAGCTGCTTTACCAATAGGGGTTGTTTTAACATTACCTGCTGCTGGTAGCGAAACAAGTCATAGCTGTGTAATTACTAATGAAGATGGCTGGTATAAAAGATCTGCTGCTAGTATTCTTGAAAGACCTAAATTTGCAATAATGAATCCTGAATTAACGTATACTTTACCAAATTATCAAACAGCATGTGGTGCTACTGATATGATTGCTCATGTAATGGAAAGATATTTTACAAATGAAAAGAATGTTGAATATACTGATCAATTATGTGAAGCAACGATTAGAGTTATTATGGATAGTGTAAAAATATGTTTAAATGATAATCATAATTATGCTTCACGAGCAAATTTAATGTGGGCTGGAACGAATGCTCATAGTGGTATATTAGGAACTGGAAGAATCGAAGATTGGGCTAGTCATGGAATAGAACATGAATTAAGTGGTATTTATGATATTACTCATGGAGCAGGTCTGGCAATTATATTTCCAGCTTGGATGAAATATGTTTATAAACATGATTTAGAAAGATTTGCACGTTTTGCTAACACAGTTTTTGGTATAAAAATTAATAATGATTTACATGAAACTTCATTACAGGGAATTAAAAGATTAGAGGATTTTTTTGCTGAAATAGGGCTACCAACAAAATTAAGTGAAGTGAATATTTCTACTGATAAGTTTGAAGAAATGGCAATAAAAGCAACTAAAAATCATAAAATAGGAAATTTTGTAAAATTAGGAAAAGAAGATGTTATTAATATTTTAAATTTAGCAAAATAATTAACCCCCAAAAGGGGTTTTATTTTTTTGTTATTACAAAACGATTTATTATTTGGTATAATTAAATATGAAAGTATAGGTGATGATAATGGATAAGGTGTTTAAATTTCCAATTAAAGAAAATTATAAAAACGGTGCAGAATATAGATGGAATAATAAAAAAATTTTAAAAGAAAAAATTTTATTTGCTGGTAATTCATTAAATAATATAGAACCAACTGGAATTACTAATATAGAATTAAATGATAAGATTGTATTGAACTATGATAAAAGTGTATTGATAAAAGCATATACAAATGTTGAAAATATTATTCCTAGACCAAATTTTGGATTAAAAGTTAATTTAAATGGGATTAATTTAGAAGAATATAATAGGATATCTTTGTGGATATATCCTAAAGCAGTCGGTTACTATAATTTTTATTATCATATTAGTTTAAAAAATAGTGATTCTTATCAACTTCATGCACCAAGTTTAAAACCTAATCAATGGAACCATGTTAGTTTTGAAATTGGAAAGCTTAATCGAAATAATGTTGAATATATTTCTATTTCTCCTTTTTTAATGGGATGTCCTCCTGAAGCATTGCCTGAATATGAGGTTTATGTTGATAAAATTGTTGCTGAAAAAGTAAAAGAAGATTATGATTTAGGATGGGAGTTAAATGATAGAATAGCGTATTGTCATAGTGGTTATTTTGTTGAACAAGATAAGAGGGCAATTAGCGGGATTAGGTATTCATCTTTTAGTATTATAGACAAAGAAAACAATGTAATTTATTCTAATAAAGTTCAAAAAGTGAAAACTGATTTAGGTGAGTTTTATATTCTTGATTTTTCAAAACTTAAAATTGAAGGATATTATAAAATTAAGTATGGAGAAACTATAACTAATGAATTTGAAATTAGTGCTAATCCTTTTATTAATAGCATGTTAAAAAGTTTAAATTTTTTAAAAAGTTTAAGATGTGGAGAAGAAGTAGTGGGGGTACATTCACCTTGTCATTTGAATTGTAGAACTTATCATTCAGATGGTAGAAGTGTTCCCAATTTTGGTGGATGGCATGATGCAGGGGATGTTTCTCAATTTGAGATACCAACAGCAGAAATTACACATTCTCTACTTGATCTTACTGAAAAGTATACAGGAACTATTAAAGATAGGATTAAAGAAGAAGCAAGAATTGGTTTAAATTGGTTGCTTAGAACTAGATTTAATGATGGGTTTAGAGTGACTGGAGTTACTTATTCTATTTGGCGTGATAATATTTTACATCCTGAAAATAAAACAATTAATTATTATAATCCAGAAAATGGCCCATTTGAAAATTTCTGTGCAGCCGCTGCAGAAGCAAAAGCGGCAAAAGTATTTATGAAAGAAGATCCTGTATTTTCTAGTTGGTGTTTAAGAGCAGCTATTGAAGATTTTGAATTTGCAAAAGAGGGTTATAAAAAAGGTATATTTACAAAAAGATGGGGAAGTAATAATGATGCACAAGTTTCAGGTCATGGTGCTTTAGCTGCAGCTGAGTTATTTAGTATTACAAATGATAGTTACTATATAGTTGAGGGTAGTAAGTATGCGAAGACAATATTATCTTGTCAACAAAATGACTATCCTAATTGGGAAATTCCAATTAGAGGGTTTTTTTATGAAGATATTGACCATAAATTTATTATGAGTTATGAGCATAGAGGTCACGAACAATCACCAATTCAAGGACTAGCAAAATTAATTCAAGTTGTTGATAATCATGAACATAAAAATGATTGGATTAATGGTTTATTACTTTATAAAGAATATATTGAATCAACTATTAAATACACTAATCCCTATGGGTTACTTCCTGGACATATATATCATTTAGATAAAATAAATTTAGAAAGAGTAACTTATAAAAATGTTGGTTTTAGTGATGAAAAAGCATTAATTGATTTAAAAAATCAAATAAAGATGGGAATTAGATTAGAGCAGAGTGTATTCTTAAGAAAAATGCCGATTGCCATACAAAGAAGAGGATATCATGCAACTTTATTAAGCAAAGCAAAAGCTGTTAGTTTAATTGCTAATATTTTGGATGATAAACATTTAAAACAAATTGCAATTAATCAATTAGAATGGATTTTAGGTAAAAATCCTTTTGCTTCTTCATCAATGTTTGGAGAAGGGTATAATTATCATCCGCTTTATGTAGCATTTTCCGATCAAATAGTTGGTAGTCTTCCTGTTGGGTTTAAGACATTAGGTGATTTAGATGCCCCATACTGGCCAACAATTAACAATGCTGTTTTTAAAGAGATTTGGGGACATACTACTGCAAAATATCTTTGGATTTTAGCTGATTTATAGGGCGTAATTAAAACAAAGCAATATAAATTGCTTTGTTTTATCTTCATTATATCTTTAATTTATGCTATAATAATATAGAATATAGGTGAACGAAATGTATGATAAAATAGACAAAAAATTATATACACCAATGATGAGACAATATTTAACTATTAAAGAAAATTACCCAGATGCATTAGTTTTTTTTAGATTAGGTGATTTTTACGAGATGTTTTTTAATGATGCAATTGTTGCATCAAAAGAATTAGAAATTGTCTTAACAGGTAGAGATGCTGGTTCAGATGAAAAAGTTCCTATGTGTGGTGTTCCATATCATGCTGTTAATAGTTATTTAGATAAATTGACATCTAAAGGTTATAAAATAGCTATTGTTGAGCAAGTAGAAGATCCTAAAGTTGCTCAAGGTATAGTTAAAAGAGATGTTGTGAGAGTAATAACACCTGGAACGGTTATTGAAGGAGCAAATTTAGAAGAAAAAGAAAATAACTTTATTGCATCAGTTTCAAAAGATAAAGATCGATATATTTTTAGTTATTCTGATTTGTCTACTGGAGAAAATTATCTTACTAATATTCCTCTTAACGGTGATTTATTAATTCAAGAAATATTAAATTTAAAGATAAAAGAAATAGTTATTTCAAGTGATTTTAATCAAGATGTTTTTTCTCCTTTAAGTACGATTACTCAAATTACTTATTCAATTGAAAATAATAATGAAAAAATTGGCTATTTATCATCATTAAGTGATAATTTAGACAATGAAGAAAATAAGAATTTTTTGAGACTTCTTAACTATATTATTAAAACACAAAAAAGAGTTTTAGTACATATGCAGGAAGTTATAAAATATGATGTTGAAGGATATATGAAAATGGATCTTTCATCTAGAAAGAATTTAGAATTGTTAGAAACACTTAGATTTCAAAATACTAAAAATACATTATTTAATGTTTTAGATAGATGTAAGAGTGCTATGGGCTCAAGATATTTAAAAAGAAATATAACTTTTCCTTTAGTAAACAAAGATAAAATTGAAGAACGCTATAACATTATTGAGAAAATGCAAGAGTATTTTATTGAGACAGATGATCTTAGAGATATACTTAATCAGGTTTATGATTTAGAAAGAATAGTTGGTAAAATTTCTTATGAAAATGCAAATCCCAAAGATTTATTACAATTAAAAAAATCTCTTTCTTCCATTCCAGAATTAACAAAATTATTAGATAAAATAAAAATAAATAAATATTTTTCTTATCAAAAATATCTTGAAGAGATAATTGCTCTTTATAATTTGATAAATAAATCTATTAGAGATGATGCTCCTTTTGTTATAAAAGATGGGGGAATAATTAAAGAAAATTTTGATTCTGATTTTGATGAGTTAAAAAAGATTAATTTAAGTAGCAAGGATTATTTATTAAATCTTGAAAAAGAAGAAAGAAATAGAACAGGAATTAAAAATTTAAAAGTTGGATTTAATCGAGTGTTTGGGTATTATATTGAAATAAGTAAAGGTAATATAAATTTAGTTAAAGATGAATATGGGTATATTAGAAAACAAACATTAAGTAATTGTGAGCGTTATATAACCCAAGAACTAAAAGAAAAAGAAGCTTTAATTTTAAGAGCTGAAGAGAAAATGCTAAATTTAGAATATGAATTGTTTATTAAAGTAAGAAATATATGTAAAGATTATATTAATATCTTGCAACTTTTATCAAAAGATATTGCATACATTGATATGATGCAATCATTTGCATTAATTGCTCTTGAAAATAATTATTCAAAGCCAGTGCTTAATGGAAAGAAAAATGTTGAGATAAAAGAGGGAAGACATCCGGTTATTGAAAAATATAATTCTGATTTTATACCCAATGATATTAAAATGAATAAAGATAATACTATTTTATTAATTACAGGGCCAAATATGAGTGGGAAATCTACTTATATGAGGCAAATTGCTTTAATTAGTATTATGGCTCAAGTTGGTTCTTTTGTTCCAGCAAGGAAGGCAATTTTACCTATTTTTGATGCAGTTTATACAAGAATAGGAGCAAGTGATGATATTGTAAGCGGACAATCAACTTTTATGGTTGAAATGACTGAAGTTGAAAAAGCTTTAAAAAATGCTACTGAAAATAGTTTAATTATTTTTGATGAAATTGGACGTGGTACAGCAACATATGATGGTATGAGTTTAGCTCAAGCCATTATAGAGTTTGTTCATGAAAAAATTAATTGTATCACTTTATTTTCTACTCATTATCATGAGTTGACAACTCTGGATAAAAGTCTACTGAAATTAAGAAATGTTCATGTAAGTATTGAAGAAAAAGATGGCGATGTAATTTTTATGCATAAAGTGTTTAATGGTCCTGTAGATAAAAGTTATGGCATTAATGTTGCTAAATTGGCTGGACTTCCTTTGGAAGTTACATTAAGAGCTAGAGATTTATTAACTAAATTTGAAAATGGTATTTTTGATAGTAATTCTTTATCTATTAAAAATTATAATCCGCCTTTATTATATGATTCTAAAACGGATAAGGAAATTTATGTGCTAAATGCATTGCTTGATGCTGATTTAAATAAAATATCTCCTTTGGAAGCTTTGAATATGCTAAATAAATTACAAGAAAAAATTAGAAAGTAGGTGAAATTATGGCTCTTATTGAACGTCTTAATGATCACTTAACAAATATGATTGCAGCTGGTGAAGTTATTGAACGAATTGCTTCTGTTGTGAAAGAATTAATAGAAAATTCTATTGATGCTGAGGCAAAAAACATTACTATTACTTTAGTAGATTCAGGGTTAAAAGAGATCGTTGTTAAAGATGATGGTTTTGGAATGGATTCAGTTGATGCAAAGAGAGCAATTTTACCTCATTCAACAAGTAAACTTATTAAAGAATCAGATTTATTTAATATTTCAACATTAGGATTTAGAGGAGAGGCACTGCCATCAATAGTTTCTGTTTCAAATTTTAAAATGAAAACTAGTAATGATGGTAATCATGGATTAATGTACACTGTAAAAGGTGGAGAAATTGTTAGTGAAGCATTAATTGCATTTTCTCAAGGAACTGAAATTACAGTTAGAAATTTTTTTTATAATACTCCTGCGAGATTACAAAATTTAAAAAGTGAAAATACAGAACTAAGTTTTATTACAGATTATGTGTCAAAAATTGCACTAGCACGTCCTGATATTAGTTTTAAATTAATTAATAATGAAAAAATATTATTACATTCTTATGGTAATAATAATTTATTAGCTGCAATCAATAATATTTATGGTCCTAATATTTCAAAATCAATGATTGATTTTTTTGGTAATAATGGATTGTTTCAAATTACTGGTTACATTAGTAAAATTAATGAAACTAGATCAAGTAAAAATAATATGACAATTATTGTAAATGGTAGAACTATTAGAAATAATAAAATTTTAAATGCAATTGTTGAAGGTTATCAAGGCTATTTAATGATTGGAAAATATCCTATTGCAGTTATTGCTATTACGGTTGATTATTCTTTGGTTGATGTTAATGTACATCCTGGAAAACTAGAAGTTAGATTTACTGATGAGAATAAACTAACGGAATTAATTACAAGCACAATTGCTAGTAGATTATCAAAAACTAATATGGTAATTGATAAAAATAGTTCTGAAAATGAAGAAAAAGTTTTAAATGAATCTAATGATTTAAACGATTTTAATGAAAGTCTTATTGATAAAAATGATTTATTTGATATTAATAAGTTTAATGAAAGACGGATTAAAACATATAATTTAGATGATTTTAAAGAATCTTTACCTTATGAAAATGAAGAAGCTGAAGAGCGGATTGATGAAATAGAAAAACCTTCTATAATGGTTCAAGATGAATTTTCTTTTGTAAATAAAGAAAATGAATCGATTAAAGACTTTCTTCCTAGATTAGAATATATTGGCCAATTATTTGGTACTTATATTCTTTCACAAAGCAAAGATGAGTTTTATTTAATTGATCAACATGCAGCTGCAGAGAGAGTTAATTATGAAAAATTTCGCACAGCTTTAAAGAAAGAAAAAATTTTAACATATGAATTGTTAGTTCCAATTCAAATTACCTATGCTCAAAATGAATATTTATTGGTTTTAGAACGAATGAAAGAAATTAACGCTTTAGGAATTAAAATTGAAGATTTTGGTAATGGTTCATTTTTAGTTAGAGAAGTACCTATTTGGTTATTTAAAGGAAAAGAAAAAGAATTTATTGATGAAATCATTTATTTGATCATTAGTGATAAAAAAACTCAAAAACATGAATTTTTAGATAATATGGCTAAAAGTTTAGCTTGTAAAAAATCTATTAAAGGAAATCAATTTATTAGCAAGCAAGAGGTGTTGTATTTATTTGAAGATTTACAAAAATGTGAAAACCCATATACATGTCCTCATGGGAGACCTGTAATAATTCGTTATAAACAAGAGGAAATTGAAAAATGGTTCAAAAGAATAGTTTAACGAAAATTGTAATTATTATGGGGCCAACCGCTGTAGGTAAAACTGAAATTTCCAATATTTGTGCTTACAATAATTTTGCTGAAATTATTAATACTGACGCTTCAAGTTTTAGAAAAGGGTTAACAATTGGAACTGCCAAGCCTTTAAAAAACGAAATGCTTGTTAAGCATCATTTTATTGATTTTTTAGAACCTATTGAAGATTTTTCGATAATGGATTTTCAAAAACTTGCAAGAGAGAAAATAAATGAACTTACAAAAAAAAATAAAAATGTAATTCTTGTTGGTGGCTCAGGCCTTTATATTAATTCAGTAATAATGGATTATAAATTTAATGAAGTTAAAATGGATAAATCTGATCCATATATTAATTTAAGCAATGAAGAAGTACACGAAATATTAGCAAAATTAGATTATGAAACTTCACTTAAAATTCACTATAATAACAGAAGAAGAGTACTGAGAGCTATTAAGATTGCTAAAAATAGTTCATTAAAAATTAGTGATAATATAACTAATAAATATTTATATGACTGTTTGCCTATTTTTATTAATACTGACAGAGAAATATTATACAAACGAATTAATGATAGAGTGAAAGAAATGTTAAACAATGGATGGTTTGAAGAAGTTTCTAAATTAAAAGGATTAGGTGTTGATGTTTCTAAGATTAAAGAAATTGGTTATTATGAAGTTGCAAAATATTTAGACCAAAAAATTAGTTATGATGAATTGGTAGAAATAATAAGCAAGAAAACCAGGAATTATGCAAAAAGACAAATTACTTGGTTTAAAAATAAAATCAAATCAATTGAAGTATTAATTGATTATGATAATATTGATTTGACTATTAACAAAATTAATAGTATGATTTATGACTTTTTAAAGGAGTAATAATATGGAAAGAATTCAAAAAATAATTGCAAATAGTGGGTATTGCTCTAGAAGAAAAGCTGAACAACTTATTATTGATGGTAAAGTAAAAGTAAATGGTGTAATTGTAAAAACACTTGGAACTAAAGCTAGTAAAAACGATCAAATTCTTGTAGAGGGAAATGTTTTACCAAATATTGAAAAGTTATATTTTGTTATGAATAAACCTCGTTATACTATTTCAAGTGTTTCTGATGATAAAAATAGACCAACTGTGATTAGTATTTTGCCAGAAGTTTATCAAAACTTAGGATTATATCCTGTTGGGAGATTAGATTATGATACTAAGGGTGTACTGCTTTTAACAAATGATGGAGAATTTATGAATGAGTTAGTCGGTCCTAAATCAAATCTTGAAAAAGTTTATTTAGCAAGGATTGATGGAGTTTTTAGTAAAATTAATTTAGCAAATTTAAAATCTGGAGTTATGCTGGATGGAGTAAAAACAAGAAAGTGCTATGCAAAAATAGAAGAGATTGATAAAAAAAATCAATCTTCATTAGTTAAAATTGCTTTATCTGAAGGAAAATATCATCAAGTTAAAAGAATGTTTTTAGCTGTTGGATTTACAGTAAAAAATCTTACAAGAATTAAATTTGGCGAAATAACAACGGATGGCTTAAAAGAAGGAGAATTTAGAGAATTAACTCCTCATGAGATAAAAAGGCTATATGTATTAAGTAAAAAAACAACTATTTAGTTGTTTTTTTATTTTTTATATAAAAATATTGTTATAAATAAAAGAGAAATAAATTATTATTGATTATCATTGAATAAATTAATTTATTATGTTATAATAAGCAAGGAATTTAGAGGTGTTTTATGAGTTGGCAAATTGCTATTGATGGTCCTGCTGGTGCTGGTAAAAGCACAATTGCAAAAGAAGTTGCAAAAATACTTGAATTTGAGTATGTTGATACAGGTTCTATGTATAGGGCAGTAACTTTAAAAGCAATGAAGTTGGGAATTAATATGGAAGATGAAAAAGAGTATTCATTTTTAGAAGATACAAAATTTGATTTTATTAATCATAAAATATATCTTGATAATGTTGATGTCTCTAATGACATAAGAACTCTTGCAGTCTCAAACAATGTTTCTCTAGTTTCTAAATTTAAATATGTCCGATCTTTTCTTGTTAAATTGCAAAGAAAATTAGCTGATGATAAGAATGTGATTATGGATGGACGTGATATAGGTAGTGTTGTTTTACCTAATGCATTTTTAAAAATTTATCTTAATGCAACCGTTGAAGAACGAGCAAAAAGAAGAATGGAAGAGAGAGCATTAAACAACAATAATAATCTGTCTTATTTAGAAACTATTGAAGAAATAAAAGCGAGAGACTATAAGGATAGTAACCGAAAGGTTAGTCCATTAATTAAAACAAGTGATGCTATTGAAATAGACTCGTCTAAATTAAGTGTAAGAACTGTGGTCGAAACGATCATAAGTTTAGTTTGTGAAAGAGGTTATAGAATGGAAAATTTAGAAAAAAAATCTGAAGCTGTTGTTGAAGAAACAATGGTAGAAGAAGCAAAGCAAGAAGAATTGGTAGTTGAAGAGAAAAAAGAAG
>JAQUZE010000007.1:27644-75103 GCA_028691515.1 Bacilli bacterium
AAGAAGAATTGGTAGTTGAAGAGAAAAAAGAAGCAAAAAAGACTGCTTCTAAAAAAACACCAAAAGCAAAAAAAGAAGAGGCTGTTGAAGAAGCAGTTGAAAAAGAAGAAGAATTGGTAGTTGAAGAAAAAAAAGAAACAAAAAAAGCTGTTTCTAAAAAAACACCAAATACAAAAGAAAGTGAAGAAGTTGAAAAAACTGAAGCTGAAGATGTTAAACAAGAAGAATTAGTAGTAGAAGAAAAGAATTCTACGCTGGTTAAAGACGAAGTTGAAAAAACTGAAGAAAATGATGTTGATGATTCAGAAGAATCTGATGATGTTGAAGCTCAAGAAGTTGATGAAGACGAAGAAGATGAAGAAGAAACAGTTGAAGAACCAGAAGAAAAGAAAATTCGTTATAAACAACTTCAATTAGTAAAAGGAGAGGTTGTTGACGTAGAACCTGGTAGACCTTCTTATACTGATGAATCTGGAAGAACATATAGAGGCAGAGAAGAAAGAGTTCTTATTCGCCTTGAAGATGGTCAAGAAGGATATCTTTTAAAAAGAGATTGTGCTCAATTAGAAGAAAAAGATGAATTATTTGATGTGTTTTTACCTGGCGATATTATAGAAGTTATTATTAAAAAAATATATCCGGATGGTGGAAAGTTTTTATTTTCTACAAAACTTTTAGCAATGCGAGAAGATTTAAAACAATTTGAAAATTCTGTTAAGAATCATGAAATTTTATCTGCAAAAGTTACTAAAGTAATTCCAGCAAATAAAGATAAAAATCGACCTTCTCCTGGTTTACTACTTCGATATAATGGATATAGCTGTTTACTTCCAAGTAGTCAAATTAATGCAACTGATGAAGAAAAAGAAAAATTAATTGGCGAAGAAATATTAGTTACACCAATTAGAGTTGATTTTGGAAGAATTAGATTAATTGTTTCTAATACAGTTGCTTTAGCTATTGAAAGACGTCTTGAAAAAGAAAAGTTAATTGAAGAAATTGAAGTTGGCGCTGTATACGATGGAGTTGTTAAAAACATTGAAAGTTATGGTGCATTTGTTGAACTTGTTCCTGGAATAGAAGGATTGCTTCATATTTCTGAAATTGATCATAGTCGTGTCTACAAAATAGAGAAATATGCAAAAGTTGGAGATACAATTAAAGTTAAAGTAATTAATATTGAGAAGAAAGAACATAATACTCATATTGGACTATCTCGAAAAGCATTATTACCTAATTATTTTACTATGTTTACTGAAGGAAAAGTGGTTGGAGATGTTACTGAAGTAAAAGCAATTGAAATTAATAATTCGGGAGTTGTTGTACAACTTAATGAAGGTTTAACTGGTTTCTTGCCGAAGAGTGAATTTTCATGGGAAAGAGGAGCTTTTATTGAAGATGTAATTTCTGTTGGTGATATGTTTGAGGCTAAAATTATTGAAATTGATCCTTCAAAGAAAAGAATTATTTTTTCTAGAAAACAACTAATTTCTAATCCTTGGGAATCACTTAATATTCAAGTTGGTGATAAAATTAAAGTTGAAGTGAAATATGCTCTTTCTAATGGATTTAAAGTTTCATATAATGAGGCAATTGGTTATATGCCTATTAAGAGTATTAGGAGTGTTTCGCCTGATACAATAAAATTAGGAGATATTATTGATGTTTCTGTTGGTGCTGTTGATTCAAAAGCAACTCGATTAATTGTTTATTATGATACATTTGAAGCTCGTCCAAGAGAAATGCCGGTTAGGGAAAAAGGTCCAGCACCAAGAAAAAATAATAGAATTGATACAAATCAGAATAAATATACTATTGAATCACAAGATCAAGTATCCAATACATTTGGCGATTTTTTAGATCAATTTAAAGATTCAAAAAAGAAATAGGAGAAATTTATGCGTGGAGTTGTTGCGATAATTGGGAGACCCAATGTCGGTAAATCTAGTTTATTTAATCGAATTATTGGTGAGCGCTTATCAATCACTGATGATGCTAGTGGAGTAACTAGAGATCGTATTTATGGCAAAACTTCATGGCTGAATCAAGATTTTTCAGTAATTGATACAGGGGGCATCATTTTAAAAGATGAGCCCTTTTCTCGTGAAATAAGAGCTCAAGCAGAATTAGCTATCGATGAGGCAGATGTTTTAGTTATGGTTGTTGATGTAAGAACAGGAGTTATTCAAGAAGACACAGATGTTATTAAATTATTATTAAGTTCTTCAAAACCTTTAATAGTTGCTGTTAATAAAGTAGATAATAATGAATTAATGAATGATATTTATGATTTCTATTCTTTAGGCGTAGAATACGTAGTCGGTATATCTTGTTTACATGGTATTGGAATGGGTAATTTATTAGATTTAATTATTGAAAAACTGCCTGAAGAACAAAAATCTATCTATGAAGCAGATGTAATTAAATATTGTTTGATTGGTCAACCTAATGTGGGTAAAAGCACATTAGCTAATTCTATTATTGGTGAGCAAAGAACGATTGTCAGTGATATCCCAGGTACAACGAGAGATTCTATTGATATTTTGTACCGACGAAATAATAAATCCTATGTTGTAATTGATACAGCAGGTATTAGAAAACAGAAAAAGTCTTATGAAAATGCTGAAAAATATAGTTATTTAAGAGCAATTAAAGCAATTGAGAGAAGTGATATTGCTGTATTAGTTTTAGATGGTACAAAGGATCTCGAAGAACAAGATAAAAGAATTGCAGGATATGCAAGATCAGTTAATAGAGCAATGATTATAGTTTATAATAAATGGGATTTAGTTGCTAAAGATGAAAACTCTATGGCTAAAATTGAAAAAATGTTGATAACACATATGCCATTTTTAAGTTTTGTTCCTATTATATTTCTATCTGCCTTTAAAAAAGAAAGAGTGCACACTCTTTTAGATAAAATTGATGAAGTTTATGAAAACTTTAATAGGAGGGTTCCAACATCTTTATTAAATAATGTTTTATTAGATGCATACCTTTTAAATCCTCCTGCTTATTTTCAAGGAAATTTAATTAAAATTAGTTATAGTACACAAGAAGATGTTATGCCTCCAACTTTTGTTTTATTTGTTAATAATGAAAAAAATATGCATTTTTCATATTTAAGGTATCTCGAAAATAAAATTAGAGAAACTTTTAATTTTGAGGGATGTCCAATTAGATTTGTTTTAAGAAAGAAGAATGATTAATGAAAGATAAGATTACTATAATAGGTGCGGGAAGCTGGGGAAGTGCTCTAGCAAGAATTATTAGTGATAATGGTTATAAAGTAATTATGTATGATACTGATGAGGCAATTGTTGAAGAAATAAATACTTTTCATACCAATATTAAAAAATTACCAGTTGGTAAATTAAATGATGGTGTCATTGCAACAACTAACCTAAAAGAAGCAGTTGATTTTGGTACAATTATTTTATTAGTGGTTCCTACTGCAGTAACAAGACTTGTTTTAAAACAAATTAATGAAGTTATAAGTAATTCTAAAATATTTGTTAATGCAAGTAAGGGTATAGAACCAAATACATTTAAAAGAATATCAGAAATTGTTGTTGAAGAAATTGACTCTAAATATATAAAAAGTTTTGTTGTTTTAACTGGTCCTAGTCATGCTGAGGAAGTTATTCTAGGAATGCTTACGATGGTTACTAGTTCAAGCAAGGATCTTTCATCATCAAGATTAATTCAAAAAATATTAAGTAATAAAACTTATTTTAGAGTATATACACATGAAGATGTTATAGGAGCTGAATTATGTGGATCATTAAAAAATATTATAGCAATAGCTAGTGGTATTGCTCATGGATTGGGTTATGGAGATAATACAAGAGCTGCATTAATTACTAGAGGACTTGTGGAAATTAAAAGAATTGCTTTAGTTCTTGGAGCAGAAGAAAGTACAATTTATGGTCTTGCCGGACTTGGTGATTTAGTTGTTACTTGTACATCTATGCATAGTAGGAATTTTCAGGCTGGTGTTAAAATAGCACAAGGTAAGAATTTAAAACAAACTTTATCTGAAATGACTATGGTTGTAGAAGGAGCTAGAACAGTAATTGGTGCTTATCAAATTATCAAGAAATATAATATTTATGCTCCGATAATTGAAACTATTTATAATATTGTATATAATCAAAAAGATCCAAAGAAAGAAATATTAAAATTAATGTCTTCTTCTTTAAAAGAAGAGTAATTTTAATCCGGACTTAAAAATCCGGATTTTTTTATATTCAAAATTATATTTGAGTATGTTTGTTGAAATTTTAACAAATGAATATACTTTCAAAACAAGCAAAAAAATGTAAATCATTTTCACTAGGATTTTTCTTGTTTAAGTATTTTTTAAGTGTTATACTTAAAAAAAGGAGGGCTAAAAATATGAGAAAATCAGATTATTTAGAAACTATAAATAAAAAAACTGGAGTTTCAAAAAAAGATATTGATTCTGTAGTTGATTTGTTTCTTGATTTAATCGTTAAAGAAATTACTGATACTGGAAAAAGCAGTATTACTAATATAGGCACATTTAAAAGAATTAAAACAAAACCTTTTACTTATTTTAGTCCGAATGATGGTAGCACCATAAATACAAAAGGAATTACTAAAATATCATTTACAAGTTCTAAAGACTTATTAAAAAAAATCACTAAATAGGAGTTTTCTATGGATGCTATTTATCGTTTATATAAAAATACTGGAGATGGATCTTCAAAAAATATATTACAAGCTATTATGAATAATGATTGTTGTTATGTGATTGATTATTATGAATTAGGTAAAGATATTTTATACTCTGATAAAAAAGGAGATACTTTTTTACATAAAGCATGTAGAAATGATAATTTTGATATTATTGATTTATTATTAAAACTAGGTTGTGATGTTAATGCTAGGAATAATAATCTTGAAACTCCCCTTCATCTTGCTGTTCAATTTAGAAATGCTGAAGCTTCTCAGAAGTTATTGTTAGAACATGCAAATCCAAATGCTTTCAATAAGCAAAAAGTTGCACCTCTTCATATAGCTGCAAGTAGAGGAGATGTAGATATTTTAAATTTATTATTAAATTATGGGGCTAAGTTAAATATTTCAGATTATAATGGAGAAAAACCGATTCACTATGCTGTTAAATCTGGGAAAATTGAAATGATAAGACATTTATTATCTAGTGGTGCAAGTTTAGTGGAATGTGATGATAGAAAAAATACTGCTCTACATTATGCTTGTCAAAAAGGGGATGAGAACATTGTAGCCTATATTTTAAGACATATGACTATTACTAACTTTCCTAATATATATAAAGAAACACCTATGCATCTTGCTGCAGTATACTGTACACCAACTACTAT
The DNA here is from genome assembly GCA_028691515.1 of Bacilli bacterium. Classification (GTDB taxonomy): domain Bacteria; phylum Bacillota_I; class Bacilli_A; order ML615J-28; family CAG-698; genus DUUA01. Next base: position 33,014 of record JAQUZE010000007.1, read on the forward strand.
TGCTTTATTGCTTGAAAAAGGATATGATTTGGATAGTATAAATAATAATGGAAACACGCCTATAGATGAGGCAAGGTTAAATGGAAATATAATAAATTATGATTATTTAATTAACGCAAAAAGAAGTAGTGAATATAAAGAAAAATATTTAGATTATAAAATGCATCGAGCAGTTTGTGAAAATAAATATGAATATTTAGTTCAGTTTGTAAATAGCCAAAATATTAATGATTTTGATTATTTTGGCAAATCTTTGATGTATTATGCAATTATTTGTGGTAATTTAAAAATTACTAAATTTTTATATAAAAAGGGTGCTAAGATAGACATAGTTGATGATAACAGACAACCTGCATTATTAATTGCTGTCTATGCTGAGCATTTTAATGTTATTAAGTATTTATTAACTCTTCCAGTAGATGTTAATGAAATATTTTATGGTAGAAGTTATTTATATCGTGCTATTTTAAGAAATAATTATGAAATGGCATCTATTTTGATTGAAGCTGGAGCTAATGTTAATTTTATTGATAGCAAACACAGAACTATTTATTCCTATGCAATTGATTATGCAAGTGATGATATAATTGATCTTCTTATTAGAAGAAAGGCTTCATTTATATAATGAAAATATTGTTTGCAACACATAATAATAATAAATTAAGAGAAGCAAGAGAAATTTTAAAAAATCATATAATAATCGGTCTTTCTGATTTATGTGTTAATTATGAAGAAGTTGAAGAAACAGGAAAAACTTTTTTTGAAAATGCGTATTTAAAAGCTAAATATTTTTATGATAAATATGATTTACCAACAATTGCTGATGATACAGGAATTTGTTGTTATGCTCTTAATTTAATGCCTGGAGTTCATTCAAAAAGATTATCTAAATCTGGTAATGACTTTGACAATATTAATAAATTATTAATGATGCTTGAAAATAAAAGAGATAAAAGAGCATATTTTTCTTCAGTTATTTGTTTTATTTTTAATAATAAAACTTATTTTTTTGAAGGAAAATTAGAAGGATTAATAATTAATGAATTAAGAGGTAATAATGGGTTTGGGTATGATCCAATATTCTATATAGAAAAATTAAATAAAACTTTAGCAGAGCTAGAAGCTAATGAAAAGAATGAAATAAGCCACAGGCGAGATTCATTAGATAGGTTGGAAAATTTTCTTAAGGAGATTAAAATGGAAGAAAAAATTTTATTAGAGGCAAAAAAAGTATTTAATACAGATAAGATAGAAATAATGCATAGACTACTTGGAGGTATGAGTAATGTAACTTACGTTATAAAAGTATATGATAAATTATATACATTTAGATATCCCGGAGAAAAAGCTGAGTATTTTGTTGATAGAAGTGTTGAAGAGAAAAATATTAAGCTTTTTGAGAAATTAGGTGTAACCAATAAAACTACTTATTTTAGTACTGAAACAGGAATTAAAGTCTCTGAATACATTGAAGGAACAAGTCTAAATTTAATTAGTAATGAAAAATATCCTTTTGAAGATGTTGCAATGCTATTAAAGAAAATACATAATGTTGAATGGAAATCAGATAATGACTATAATCCTTTTAAAAGGTTAGAAAAATATGAACAATATTGTATAGAAAAAGGATTTGTTCTACCTAAAAGTTATTTAAATATTAGAGATAAGTTTTTTACATATAAAGATTATTTACAATCTTTGCCAAAATCCTTTGCTCATGGAGATAGTCAGCCGTCAAATTTTATTATTACTGGCAGAGGTTTAAAAGTGGTTGATTTTGAGTTTACTGGAAATATAGATCATATATATGATATAGCTTGTTTTGCAAATATGAGAATTTCTGATGGCGAAAAACTTTTAGAAACTTATTATTTTGGTGATGTTAAAGATAATGAGTGGTTTAGATTTTACTCATGGAGATGTTTTCAATGTCTTCAATGGTTTAATGTTGCTGTTTTTAAGCATTTAATTGGAATGAGTGAATTATTAAAGATTAATTTTTTGAAAGTAAGTGAACATTACTTAGATTTAGCAAATGAACTTTATCTAAAAGCGCAAACATATAATAAATTATAATAATAAACTTTACATTTTGTTTAAAATATAGTATAATACTAAATGTAATATGTGTAAGGAAGGGGTGAAATTTATGCCAAAAATCATAGTTCGTGATAATGAATCAATTGAAGATGCGTTAAAGCGCTTTAAACGAGATGTTTCTCGTAGTGGAACCCTTGCTGAAGCACGAAAAAGAGAACATTTTTTAAAACCTAGTGATATTAAAAAAATGAAGCAGCGAGCAGCAAAGAAAAATGCTAGCAAACGTCGTTCTTATTAATTAAAAAGCCTTTGAATAGGCTTTTTTTTATGTATTCTTAATTAATATTATGTTATAATAATAGAAAGGTGATTAAATATGAACAATTTATTTATATATACATTAAAAAATGCTTTGAATGAAAGTATTTTACTTGGAGTAAAAAATAGAAATATAAATTTTATTCAAGATACTTTTGGAATTTCAATTATTTTAAGAAATTCAAAAGTTTCTATTGATAAAGATAATATTAGTTATAAAGATGTTATTGTTTCATTGTTTGAAACATTAGAATATTTACTTTCAAAAACTAAATTAAGTGAATCTGATTTCTTAAGCATTATTAAAAATTATAGTATTGAAAGTTCCGAACTACTTATTGATTTATATATAAATAAAAAAATTCTATATACTACCGTAACTGGAAAATCTATTTACCCACGTACTATCAATCAATTTTTATATATTGAGGCAATGCAAAACAACGATATTGTTTTTTCAATAGGTCCTGCAGGGACAGGGAAAACTTATTTAGCTGTGCTTTATTCAATTTCCTTACTTAAAAAAAATCTTGTAAAAAAAATTGTTTTAGTAAGACCTGTTGTTGAAGCTGGAGAAAAGCTAGGGTTTTTACCGGGTGATTTAAAAGAAAAGGTTGATCCCTATTTAATTCCTTTATATGACGGATTAAATGAGGCCTTAGGTGTGGATACAGTAGAAAAGTTAATTGATAAAGGAGTTATTGAAGTTTCTCCTTTAGCATATATGCGAGGAAGAACTTTAGAAAATGCAATTATTATTTTAGATGAAGCTCAAAACACAACCAAAATGCAAATGAAGATGTTTTTAACTAGATTGGGATTTAGTTCTAAAATGATTATTACTGGAGATATTACACAAGTTGATCTACCATATCCGGATAACTCTGGATTAATTGAAGCGATACGTATTTTAAATAATATTAAAGGAATTGAATTTATTGAATTTAAAAAATATGATGTGATGAGACATCCTCTTTTGTATAAAATTATTCAAAGATATGAGGGGAAATAAGTGGAAATTAATTTATTTTTACAAACAGAAAATATTACATTTAACTATCAAGAAGTAATAAAAAGTGTAAAAAATGCTTTTAATTTAGATTATGCTGAAGATAAAGTTTTTTCACTGATTATTGTAGATAAAGAACAAATTAGATTAATAAATAAACAATATAGAAATTTAGATAAACCTACAGATGTAATTAGTTTTGTTGATCGAGAAGATGATTATATTGGAGATATATTTATTTGCGCTGATTTAGTTAAAGAACAAGCAATTTTATATAATAATAGTGAAGAATGGGAATTTGCTTTTTTGTTAATTCACGGTATACTACATTTAAGTGGGTATGATCACAAAAATGACGAAGAAGAAAAAATTATGTTTGAAAAACAAGATAAAATAATTAAAAATACTAATATAAAAAAATAACTGTTTGTGAGTTATTTAGAAAGGAATGTATTTTAATAGTTAAATAAGTATTATTGATATTAATATTTATTTTTTTATAATAAATACTTAAATATATGGAAAAATTATACGAAGAAGCAAGAAAAGCTTTTATGAATTCTTATTCACCTTATTCAAAATTTAAGGTGGGAGCAGCAATTGAATTAAAAAATGGAGAAATTATTTCAGGAACTAATGTTGAAAACTCATCATATGGCTTAAGCATTTGTGCTGAGAGATCAGCTTTATTTACAGCATATTCACTTGGATATCGTAAAAATGATATTAAAAAAATGTTGGTTATAGGAGATACTATAAAACCTATTTCTCCATGTGGAGCTTGTAGACAAGTAATGAGTGAATTATTAGAATTAGACACAGAAGTAATTTTAACAAATTTAAATAACGAACGCTTAATTTATAAAGTTAATGAGCTCTTACCATATCATTTTAATGAAGGAGATTTAAATGGATAATCAAAAATTTAAATCAGGATTTGTTACAATTATTGGTAAACCTAATGTGGGTAAAAGTACTTTTATTAATAATTGTTTAGGAAGAAAGATTTCAATAATAAGTAATAAACCACAAACTACAAGAAATTCAATTCAAGGTATTTATAATAAAGAAAATGTACAAATAATTTTTATAGATACTCCAGGTATTCATAAAGCACATAATGAATTAGGTAAATTTATGAATAAAGAATCGTATTCTACTTTAAAAGAAGTAGATTTGATTTTGTATATTGTTGATGGTACTAAAAATAAATCAACTCAAGATGATTTTATTTTAAAACAATTTAAAAAAAGTGAGACACCAGTATATCTAGTTATTAATAAAATTGATTTAGTTAGCGATAAAAATAAGTTGTTAGAAATTGTTTTAGAGTACACAAATGAATTTATGTTTAAAGAAGTATTTTTTATCTCTGCATTAAAAGGAGAAAATGTAGAAAAAATGCTTAATAAAATTACAGAAGTTTTAGATTTTGGACCTAAATATTATCCACTTGATCAAGTTAGTGATCATCCAGAAACTTTTATAATTTCTGAATTAGTTAGAGAAAAAGTTCTTTATCTTACTCATGAAGAAATTCCGCATTCTGTTGGTGTTGTTATTGAATCTATGAAGGAAGATGATAGAAACAGTAAATTAATAAATATTCGTGCTATAATTTATGTTGAAAGAGCTTCACAGAAAAAAATTATTATTGGTAAAAGTGGACAAATGATTAAACAGATAGGAACACTTGCAAGAGAAGAAATTGTTCCTTTATTAGGAAAAAAAGTATATTTAGATTTATTTGTTAAAGTATTACCTAATTGGAGAGATAAAGAATTAGATTTAAAACGTTTGGGTTATAAGTAGAGGAAATAATGATTTTGTTAGAAGGTATAATTGTTAAAAGTATTAAGTATCAAGATTCTTCAAAAATAATTTATGTTATTACTAAGAATGGCTTAATGTCTTTATTAGTGAGAGGTGCTAATAATATTAAGGCTAAAAATTTTTCTTATTCGCAATTAATTACTAAAATAACTTTTGATTATTTAGATGGTAAAGAACAAAAATTTAATATTTTAAAACAAGCTAAAATTGTAGATAATTATTCTATTCTTAAATCAGATTATATGAAAATACAAACAGGTTTTTTAATTTTGGAATATGCTTATGAATTTATTAACCATATTGATAATAAAAAATTGTTTTACGAGTTTTTGGAGTATACTTTAGATAATATATCTAAAAATAATGAATTAATTTATTCAATTATATTTAGAATAAAATTATTATATTTATTAGGTATTGCTCCTGTTTTCAATAAATGTATAAAATGTCATAAAGATGAAAATTTAATTGGTTTTTCTTTAGATAAGTCAGGTATGATTTGCAAGTCTTGTTATAAAAATGATGAATATTTGTATACTGGAAAATCTTTATTAACAATGAGAGTATTGTTTTTGACGAAACCTCAAGATTTAAATAATAAGTTATTTGATAGTTTAGAAATAAATTTTAATGATATTAATTTATTTCTTAATTTATATTATGATAAATATTTAGGGTTTAAATCTAAAGTTGATAAAGTAATAAAAAAAATGTAAAAAAGAGACTTTTTTTAAGTCTCTTTTTTCATGTAAAATAGTCTTTAATTATTAATTTCATTATGTTATAATATATTCGAATGTAAAATAGCAATGGGAGGAATTAAAATTGTTTAAGAAAAGTAGCGGTACTCTGATTCGTGAACATTCAGGACATAAAGGGTTATCTGAAAATAGCCCAATAGTTGAATTTCTGAAACCGAATTTTGTTTATTTTCCTTTAATGGAAAATAATTGTCCTTATGAAAGTTTAGTTAATGTTGGTGATAAAGTTAAGGTTGGACAACTGATTTCTATAAAAAGTGGTCGTTTTCCATCATTTACTCATTCATCAGTTAGTGGAGAAGTAATTTCAATTGATAAAAAGATGTGGCATCCAAGTGGTAAAATGGTTCCAACAATTGAAATTAAAAATGATCTTCAAGAAACAATGTTTGAAGAAATTAAAGATAATGATGTTTCTAATTTATCGAGTAAAGATATTATAAATATTGTAAAAAACTGTGGTGTTGTTGGTCTTGGCGGTGCCTGTTTTCCAACATATGTAAAATATAATCCTGACAATAATATTAATACAATTATTATTAATGCAGCAGAATGTGAACCATATATTACTGCAGATTATGTGACGATGATTAATAATGTTAATGAATTAATTAGAGGTATTTCTTATATTATGAAAGCAAATAACGCCTCAAGAGGAGTTATTGCTGTTAAAAAATATCATACTGAACTTGTTGAACATTTACAAAAAAGTTTAGCAAATATTAATAACATTTCTTTATTTTTATTGGATAATGTATATCCTGCTGGTTGGGAAAAATATATTGTACAAAGAGTTCAAAAAAAGACTTATAAAGGTTTGCCAGCTGAAGTAGGAGCAGTTGTGAATAATGTTCAAACTGCTGTATCTGTTTGTCAAGCTGTTGAAAAAAATATGCCTTTGATTGAAAAAATAATCACCTTTACAGGTAAGGGTTTAAAAGAACCTAAAAATGTAAGAGTTAAAATTGGATCATTAGTTAATGAAATAATTGATTTTATTGGTGGGTATATTGATGATTTAGAAGATGCTTATTTAATTGCTGGTGGACCAATGACTGGTAACGCAATTGTTTTTGACAATATGATTGCTGCTAAAATGTTAGGTTCTGTAATTGTAATGCCTAAGGAAAAACAAGAAGTAGAACTTCCTTGTATGGGCTGTGGAAAATGTACAGAAATTTGTCCGGTGTTTTTATCTCCTATTTTAATTAAAAATGCTTATGATGACAAAGATGTAGAAAAAATAATAAAATTAGATGCTAATCGTTGTATGGCTTGTGGACTTTGTTCTTATGTTTGTCCATCTAGGATTGAACTTACTGATATAGTTACAAGAGCTAAAACGTTAGCTAATAAGAAATAGGTGAAATAAATGAAAAATAAAAGATTTGCATTAGCAAAAGCTCCATTTATTAGAAGAGCTGACTCTACTTTAAGCACATCGCAAATGATGAAATATTTTGTGATGGCTTTAGTACCAATTATTTTATTTGCGTGGGTAAAAAATGGATTGTTACCATTTTTAGAAGTAGAAACTAAAAATTTTAGTAGTGTTTTAACTATGCTTTATCCATTGTTTTTAGTATTTATTGGCGGATTTACTAGTTTTATTTCTGAATTTATTTATTTTAAATATATTAAAAAAACTGTAAATCCACTTATAGAAACTGGTAATTCTTTTGCAATTATTCCTGGATTATTATTAGGAATGATAGTATCTATTAATACTCCTTTATGGATATTAATAATAGGTGTATTATTTGCTACAATTATTGGAAAATTATTATTTGGTGGATTTGGTAAAAATGTTTTTAATCCTGCTTTAGTAGGTTACTTATTTATTCAAACTGCATATTTTGGAGTTATTTCTAAAAATGGAGGATATTTAAATGGAAGTGAAGCAATTGGTTTGGATATTGTTAGTGGAGTTACTCCACTTGCAAATCTAACTGCAAATCCTTTAGGACATTTTGAGCAATTAGTTGCGCCTTATGGATCGTTAATGGATTTCTTTATTGGAACTATTCCAGGATCGCTTGCAGAAACTAGTGCGTTGTTATGTATACTTGCAGCTGCTTTCTTAATTTGGAAAAAAGTTATTAATTGGAGAATTCCTGTGATTTATGTTGGAACTGTTTTTGTTTTAACTTATATCATAGGTGCAGCTAATGGTCATGCTACTGATTTATGGTATCCAACATTTGGAATCTTAAGTGGCGGGTTAATGTTTGGGGCTGTATTTATGGCAACTGAACCTGTTACATCACCTAGAACACCAAATGGTAAAATTTTATATGCTCTTTCTTTAGGAGCATTAACTATATTATTCCGTTATAAATCAAACTTCCCTGAAGGAGTGGCAACTTCAATTTTAGCAATGAATTTACTTGTAATTATTTTTGATAATATTGCCAGTAGATTAAGAGTTAATCCAAAAATTAAACAAGTTGTATCAATTTATGCTATTTTTGGTCTTGTTTTAATTGGAATAAGTGCTTACGCTATAACTAGCGTTAAACCTGCTTTATTAAATTATTCTTATGAATCAAGTGAAGTAGATTATCAAACTTTAAATATTAAACATACAATCAAATATGGTAATCATCAAATGATTGTTGAAACTGATTTAGAAGGTGAAGTCATTGATGTTGATTTACAAGGCCAAACTTATCTAAATATAGATGAAATAAAAACTAGCGAAAAGTTAGTTAATAATTATAAAATAATTGAAAATTATATTGAAAAAGCTTATCAAGATGATGATGGTAATTACGTATTAATTATTAAGACAAAAGGATTTAAAAATGAATTAATTGAAACTAATGTAATTATTAATACTGAATTTCAAATAACAAGTTTTGTTTCCGATATTTCTAATGAATCATATTCTACATATAATAGTGATAATGATCCTGCAAATGGTTGGGTAGAAGCTAATGGACATCCAGATAAAATTATTGGAGAAATAATTGTAGCAGGTGAAACTAATTTAGATAAAATTAATCCAGTTAGTGGTGCTACTGTATCATCTAAAGCAATTATAAAAGCAGCACAACTTACATTTGGTTATATTAAGGCATTAAAATTAGATGAAGCATTTATTGGTGAATCACCTGCGGTTAAAGTAGATTATGTGGCAAGTTATTTTGATGTTCCAACAATGAGTTTTAAATATGAATTTAAAATTGGAGAAGAAGAATTTTTTGTTTTAACTAATAATGCATATGAAATACAATCATTTAGTAATGACGATTTAGATACTGAGATAATTAGACCTGAAGTAGAGGCCCTTATAAGCTCTAAAAAAGTTAGAAATTATATTGTAGAAGAAACTATTGAAGGAGATAATTTAATTTTAGAAATTAAAACACAAGGTTATGCTACAACATTAACATCTACTGTTACTATTTCTAAAACTAGCAAGCAAATTATATCTCTAGATGTTAATGCTAGCGATGAAACATATGATGAAGAATATAATCAAGGTTGGAATGCTGCAAATGGACATCCTGATGAATTGATTCCACCTCAAATTGTAGAACATCAAGGCGATTTATCACTTGTTAATCCTGTGAGTGGAGCAACAGTTACTTCTAATGCAATTAAAAAGGCTGCATTATTAGCAAATGAATATATAGAGGAGTTTAGTGAATTATGGTAAAAATGTCAAATACACTTAAATATACAATTTTTCTAATTGTATTAGGTTTGATTAGTGGCGGATTACTAGCTTTTATTAATTCAATTACTGATCCAATTATTCAGGAAAGAAAAGAAAAGGAAATACAAGATAAATTAATTGATGCTTTTCCTGGTTTTTCATCAACAAAAGAAGTTACTTCTGAATTTGATGATTTAGGAAATAATATTGGAGCTATATATTTAGTTGGTGATGAAGATGGTAAATTATTAACTGTTGTTTATGAAGTATATGCAAATGGTTATGGTGGAAAGGTTGTAACGTTAATAGGATTTAATCCTGAGGGTAAAATAGTTAATGCTGTTGTTGCTGATGCAAGTACCGAAACAAAAGGATTTGGTTCTGAACTTATCGGCCATGATTTTAAAATTAATGATTTAGAAGTTATAGATTTTGATTTTTTTAATAGTGCGCAAATTATATCTGGTGCCACAGTTTCATCAACTGCTGCTGGAACGGGTATTAACGCAGGTGTATATCATTTTAATCAAAATAAAGATGTACTAATTGAAATGGTGGTGAAAGCAAATGACTAAATCTCAAAATTTTTTAAAAGGAATTTGGAAAGAAAACCCTATTTTGGTTTCTGCCCTTGGGATGTGTCCAACACTAGCAATTACAACAAGTTTAGAAAATGCTTTGGGAATGGGAGCTGCAGTATTATTTGTATTAGTACTTTCAAACTTAATCATTTCTTTAATAAGAAAAATTGTTCCTAGTCAAATTAGAATTCCTGTATATATTGTCGTTATTGCATCTTTAGTTACTATTGTTGATATGATTATGGCTGCTTATCTTCCTGGAATTCATGCTTCACTTGGTATCTTTATTCCTTTGATTGTAGTTAATTGTATTATCTTAGGGAGAGCAGAGGCTTTTGCTTCAGAAAATAAACCTATTGATTCTGTTTTAGATGCTGTAGGTATGGCAATTGGTTATACTTTAGTAATAGCAGTTATTTCAATTATTCGTGAAGTTTTAGGGACAGGAACAATTACTGTCTGGAAAGAAATAGCTTTAACAATTAATCCAGATGGAAAATTTGATTTTTTCTCTAGTTTCTTTGTATCGCCAGCTGGTTCATTTATTGTAATTGGATTGCTTTTTGGTATATTTGCTATTATTAATAAAAAACGTGAAGAAAAGAAAAAATTAGCTTTAAAAGCAGAAAAGGTGAGTGAATAATGGGACTTATTTCTATAGCATTTAGTGCAATTTTAGTTCAAAACGTTATTTTATCAAGATTTTTGGGAATTTGTCCTTTTCTAGGTGTTTCTAATAAATCAAAATCATCTATTGGTATGGGACTTGCAGTTGTTTTTGTAATAACACTTTCTTCTGTAGTTTCATGGTTAATATATTATTATTTGCTTGATGCATTTTCAATGACTTATATGAGAACTATAGTTTTCATATTGGTAATTGCGTCTTTAGTACAAATAATTGAAATGTTTTTAAAAAAATTTATACCATCTCTTTATAAAGCATTAGGTATATATTTACCTTTAATCACTACAAATTGTGCAGTTTTAGGAGTTGCGACTTTAAGTATAGATAATAGTTATAATTTACTTGAAACTTTAACTTTTGCTTTTGCATCGTCTGTTGGGTTCTTACTTGTAATTTATATTTTTTCAACATTAAGAGAAAAAATGAATAGAACTGAGAATAGCTTTTCTGGAATTCCAATTGCTTTAATTACTGCTGGAATCATGGCAATGATATTTGCAAGATTTGCGGGGGTAATTTAAATGATTATTTTGAGTGCTTTTACTATCTATGTTTTGCCAGCTTTAGTTTTAGCTGGTGTGGGGGCATTATTTGGGTTATTTATTGGTATTGCTGCAAAATATTTTTACGTTAAAGAAGATAATAGAATTCAAGAAGTTCAAGATATGTTGCCAGGATATAATTGTGGAGCTTGTGGTTATCCAGGTTGTTCTGGTCTTGCTAAGGCGATTGTTGAAGATGGTGTAAATCCTAGATTGTGTAAACCAGGCAAACAAGAAATGGTTGAAGAAATTAAAAAATATATGTTAGAACATAATGGAAATGAAAACGATTAACAATTATATGCAAGTGTTTTATTTTCTTGCTATTTAAATCAAAAAGTGGTAATATCTTTATGGTAAAACATTTAAAGGAGGATTTTATAAATGTTGAAAAATTTCGGAAAATTAATTACAGTACTTGTAATAGCATTTTCTCTATTTGTATTAGTTGGTTGTACTAAAGAAGAAACAATTTCTTTTGCTGATGAAAATTTAACTATGGTTGTTGGAGATGAAGAAACTCTTGCTCCAGTATTAAGCGATGAAGCTTTAGAAGTAGTATATTCTGCTGTACCAGCTGACGCTGTTACATTTGATGGTAGTAAAATTACTGCTGTAAAAGCTGGAACTGTTACAGTTACAGCAACTATTAAAGATACAAAAATATCTGCAACACTTACAGTAACAATTACTGAACCTGTTGTAAAAACTTATGCTGCTGATGGAGTATATACTGCATTTGAAGCAGGCGACAATCATGGAGCGCCAATGGTAACTACAGTTTCTGTTACTATTGCTGATGATGAAATCGTAAGTTTCTTTATTGATTGTGTTCAATCTACAGCTGTAAAAACTGAGGAAGTTGTTACTGATTACAAATTTAATGAAAAATCTAAAAAAGAGTTAGGATATCTTTATGGAATGCATAATACACCTAACGCAGAATTTGAATATGAAAGACAAGATCTTACAACAACTGAAGGACTTGCTGCATATGAAGCATATTTAGAAGAATCAGGAAAATTAGAATGGTTTGAACAAGCTGCTTTAATTGAAGCTCATTTTGTTGCTAATGGAACTACATTAGAACTTGATGAAACAACTGAAGCAATTACTAATGTTGCAGGCGTTACTGTTAAAGATGGAAGTTATTCAAAACTTGCAGCTGAAGCTGTTCAAAATGCAATAGATGGAAAAGTAATTTCAGTTATGGCATCTGGTAATCATGACATAATTTGGGCTGAAGGAACTGTAAATGCTGAAGGAAGTTTAACAGAATTAGAGTTAAACACACTACAAGGCAGAATGGTTGAAGGCGCTTATGCTTGGGATGCAAAGAACAAGCAAGAAAAAGGTTATTTATATGGAATGCATAACTCACCAAATGCTGAGTTAGAATATGAAAAACAAGATCTTACAACAACTGAAGGACTTGCTGCTTATAAGGCATATCTTGAAGAAGCTGGTAAATTAGAATGGTTTGAACAAGTTGAACTAATTACTGATTATGTTTTAGAAAATGGAGTTGCTGGCTTAGTTCTTGAAGGTACTAAATTAGATGGATCTGTTGAAGCATTATCTGGAGTTTCAATAACTGCAATAGGTTATGTAACTGTTCTTAATGCATTATATACAGCGTTTCCTAATGCATAAATAATTTTTATAGAAAAGGCAGGATTTTCCTGTCTTTTTAATTTTTCTATAAGAAAATAGTTTTTACTATTTCAAAATGTTTACAAAAACCGATTTTTGTGCTATTATATAAGTTAGCATATTAAAAGGAGCTTATTATGAAAAAGTTAACAATGGAGCAATTAGTTTCTAATTTAAAACACTTAGGCTTTGTTTTTCAAGGTAGTGAAATATATGGCGGTTTAGCAAATACTTGGGATTATGGCCCTTTAGGTGTTGAATTACTTAACAATATAAAAAAAGAATGGTGGAAAACCTTTATTCAGGAATCTCCTTTTAATGTAGGGATGGATAGTGCGATTTTCATGAATCCTGATGTTTGGATTGCAAGTGGCCATGTAGGTGGCTTTAGTGACCCATTAATTGATTGTAAAAAATGTGGTATGCGTTATCGCGCAGATCAATTAGTAGAAGAATATACAAATGGTAAAAATAATTGTGAAGGTATGACAGATATAGAAATAATTAATTTTATTAGAGAAAATAAAATTAGTTGTCCAAATTGCAATGCAAATGATTTTACTGATATCCGTAAATTTAATTTGATGTTTAAAACAAATCAAGGTGTAATAGAAGAAGAAAAAAATACTATTTATCTAAGACCAGAGACTGCTCAAGGTATTTTTATTAATTTTAAAAATATTCAAAGAACTGCAAGAAAAAAAATTCCTTTTGGAATTGGTCAAATTGGTAAAAGTTTTAGAAATGAAATTACACCAGGAAATTTTGTTTTTAGAACAAGAGAATTTGAACAAATGGAATTAGAATTTTTTTGTAAACCAGGCACAGATTTAGAATGGTTTAATTATTGGAAACAAGTTTGTCTTGATTTTTTAATCCATTTAGGTTTAAATCAGGAATTAGTAAAATTAAGAGATCATGAAGAAGAAGAATTAAGTTTTTATTCAAAAGCAACTACAGACATTGAATTTTTATATCCGTTTGGATGGGGTGAGTTATGGGGTATTGCTGATAGAACTGATTATGATTTAAGGGTTCATCAACAATTTTCTAAAGAATCACTAGAATATTTTGATTCAGAAACAAATACAAAATATTTGCCATTTGTAATAGAACCGAGTGTAGGAGTAGGAAGACTGTTTTTAGCCGTTTTAACATCTGCTTATGATGTTGAAACATTAGATAACGGTGAAGAAAGAGAAATTTTTAGATTTACTAATGAGCTTGCTCCAATAAAGGTTGCCGTTTTACCACTTGTAAACAAATTAAAAGATGAAGCATATAAAGTTTATGAGTTGTTATCGAAACAATATATGTGTCAATTTGATACAAGTGCTGCAATTGGAAAAAGATATAGAAGACAAGATGCTATTGGTACTCCATATTGTGTAACGTTTGATTATGATTCTCTTGATGATAATTGTGTAACTGTTAGAGAAAGAGATTCAATGGCACAAGATAGAGTTCTAATCACTGATTTAGTAAATTATTTAAACAAAAAAATATATTAACAAAGGAGGAAATAATAATGAGAATATCTGAAGAAATCATTAAAGAAATCATTGATAAAGCAGATATTGTAAATATTATTTCATCTAGAATAAAAATTGATAAAAAAGGAAAAGATTATATAGGGTTGTGTCCATTTCATAATGATAATAATCCATCTCTTTCAGTATCTCCTGCAAAAAAAATATATAAATGTTTTAGTTGTGGAGCAGGAGGCAATGTTATTAATTTTGTTAAAGAGTTTGATCATATTTCTTTTATGGAAGCATTAAAAATTGTTGGAAAAACAGTAGATATTGAAATAGATACAGATCAAAAAGTTGATCAAAATATGTTGCGTTATCATAGTTTAATGGAAGAAGTGACCAAATTTTACAGTGTATATTTAACAAGCACTAATGAAGGACAAAAAGCTTTAGCTTATTTAAAAAAAAGAAATATTGATGAAAATATCATTAAAAGATTTAAAATAGGTTTATCTAGTTTTGATAATGATTTACTATATCGCGAATTTAAGGATAAATATTCAGAAATTGATTTAATTAATACCGGAATGATCAGAAGTACACAAGAAGGAAGTAAATACTTTGATGTATTTAAAGGTCGAATTATGTTTCCGCTTGCAGATTTTGATGGTTATATAGTAGGTTTTAGTGGAAGAATTTACGAAAAATCAGATGAATCTAAGTACATGAATTCATTTGATAATGTTATTTTTAATAAAAGCAATATTTTGTTTAATTATAAAGAAGCTTTAAATGATATTAAAAAGCTAAATTTTGTATATGTTTTTGAAGGCTTTATGGATGTAATAGCAGCATATAGAGCAGGAATTAATAATAGTGTTGCTACAATGGGAACAGCTTTCACTAATGAGCAAATTAGAGCAATAAAAAAAATAACAAATAATATTATTTTATGTTATGATGGAGATCTTGCTGGAGTTGAAGCTACAAAAAAAACTATTAATCTTTTAAATAGTTTTAATATTAATGTAAGAATTGTTTTACTTCCAGAAGGTAATGATCCTGATGACTATTTAAATCAATATGGTGTTAATAATTTTGTAAGTTATTTAGAAAATAACACAATGAGTGCTTTTGATTATTTATATAAAATATATAAAAGAACTTTAAATATAGAAGATATTAATAGTATTTTAAGTTTTAAAAATAAAATTTTTGATGTGCTTGCAAGTTATAAAAGTGATATGTTGAATGAGATAGCTTTTAAAAGAATGTCAGATGATATTTCTTTGAATACAGATGTGATTAAGGAAGATTATTTAAAACATTTTTCTAAAACTACTTACAGAACACAAATTCCTGAATTTAGAAAGCCAGCTGCTCATAAAACAGTGAAAAAAAGGCAAAAACAACAATATTTGCTTTGTGAGAAAAAATTAATTTTTTTAGCTTATCAAAATAAAGATAAATGTGCTGAAATATTTAGAAAATTATCATTTAATTATGTTAATGAAACTCATTATTTAATATTATCAAAATTTAATAATTATTATAAAACTTCTCAAAAGATCGAAGAAAGACAATTAAAAGAAATTTTAACTGATAAAGAATTAGAAGTTTTTAATAGTATAATAAATCAAAAATTAACTTTTAGAAATGATCAAGATATTGATTTTTTTGTAAATAAAATTAATGAATATATTAATGAATTATATTGGTATAGAAAAAAAACAGCAAATAAAGACATTGATGTAGAAAAATATTTAAAAGATTTAGGTTCCAAAATTAAAACAAGAAATGATATAAAATAGGAGTGATAATATGATTTATGATAATAAACCTTTAATGAGCATAGTTGAAAACGCCAAGAAAAAAGGATATGTAACAGTAAAAAGTATTCTATCTTTAGTAGATGAAGATAGTGATGACTTCGAAGAAGTTACAAAACTTTTAGAAAAATTAAATATTGATATGGTTAAAGATGGCGATATTGATGATTATGAATTATCTGATTCAAATGATCCTGATAATTTGCTTGATGATTTTGATGGTTTAAACGAAGATATTGAATTAGATCCTGAATTTAGTGAATTTTCAAATGAAATAGAAAAGGATTTAAAAACTAAGGATATTGACGAAATAGTTTCTAGTATTAATGCTCCAACATCATCTGATGATCCAGTGAAAATGTATTTAAAAGAAATAGGAGCAATAAACTTATTGACTACTCAAGAAGAAATTCAATATTCTAGTCGTGTTCAACAATCACTTTTTGCTGAAGAAACACTAAAATATATTGAAAATGGTGAAAGAATAGCTGAACCTGGTGAAATACAAAAAATGCAAGAATATATTTTAAATGGAGAAGATGCTAGGGATATATTAATTGAATCAAATTTACGTTTAGTTGTTTCAATTGCTAAAAGATATTTAGGTAGAGGCATGCAATTTCAAGATTTAATTCAAGAAGGTAATATGGGTTTAATGAAAGCTGTAAATAAATTTGACCCTACAAAAGGATTTAAGTTTTCTACATATGCTACTTGGTGGATTAGACAAGCTATTACTAGAGCTATAGCTGATCAAGCAAGAACTATTAGAGTTCCAGTTCATATGGTTGAAACTATTAATAAATTAGTTAGAACTCAAAGAAAATTAACGCAAGAATTAAGAAGAGAACCAACACAAGAAGAACTTGCTGCTGAAATGAAAATTACTGTTGAAAAGGTTCAACAAATACAAAAAATTGCCCAGGAACCAGTATCTTTAGAAACACCTGTTGGAGAAGAAGATGATTCATCTCTTGGAGATTTTGTACACGATGCTGATACTCCTAATCCTCTTGATTTTACAATTAATGAAAAATATAAAGAAGAAATTAATAATGTTTTGAAAACATTAACAGAAAGAGAAGAACAAGTGCTTAGACTTCGTTATGGTTTAGTTGACGGTAAGCAGCACACTTTAGAAGAAGTAGGAAAAGTTTTTGGAGTAACTAGAGAAAGAATTCGTCAGATTGAATCTAAAGCTCTTAGAAGATTGCGTCATCCCACAAGACAAAGAAGATTAAGTCAATATAGAAATAATTAAAAGGGTTTATAAAAAACCCTTTTTTTGATATAATAATGAAGGTGATTAAAATGATATCAAAAAGAATAAAAGAAATTGCAAAGTATACAAAAGATTCTTATAAAATAATAGACGTAGGTTGTGATCATGGCTATTTAATAATAGAAGCTTTAACAAACTATAATGTTAAATATGCTTTAGCAGTTGATAATAAGTCTAAACCTCTTGATTTTGCAGTAAATAATATTATTAAAGAAGGTTTAATTGACAGAGTAAAATTTTATTTAAGCAATGGATTAGATAAATTAGATGACGAGTGTGATGCTATTGTTATATCTGGTTTGGGCGGAGTTTTGATTTCTAATATTATTAATGATAATATTAGAAAAATT
This sequence comes from Bacilli bacterium, assembly GCA_028691515.1. GTDB lineage: Bacteria > Bacillota_I > Bacilli_A > ML615J-28 > CAG-698 > DUUA01. The sequence continues at coordinate 51,036 of JAQUZE010000007.1, forward strand.
AATAAACAAAGATTAATTCTTCAAGCAAACAGAAATAATTATGAATTAAGAAAATATTTAGCTGAAAATAATTTTGTGTTTATAGATGAAGAAATCATATATGAAGATTTTTATTATCAAATTATTGTAGCAAAAAAAAATATAGAAAAAATAGTATTAACAGAGTCACAATTACATTATGGCCCTATTAATATTATAAAAAGGTCTAAACTATTTTTAAATATGTTAAAAAAAGAAGAAGAAATTTTAAATAAAATTCCAGATTCAAATACAAGCAAAAAAGAAAAAAAAGAGATTATAAGGAGTATTTTAAATGAAAGTAAAAGATGTAATTAGTTATTTAGATAATAGATTTCCAATTGAACTTGCGAGTGAATTTGATTATCCAAGAGTTGGTTTTAATATAGGAAATATTAATCAAGAATTATCTAGTGTTATGTTGTCGCTTGATCTTACAAAAGATGTTATTTTAGAAGCTTGTAATTTAGGTTGTAATCTAATCATAACTCATCATAGCTATTTATTTGATCCGCTATATAAAATTGATTTTGAAGCAAATAAAGGCCAAATAATTGGACTTCTGTATAAAAATAAGGTTTCTGTTTACTCTATGCACACTAATTTTGATGTTGGAAAAGGAGGAGTAAATGATACCCTTGCAAAAATGATTGGCATCAAAAATATTAAAGTAATAAACAATGAAATTAAAGCAAATAATTTTTTAAGATATGGTGAAATAGAAGAAATAAGTTTTGATAATTTAATTAAAAAAGTAAAAAGTGTTTTTAATTTAACTGGTGTTAGAGCTGTTGGAAATATGAATGATATAATAAAAAGTGTTGGTATTGTTGGTGGAAGTGGAGGACATAAAGAAGATTTTATTAATGCTTTAAACGCAAATATTGATTGTTATATTACTGGTGAAATTCCTCTAAATATTGCAATAGATGCAAAAGAATTAAATTTAAAGTTAATTGAAGTAAATCATGGAATAGAAAAATTTGCATTCGAAACTCTAAAAATAGATTTAGAACAAGATTTAAAATTAAAAGAAAAAGTGTTTATCACATCGATAAACACAGATCCTTTAGTATTTGTTTAAAAAAATGGAAACAAATGTTTCCATTTTTTATTATCTTTCTAAGATAGCATCAGTAGGACAAACTTCTTGGCATGCTCCACAATCAATACATGCATCCTCATCGATAACATAAATTTCACCTTCTGAAATACAATCAACTGGGCACTCAGCTTGGCAACTTCCACACGCAATACAAAGATCTGTAATATATCTTGGCATGATAATCCTCCTTTTATCTACTGAATATATTATAACAATAAATTTAGAAAATACAACCATTAATTAAAAATAAAACCTTTTCATTTTTTTTGATTTCATTTATTTTTTTATAAATAATAATTTAACTTGATAAAATAGATAATTTTTGATAAAATATTAATTATAAAAAAGGAGTTGAAATTATGGTAGAATTTGCATGGTGGTCTTTTGCCTTAATTATTTTAGGAATATTTATTGTTGGGGGAATAATTGGTTTTTTTGTTTCTCGTCATTATTTTACTAAATATTTAGAAAAAAATCCGCCTGTTAATGAAAAAATGATTAGAATTATGATGCAACAGATGGGGCGGACTCCTTCTGAAAAACAAGTTAGACAAATAATGGCTTCAATGGATCAAGCTAAAGGAAAATAAGGAGTAAAAATATAAAAGAGCGTTTATTTTTAAACGCTCTTTTTTTATTTGAATTACCAGTCAACTTTTGATTCGTTATTTTCTTTAATACGCTTAAAATTAGCAAAATGTTTAATTATAATAATTAAAACAATCAAAATTGTTACGATAGGATAATATATTGAATAGTTCATATTTGAAATAAGAAGATCTTTTCCAATAATAAAACCTATAATAGAAGCAATTAAGGCGGTTATAGCTGCTAGTACAGAACCAAGTGAGACATATCTTGAAGTAGCAGTAGTAATAAAGAAAACTAAAATTACAATTGCAAAAGTAATTGGACTATAAGTTAGTATTACTCCACCACTGGTGGCAACCGCTTTGCCACCTTTAAATTTTAAAAAAACAGGAAAAATACTACCTAAAACTGCAAAGAAACCATATATCATTGGATCTAAAATGCTATATTCAATTGGAATAATATTGTATCTAAATAATGCTAATATTAATCCACCTTTTAAAGCATCTAGAATAAAAGTCAGTATACCATATTTTTTTCCAAGAGTTCTTGATACATTTGTAGAACCTATATTTTTAGATCCATGATTTCTAATATCTATTCCTTTTGCTTTGCCAATTAAATATCCAACAGGAATTGAGCCAAGTAAGTATGATATTAGAATTAAAACTATGCCAATAAGAATTTCCATATTATTCACCTTTATAAAGTATATCAAAAAAATATTAATAAATCAACTAAATAACCTTAAAAATAAGGTTTTATATAATGATAAATAAAACAAAAACAACAAAATTATAAAAAAAATATAGTTTTAATATATTCAAATATAACTATTGAATATATAAAATAGCAGAAAATTATAGTTTACTTTGTATTAAATATGTGTTATAATATTATTAATAAGGAGTTGGTGATTAAAATGGCTACTATAAAAAAAGTATATTCTGATAGTGATATTCAAGTTTTACAAGGACTAGATGCAGTTAGAAAACGTCCAGGAATGTATATTGGATCAACTGATGATAGAGGTTTACATCATCTAATCTGGGAAATAGTTGATAACGGAATTGATGAAGTTCTTGCTGAAGAAGCTAATCATATAAAAGTAACAATTCATAAAGATAATTCTGTTGAAGTTAGTGATAATGGTAGAGGTATTCCTATTGGAATTCACAAAACAGGACATCCAACTCCAGAAGTTGTTTTTGGTACTTTACATGCTGGTGGTAAATTTGATGCAACAGGAGGATATAAAGTATCAGGAGGACTTCATGGTGTAGGTTCGTCTGTAGTAAATGCTTTATCTTCATGGGTCATTTTAGACATTCAACGTGATGGTAAAAAATATGTACAAACATTTGAAAATGGTGGTAAAGTTGTAAAAAAACCTAAAATAACTCCTGCACCTAATAAAAAAAGAGGAACTACAGTACATTTTAAGCCGGATCCTTCAGTTTTTTCAACAACAATAATTGACTATAAAGCTTGTGAAGAAAGATTAAAAGAATCTGCATACTTAATTAAGGGTTTAAAGATTGAATTACTAGATGAAAGAACTGGAAAAAGTGATACATTCCAGTTTAATAATGGAATTGTAGAATTTGTTGAAAATAAAACCAAAAATAAAAGTACATTTGGTGAACCTATATATTTTGAGGGTATATCACAAGATATAAAGGTTGAAGTTGCCTTACAATATTCTGAAAATTATTATGGAGAAGAATTAATATCTTTTGTAAATAATATTCTTACAAAAGATGGCGGAACACATGAAACTGGTTTTAAAAGTGGAATAACAAAATCTTTCAATGATTATGCAAGACTAAAAGGTATTTTAAAAGACAAAGACGATAATTTGGATGGAACAGATATTAGAGAAGGTTTAACAGCTATTTTAAATATTAGAATTCCGGAAAATTTATTACAATTTGAAGGTCAAACAAAAAATAAACTTGGAACAACTGAAGCTAAAAATGCAGTTGAACAAATTGTTACTGAAAAATTAGGGTTTTATCTTGCTGAAAAAGGTGAAATTGCTAATAATCTTTTAGAAATGATGATAAAAGCATCAAGAGCAAGAGATGCTGCTAGAAAAGCTAGAGAAGAAGCTAGAAAAATAAAAAAGACTGTATCAAAAAAAACAAATTTAGCGGGGAAGCTTGCCCCACCTCAATCTAGAAATCCTCAAAAAAATGAATTATACATTGTTGAGGGAGATTCTGCTGGAGGATCTGCTAAACTGGGAAGAGATAGAACTTTTCAAGCAATTTTACCATTAAGAGGTAAAGTTTTAAATTCTGAAAGAACAAAAACTGAAGATTTACTTAAAAATGAAGAAATATTATCGATGATTTATTCAATTGGTGCAGGATTTGGTCCTGACTTTAATATTAATAAATCAAACTATAAAAAAATAATAATAATGACTGATGCAGACAATGATGGTGCTCATATACAAATTCTTTTGTTAACATTCTTTTTCCGTTATATGCAAGAATTGATTGATGCTGGTTATGTGTATATTGCATCACCTCCTCTTTATAAAGTAACAACAAAAAATTCAATTAGTTATGCTTGGACAGATGAAGAATTAAGAGAATTAACAACTCAAGCAAAAAATGCATCGATTCAAAGATTTAAAGGTTTAGGAGAAATGAATTCAGATCAATTATGGGATACAACAATGAATCCAGAAACGAGAACTTTAATTCAAGTTAAAATAGATAATTTTGTTGAAGCAGATAAAAAAGTAGCAATTTTAATGGGTGATGATGTTGTTCCAAGAAGAGAGTGGATTGAACATAATGTATCATTTGAAAATGAAGATACATTTACTCTTGAAGATGTAGGAGTAATTGAATATGAGTAAAAAAAATAAAAATGGAATAATTGATCAAATTGATGAATTTATGAAAAACAATGTTTTGGAAGAAGATATTCAAGATGTATTTGGACAACGTTTTGCAAAATATGCAAAATATATTATTCAAGATCGTGCCCTTCCAGACGTTAGAGATGGTTTAAAACCAGTTCAACGAAGAATTTTATATTCTTTATATAGTTTAGGAATTTTCTCGAATAAAAGTTATAAAAAATGTGCAAGAATTGTGGGGGATGTAATTGGTAAATATCATCCTCATGGAGATACTTCTGTTTATGATGCTATGGTTAGATTAAGCCAAGACTTTAAAATGAGATTTCCGTTAATTGATATTCATGGTAACAATGGGTCAATAGATGGTGATCCCGCTGCAGCTATGCGTTATACTGAAGCAAGAATGAGTAAGTATGCTGAATTTTTATTACAAGATATTAATAAAAGGACAGTTGGTTTTGTTCCAAATTTTGACGATGAAGAACTAGAACCAGTAGTTTTACCAGCAAAATTTCCAAACATATTAGTCAATGGTTCATCAGGAATTAGTGCTGGTTACGCTACTGATATTCCTCCTCATAATATAGACGAGGTAATTAATGCAACAATATATCGAATTGATCATTCCAATTGCTCATTAAAGGATTTAATGAAGTTTATAAAAGGACCAGATTTTCCAACAGGTGGTATTGTTCAAGGGATAAACTCATTAAAACAAGCTTATAAGACAGGTAAAGGGAAAATTATTGTAAGAGCAAAATCTGTAATAGAAACTAGTAAGAATATTTCCCAAATTATTTTTTATGAAATACCATATGAAGTTAATAAAGCAGTTTTAGTTAAAAAAATGAATGATGTTTATGTGAAAAAAAATATTGATGGTATAATTGAAATTAGAGATGAAACTGACAGATCTGGATTGCGCATTGTTGTAGATGTAAAAAAAGAAATTAATCCAATTGATATTAGAGATTTTTTCTTTAAAACAACAGATTTACAAGTTAATTACAGTTTTAATGTAACTTTAATTCATGATAAAAGACCAAAACTAATGGGTTTAATTGATATAATTGATGCTTATGTTTCTCATCAAAAAGAAGTAATTACAAACAGAAGTAATTATGAATTAGAAACAACTACTAAAAGACTTCATATTGTTGAAGGCTTAATTGCTATGACTTCAATTTTAGATTCAGTTATTCACACTATTAGAAATTCAAAAAATAAAAAAGATGCTAAAGAAAACTTAGTAATTAATTATTCTTTCACAGAATTACAAGCAGAAGCAATAGTAATGTTGCAATTATATCGTTTAACTAATACTGATATTGTGGCTTTAGAAGAAGAGCAAAAAAAGTTATCTTTAAGTATTAATGAATTGAAGAAAATACTTTCAGATGAATCTTCACTTTTAAAAGTAATTAAAGATGAGTTAAATTATACATTAAGTCAACTTACTTCTCCAAGGAGAACTGTAATTGAAAGTGAAATTGAAGAAATCAATGTCAGTGCTAAAGAATTAATTCCAAAGGAAGATGCATATATAATTTTCACAAACGATGGATATTTAAAAAGAATTAGTGCTAAGTCATATTCTATCCTCGCTAATGGAGAAACTACAAAATTAAAAGACAATGATTTTGTTGTCGCAAATTATAAAATAACTACGTTAGACGTAATGCTTTTCTTTACAAATTTAGGTAATTATATTTATTTGCCTGTTATTGATATTCCGGATTTAAAGCATAAGGATTTAGGTTACCATATTTCAACATTAATATCTGTTGAAGCGGATGAAAAAATTATTTTTTCAGTTCCTGTAGACGATTTTAATAAAGAAAGATATTTACTTTTTACAACAAGAAACGGTTTAATTAAGAGAACTTTAATTAAAGATATGATTGCTGTTAGATATTCAAAAGCTCTAAGAGCAACAAAAATTAGAGACAATGATAAATTAGTTAGTGTTGATATTTCAGATAAGAAAAATTGTGAAGTTGTTGTTATTACTAAAAAAGGTTATATGAATAGATATGATAGTAAAGAAATTAGTATTATGGCTCCTCCATCTTATGGAGTAAAAGCTATGGAACTAAAAAGTAGACCTGATGATGAAATTATAGCTGGTTTTTTTGTAGATAAAAAAGATATGATAATAACATTAATGGCCAATGGATCAATAAAGAGATTTAAGCAAGACGAAATATTAAAAGGTAAAAAGAATAATGTTGGTAAGCCTTATATTCAATTAATGCGAACTGTAGATAATACTTTAATTGATGCAAAAATTGTTCATGATGCTAATTCAACGAATAATTTAGATCTTTATATTATTGGTGAAAGTGGATTTGAGAATATTAAATATCAAGTAACTAAAACAGCTACAGCAGCAACTGGAAAAAAAGTTATTGAAAAAGAAATAGGCGATTCTTATAAATTGGCTGTCTTTAGAAATAATGATGATTTTTGTTAAAAAATAAAATACATTAATTTAGAGAAGATTATTAATTTTTATGACATTTAAATTAATAAAAGTTTTTAAATTAATATAAAATAAGGAGTTTTTAATGAGTTGCATAAAAAACATTGATTTGTTCATCATTCCTGGTGATGTAATAGTTAAAATAGCCAATATATATCGGTATATTGGCTCAAATTCGCGTTTGCAAGAAATAGCAGGAAATAATGTTAATAAGCTTATAGATCAAACAATAGAAAGAGATGCTTTCTTTTTAGCAAAAATTTTAAAATTAGACGTTACTGATACAAGAATGAGATTAATTATTACAAAAGATTCTCAGCCTAGAAATAAAGAAGAAGCAGCTTTATTTAATATAAAAGAGACATTAACATTATATCAAAATAATTATGCGAAAACTTTTTTTCAAAGCAATGATTTACTAAACTTAGCGAATTACATATTTTCATCAAATACAAAATTTGATTATATAAATACTGAAAAGAAAAATTATTTTAAAAGTCAATCAAAAACTAGTAAAAGAGTAATTTTAGATGAAGTTAATGAAAATTTAAAGATTAAAGAACATAACCAAACAATAGAAAAAATAGCTTTATATTTAAATTATTTCGTTGATTATTATAATATTAATCCATTAACACAAAATAATGAAGGTGTTAGTTTATTGCTACTTTATTTATTATGTCTTAAATGTGATTTAGAAGCGTTTAAATATATAAGTTTTTTTGAACAGTTATTTGATAAATATGAAATGTTTAAATTAGAATTAAATAACGCAAGCTTAAATTGGAAAGAAGGATTTCCTCAAGTTGTAAGTTTTATTCGTTTTATGCTTAATCTATTTGAACAGTCATATGAAAAAGCTATTAGAATATTAAAAGATTTTAGATTTGATCAAAGTATAAATAAAGCAGATAATCTAGAAAATACTATTATGAATATGACTGAAACTTTTTCAAAGGAAGATATTAGAGTTTTACATCCTTATGTTTCTGAATCTACTATTAATAGAGCATTAAAAAAATTAAAAGAAGAAAAGAAAATTAGACCTCTAGGAAAAGGAAGATCTGCTAAATGGATCAGATTATATAAGGGATACAACTATGATTGAGAGCAATTATCATACACATACATATTTATGTCATCATGCTGAAGGCTTAGGTTCTGATTATATTAAAAAAGCAATTAAATTAGGGTATAAAGAAATTGGTATTTCTGATCATGGTCCTTTAGAAGGATTATCATGGATAAGAATGACAAAAGAACAGTATAAAAATATATACATGCCTGATTTGGAAGAAGCTATAAAAAATTATGGTGACAAAATCAAAATATATAAAGGATTAGAAATTGAATTTGTTAGGGAACAAAAAGAATACTATAAAGAATTATTAAATGATCTGGATTATTTAGTTTTAGGGCAGCATTTTATTATGAAAAATGATAAATTACATGATGTGTATCATTCCCTTAATACTGAAGAAATTGTAATTTATGCTAATACTATTGTTGAAGCTGTAAATACTGGTTATTTTAGAATTCTTGCCCACCCAGATTTATTTATGTATAAATACAACAAATGGGATAAAACAGCAGAAGAAGTTTCTAAAATTATTATTGAAGCGTGTATTAAAAATAATGTTTATATAGAAATAAATGTTAATGGCGCTAGGCATGGTAAAATTTTGAATGAACAAAATGAAAAAACGTGGATTTATCCACGGATTGAGTTTTTAAGATTGCTTCAAAATTATCCTGATGCTTTAATTGTTTTAAATGATGATTGTCATTTTTTGGATCATTTATATGATGAAACAACAATAGAAGTGTATAATCTAATAATAGAAATGGGTTTAAAATTACAATCAAAATTATTTTAAAAAATTAGGTGAATAATATGACCAAGAAAAAATTTGTTTTAACTATAATTTCTTTATTCTTTAGTTTGTCTGCGTTAGTACTACTATTTACTAATTCACAATATTTTATATATTTAGCCATAGCAGCAATTATTAGTACAGGGCTTTATGGATATTTTATTCGCCAAGAAAATAAAGAATTGCTTAGAGTAAACAATATTCTTAATGAAGAATTAGATATTAATAATTATATTACTGCTTATAAAAAAGTTAAAAAAAAGTATATTCAATCAAAAGATGATATTTTACTAGATGAATTATTAATATTAGAAGCTAAGACAGCAACCATTAATTTTAATGATATTAAAGAAGAATTAGAATATTATATTAATTTAGAACCTAATTTTACTGACGTTCAAAAATTTGTTTTTTATCAATCCTGGTTTAAATATTTATTACGTCAACAACAATTAATGAAAGCAACTTTATTATTAGACCAAATGAATATTCTTTATTCTCATTTTCCTAATAGTTATAGGCACTTGATCAATAATTTAACAATCAATAAGTTAAGATTAAATGTTTATAAAAATGAATATATCCATGAAACAGAACGGGTTTTGAAACAACTTTTACAAAGTAGATTATCAAAACTTAATTTTATTAGTATTATGTATTTACTGGGGGTTTTATCATTTAATAATAATGATTTAAAATCTGCTAGATTAAGATTTGAATATGTTTTAAAAAATGGTAAATCATTAGCAATTGTTGAAGAAGCTAAAAACCATTTAGAAATTATTCAAAATAAAACTGATATAATATAGTTATTATAAATATAAAGATTTTTAATCGCACTATAAATACATTAACTTATATATATACTTGCTTTTAAAATAAAAGTTTTTAATAAGGGATAGTTTATATTAATTAGAGTTTTTTATAAATCAATTCTATTGATAATAACATTTTGACTTTGATCAATTATATAGAGTAAAGAGTTTGCTTAAAGAAGACATTTGTTTTATGAAGTGGTTTTTATTTAAAACATGATTTTTGCAATTGGTATTAAGAAATAAAATTATTTAGTTTGTCTCTACGAAAGTAGAGACTTTTTTTAATTATAAAGAAATCAATACTTTATTAAGTGCCGATAATATATATTATGATAAATTAAATATATAAAGGCGATAGCTATATAAAACACAACTATGTGTAAATGTGTATTTAAGGTGAATAACTATGTAAAGACTATATACACGAACATTTTATTAATAATATTAGTGAAAAAAGTATGAAAAACAACAAATAAATTCTTTATTTCAACAGTTATTTATTGTTTTGTTGCCTTGTAATATATTCATTGTATAAAATTGAATATATTAAAGATATATATGTAAGCATTTTTTAAATACATTCTATATCAAATATATTCACTTTTATTACAGCGCAAAAAAAGAGAGTATTTTACTCTCTATTTTTAAATGTTATCTATTTATATCATTTTTAAAGAATATTATATAGATTATTCTTCTTTTATAAATATAATGCTTTTATAGCTCTATATTATCTTTATGTAAATGTGTATCTAGCCAATTAATAATATCATCTATTATTTTTCCTTTTTCAACATCATGTAGTATTTCATGTCGTCCTTCATATAAATTCATTTGAACGTCTTTTATATTTAAATCTGTATAATCATTATAAAGTTTTTTAACAGATTTACCCATGCATCCAACAGGATCATTTTTACCACTAATCAACAAAATTGGAATATCTTTACTTATTAGCTCATTATTATTATTTATTGTAATTAATAAATTGAAAAAATCTCTAAAGAAAGCTGTGGAAAAAATTCCTCCACAATATTTGTCTTCAACATATTTATCAACTTCAGAATCAATTGTATTTAACCAATCATAATCAGTTCTATTTGGTTTAAAATGTTTATTATATGATCCAAAAGTAATATTATCTATAAACTTTGATTTATGTTTTGGACCTTTAAATTTTATAATCACTTTTGATAAAAATTTTGCTGCTTTAAGTGTGTAATTTTTATTAACTCCAGTCCCACAAAGTATTAAACCATTTGCTTTCGTACTATATAATTGACCGAATCTTTGTGTAATGAAAGAACCCATTGAATGTCCGAATATGAAAATTGGTAATTCAGGGTGTTTATCTTTAAAATGTTTAAAAATATTAGATAAATCGTTTATAAGATAGTTAAATCCATCTAATTCACTAATAAATCCATAATCAGATTCATTTTTTATTGTTTCAAAATGACCTCTTTGATTATATCCTACAGCAACATAATTATTATCTGCAAGATTTTTCATAAAATTATCATATCTTTCAATGTGTTCAGCCATTCCATGAACAATAATAATAATACCTTTTATAATTGGGGATTCAGGTTGATATAATCTAACTTTCAAAGTAATATCTTGAGAAATTTGAAAATCAATTAATGTTTTATCCATATTGCCCTCTTTCTGTTTTTAAATTTTATTTAAAAAACTTGTGCCTATATCTGGATTTGTTAGAGAAAAATTATCAGCAATTGTTGCACCAACATCGGCGAATGTTTTTCTAACCCCTAAATTATTGCCTTTTTCTTTAAAATTATAAACTAGTAATGGAACAAATTCTCTTGTATGATCTGTTCCTAAATGTGTTGGGTCATTTCCATGATCAGCAACAATTATCAATAAATCATTTTCTTTTAATAGGGGAATAAAATCAACTAATTGTTGATCAAATTCTTCTACTGCTAAAGCGTATCCTTTTGGATCTCTTCGGTGTCCAAATTTTGAATCAAATTCAACTAAGTTTACAAAACAAATTCCTTTAAAATCTGTTTTTGCAATTTCTTTTGTAATGTCCATTCCGTTAATATTTGAAGTTGTTTTTATTGTTTTAGTAATTCCTTCACTATTAAAAATATCATTAATTTTTCCAATAGCAATAACATCTAGATTAGCATCTTTTAAATAATTTAACACAGTTTTTTTAGGTGGTGTTACTGCATAGTCATGTCTATTTGAAGTTCTTACGAAACATGATTTACAATCTCCCAAAAATGGTCTAGCAATGATTCTACCAACTTTCCATTTTGGATTTTCTAATGTTATTTTTCTAACAATTGAACATATTCTATATAATTCTTTTACAGGAATGCTTTCTTCGTGAGCTGCAATTTGCAGGACTGAATCTGCAGATGTATAGACGATGATAGACTTATCTCTTTTTTGTTGCTCTCCAAGTTCAACAAGTATTTCAGTTCCACTTGCAGATTTATTTCCAATAACTTTATATCCAGTTTGTTTTTCTATTTCATTAATTAAATCAGACGGAAAACCAAATTCAGTAAATGATGGAAATGATGCTTTTGATTCAATTCCCATAAGTTCCCAATGACCAGTTAATGTATCTTTTCCAACACTTAATTCTCTCATCTTTCCATAGGAAGCTTTGGGATTATTAATTGGTTCAGTATTATTAATATCTGTTATATTACCAATTCCAAATGATTTTAGTAATGGAATTGAAAAATCTGATTTACTGTAACTTAAATGTTTAAAAGTATTGGCGCCTTGATCATTGTAAATGTGACTTTTTTCGTCTTCACCAACCCCAAGTGAGTCGGCAACTATAATAAATATTCTTTTGTATTTTTTCATATTCTTCACTTTCTAGCTCGAGGATGAGCTTCTAAATATACTTGCTTTAATTTTTCTTGACTAATGTTTGTATATATTTCAGTTGTGGAAATGTCGGAATGCCCAAGTAATTCTTGTATTAATCTTAAATCAAGACCTTGATCTAATAAATGTGTTGCAAAAGAATGCCTTAGGGTATGTGGACTAACCTTTTTTTTAATTCCCGCATTTATACATATTTTTTTAAAAATTATGCTGAAATTTTCTCTAGACATTTGTTTAGCTTGTTTTGTGAGAAAAATATATTCTAAATTATTTGATTTATTAAAAAAGGGTCTTGATTTTTCAAAATATAATTCAATGTATTTTATTGCTTCATTGCTAATTGGAACAATTCTTTCTTTATTTCCTTTACCAACAAAATCCAAATATCTTTTAGAGATTCTTAAATCATTCATTCTTAAATTCACAAGTTCACTTACTCTTAATCCACATGAGTAAGCCAGTATAACCATAGTTTTGTTCCTAATTTGCTCTGGGCTGGTTTCTTCTATTGATGCTATAATATCATCAATTTCTTTAATAGATAGAACAGCGGGCAAATTTTTAACCTTTTTGGGGGCTTGTATTGTATTTGCATAATTATAATCAATAAATTTTTCTTTCATTAAAAAACGATGAAAAGTTTTAATTGATGTAATATTCCTAGATAATGTAGAAACGGTTAAATGTTTTCTTTTTAAACTTGCAAGATATTTTCTAATATCTTCAAGAAATATTTCTTTTACATCAACTTTATTACGATATGTTGTAATAAAATATTCATAATTTTTTAAATCAGAAATATATGCATCAAATGTAGCTTCGCTAACATTTTTTTCTCCACGCAAATAATATTCAAATTCTTTTAAAGCTGCTTTAATCTTCATATATATTATACCTTATTTTATTTATTTTGTAGATGTTTATATAAAGTAAACTAAAATTGAATTAGAGATATATAGTTTATTTTCAGGAATATATAAATAATCATTTTGATAAAACAATAATTTATTATCAATTAATTTATTAATGAAAGGAAAAACAATGAAAGGATCTTCATTATATTTTTTTATAAAGCTTTTTACTGATACTCCTTTAATCAAGCGAAGACTAATTATAAATTCTTCTTGCATTTGTTCATATTTAGTAAGTATTAATCTTTCTTTATAAATTAAATTGTTATTATCTATACCTAAATAATACTTTTCTAAATTATTAATATTAGTATATCTTGTATTATTATAATAATAACTAGCATTTGCACCAATACCTAAATAATACCTATTATGCCAATAAATTAAATTGTGTTTTGATTGATAATTTTCTTTGGAAAAATTACTAACTTCATAATGAATAAAACCTTTTTGTTTCATATAGTTTACTATTTTATAATAAAGAATGGTTTCTTCATCTTCGTTCATTAAACTGAATTCATTATTTAAATATTTATGATATAAAACAGTTTTTTCTTCCAGAATTAATGAGTAAATAGAAAAATGCACTATTCCAAGATTCTCTAAATAATCAACATCATGTTTAATTCTATTGAAATTATCTTCATAAACAGCATATAAAATATCACAATTAATATTAAATAAATTATTTTCATGTAAAAGCTTTATTGCATTTGTAACAGTAGCAATATTATGTTTTCTATTTAGAAATTTTAATTGAACATTATCTAATGATTGTACTCCCATACTAATACGATTGATTCCCATTAGACTAAGTAAATTTGCTAGATTAGAAGTAATATCTTGGGGATTAACTTCAATAGTATATTCAACTACCTTCTGTAAATCGATTAACTTTTTTATTGTTAATAATAACATTTCGAGATTTTTAAGAGAGATTGAGGAAGGTGTTCCTCCACCAATATAAATAGTTTTTATGTTCTTCAATAATTTATTTTTTAATTGAAGTTCTTTAATTAAGTATTCTATATATTTATTTTGTACTTCTTCTTTTGCAATCATTTTATAAAAATCACAGTAAGTGCAAATGTTTTTACAAAAAGGAATATGGATATATAAAGCTTCAATTTTATTATTCATCTTCATCAATTGAAAGGACAGCTAAGAAAGCAGATTGAGGAATTTCTACATTACCTATTTGCTTCATTCTTTTCTTTCCTTCTTTTTGTTTTTCAAGAAGTTTCTTCTTTCTAGTAATATCTCCGCCATAACATTTTGCAAGAACATTTTTACCAATTGATTTTACCGTGCTTCTTGCAATAATTTTCCCGCCAATAGCTGCTTGTATCGGTACTTCAAACATTTGTCTTGGTATTAATGTTTTTAATTTCTCAGTAATTGCTTTCCCTCTCCTATAAGTATTATCACGATGAGTAATTACACTTAAAGCATCTACTTTCTCTCCATTTAATAAAATATCCATTTTTACTAGTTGTGATCTTTTATATTCTGATAATTCATAATCAAAAGATGCATAACCCTTTGTTGAAGATTTTAAACGATCAAAGAAATCATAAATAACTTCTGATAAAGGTAATTCATAAGTAATAGTAACCCTTGTTTTATTTACATAAACCATATCTTTAAAAATGCCTCTTTTGTTTTGACATAATTCCATTATTGGTCCAACGTAATCACTTGGAGCCATAATTTTTGCAACCACATAAGGTTCTTCAATATGGTTTATTTTACTTGGATCAGGAAATGATGATGGATTTTCAATAAATAAAACTGATTTATCTTCTAAAAATATTTTATAATCAACTGAAGGAGCAGTAAGAATTAATGCAATATTAAATTCTCTCTCAATTCTTTCTTGAATTATGTCCATATGAAGCAAGCCTAAAAATCCAACTCGATAACCAAAACCTAGTGCTTGTGATGACTCTGGTTCATAAGTTAGAGAGGCATCGTTTAATTTTAATTTTTCTAATGCTTCTTTTAATAATTCATTTTCTTTACTATCAATTGGAAACATTCCTGAATATACCATTGGATTTAAAACACGATAACCTGGCAATTTTTTTGCTGTTTTTGTTGAAAAATGTGTTATTGTATCACCAACGTGAACATAATCAATTTCTTTAATTGCTGCAACAATATAGCCTACATCACCTGGAAGTAAAATATCTTTTGCAACTTCTCCTGGTGAATGAACACCAACTTCAGTTACTTCAAAAGAACCTTTAGTCGACATCATATAAATAACATCACCTTTTTTTACACTCCCATTAACAATTCTGATCAAAGGAATAACTCCTCTATATTGATCATAATATGAATCAAAAATTAATGCTTGTAATGGTAAATCGGGATCTCCACTTGGAGCAGGTATTTTATTAACTATTTGTTCTAAAATATCTTCAATACCAATACCATTTTTTGCACTTGCTAAAACAGCTTCACTAGCATCAATTCCTACTATATTTTCTATTTCGTCTTTTATTTTTTCAGGATTCGCATTTTCTAAATCTACTTTATTAATTACAGGAATAATTTCTAAATTATTATCAATTGCAAGATAAGCATTAGCAACAGTTTGTGCCTGTACACCTTGTGCAGCATCAACTAATAACAAAGCTCCTTCACAAGCTGCTAAACTTCTAGATACTTCATATGTAAAATCAACATGTCCTGGAGTATCAATTAAATGGAAAATATAATCTTGGCCATTTTTTGCTTTATATAATACTTCACAAGCAGTCAATTTAATAGTTATTCCTCGTTCTCTTTCAATATCCATTGAGTCTAAAAGTTGGTTTTTCATTTCTCTTGTTTGTACTGTATTTGTTAATTGTAAAATTCTATCTGCAAGAGTAGATTTACCGTGATCTATATGTGCTATTATCGAAAAATTTCTAATATGTTTTTGTCTTTGTAATAATTTATCTCTATTCATAAATCCATCCTTTAATACTATTATTTTACCTTAAACATTAAGAAATATCAAGATATTATAAAAATGCTATATTAATTATAATATAGTTTTTAATAAACTAATTCAAAAAAATGTTTGATATAATTTAGTTAGAAAATATGTTATAATTATATAGACAAGGAGAAATATTATGAAAGTTAATTATCCTAATCCATCTCTTAACAATTTAAAACCTAAAAAAATTAAATCGTATGGAATGATGTTTGAAGAGGCGTTAAATATTTCTAATGAGTATTATCGTATTCAAGATATTGCATATATTTACAAAAAACCTACGCCTATACAAGTTGTTAAGGTAGAATATCCTTCTAGAAATAAAGCAAAGATTGTTGAAGCATATTATAAAACACCTTCTACTACTGATTATAATGGGATATATAAGGGAAAATATATTGATTATGAAGCAAAAGAAACAAATAATTTAAGTTTTAGTTTTACTCATATAGCAAAACACCAAATGGAACATCTTCAAAAAGTGCATAAACATGGTGGCCTTGCATTTATTATCATATATTATAAAAAAATAAATAAAGTTGTTATTATTGATATTATTCCTTTTATGAAATTATATAAACTAGGATTAGAAAACAATGAAAAATCTATTACTTATACAAAAGCATTAGAAATCGGTATTGAAGTTAAATTAAAATATTCTCCTCAAATAGATTATATAAAAGCTCTAGATGAATATTATAAATTATAAAAGAACAATTCATGAATGAATTGTTCTTTTAATTATATATTTTCTTTTAAATTAAAATAAATTATTCTTCTAGATAATACACCAACAATTAAACATAAAAGTGTTGAAGGAAGCATATAAATAATATTGTAACTTAAAGATGCGATTATATCTGCTAGTATTGTTCCATCAGTATCAAGGTATTCTCTAAAAAAAAGTATTCCACTAAGTACATGAAGTGTATATCTCATTAATGATACAACTAAAATACTTATAACTAAAAATAAAATATTGTTTTTAGCTTTATTTTTAAATAAACCAGTTAATCCAATTACAGAAAATGCAAATAAATAATCTAAAAATAAACTTCCCCAATGAAGAATAAATCCATCAATAACAAAATTTAGAAATCCATAAATTAATCCTGTTAATAATCCATACTTAATTCCCCTTCTTAGTCCAATGATCATTATTGGTAACATAGTAAGGCTAAATGAACCTCCTTGTGGCATTGTTAAAAAGCCAACTGATTTTACAATAAATTCAAAAGCAACTGCAAGTGCAATCATTATTGCACTTTCTGTAATACTGATTATTTCTGTGTTTTTATTCATAGTATCCTCCAATAAAAAAACTTTGCTTAAATAAGCAAAGAAAAGCAAAAAAACTGATTTTTTCCTACGCTAGCATTACCTAGATCAGGTTTTGGGTCGTTCCTTAGAACCTCTCAGCATTAGCTCCCCTTTTTCTATTATATTATATCATAGATTATGTAGAAATAAAAGTTAATTAATTTAAATTCCAATTAATCGGTTTTATATTTTTACTAATTAAATAATCATTAGCTCTGCTAAATGGTTTATGTCCAAAAAAACCTCTATAAGCTGATAAAGGTGAAGGATGTAAAGATTCAATAATATAATTATTTTTTTGATCTATATGCTTTTTAAAACTTTTAGCATAATTTCCCCAAAGAATATAAACTATATTTCTTCGATGTAAATTTAATGTATTAATTACAAAACATGTGAATTGCTCCCATCCTTTATTTTCATGTGATAAAGGTAAGTTTTTTTCAACTGTTAAAATTGCATTAATTAATAAGACTCCTTCGTAAGCCCATTTTGAAAGATCTCCGTGATTAGGAGCGATTATATTTAAATCAGTAAATAATTCTTTATAAATGTTTTTAAGAGAAGGTGGTATAACAATATTTTTATTTACTGAAAAAGCTAATCCGTTTGCTTCACCATAATTGTGGTAAGGATCTTGCCCGATGATAACAATTTTTACTTTATTGAAATCAGTATATTTATATGCCCTAAATATATTATCATAATCTGGAAATATGTTTTTTTCTTGATACTGTGTTTCTATAAACTTCATAAGGTTTATAAAATAATCTTTAGAGTATTCTTTATTTAAATATTTATCCCAATTATTATTTATCATTTTTAACCTCTGTTGAATAAAGCCGCTTAAGTAAGCGGCTCTTCATTCTTTATTACAACAATTAATTCAATACTTTTAATTCTTCTATTTTCCACTCTTTTAATTATAAATGTAAGATTATAAGTAAAAACTACTGGTTTTTCTAAACTATAATTTTCATAAATGGATTCATAAGAAATTTCTTGTCCTTCAGTAGGCAGTCCATCACATAATTCATAAACGAAACCACCAACACTTGCATATTTTGTTTCTGGAACTTCTCCTAAGTTTAATTTATCAAACAGATCATCCAAATCCATCTCTGTTGAAATTAAGTAATGATTAGGTTCTAATTCTTCTAATTCCACATTTTCTATTTCGTCATACTCATCGTATATTTCTCCAACAAGTTCTTCAAGTGCATCTTCCATAGTAACAATACCACTTGTTCCACCATATTCGTCTGAAACAATTGCAAAATGTTTTTTAATTATTTGCATTTCTTTAATTAAATCATCTACTTTTGTAGCTTTTGATACATAATATGGTTTACTTATTAAATCTTTAATATTGATTTTTTCAGTTTCTTTAACTTGTATTAGAGCTGTAAAAAAATCTCTTTCAGATAAAATCCCAAGTATATTATCTTTGTCCTCTTCATATACAGGAATACGTGAAAATTGATTATCAAAAAAAGTTTGCTTAATTTCATCAATGGAATCATTAATTTCAATTGCAACCATGTCTACTCTAGGAGTCATAATATCGTAAACTGTTCGAGTATTTAAATTAATTGCGCTTTGTATTAAATCAGCATTATCTTCATCAAAAACGCCTTCATCTTCCATAACATCAATTAGTGATTCTAATTCTTCACCTGTTACATAAGGGTTTTTATCATATATTGCTTTCTTATTTTTTATTACAACTTTTCTAATTGAGTTTAATATTAAAGAAATCGGAGAAAATAATTTAGTGATTATCCATAAAATATAGGAATTATTTAAAACTATTTTTTCAGAATCTTTTTCACCATAAGATTTGGGAATAATTTCACTGAATAATAATATTAAAATAAATGATGAAATAATCCCAATAATAATAGCTAGATAATCTATTAGAAATATTTGCATAAAAAAGTAAACAATAATAGTAGTAATAATAATTTTTGATAAATTAATACCAATAAAAATACTTATTTTTGTATACTCAAATTTTTCTGATAAAATATAGGCTTTTCTTGCACCTTTCATCTTTTCTTCACTATAATTTTTTAATCTAATAGTATTAACATTATTAAAAGCTTCATAACTTGATGCTAGAAAAGCAGAAAATATAAATAGTAAAACAATTAAAATAATCAATAAAATATCAACAGTAAGATTATCAGTAATAAATTTACCATTGATAAAAATTGACTTGATAAACAAATTTAGGTTGTAACCTATGAGTGGAACCAAAAAACAACACCTCTTTTTTAAATTTAAATAGATTTTAGTATTTTTATAAAATACCAAGTAATAAAACAATATTATTTTAATTTAAGATAATCATTATAATATTTTAAAACACTTTTTTTGTCAAAAGGAATTTCTTTATTCTTAATAGAATTTAATAATAGATTAAAATTATGATCAATAATTTCTCTTATTATTTTAGAATAATGCATTTCAATAATATTTTCTTCATATTCATCTTTATCAAGAATAAGAATCTCATCATCAGGAAATACTTTGACATCAAGATCGTAATCAATATATTTAAGCCCTTCTTCATCTATAATATAAGGTGAGCCTAAATTACAATAATAATAAATGCCTGTTGTTCTTATCATACTTATGATATTAAACCATTTTTTCTTATAAAAAAAACAGACAGCAGGTTCCCGTGTACGCCATTTTCGTCCATCTCCATCAATAACATCAACTTTGTTATTGACGATAATAATATGGTCTTGACTTTCTTCAAGTATATAGCCGTCATGCCATACTCTATGTAGGGAACCATCATGTTTGAAACAGATAATTTCCATTCTTTTCATTGTTATAATCTCCTGTCATTATTATAACATAAAGAATAAAAATATTAAATATTATTTTTTTAAAGTAACAATAGTAACTCCTTGACCTCCTTCGCCATCTACACCATATCTATAATCAAGAACCTCTTTATTACTTTTAAGAAAACTTTGAACAAGCTCTCTAATAACTCCTGTTCCAAAACCATGAATGATAGAAAATTGTGAAAAACCTGAAAGTAAAACATCATCAAAATATCTATCTAAGCTAATTTTAGCATCTTCATAGCGCATACCTCTTAAATCTAATTCAGATTTTATATTTTTTTTCACGGATAACTTTTTATTAAATTGAATTCTTTCTAATTCATTTGTTTTAGCGAGCTTTAAAAATTTTTTATTTACAGTAACACTTACTGATCCCATTTGTATGTCGTATTTATTATTCCCTTTTTCTTTAATTATTTCTCCGTAAGAATTGTAATTAGCTACAAAAACTTTATCGCCAATTTTAAAGTTTTCATTATTGTTTTCATAATCGATTTTTACATTAGCATCTGTTTTAATATTTCTAAATTGATGTTTAATATCAGCAATTTCATGAATTTTAGAGTTTTCATTTTCTTTTATAATCTCTAACTCTAAAATAAGATTTTCAATTTTCTTACTAGTTTTTTCTATTAATTTTTGAGCGTCATTTTTTGCTTTTTGTAAAATCACTTCTTTTTCTTTTGAAATTTTATCTTTATCTTCTTCTATTTTATCTCTTTCTAATTTTAATTCTTTATTTTTATTTTCAGCATCTTTAATTAAATCATCTAATGTTTTTGATTGTTTAGATAATTTATTTAAAATTTGATTAATATTATCATTTTTGTTTAAAACATATTTTTGGGCTTTTTCTAATACAATTTCATTTAGCCCCAAATTTTTCGATATTTCTAAAGCGTTAGATAATCCTGGAATTCCCATTAAAAGTTTATATGTTGGCATTAAAGTTTTAATATTAAATTCAACACTAGCATTAATAATATTGTCTGAATTATAAGCATGTATTTTTAATTCTGAATAATGGGATGTTGCAATAACCAAGCAATTTTTTTCTATTAAAGTATCAAAAATTGCAATTGCCAGAGCTGCCCCTTCTGATGGGTCAGTACCAGAACCTAATTCATCTAGTAAAACAAGCGAAGAATTAGTTACATTATTCATGATATCAATTACATTTTTTAAATGTGATGAAAAAGTTGATAGGTTTTGGTCAATTGACTGTTCATCTCCAATATCCGCAAAAACTTTATCAAAAATCATTATATTACTTTTCTCATCTGCTGGAATTAAAAATCCTGCTTTTACCATTAATGATAATAAACCAATCATTTTTAAAAGTACAGTTTTACCACCAGTATTAGGACCAGTTATAATAACACCTTGGTATTTACCGATAACTACATTATTGCTAATTACATTACTAACATTTAATAAAGGATGTTTAGCGTTATATAATTCAAAAATTCCTTCTTTATTAATTTTTGGTTTATTTGCAGACATCTTTAATGCAAGTGAAGCTTTTGCGAAAATATAATCAATTTTTAAGATAATTTCATAATTTGCAAGTAATTCATTATATTCTAGAGAAATATTTTTCGATAATTCTTTTAATATTCGATAAACTTCTTTTTCAATTAATTCATTAGTCTCTTGTAATTGGTTATTAATTAAATTAATTGAATAAGGCTCAATAAATACTGTTTCTCCACTTGATGATTGATCATGTACAATTCCTTTTATAGAATTTTTAAAATCATTTTTAACTGGAATTACATAACGATCATTTCTTGTATAAACTAAATTGTCAGTTAATTTAGCAGAATACTTTGATATTAATTCTTGTAATTTACTTTGAATACTTTTTTCTAAACTAGAAGCTTTCTTTTTTAATATTAGCAATTCATGGCTAGCATCATCATTAATTTCTCCATATGGTGTCATAATATTATTAATACTATCATATATGAAATTTGAATATGTTAAATTTGAAATATAGTTCAATATATAAGTAGATTTAATATCAGCATCTTTTAATCCATCAATATAACTTTTACATGATCTTGCAGATTGAATTAATTTTCTAATTTCCAATATTTCATCAATGCTTAAAATGCCAGCTTTTGTTGTTTTATTTAATATGTAAAAAACATCTTTTTTTAATTGAATAGGAATTCTTCCCATTCTTAAAATAAGAAATGATGCTTCTTCTGTTTCGTCTAGCATGTTTTGAATTTCTTTTATTGAATCAGACAAAGTAATATTATCAATATTAATAATATTTTTTTCCATTATTACTTCTGCTTTTAAGTTATTTAATATTTTATTAAGTTCTAGAATTTGTAAGTATTTGTTCATTATAGGATTTCCATTTCAATTTATTTAAATTTGTGTTATAATGATAGAAGGAGGATATAATATGAGTTTTACAATCGATTTGAATGATAACACAGCCAAAACAATAATAAACAAGTATAATGATTATTCTCTTCCTACTAGTAATAATTATACACTATTTAGAGCAAAATTCAACAATTCAACTATAACTATTTATAAAACTAATACTTTATTAATTCAAGGTAATGATTCTAGAGTTACATATGAAAATATATGTGAAATTTTGGGAATAATACCTATGGATAAAAAAGTAAGCAATGAACAATTAGTTGTATCAACTTCTTCTATTGGTAGTGATGAAGTAGGAACTGGTGATTTTTTTGGTGGTATTACTGTTGTGGCAGCTTATGTATCAGAAGATCAATTAATTTTATTGAAGAATTTGGGTGTAAAAGATTCTAAGACGCTATCTAGTTATAAAATTGAAGAAATTGCACCAAAAATTATGAAAGAAATTACTTATAGTGCAATACTACTTGATAATATAAAATATAATTTTATGACTAAAAAATATAAATATAATATGAATAAAATTAAAGCATTAATGCATAATAATGCAATTTCAAATGTAATTAATAAATTAAATGATACCAAAGAAAAATATGATGAAATTGTTATTGATGCATTTACAACTCAAGAAAAATATTTTACCTATTTAAAAGATCAAAATAGTGTTATTTTTGATAAAGTACATCTTATTGAAAAAGGAGAAAGTAAATATATTTCTATTGCAGCTGCCAGTATAATTGCAAGATACTTATTTTTAATGCATATGAATAAATTATCTAAATCTGTTGGATTTGATATTCCACTTGGTGCTGGTAAAAAAGTTGATAAAGCAATTGAAAGAATAATTAATGAGTTTTCAGAAACATATCTCGAAAAAATTGCAAAAACTAATTTTAAAAACTTAGAAAAAGTAAAAAAGAATCTATAAT
>JAQUZE010000017.1 GCA_028691515.1 Bacilli bacterium
AAACAGGTCAAGAATTGTTAGACTTTATAAACAACGAACTATTTCCAACATTAAAAAATTTAGAGATTAATGAAAAAACACCTATTAGACAAGCAATTGTTAAGGCAGTATTTGAGGATTCTAACCAGTATATGAAAGATGGGATTCAATTACGTAAGGTTATTAATGTCATTGATGCCATTAATTTTGATGATCATAAAGAAAAACATGCTTTTGGCGAAATTTATGAAACAGTCTTAAAAGATCTACAAAGTGCAGGTAATGCAGGTGAGTTTTATACACCACGAGCAGTAACTGATTTTATGGTACAAATGATTAAACCTATATTAGGTGAAAAAATAGCAGACTTTGCTTGTGGTACTGGTGGGTTTTTAACTTCTTCCTTAAAAGAATTAGAAAAACAAGTTAAAACAGCTGAAGATAAACGTTTATATGATGAAAGCGTATATGGTATTGAGAAAAAACCACTACCTTATTTACTGGCAATCACTAACATGTTAATTCATGATATTGATACCCCACAAATTATTCATGGTAACTCCTTAGAAAGAAATGTTAGAGAATATAAAGACCATGAAAAATTTGATGTTGTATTAATGAATCCCCCATATGGTGGTACTGAAAACGAAATTGTTAAAAGTAATTTTCCAGCAGATTTAAGAAGTAGTGAAACTGCCGATCTTTTTATGTCTGTCATTATGTATAGATTAAAGAAAAACGGTAGAGCTGCAGTTATTATTCCTGATGGCTTCTTATTTGGAACTGATGGGGCAAAAACAGAGTTAAAGAAAAAACTATTAAATAAATTTAATTTACACACTATAATTAGACTACCTAAGAGTGTGTTTGCACCCTATACATCAATAACTACTAATATATTATTTTTTGATAATGGATCTAAAACAGAAAATGTATGGTTCTATAGAGTAGACTTACCTGAAGGCTATAAAGCATTCTCAAAAACAAGACCGATGCAATTAGATCATTTTAAAGATGCAATTTCATGGTGGGAAAACAGAGTAGAAATTAAAGATACTGATACTGATACATTTAAAGCTAAGAGTTATACAGTGGAAGATTTAGTCAATAGAGATTTTGATTTTGATTTGTGTGGATATCCTACATTTGAAGAAGAGGTTTTATCTCCTGAAGAAACAATTAAACAATTTCATGAAAGAAGAAATGCTTTAAATGCAAAGATTGATAAGAAAATAAAACAAATTGAAGAATTATTGGGTATCAAAGAATGATTGCAGAGAGGTTAAGAAAAGCAGTTCTTCAAGCTGCGATGGAAGGAAAGTTAACTAAACAATTAGATAATGATAGTTCTGTTTATCAATTAATCAAAGAAGTACATAAGATTGATAATGATTATTTATGGGAAATACCTAAAAAATGGGCATGGGTTAAATTTGGTGATTTAGTCGACTTTAAAATGGGTAAGACACCAGAACGTGCAAATCTGATTTATTGGGGTAATGATGTACCGTGGATATCAATAGCAGATATGAATAATCAATCATTTATAATGGAGACGAAAGAAAAAGTCTCTAATAGTGCACTTGAATCAATCTTTAAAGAACAAATATCACCCAAAGGAACATTAATAATGAGTTTCAAATTAACAGTTGGTAGAACATCTATATTGGGAATTGATGCTCTACATAATGAAGCAATTATTTCTATATTTCCTAAAAAAGAACCGGACACACAAAAAAAATATTTATATTTTGTTCTCCCTGAAATTGCAAATATGGGTGAGACAAAGGACGCTATCAAAGGAAAAACACTGAATAGTAAAAGTATATACAATTTGTTGATACCATTACCTCCAATTGAAGAACAAAAACGTATTGTTGAAAAGTTAGAGGTTTTGCTTGCAGAGATTAACAAACTAGAAAAAGATGAAAAAGCATTGAAAAAACTGGAAGATAAATTTCCTGAAAGACTTAAGAGTGCGATATTACAGGCAGCAATACAAGGTAGAATAAGCAATCAATCCATAGATAAAGATAATTCATATAATCATTCAGGAATTAATGGAAACAAACCAATAACTTATGAAGAGAATGATAAAACAGGACAAGTTGTTCCTACAACCTGGAGATTTTACAAACTAGTAGATGTTTCCGACGTAATAGGTGGGTATGCATTTAAAAGCTCAGAATATCTAAAAAGCAATATTGAGAATGGAGTAAGAGTAATTAGAATTTCTGATTTTAACAATGACGGATTAATTGATAACTCACCTGTATATTACGATGAAGATAATAAATTGTCTAGGTATGAAATAAGGGAGAATGATATTTTATTATGTATGACTGGTGGTACTGTTGGTAAGAACACTCTAGTAAACAATATAGATAAAAAACTTTATTTAAATCAAAGAGTTGCTGCCATAAGAAATAATTCCCCATCTTTATTGAATACAGAGTATTTACATATTGTTCTAAATACTCCATATATTCAAAAGATTATCAACGACAGTAAAAATTCCACTAATGATAATATTTCAATGAGACAAATAAACAATTTTATTATACCTATACCTCCGCTAAAAGAACAAATAGAAATTATCAACAAAATTAAAAAACTATCAATTAATATCGAAACTATGTAGATTATCCACATGGCTGTTATTATTGAATTGATTGAAAAATATATAGTGATTAGTGGGGATTCATACCTTGATACAGTATTGTTTGCTATTATTGCGTTTCTTAGTTTCGCAATAGCTTTCGGATTGGTTGGTAGTATTTTTGACTTTTTCGGATTTTATGATTCCGATGTTATGAGTGATACACATTGGATAATTAGGGTTATAATTTTTGTAACCCTAACCTGGATTCTAGTTCAAGTATTTAAATTTATAAAATGGTTATTTAGTTTTCAATGGTGGGTTTACTTGATCTTAGTTTTTGTGACAGTCATCATAGTGATTCTTACATATATAATAAAGTATAGAGTTTCGAAACGGCTTAATCAGAACCACAAAAATGCTGCAGAAGCAGTAAAAGAAGTGCCTAAACTAATCGTAGAAGAACAAAAACAGCAAAAGACAGAAAAAGAATATGATAAATATCTTTGTCCAAGATGTAACAAATTATTAGTCGAGAGAAAAGGACCATATGGTAAATTTATAGGATGCTCATCATACCCTAAATGTAACTATACAAGAAAGAGATTCTAAGGTCATTATTGTGTGAATTGAGTTATATGTAGCAAAATCAACACAAACCTATAAAAGTATGTTGCATAATTAACACATCAACTTTGTAGTTTGTTGCAAAATCAACACACCAAATAAAAAGTATGTTGCAAAATCAACACACCAAGTTGAAAGTATGTAGCATTTCATTTACAGCAAGACATTTTAAAATGAATAAGCTCTCTTTTTTAGAGAGCTTTTATAATTGGTTATATTAATAATATGAATAATAATATTATTTTGTAATGATTTATATTATTTTATAAGTTAATAAATGCATATATAACTTAAATTAAATATTTATTAATATATATGTGTAGTTTACTTGTGTTTCTTTAAACAATGGTGTATACTATATGAAGTGGCAATAGTCATGTATTTGGCCATAAGTCATAGATTAAAGTAAAAGGAGTATTAGTATGTTAGGAAAAGTAAAATGGTTTAATTCTGAAAAAGGATATGGATTTATCACATCAGAAGAAGGCAAGGACATTTTTGTACATTTCAGCGCAATTCAAACTGAAGGTTTCAAGTCACTTGCTGAAGGCGACCAAGTAAAATTTGACGTTACAGACAGCGATCGTGGCGAAACAGCAGTGAACGTTGTAAAATTATAATTTTTCAATGAGTCTTTAGAAATTAGGGTCCTCTTATAAAGGGGACTCTTTTTCATTTATTTGTTTTTTTAAAAATTATAGTTAAAAAAAAGATGTAGCATACTACATCTTTATTTTTCAGCTTCAACATAGTCTGGAAGTTCAACTTTTGTTTTTCCGATATTAGTAAAAGTATAAGATAATACAGCCGGTTGAGATTGATATAAAGTTCCGCCTATAGCAGTTACTTTTCCAAGTTGGAATTCTATTGTTAGATTACTGAATCCAAAATATGTTTTAAATTCTGATTTTAAAGTATATTTGTTATTTGAATTTTTTGAAAAGTTTAAGGGATCAAATATTTCTGGATCTAGGGTACCGATCATTTTTGTTTCCCCAGAGAATCTTTTTATCCATTCATCTGTTTGTTCGTTATATGTAATTTCATATACATGTTGTCCAAGTGGTTGTTCAAAATAGGATGTAATAACAGGAGATGATGTTTTATCGGGTAAAAAAGTTTGTACTTCAGCTTTTGCAATTTTATTATCTAAATATATAGTGCTGTGCATTTCTCTTTCATCTTCTAAAACAAGAATAATTTTTGCTTGATAGTTTAAATTTTCTTGGAGATTATTATAAAATTGTTCTAATTTATCAGTAGAGCTACATCCAGATAAAAGAGTAAATGTAATAATTGTTAATAATAAAAAAAATATTTTTTTCATATGTTTTACCTCATTTAATGTATTATAACAAAAAAAAGTTAAAAATAAAAGAGGTGAGTTATTTATATTATGTGATGAAATGTCATAAATAGAACATCTTATATCGATAAATAATTATTTATATGTTATAATTAAGCATATAAAAATGTGAAGGAGAGAAATATAATGGAATTTAATGATTATAAATATGAAAGACCTAATATTGAAGAATTAAAGGAAAAATTTGAAAAAGCAATTGAAAAGATTGATAATGCTGAAAGTTTTGAAGAAGTAAAAAAGGTATATAAAGATATTAATGATGTACGAATGACTTTTTCAACAATGGGAAGTTTAGCATATATTAGACATTCAGTTAACACATTGGATGAATTTTATGATAAAGAAAGAGAATTCTTCGATGAAAAGGGACCTGTTTATGGTGAATATGAATATAATTTAGCTCTTGCTTTAGTAAGAAATAAATTTAATAAAGAGTTAAGAGGCTATTATGGTAATTTATTATTTGATCAAATAGAATTATCTTTAAAAACATTTAAGCCAGAATTAATTGGTCTTTTTCAACAGGAAAATAAATTGGCAAGTGAGTATGATAAACTAATTGCTAGTGCTAAAATTGAATATAATGGTAAAGTTCATAATTTATCTCAAATGGGGCCATATTTACAAAATTTAGATAGAAAAATAAGAAAAGAAGCAGAAACTGCTTCAATGAGTTTTTTTGAGGAAAATGAAGAAAAATTTGATGATATATATGATCAATTAGTTAAAATTAGAACAGAAATAGCTCATAAGCTGGGATATAAAAATTTTGTCCAATTAGGATATGACAGAATGGGCAGAACAGATTATAATAGTGAAGACGTTGCAAATTATCGTAAACAAGTAAGAGAAGATTTAGTTCCTATTGCTGTAAGATTATATGAAGAAAAAAGCAAGAGACTTGGGATTAAAGATTTAAAAAGTTATGATTTAAATCTTAATTTTAAGTCTGGAAATCCAATGCCAAAAGGAAATAGAGATTATCTTGTGGGTGAAGCTTTAAAGATGTATCAAGAAATGAGTCCAGAGAGCGGAGAATACTTTAAGTTTATGGTTGACAGAAAATTGTTAGATTTGGAAACAAAGCCTGGTAAATCTGGAGGTGGCTATTGTACATATCTACCAGATTATAAATCACCATTTATTTTTTCTAATTTTAATGGAACTAGTGGTGATGTTGATGTGTTAACACATGAGGCAGGTCATGGTTTTCAAGCTTATAGTAGTAGACATATGGAAGTACCTGAGTATTTCAATCCCACAATGGAATCTGCAGAAATTCATTCAATGAGTATGGAGTTTTTTGCATGGCCATGGATGGAGAAGTTTTTTGATAATGCGGATAAATATCGCTATTCACATTTAGTTGGAACTGTTACGTTTATTCCTTATGGAGTATGTGTTGATGAGTTTCAACATGAAATATATGAGAATCCAGGAATGAGTAAAGACGAGAGAAAAGCTCTTTGGAAAAAAATTGAAAATATTTATACACCTTATAAAAAATATGATAATGAATTTTTAAATAAAGGAACTTATTGGTTTAGACAGGGTCATATCTTTTCTGTTCCGTTTTATTATATTGATTATACTTTGGCTCAAATTTGTGCTCATCAATATTGGATTAAAGATCAAAAAGATCATGTGAGTGCTTGGAATAGTTATTATAAGTTATGTACACTTGGGGGTTCAAAAAGCTTTACTAATTTACTAAAAGAAGCTGAACTTGATAATCCATTTAATAATGGCTCAATTAAAAAAGTTACTAAAGAGATTAATAAATGGTTAGATAATTTTGATCAATCAAAATTAGTATAGGGAAACATATGAAGATTCAAAATGAAAAGTTAAGTATTATTAATAAAATTAATGATTGTTATCAAGAAAAGAGATTTAAAGAAGTTATTGTTTTAAAAAATGAACTTTTTAAGTTTTCGTTTGCAAAAGATGATATCTTTTCATTTGAGAAAATTATACAGTCAGCTTTTAATCTTAATGATTATAAAGAGATTATTAATATTAGTAATATACTTGGTAGTTCAGGATATGAATCATATATTACTATTTATTATACTTGTTTAAGTTTTATTTCTTTAAATAACTTATATGATGTAAATTTGTATATTAAAAGCAGTCAATTATTATCAGATGCATATCATAAATTATTATATGCAAGCGATGGAGCTAATTATTCTAATATTTTATTGTTAGATAATAAGCAAGCAATTTATGCATTGATAGTGGTTAATTTTGTTTTGGGCTTATGCAGGGAAGCATCTAGAAATAATGAAGACATTAATCAAGAGTATATATTTTATAGATTTATGGATTTACTAAATATTTTAGTTGAACTTAGTTATCCTGAAAAAATTGTTAATAAAATTTATAAAGATATTAAAAAAATCTATAAAATATAATGGATAGTATAGTACTTGCAAAAATGAGGTAAGATTGGTATAATATATAAATATATAAGTTAAGTAAAAGGAGAAGAAAGTTAATGAAAGTAAGTGTAAAAAAATTAGAAGGTAGTAAAGTTAATATAGAGGTTTCTCTAACTGCTGTAGAGTTCAATGAGTATTATGAAATTGGCTTAAATAAAGTTTTAGAAACTGTTGAAATGAAGGGATTTAGAAAAGGTAAGGTTCCAAAAGATATTTATCTTAAGAAATATGGTCAAGGGGCAGTTTATGAAGAGGCTATAAATGAGGCAATTAGTAAAACTTATTATGAAGCACTTCAAAAGAAAAAAGTTTTAGCTGTTGATGAACCTAAGATTAATATTGACTATGAAAAATTAGGAGCTGATAAGCCATTTAAATATAATGCAATAGTTGATGTTTATCCAGAAGTAAAACTTGGTGAATATTATGGTGTTGAGATACAAAAGGAAAGTGTTGAAGTAACTGAAGAAGAAATTCAAGAACAAATTAATATTGAATTAAAAAATCATGCTGAATTAGAGCTTGTTGAAGGGAAACCTTTAGAAAAGGGACAAACTGCAATTTTTGATTTCTTAGGAAAAGTTGATGGTAATCCATTTGAAGGTGGAAAAGCTGAAAATTATTCTTTAGAAATTGGTTCTAATAAATTTATTCCTGGATTTGAAGAGCAAATGGTAGGAATGAATTCAGGGGAAGTTAAAGATATTAAAGTTGTTTTTCCTGAAAATTATCAAGCTGCTGATTTAGCTGGTAAAGAAGCTGTTTTTACAGTTACATTACATGAGATTAAAAAGCAAGTTGTTCCTGAATTAACTGAAGAATTTATTGCTGAACTTGATCAAGAAAATATTGAAACTGTTGAGCAATATAAAGAGAATATAAAAAATACAATTAGTGATAAGAAAATCGAAGAATCTGAACATAAAGTAATGGATGATATAATTGAGACAGTATGTAATAATGCTATTGTTGATTTACCTGAATCTATGGTTACAAGAAGAGCAAAGCAAATGCTTGACCAAGTTGGAGAACAAGCAAAGCAATATGGTCTTACTCTTGAACAGTTTTTACAATTTCAAGGTTTAACTGTAGAAAAATACCAGGAGTTAATTAAAGAGCCTGCTCAAAAATCTGTTTTGCAAAGTGTTGTTTTGGAAGAAATTGCAAAAGTTGAAAAGATTAAGTTAACTGCTAAAGAATATAAAGAACAGTATGAAATACTTGGAAAACAATATAATATGAATGGAGAAGAAGCATCTAAGGCGATTCCTAAAGAACAAGTAACTCCATATTTTGTTAGTCTTAAAACTATGGAATTGTTGAAAGAAAAAGCTGTTATAAAATAAGGTGAGTAATGTGAGTGAAGAGAAAATTTGTTCTTTTTGTGGGATGCCTGAAGATGATGAGAGATTTTTAATTGAAGGAGATGACGCTTATATTTGTCCTTCTTGTATTGAATTATGTCATCAAATTGTTGAATTAAACAAAGAGAATAATGTTAATGAAAAATTTGAGTTAAATCTTACTCCAAGACAAATAAAAGAAAAGTTAGATGAGTATATTGTTGGACAAGATGATGCTAAAAAGATTTTGTCAGTTGCAGTATATAATCATTATAAAAGAGTTGTTAATAATTTATATGAAGATAGCGACATTGATATTGAAAAAAGCAACATATTATTGATTGGTCCAACTGGTACTGGAAAAACTCTTCTTGCAAAGACTTTAGCAAAAATTTTAGATGTGCCATTTGCAATTGCTGACGCTACAACTTTAACTGAAGCAGGTTATGTTGGCGAAGATGTTGAAAATGTTTTATTAAGATTAATTCAAGCTGCTGATTTTAATATTGGAAAAGCTCAAAAGGGGATTATATATTTAGATGAATTGGATAAAATTGGCAGGAAAAGTGATAATCCTTCAATTACTAGGGATGTCTCTGGTGAAGGAGTTCAACAGGCACTTTTAAAAATATTAGAAGGCACTGTTGCTAATGTTCCACCAGCTGGTGGAAGAAAACATCCAGAACAAGAATATATTGCTTTTGATACTACAAATATTTTGTTTATTTGTGGAGGTAGCTTTGAAGGTATTTATGATGTTGTTAAGAATAGACTTGGAAAGAAACAGATTGGTTTTAATCAAGATATTTTAACAAGAATTGAAGAAGAAGATCTTTATAAAAAAATAACTCATGATGATATTAAAAAGTTTGGTATTATTCCTGAATTAGTAGGAAGGCTTCCTATTATTGCCTCTTTAGAAGATTTATCAATTGACTATTTGATTAAGATTCTAACAAAACCGAAAAATGCTATTATTAAACAATATCAAAAGATGTTTTCAATGGAAGATATGACTCTTTCATTTAATAAAGATGCTTTAGAAGAAATAGCTAGAATTGCTCAATCTGAAAAGACTGGTGCAAGAGGATTAAGAGCAATAATTGAAAAAGTATTGCTAGATATTATGTATCAAATACCTGATCAAAAAGATATATTAAAATGTACAATTACTAAAGGGGTTATAACAAGAAATTTATCCCCTAAATTAACATACAAAACTAAGAAAATCGCCTAGGAAATCTTAGGCATTTTCTAACAAAGATTAGAAAAACATTTATAAAGAAATAATTTTGATTTTTTGTTATAATATAGATATAAAGATAAAAAATATAAGGAGGTGAATATTATGTTTAATAATCACGTTGTTGAAAGAGCTATATTACCTGCATTTCCAGTTAGAGGAATTGTTCCATTGCCAAACAATGAGATCAAGGTTGATATTGGAAGAATAAAATCTGTTAATGCTTTGAAGAAAGCTGCTGATAGTGATAAAATGATTGCTATTTTAGTACAAACAGAAGCTACTATTGAAGATCCAACATTTGATGATGTTGAAAAAATAGGAGTTATCGGTCGTATTATTTATGATATGGCACAGAAAGATTTACACAATGTTAAGATTTCTGTTATTACAAGATGTAAAATAAAAGGAATTGTAGAAGTTGATGAGACGTGGATGGCGGATGTAGTATCCATGCCAGCTTATTCATCTGATCCTGATAAAGAAATAGCTGGAGTAAAGTTAATAATTGATGAATTAAAAAGTGATTCGCAAAAATTATTTGCTCCAAATAGTAATATTGTTAAGTTTATTTCTAAGGGAGTTACTGGGGATCAATTAGTAGATATTCTTGCATATAGTATTCCAATGGATTTCACGCAAAAACTTAAATATCTTAAAACTAGTAATATTGATGAAAGAATAATATTCATTTTAGAAGATTTAAAGAAAGCGCAATATTTTAAAAATATTGAGGATGGAATAGAACAAAAGGTTAGAGATTCTATTAATGAGGGTCAAAAAGAGTATTATTTACGAGAAAAGATGCGAGCGATTCAGGATGAGTTAGGCGATAGAGCTATTAAAGATGTTGATGTTGAAAAATTGAGAAAGAAAATTTTAGATGCAAAAATGCCTAAAACTATGGAAGAGACGGCTCTTAATGAATTAAAAAGATATAATACAATGAATCCAGCAAGTGCAGAAAGTACAATTTCTAAAACTTATTTAGATTTTGTCGTTAGTCTTCCTTGGTCTAAAAAGACTAAAGAAGCACGAGATTTAGTAAAAGCTAAGAAACAATTAGATATAGATCATTATGGTCTTGATGTTGTTAAAGATAGAATTTTAGAATATATTGCTGTTCATATTTTAACACAGAAAAATCCTTCATCTATTTTATGTTTAGTTGGTCCTCCAGGAGTTGGTAAAACTTCTCTTGCAAGATCGATTGCAAAGTCTTTGAATAAAGAATTTATTAAACAATCACTTGGTGGTGTAAAAGATGAATCTGAGATTAGGGGACATAGAAGAACATATATTGGAGCATTGCCTGGTAGGATTTTACAAGGTATGCAAAGAGCTGGTGTTATTAATCCTGTATTTTTGTTAGATGAAATTGATAAATTATCTAGTGATTATCGAGGAGATCCAGCAAGTGCTATGCTTGAAGTATTAGATTCTGAGCAAAATAAATATTTTAGTGATCATTATTTGGAAGAACCATATGATTTATCAAATGTTTTCTTTATTGCTACAGCAAATTATTTGGAAAATATTCCTTATGCTTTAAGAGACAGATTAGAAATTGTTGAAATTTCTAGTTATACTGAGTTTGAAAAATTTGAAATTGCAAAAAGACATTTACTTACAAAACAATTAGAATTAAATGGTCTCGATATTAATAAATTTGAAATTAAAGATGATGCTATAATTAGAGTGATACAAGAATATACAAAAGAGGCTGGTGTTCGTCAGTTAGAAAGAATGATTAGTAGTTTAATTCGAAAATCTATTAAGAAAATTCTAATGGAAAAACTTGATAAAATTACTATTAATAAAGATGATTTAGAATCATATTTAGGAAAGCCTATGTATTTTTATAATATAGCTGATCTTGAAGATCAAATTGGAGTAGTTACTGGACTTGCGTATACTCAATATGGTGGAGACACTTTATCAATTGAAGTTACTTACTATAAAGGTTCAGGACAAATTCTTTTAACTGGTCAGTTGGGCGATGTTATGAAAGAATCAGCACAGGCGGCACTTAGTTATGTTAAATCAAATGCAAGTCATTTAGGAATTGATACTAAATTATTTGAGAAGAATGATTTACATATTCATATTCCTGAGGGAGCTGTTCCTAAAGATGGTCCTTCTGCTGGGGTTACTATTGCAACCGCAATTACATCTGCATTTACAAAAAGAAAAGTAAAACATGATGTAGGTATGACTGGAGAAGTTACTTTAAGAGGAAGAGTATTACCAATTGGTGGGTTGAAAGAAAAATCAATTGCAGCAGGAAGGTCTGGGCTTAAAACCATTTTAATTCCTCGCGAAAATGAAAAGGATATTATTGATATTCCAGATACTGTTAAGAATACATTGAATATTGTTTTAGTATCTAGTTTAGATGAAGTGTTTAAAAATTCACTAATATAATATTAAAGTCCAAAGTAAATACTTTGGACTTTTTTAAAAATAAAATGTTTGATTTTATTATTTTATTATGTTATAATACATTAAGCTTATTAGTAAAGGTGTATATAACATCAACGGAGGAATTATGCAAATTGTAGATATTTTATTATTAGTTGTTTCAGTCTTATTAATTTCTATTATAATCTTACAGAGATCAAATGAAGATGCATCTCAAGCATTTACTGGACGTAAATCTGAGTTGTTCGCTAACAAAAAAGAACGAGGACTAGATGTTTGGATTAGCAGAGTTATTGCTTTCCTTTCAGTGTCTTTCTTTATTTTAGCAATACTTGCTGCGTTTTTTGTTGAGAGAATATAATAGTATTAATAAAAGGTCTGTAGCATACAGACCTTTTTAATTAGTTTAAGAGGTATAAATGAAAGAAAAATTATTAGAAATTATAAATAGTTCAAATTATCAGCCGTTAACTGTATTAGAATTAACTGCTATTTTAAACTTAGGCAAAAATGGCAGGAATTTAATTGAGGAATTAGTAAAGGATAAAGAGGTTTTTTATAGTAAATCAAAAGAAAGAATTATAAATAGTAAACAGGCCGGTATGTATAAAGGCAAATTGAGTGTTGCAAAAGACGGATATGGGTTTATTAAGTCAGAAAAGTTTGCTTCAGATTTTTTTGTTCCACGAACTCAATTAAATGGTGGATTAGATAAAGATATAGTTTTGTTTTCAGTTCATGATTATTTAAATAAAAGTCGGAATGAAAAACAAGAAGCTCATATTATTGAGGTGCTGGAAAGACATTTAAAATATATTATTGGTGAAGTTAAATTTGAAGGTAGTAAGATTTATGTTGAAAGTGATGAAACACCACTTCGATTATATTTTCAAAATAAAGAAAATGTAATTAATGGTCAAATAGTTAAATGTAAAATTAACAAATATAATAATGATTTTCTTGAAGGAGAAGTTGTTGAAATTATTGGTAAATCTAGTGATATTGGTATTGATATTACTATGATTGCTAAAAGATATGGTTTTGAAGCAGAGTTTCCTAAAGAAGTTATTGAAGAAGTTAATAATTTATCAGATGATTTAAGTGAAGAGGTTAGAAGAAGAGAATTTATAAATAAAACTATTATTACTATTGATGGCATAGATGCAAAAGATTTGGATGACGCGGTTAGTATACGAAAATTAAAAAATGGTAATTATGAATTAGGGGTTTATATTGCAGATGTTAGTTATTATGTTAGAAAAGATAGTGAAATAGATAAAGAGGCAATTAAAAGAGGAACTAGTGTTTATTTAATAGACAGAGTTATTCCTATGCTTCCAAAGAGACTTAGCAATAACATTTGTAGTTTAAATGAGAATGAAGATAAACTTGTTATAGCCTGTATAATGGAAATTAATGATAAAGGTAAGATAATTGATACGATTTTGAAAGAAGCAGTAATTAAAACTAAGCATAGAATGACTTATGATAGTGTTAATGAAATTATTAATGGTAATAATGAAGTTAAGAATAAATATTTAGATATTTATGATGATATATTATTGATGCAAGAACTTTCTAAGGTGTTAGAAAAGATGAGAGGAATTAGAGGATCTGTTGATTTTGATATTCCTGAATCAGAAGTTATTGTTGATCAAGAGGGAAAACCAATTGAAATAAGGAAAAGAGAAAGAAAAGAAAGTGAAAAATTTATTGAATCATTTATGATTTGTGCTAATGAAGCAACAGCAGCAATGATTACAAATATGAAACTTCCTTTTATTTATCGTGTTCATGATGAACCAAGTCAAGATAGACTTAATACTTTTGTAAATGTTATTAAGTTATTTGGCTATCCAATTAAACAGAAATTTAGAAAGATTACACCTTCGCAAGTACAAGATTTAATTGATATTATAAAAGATGAAGATAAGTTTCTAAATTCTTTGTTACTTAGAATGATGTCTAAGGCAATTTATTCTAGAAATAATATTGGCCATTTTGGATTATCAAGTTTGATTTATACTCACTTTACATCTCCAATTAGAAGATATCCAGATTTATTAGTTCATAGATTAATTAGAAAATATTTGTTTGATAATGATTTTTCTAATATTAGTGAATTAGAAGAATATATCGATCAAATAGCTTTACAGTCTTCAAAACAAGAAAGAGCTGCAATGAATTGTGAATATGATGTTATTGATATGAAAAAAGCGGAATACATGGAAGGATATATTGGTTATAAATATAGTGGTATCATTACTTCAGTTACATCGTTTGGAATGTTTATTGAAGTTTTGGGTGCAATTGAGGGTTTGGTTAAACTTTCTGAAATGCGAGGATATAAATATGATGATAAAAAAATGTCTATTGTATCCACTAATGGTAAAGCATCTTATAAAATTGGTGATAAAGTAAAGGTTAAAGTTATTTCAGCAAGCAAGAAAAAAGGTGAAATAAATCTAGAAATAGTGTATAATAATAATACGAAGAGTGCTAGAACCACTAATAAAAAAAGAAATTATGGAGGTTCTCGAAATGGACGCAGGAAAGAAAGTCATCGCTACAAATAAAAAAGCATATCATGATTTTTTTATTTTAGATACTTATGAGTGTGGTATTGTTTTAACAGGAACTGAAATAAAATCTGTTAGACAAAATAAAATTTCTATCAATGAAGCTTATTGCTTCATTGAAGAGAAAGAGTTATTTGTTGGGGGAATACATATTGCTAAGTATGAAAAAGGTAATATTTTTAATCATGATGAGGCTAGAAATAGAAAGCTTCTTGCACATAAAAGAGAAATTATTAGATTAGAATCGAAGGTAAAAGAGAAAGGATTGACTCTTATTCCTTTGTCTGTTTATTTAATAGAAGGTATTGCTAAGGTAGAAATTGCACTTGTAAAAGGAAAAAAGCTTTATGATAAGAGAGAAGATTTAAAGATTAAAACTGCTCATAGAGCTATTGAAAAAAGTTTAAAGAATCGGTATTAAATATGAAAAAATGTTTACGATGTGGTCATATTAATAAAGATGACGCACTAGAATGTGAAAAATGTCAATTTAGTTTTAAAGAACAAGCAGTATTAGAAGAATTAAAAAAATATACAACAAAAGAGGATCCAATTGTTGATGAAAAAAACAAATCATCATTAATTGATAATCCAGTTCTTACTTTTATATTTGGTATATTATCAATTATGCTTCCATTTTTCTTATTTAGTTTTTTAACTTGGTATATGAAAAAAAAGCCCAGTAAAACTAAACTTATTCCATTTAGAAATATAGGGAATGTATTTGCATATATTGGTTTTGTTTTATCGATTATTATAGTTGGATATTTTATTTGGAATTTAATATTTTAATAAGGCATATGGGGTAGTAATGGCTTCGACAGGCTTCGTGAAGTTAAAGTAGCATGTCATGGTAACGCATGTAAAAACGTTCGAGGTTTTTTAAATAACCGGAAATAAAAATTTAGCACTTGCTGCCTAATTAGCTGGTAGCTCTCTTACAGGAAATGTCTCTCAAGTTGCCTGATAAGAGATAAGAAATTGAGGGTTGAATATTAGGAATTCCTTGGCTTAATGTTTGAAATAAAGAGGATGGCCCTTTTATAAGTTGCTTATTGAGTATATTAGGGTAAGACAAATACAATAAGATAAACATGTAGAAGCTTTAACGGAGTGATGTTTGGACGGGGGTTCAACTCCCCCCTACTCCACCATATTGAAAGCATTAGTCTAATACAATTAGTATTAGGCTTTTTTGTTTGCAGAAAGAGCACCTTATCCCTATCTGCAATTTTTCTCATTAATATTATACATCAGAAGCGAATCTTTACTTGGC
>JAQUZE010000008.1 GCA_028691515.1 Bacilli bacterium
ATTGTTGAAACAATTGGTGAATTTGATGAAGATTATGCAACTTATGGAGAAGGCAGTGTAAAAATTGTTTTAAGATTTAATGATCAATTAGAAAGTGGAACTTATAGATTAGAAACAAGTCTTGCTTCTAATGATTCATATAATGTAAATATAACAAAAAGAATGAGTAATGAAGCAGAATTTAGAGAATTTAAGTTTAATGATGTAGTTTATGATAGTTTTGGGAAAAGTGAATTAATTAATTATATACCATATGGTATATTTTATAATAGTAATGATATAAATACAAAATTTGTTAATTTTAATGATGTTGAATCTACTATATTACCTAGTTATTTAGATAGTTATA
Source organism: Bacilli bacterium (assembly GCA_028691515.1). Classification (GTDB taxonomy): domain Bacteria; phylum Bacillota_I; class Bacilli_A; order ML615J-28; family CAG-698; genus DUUA01. The sequence goes on from JAQUZE010000008.1 coordinate 350, forward strand.
TATTATCTATAAAGGCATTATTAACAAATGTTGATTTTAGTGTTTATATTTATAATGCAATAACACTTCAACATGAATATAGAATTGTATACACAATTGAAGCCGAAGATGGAACGGAAAAAACATTTACTCATCGATTGATTGAAGAAGAACCAAATTCATCTATCATAAAATCATTTAAAGATGGTAATGAATTGACTATGCCTATTAATGAATCTAGTTTGCTCAGAGAAGAAACTTCTTTCTTTAGAATTGAATATGATTTAGCTAATGTTTATTTATATGATAATAGTTTTACAATTGATAGTAATTATATAGGAGATGATCCAAATAATGCAAATTTAAATCAAGCTTACTTTATTAATTATTTTAATAACGGATTTGAAGTTGATTATGATTATTCATCAGCAATTGGAGAATATTTGTTTATTCCTAAGTTTCAACAAGAAAAATTAATTTATGGACAAGTAGTTAATTGGGAATTTAATTTTGAAACTATGAGTATTACTAAATTAGCTAGTGATGTTAGTAATTTAACAAATATTACTTTTGTATCAGATACTGTTTATGCAGGCTTAAATATTATTATAGATAATGTTATAATTAATGAAGCATCTTATCTTTCTTATCTAGATGCACCAGCTTCAAGAAAAATTACAGCTCTTCCTTCATCAGGAATAAGTTATAATGAGTATGAGGAAGAACAAAGTTTCTATATAATCGGCCAAGTATATAAAAGTGACTTAAATTATTATTCACCATCATTTTATTTGCCGACTGGAGCAATAATAAGAAAAATTATTGATGTAAGTAATGCTGATAATCCTGAATTGCAATCAGTCGATTTATTTGATGATTTTACTTTTGACATTTCTGGTGAATTTAAATATGTTCAATATAGAGTATATGCTGAAGATTACATTATAGATGATCCAGAATATGGTACACACTATACAGATTATTTCATATCTGTTCAAGATATTACTAACAATATATATTTTAATATTATTGTTCTTGTTGACGATAGTGTAGTAAGTTTTGATTTTGAAAAAGTATATATTACTTTTAATGTTTACCAAGCAGGTCTTGTAAAAAGTTCTATGTCTTTATTTAGTTATTTTGATGGAACTAGAGTAGGTATAAATGAGCAATTTAGAAGTTCCACTAGTGGAAATTATATGATTGGTATGGATTTGTCTGAAGAATATGATTTTGAAATAGAGATTTTAACAACTAATGTAAATATTCAAGGAAAAACAGTGATTATTCCCTCAGAGATTATACCAAGACGTTATGATATGATTTTAAGAATTGTTAATAATAATCAAGAACTAGAATGGGGCCAACAAGAAATAATTGATTATATTCCTAATATATAAGAGACATTTATATGTCTCTTATTTTTTTGTTTGAAATAATATTTAGTGTATTTTTATAATTTTTATAGTATAATACACCAATAAGGGGAAAATAAGATGAAACTAAATGAAATACATTACAAAACAATAAAAGAAATAGATGAATTACCTCGTTTCGATATGAAAATGCTACCTCTAAAAGCTAAGTGGTATTTAAGACCAGTTAGTTGGCTGTTAAGTTTTCCTGAGAATGTTATTTGTAATACAAAAATACATAAGAAAAATATGCGAGAACTAAATAAAGGATATTTATTATTATGCAATCATAATAGTTTTACAGATTTTAAAGTTTTAACGAAAGCAATTTTCCCTAGACCAGCAAATTATGTTGTTGCTATAGATGGGTTTATTAATAGAGAAAAGTTATTAAGAAATGTTGGGGGAATTTGTAAGAGAAAATTTATATCGGATATAAATATTATTAGACAAATTAAACATAGTGTTATTGATAATGAATATATTTGTGCATTATACCCTGAAGCTAGATATTCTCTTGTGGGGACAAATGCTATTTTACCACCTAGTTTAGGAAAGATGATTAAATATTTAAATGTCCCTGTTGCTACTTTTATATGTCATGGAAATCATTTGCGTCAACCTGTTTGGAATCTTCACAAAAATAAAGTAAAAATCAATGCTTATTTAGAAAGGTTATTAACTTCTAAAGAAATAAAGAAATTATCTGTTGATGAAATTAATGAAAAGATAAATCAAGCATTTATTTATGATGATTTTAAATACCAAAAAGAAAAGAATATTCATAATTATTATAATAAAAGAGCCGAAGGCTTAAATAGTGTTTTATATCAGTGTCCTAGTTGTCATGTTGAACACAAAATGTATACTAAAGATAATTATATTTGGTGTGATGCTTGCGGTAAAAAGTATGAGATGGATACTCTTGGGAGACTAAAAGCTTTGGAGGGTGTCACAGAGTTTTCACATATTCCTGATTGGTATGAATGGGAAAGAAGCCAGGTAAGAGAGCAAATTGAAAGTGGAAAATACCGTTTAGAAATGAAAGTGGATATAGATTCTTTGCCTAATAGCAAAGGTTTTTATAGAATTGGTAAGGGAAGTATTGTTCATGATTATGACGGTTTTAATTTGCATTTTAAAAATGGTGAAGAAGAATTAATAATACATAAATCTGTTTTAGAAAATTATAGTATACATATTGAATACAATTATGCTGGAAAAGGTGATGCTTTTAGTTTTTCAACATTTAACGATACATATTACTTATTTCCTATAGATAGAAAAGATATAATTACAAAAATACATTTTGCAGTAGAAGAATTATATAAAATTAAAGCAGAAGAAATTCATAGAAATAAAAAATAAGCATAAGCTTATTTTTTTTATTTTATAGAAAAAAATGTTATAATATATTAAAGATTATTTTATATTTGATTTATTAGTTTTACATTTTTTTGAGGTTTTTTTATGGAAAAAAAAGTTGACTCTAGAAAAGAAATGATTTTTGTGGCAATTAACTCCGTTGAGCATATTTTATGGATTCTTGACAATTATTACGACCAGAGACAAGTTGTATTATCATTATTAAAGGAAGTATATAATTGGTACTATAATCAAATTTCTATAAAAAAGGCAAGGTCTTTTGCTTTTCTAGCGCATGATTATGCAAGAAAAGAAGATATAAAATTTATAAAGTTAATTTATAGAGGAGTGGTCATACTCTGGCTACAGCACATGTTAAAAAACATGGTTTAATTGCTTTAGATTATTGCTTAAAAGCAGTTAGAGAATTTACGAAAGAACAAATAATTATTAATCATGAATTAGATTTTCAAAAAAGTTTACTATCTAAATTATGTTTATGATTAATTCTAAATGTAGACTTTAATAAATATATATAATATAATATTTATAAAAATATAAGTAAAAAAGGAGAAAAATATGCGTCAAACTGAAAAAATTACGTTAAATTTTAGTAATGGATATCATGGAGAAGTAATTGCACCAAGAGGAACTTTAAATATTGGTACTGAGGAGAATACATTTGCACCATATAATTTATTATATGGCGCATTAGGAAGTTGTTATTATGCAACATTTTTATCAATGGCTAAAAAAATGAAATTAGATATAATTGAGGCAAAAGTTGTAATATCTGGTGAGAAAAAAGATGATGATATTGCAACGTTAGCTCATGTTTTAGTAGATGTACAAATTAAAAGTCCATCAGATGAAAAGAAACTTATAAGAAGTGCTGAGCTTGGGGCTAAATATTGTTCTATATATAATACGATTAGTCAAATTGCTGAAATGGAATTAAAAATAGAAATATTGAGGTGATTTCTTTGAAAATTAATTATGAATTAAATGGAGGCATTTTTAGTCCTAAAAATGATATTAAAATAAAATTTTATAAAGATTTATATGATTTTATTAATAAACATTATAATCAAGTGTTAAAAAAAATAGAGTTTATTGATTTTATTCATTTGGAGCCATATTTAATTGGTAAATATGCGGGTAAATATTTTTTGGAAGAAAAGCCAGGAACAACATTAGAAGATCAAAGCGAAGATTTCTTTATTGGATATTGTTATAAAAACAATATCCATATACATTTAATTAATTTATTAATCTCTTTTTTTGAAAATTGGAGAACAATTGAGCGTTGTAATGAACTTTATGCAGATGATTTTTTTGCTAGTTCGTGGGCTTCAATGGTAGATACTGCAAAATATTTTAAGTTTGAAACAAAAGAACAATTAAAAAATAGTAAAGAAGCTCCGCAAATAAAAAATAGCGAAGTTATTTGGAATTTTATGACAACTTATCCTGGGGCAGTTATTGAAACATATGATACTAATGAATCAAAAATAGCAGTACCTATTCCTAAAAGAGATAAATATTTGTTTTTGGGGTGGTATAAGGATTCAAAATTTAGGATTTCTTTTAATGGCTTAGTAAATAAAAATTTATCTTTATATGCTAAATGGGCTACTGTAGTTAGTCTTCATTCAAATGATGGTTATAATACGTTTGATGAATTGTATAGTGATTTTCTTAATGATTTTTCTTTAGTTATTAAAGAAAAAGTTACAAAAGATAGTGTTTTAAATAAAATCCATGGAGAAGTTTGTGATTTTCTTGTAAAGAGTTATGGTGGTAAATTAAATGCTTTCTTTAGTAATAAAAAAATGTATAATAAATGGATTTGGTTAATAAATTATTTACAAAATAATGTTAATGATAATGTTGAAAAACAAAAATTTTTGTTTCAAAATAGTAAATTTAATTCTGAACCACAAGTTCGTTATGAATTAAATTCTTTATTTGTTGGTAGATTTCATTTGGCTTGGCCCAAAACAGTTGATTATAGCGGATCTGGTATTAAAGATGATTTGGTAAATTCTACTGCCTCTTTAATTACTAAAAAGTATATACAATCTGATAAAGAAATTATTTTACCAAAGAGATTTTCTAATAAAAAAATTATTGGATGGTCTCTTAATAGAGAAGGAACATCGATTATTTTAAAAGCTAATGCGAATACTCACGCTTTTAAAATATTATATGCTATTTATGAAAAGGAGTAATACTCCTTTTTTATAAAAGTAGTAAAGAATATTTATATTAAAATTACAAATTAGTGAAAAGGGTGATTAAAGTGAAAGATACGATTATTATTGGTGGTGGACCTGCGGGTATGAGCGCAGCGATTTATTTAAGAAGATTTCGTAAGGATGTAACTGTTATTATGAAAGACTGTGGAGCACTTGGTAAAACTGAAGTTGTGGAAAATTATTACGGTTTTAACACTATTGGTGGTTGTGAATTAGTAAAAAATGGGATAGAACAAGCAAAAAAACTTGGAGTCGAAATTATTGAAGATGAGGTTATTAATCTGTCATTTGATGGTAACTATGTTGTAAAAACATCTAATAATGAATATATTTCTAAAACAGTATTATTAGCAACTGGTTCAAACAGATCTAAACTACGTGTAAAAGGATTTGAAGAATATGTTGGTAGTGGAATCAGTTTTTGTGCTATTTGTGATGGATTTTTTTATAAGAATAAAAAAATTGCTATTATTGGTAATGGGAAATATATGGAAGAAGAACTGAATGTATTAAAACAATATACTAATGATATTTTAATATTCACAAATGATACAAAGATTGAAGTTGATGTGGATTTTCCAGTTATAAATTCTTTAATTGTAGAGCTACAAGGTAATGAAAAATTAGAAAAAATAATTACTAAAGATAATGAATATTTTGTTGATGGAATTTTTGTAGCAATGGGTACTGCATCAGCATCTGATTTTGCTACAAAAATGGGAGCAGAAGTTTCTGGGAATAAAATTGTTGTTAATGCTGAACACCAAACTAATATACCAGGGTTATATGCAGCTGGTGATTGTATTGGAGGATTGTTGCAAATTTCTAAAGCTGTAAGCGATGGAGCTGTTGCTGCCACATCCATTAATAAATATTTAAGAAGTTTGTCTTAAATATTAAGATATTTTAGTGTATAATGGTTTTAATTAGAAGGAGTGAAATTATGAATGAAAAATTATTAAGAAAATTTGCTAATTTAGCTGTTAAAGTTGGAGTTAATATTAAAGAGGGACAATTATTAGTTGTTAATGCTCCTGTTGAATGTTACGATTTTGTTAGATTGATTGTTGAAGAAGCATATAAGGCAAAAGCAGGAAATGTTGTCGTTAAATGGAATGATGCAGTTACTAGCAAACAATATTATTTAAATGTTAGTGATGATGTTTTAAAAGAAATCCCAGATCATATTGTTAAACAAGGACAATATTTTGTTGAAAAGAATGGTGCTTTTTTATCTATAGCATCTCCTAATCCTGGATTGATGTCGGATGTAAATCCGATGAAAATGATGATTGCTCAAAAAGCAGCTAATGAAAAGATGTCTTTTTTAAGAAAATATACGATGAGTAATGGTGGGCAATGGACAGTTATTGCTGCACCAAATTATGAATGGGCAAAGAAAGTATTTCCAGATGCTAAATTTTCTGAAGTTGTTGATAAATTATGGGATGCAATTCTTGCAGCATCAAGAGTTAGAGAAGATAATGACCCTGTTCAAGAATGGACAGAACATATGGAGCGCTTAGCTGCTCATAATAAAAAGTTAAATGAATATAATTTTCAGAAATTGAATTTTAAAAATGATTTAGGAACTGATTTGGAAGTTAAATTAGTTGAAAATCATATATGGGGTGGCGGTGGAGAAATCGCTCAAAATGGAGTATATTTTGCGCCAAACATTCCAACTGAAGAAACTTTTTCTATGCCACATAAGGATGGCGTTAATGGTAAGGTAGTTTCAACAAAACCTCTAAATTATTCAGGAAAACTTATTGAAGGTTTTTGGTTAGAATTTAAAGATGGTAAAGTAGTTAAATATCATGCTGATAAAGAAGAAGATGCTTTGAAAAGTTTGTTAGAGCTTGATGAAGGTAGTAGCAGATTAGGAGAGGTTGCTTTAATTTCGCATGATTCTCCAATATCAAATACGAATATATTATTCTATAATACTTTATTTGATGAAAATGCTTCATGTCATTTAGCTTTAGGAAATGCTTATACTATGAATATTAAAGATGGCCATAAATTATCTGAAGAAGAATTAATTAAAAAAGGTTATAATAAATCAATGACTCATGTTGATTTTATGTTTGGTAGTGCTGATATGAAAGTTATTGGAACAACCCAAGATGGAAAAGAAGTTACGGTGTTTGAAAAAGGAAATTTTGTATTTTAAAACAAATATAATTTAATAAAGGGGGAGGTGGTATATTGAAATTATACAATTTTAGGGGTGAATATATAGAAGATAATAAAGGACCATTGGATTTTTTTATAAAAACTTTAAATGGAATGGCTTATGGACTTTTTGCTACCTTAATTATAGGTACAATTATTGCTACTCTAAATCAATATATTATTAAACTCGATGCACTTGAAGAAGTGGCTAACATTGTAAAAGGACTTATGGGCGTAGGAATTGGTTTGGGAGTTGCTTGGAGCCTAAAATTTGATGGACTTAAATTAATTGTTGGCGCTGTTAGTGGTGGTATAGCTTATAGTATGGCTCCTTATATTGGTGATAATTTCACTTATGCTTTTTTAGGTGAATCTATTGCTTTAAGAGCTGATCCATTAGTTATTTATATTACTGTTGTTGGTACTTTATTGTTTATGAAAACAATATTACCTAAAAAAACTCCTCTAGATATAATTTTAATTCCTCTTGTTGGAATAATATGGGCATTTGCTATAAGCCTTGTTGCAACAATTCCTATAAGTTTAGGAATAAAAGCAATTGGCACATTTATTATTCTTGCTACAAATATAACTCCATTTTTTATGGGAATAGTAATAGCAGTAGTTATGGGTATGGCTTTAACAGCCCCAATTTCAAGCGCAGCAATTGCAGTTTCAATTCAACTTGGCACAAATGCAGTGGGTTTTAGTCAGTCTGAGTTACAAATATTGGGAATTGCAGGAGGTGCGGCTTTAACAGGATGCTGTGTCCAAATGTTAGGGTTCGCAGTTATGTCTAGAAAAGATAATAATATTGGCACAATTTTATCAGTTGGAATTGGAACTAGTATGTTACAATTTAAAAATATTTTAAAAAAACCGATTATTTGGCTACCAACAATTATAGTTAGTGCAATTTTGGGGCCTTTATCTACTGTGTTATTTAAAATGAAGACAACTAGTATTGGGGCAGGTATGGGAACTTCTGGCCTTGTTGGTCAGATTTCCACAATAGACTCAATGGGAGTAAATAGTGCATCCATTCTATCAATTATTATTTTACAAATTGTCCTACCAATTGTTTTGGTTTTAGTTGTTGATATTATATTTAGAAAATTTGGGTTAATAAAAAAAGGAGATTTAGCCATTTAAGACATGGTTAAGAAAATAGTGTATAATATATAGGAAGGAGGTATTTTTATGCCAACTAATACATTTATTAATTTGTCAAAAGATAAAAGATTAAGAATACTAAGAGCGGCTAAAAGTGAATTTTCACGAGTACCTCTCGAAAAAGCCGTTATTGCCAATATTGTTAAAAACGCAAAAATTCCTAGAGGAAGTTTTTATCAGTATTTTGATGATATTGAAGATTTATATAAATATCTTTTGGATTATTTATATGGTTTTGATAAATATAGATTTGTAAAGACATTAGAGAAAACTGACAATGATGTATATGAAGCACTAAAATTAAACTTTGCTAATAAAGTAAGTAGTTTAGAAAAAGAAAAAAACAGACAGTTTAGACTTAATGTTATGCAGACAATGATGAATTTTCAAAAATCTGAAACTAAGGCTATTGCTCTAAAATATAGTTCTGAAGATTATTTAGAAGAAGATGTTTTACCATTTGAAATGGTAAAAAAAGGAACAGCAAATAAGTTAAGAGATTTAGTTATGATTATAGGGAAAAATTGTATTTCAAATTATTTGTTAAAAATGATTGGAAAAGAAGAAACAATTAATGATTATAATCAATACATAGATTTTTTGAAAATAGAATTTACAAAATAAACCGGTAAAACGGTTTATTTTTATTAGTATATAGTTATAATATGTGATATAATAGAATTAATTAAATAGAATAGTTTTTGGTTGCATTAAATGCATTAATAGGGAATCTAGTATTAATCTAGAACAGCCCCCGCTACTGTAATTGAGGAGTAAATCTTTGAAATATCACTGAGAAATCGGGAAGATTAAGATTTATGAGGATACTTAAGTCAGGAGACCTGCCATTTACTAAATGAAGATCATTCCGGAGGGGAAATGGCTGTTATTTAAGAGAAGAGATAATGCCACCGGAAGGTGGTTTTTTTGGTGGATATATGAAAAAGTTATTTATTTTAATTTTAATAGTTGTTAGTTTACTTAGTATTAGTATTAATGCTAATTCAAAAGATACTAATGAAACCATTGATAATTATTTGTCAAATTTTTCTTCTGAGGATTTATTAGATATACAAAAAAATGCTGGAAATAATTTTGATGATTGGTTCTTCTTAAGTATTTTAAGAAGTAAAAAAGAAATTGATTATAATTTATACAAAGGTATGTTGCGTAATTATATAATTGATTCTTATAGAGAAAAAGGTAATTTAAGTAATAATTTAATTACAGAATGGCATAGATTAATTATGCTTTCAAGTTCTGTAGGTCTAGATCCTAGAGCTATTGTTTTAAATGATGAAAATTATAATTTATTAATTGATGGAATTTATAATACAAAGAATAATAATTTGCTTGAAAAACAAGGAATTAATAGTTATGTTTTTGCTTTAATTGCACTTGATTCTTTTGGATTTAAAGAAATAGATAATAATGATTATCATTCTAGAAAATCATTAATTGAAAATATTATAAGTTTTGAACTTGATGGTGGTGGATTTGCATATAGTAAAACTGAAGCAGATATTGATATGACAGCTTTAGTTATTCAAGCATTAAGTGAATATTATAACTCTTTATATGTTTATAATGTTTATAATAGAATACAAGAAAAGACAATAGAAACTAATGTTAAAGACGTAATTGATAGGGCATTAGTAATTATTTCAACATCACAAAAAAATGATGGAGATTTTGAAAGTTATGAGATTAGTAATGTTGAAAGCACTGCACAAGTGTTAATTAGTTTAACGAGTTTAGGAATTGATATTGATAATGATTCAAGATTTATAAAAAACAACAATACAGTTTATGATGGAATAATTAAATATCAAAATAGTGATGGTACTTTTAGAAGAAATGATTATTCAAATAAAATATCTGGATATCAAGCATTTATGGGTTTAGTTGCCTATGATAGATGGCTTAATAATATGAGATCAATTTATGATTTAAAACCAGAAATGAATAATAATTTAAAAGAAGAAATTAATAGTTTAATTACTGATATTGATAATAGTAATTATTTGTCAATAAGCGAGCTTAAACAATTGTTAGAAAGATATAAAATACTTCCAGGAGTTGAAAGAAACTATGTGTATAATTTCTATAAGTTATATAATTCCTTAATTATAAATAATATTGAAGTAGCAATTGAAGAAGAATATAGTAATGATTTTTTATTTGAAGATCAAGAGTCTATAGTATCTGATGATGAAATTAAGGAGATTTCTGTACTAAGTTCTTCAAAGAAAATTAATGATTATTATAAGATGATTTATTTTCAAGAGAAAATACGAAGTTCAAATGTAGAAGATGATTTAAAGGATAAGTTGAATGAAAATATAATGTTTATCAAAGAAGAAAAAAAGAATATTATTTATATAAATAATTTAATTAAAGAATACTTAATTCAAGAGAATGAAGAATTAAAGGAAGAAATTATTACCGCTTATAATAATTTATCTAAGGATTCTAAACAATATATTAATGATTATGAAGAAGTAGATTTAAATAATATCTTAAATAGTAGAAATTTAATTATCTGCGGTTTATTGATTTTAAGTATAGGTATTGCTTTTGCTTTTGTTTTTAGAATAATTAAAAGAAAGAGGAATAGTTAATGAAAAAAGATATTCTCTTGATTTTCTTTTTAATCGTTATAGTTATTATTGTTGTTGGTGGTGTAAAAATTGAGAGTGTTGAAGAACATTATTTAAATAATATTGATAATATTACTGAAGAAAGCGAAGTTATTACTTTAGAAATTGATTGTCATAAAGTATTTGAAAATTGGGATAATTTAAATCCAAGTTTACAAAATGGTGTTTTACCTTTAGATGGTTATATTTTGAAATCAGTTGATTTAGTTTTAAGGGAAGCGGATACTGTTTATGATATCTTATTAAGAGCAAGTAAATATTTTCGTTTCCACCTTGAGACTAAAGGCTATGGGACAAGCAAATATATAAGAGGTATAAATTATCTATATGAATTTGATTGTGGTGCTTTAAGTGGTTGGGTTTATTTAGTTAATGGAATTAAAGGAGATTTATCTGTTAGTGATTATAAATTAAAAAATAATGATTACATAAATATTGTCTATTCTTGTGATTTAGGCGATGACATTTTGGAGGAAAATTATGAAAACATTCGCTAATTACCATCCTTTAACAATTTTTATGTTTTTTATAACTACTATTGTTCTTACTATGATTACTTATAATCCAATTATTTTAGGACTTTCTTTTGTATCTAGTATTATTTATTCTTTATATATTAATAAAGCAAAAGTTTTTTTTGCAAATATTTCATTTTATCTGTTTACATTTATTCTAATTATAGTTGCTAATCCTTTGTTTAGTCATAATGGGAAGACAATTTTGTTTTTTTTAAATGATAATCCAATTACTAAAGAAGCAATAATTTATGGAGTTAGTATTGGCACATTGTTTATTGCAATTATGTACTGGTTTTCTGTTTTTAATCAAATAATGGAAAGTGACAAAACTATATTTTTATTTCAACGAATAATTCCTACTTTAGGTTTGATTATTTCAATGGGATTAAAGTTTGTTCCTAATTTTATTAAAAAAAGAAGAGAGATTAAAAATACTCAAAAAACTTTAGGATTATATTCTAAAAAAGGACTTGTTGAAAATATAAAAAATTCTATTAAGGTATTTTTGGCTTTGTTGACATGGGCAATTGATAGCTCTCTTGATACATCTTTATCTATGAAAGCAAGAGGATATGGGAAAGGTAAAAGAAGCAATTATTCTTTATACAAATTTAGAATTAATGATTTAATCGTTATTTTAATTAATATATTAATAATAGGCTTATTTATTTATATGTATGTTAATAAAAAATTAGATTTTTATTATTATCCGATGATTTCTAAGATTAATTTTGATGTATATCTTATTGTGTTTTCATCATTGTTATTTATTTATATGTTGTTACCAGTTTTATATGAAATAAAGGAGAAAATCAAATGGCATTACTTGAAATCAAAAATTTAAGTTTTAAATACCCTTTAGAAGATAAATATGCGTTAGAAAATATTTCATTAACAATTAGTGAAGGAGATTTTTTGCTTGTTTGTGGGAAAACTGGGTGTGGGAAAACTACTTTATTAAAATTAATGAAAAAAGAATTAATGCCAAATGGAGCAAAAACTGGGCAAGTATTATTTATGGGAAATAGTATTGATAATAATGATCAACCTCAAAGTATAGGATATGTTTTTCAAAATCCGGATAATCAAATTGTGACTGATAAAGTATGGCATGAATTAAGTTTTGGTTTAGAAAATCTAAATACTAAAGTTGAGGTAATGAATAATAGAATTGCAGAAATTGCGAATTTTTTTGGAATTGATAATTGGTTTTATGATAAAACTGCAAATTTATCTGGGGGACAAAAACAAATTCTTAATTTAGCATCTGTTTTAGTTATGAATCCTAAAGTTATTTTGCTTGATGAACCTACTTCACAACTAGATCCCATTGCAAGAAGTAACTTTTTAGCATTGCTTACAAAAATTAATCAAGAATTAGGAATTACAATTGTTTTGGTAGAGCATAATTTAGAAGATGTTTTTGGAATTGTTGATGAGGTTTTACTATTAGATTCTGGTAGATTGCTTATTAAAGGTTTGAAAGAAGAAGTAAATTATTATATTAGAAAAAACAATTTAGATATTAGGGAGGCGTTGCCAAGTGCTTTACAAATAACTAATTCACTTAATTTAAAAGTTAGTTATTTTGTAAAAGATGCAAGGCAAGCGTTAATTAATAATTACTTTAATGTTAATTGTAAGATGTCATATAAAGTGCCTATTTTGAGTGAAGATACAGTTATAGATTGTAAGAATATCTTTTACAGCTATGATAGAAAAAAGCAGGATATCTTAAATAATTTAAACATTAAGGTTTTGAAAGGAGAAATTCTTACAGTTCTTGGAAGTAATGGAAGTGGTAAAACTACTTTATTGAATGTTATTTCTGGGGTAATAAAGCCATATAGTGGAAGAATATTTATAAATGGTAAAAAAATTAAAGAGTATAAAAATAATTCTTTATATATAAATAATTTAACGGTTCTTCCTCAAAACCCTTTAAATGTATTTTTAAAGAAAAGAGTAATTGACGATTTGAATGATAGTTTACTTATTGGAGGAAGTAGTGAAGAAGATAAAAATGAAATAATTGATATATTTCAATTAAAATCATATTTGTATTCTCATCCTTTTGATTTATCTGGTGGAGAAGTTCAAAAATGTGCACTTGCAAAGATTTTATTACTAAAACCTAAAATAATGCTTTTGGATGAACCAACTAAAGGTTTAGATGCTTTTGCGAAGAAACAACTAATAAATATATTAAAAAGATTACAATTAGATGGAGTAACTATTGTTATAGTGACTCATGATATAGAATTTTCAGCAGCTATTAGTGATAGAATTGCAATGCTATTTGATGGTAGAGTTAATAACCCAACAAATATTCATGATTTTTTTAGTAATAATATTTTATATACAACTAAAGCTTCTTTAATTTCTAAAAACTTTTATCAAAATACAGTTACAAATCAAGAATTAATTGCTCTTGCTTTAGAAAATGGATTAAAAAAATGAAAAAACAATTGAAATATTTGATTATTTTTTTAATAATTCCCTTAATAATTTTTATATCATACATGCTTTTTAGAAATAAACATTATGGTTTATTATCAATGATAGTAGCTTTTATGGCGTTAATTCCTTTTATTCTTTCTTTTGAAAATAGAAAACCAAAAGCGGAAGAATTAGTTATAATTGCAGTAATTATTTCTATTAATGTTGTTAGTAGGATAATTTTTGCTTCTGTACCTCATTTTAAACCAGTAACTGCTATTATAATTATTGCGGCTTTAGCATTTGGTAAAGAAACAGGTTTTATGATTGGGATGTTGAGTGCTGTTCTTTCTAATTTTTACTTTGGTCAAGGTCCATGGACTCCGTTTCAAATGTTTTCATGGGGTATGATTGGATATATTGCAGGTATTTTTAAGGATAAACAAATTATTAAAAATATTGCTTTTATTTTATTACTTGGAATTTTGGGGGCGGTTATTTTTACTGGAGTTGTTGAAGTATGGACCGTTTTACAAATTGATCAAGGGTTTAATTTTGCTAAATATTTAACTATATTATTAGCTTCAACACCAATATTGATTGTGTATATTCTTTCTAATTGCATCTTTATTTTTTTACTAGCTAAACCTTTATTAGAAATTTTTAATAGAGCTAAGAATAAATATGGAATTTTTTTGAGTTAATTATTTTAAATAATTAACTCATTTATGATATAATGTTGTTGCTAAGATGTTGTTCCTTGCCTAACCATCTTAAAGTAAAAAACAAGGAGTGTTTTATGAATACAAAAAGTATTGCTCGTAACGGGATTATTGCTGCCCTTTATATCGTATTTACAATAATTAATCCCTTTTCTTATGGAAATATTCAATTTCGAATATCTGAAATATTAGTTTTATTGGTTTTTTTTAGGAAAGATTATATGTTAGGGTTAATTGTTGGATGTATTATTGCCAACTTTTTCTCGCCTCTAGGGTGGATAGATGTTGTTTTTGGAACGCTTGCTACTGTATTAGCTTTAGTTGCTGTTATGAATAGCAAAAGATTATATATTGCTGCGGTTTTTCCTGTAGTAGTTAATGGCTTAGTTATTGGTTTTGAATTATATTTGGTAGAAAAACTACCTTTTATTCTTTCAGCAGTACAAGTTGCTTTGGGAGAACTTGTGGTAATGATTGTTGGGGTTATAATATTTACTATTTTAAAAAGAGAAAAAGACTTTTTAAAATTGATAGATGCTAATCAAAATATTTGATTAAAACTTAATGTAAGTGTTTTCATTGAAACTTTTTGTTTACATTATTCTTTTTCTATAATATAATAGCTTCAATAAAGTTGGAGGAAAGATTTATGAATTCTATTATTTGCAATCAATTTTATTATTATTATTACTTACCAAGAAGATATCAAAGTTAACTTAAATATATTCTTGGCTTTTTAGCTTGGGAAATATACTGTTATTACTAGATATCATCTAAAATTGATTAAGTAATAACAGTAATAGAATCTATAAAGATTTTAATGTGTTATTACTTATAACACATTTTTTTATTTTATAAGGAGGAAAAAATGAAAAAGTTTAAAAATTTATTTATTATGTTGTTATTGTTATTTGTTGGTTTTGTTGCTACTGGTTGTGATGGTTTAAATGGAAAAATTAAAATCGGAATTTTACAGTATTTAGAAATTGAAGCATTAAGTGATGCTAGGCAAGGATTTATTGATGGTTTAAAAGCTGAAGGATTTGTTGATGGAGATAATATTGTTATTGACTTACAAAATCCTGAAACAGATGCAGCAACTATGTCTATGCAAGCAAAAAAACTTGTTAGAGAGAGCGATTTAATATTAGCTATTGCAACACCTGCAGCTAGTGCTATTGTCAATGAAGCAAAGGACCAGGAAAAAGATACGCCAATTTTATTTACTGCTGTGACAGATCCAGTTTCATCTTCATTGATTGCTAGTAATGAAAATCCTGGTGGGAATGTTACTGGAACTAATGATATGAATCCAATAAAAGAGCAAGTTGGGCTTGTTAAACAATTAATTCCGGATGCAAAAGCCTTAGGAATAATTTATACAGCAAGTGAAACTAATTCAGAAATACAAGCAAATATTGCAAAAGAAGAAGCAGAAAAATTGGGGTTAACTGTTGTAATTAAGACTATTGATAGTATTAATAATTTAAATCAGACGGCTTCACAACTTGCTCTAGAAGTAGACGCACTTTATATTCCAACTGACAATGCTATTGCTGGAGCTATGGGTGTCATTAATGAAGTAGTTTTAGATAAAAATATTCCAGCAATTACTGGTGAGGTTAATCCAGTTTATGATGGTGGTTCAATAAGTTATGGTATTGATTATTATAAGTTAGGTCTTGAGACAGCAAAAATGGCAGTTAAAATTTTAAAAGAAGATAAAAAGCCAAGTGAAATTCCTTCAATTGGGTTAGAGCTAGAGAAGTTTAGTTTAGTTATTAATAAAAAACAATTAGATCAAATAGGAATAACTGTTCCCGCTGAATTAATAAATTTAGCTTCAGATGTAATAGAGTAAATAGCTATATTTTTATATGTTTATTTAGATTTATGAAATTAAGTAAAAAAAGCCATGTAAGTGTTTTCATGTGTTATTCATTTACTTACTGGCTTTTTTGTAATATAATTATTTCATATAATAAGGAGGAAATAATTATGAATTCTATCATAATTAATCAATTTTTTTATTATTTTTACTTTCCAAGGAGATATCTTGTAAATTAGCAATATAGTCTTGGCTTTTTAGCTAGAAATAATATTTGTTATTACAAGATATCAGTAAATCTTGATTAAGTAATAACAATAAAGAAATGAATCTTTAATGTGTTATTGCTTATAACACATTTTTTAATTTATAAGAGGAGAAATTATGAAAAATTTGAAAAGTATACTTATAGTATTATCATCAGTTTTGATTATAATAATTGTCAGTGGATGTACAAATGTTAATAAACGTATTAAAATAGGTATTTTGCAATATTTAGAAATAGAAGCATTAAGTAATGCAAGACGAGGATTTATTGATGGTTTAGAAGCATCAGGGTTTATAGATGGAATAAACATAGATATTGAATTGTTAAATCCTGAAACAGATGCTTCAACTATGTCTATTCAAGCAAAAAAACTAGTTAGAGAGAGTGATTTAATTTTAGCAATTGCAACACCTGCAGCAAGTGCTATTGTAAATGAGGCCAAGGACCAGCAAAAAGATACGCCAATTTTATTTACCGCTGTAACAGATCCAGTTTCAGCAATGTTAATTGAAAGTAATGAAAATCCTGGTGGGAATGTTACTGGCACTAATGATATGAATCCAATTAATGAACAAATTGGCTTGATTAAACAAATACTTCCTGATGCTTTAAAGTTAGGTATTGTTTATACTTCTAGTGAAACTAATTCAGAGATACAAGCAACAATTGCGAAAGAAGCGGCAGAAAATTTAGGATTGATTGTGGAAATTAAAACTATTGATACAATCAATGATTTACAACTTGTTGCATCAGCTCTCGCTCAAAATGTTGATGTTATATATATTCCTACTGATAATGCTATAGCTGGTTCGATGGGTGTTATTAATGAAATAGTATTGGAAGAAAAAATTCCAGCAATTGCTGGAGAAATTAATTCTGTCATTGATGGCGGATCGCTTACTTATGGTATTGATTATTATAATTTGGGATTTCAAACAGCACAAATGGCTATTTCGATTTTAAGAGATGATATTAAACCAAGTCAAATACCTTCTACTGGATTAGAAGAGTTTAAACTGGTCATTAATAAGAAACAGTTAGATTTAATTGGTCTTGAAATACCAAGTAGTTTATTAGATCAAGCTGAATTAGTATTAGAATAGAGGTAATTAAATTGGATGTATTAATAAATATTTTAACAGATTCATTTCAAGAAGGATTAGTTTGGGCTATAATGGCACTAGGTATTTTTATTTCTTTTAGAGTTTTAAATTTTGCTGACTTAACTAGTGAGGGAACTTTGACTTTAGGTGCTGCAATTGCAGCTGCATTAATTATAAAGGGAGTTAATCCTGTTCTTGCAACACTTATTGCATTTCTTGGGGGAATGTTTGCTGGAATTATAACTGGTTTATTACATACTAAGTTAAAAATTCCTGGTATTCTTGCAGGTATTATTACAATGACAGGTTTATACTCCGTCAATTTAAGAGTAATGGGAAAGGCTTCTCTATATATAGGAGAAAATAAAACTGTTTTTTCTTATATCAATATGTTATTTGATGATAGAGCTTTATCAAAAACTGTTACAGCTTTATTAGTGGTTATAATAGTCTTTTTAATATTGTATTGGTTTTTTGGTACAGAAATTGGTATGAGTATTAGGACTACGGGTATGAATCAAAAAATGAGTAAATCTCTTGGTATTAATACTGATTTAATGATTATTTTAGGACTTGCTTTAGCAAACGGATTAGTTGCTTTGAGTGGATCATTAATTGCTCAAAAAATGAATAGTAGTAATATGGATATAGGAAAAGGAACTATTGTTATTGGACTTGCGTCTATAATTATAGGAGAAGCTATTATTGGTAAAAAGACATTTAAAGTATGGTTGTTTGCTATTATTGTTGGTAGTTTTGTTTATCAATTATTAATTGCTATTGCTATTAATTTATTGGGAATGAATCCTAATGATTTAAAACTATTACAAGCAATTTTAGTTGCCATAATACTTGGTACACCTTTAATTACAAAAATGATTAAAGATAGGAAAGTAAATAAGGAGCTGAGATCATGTTAGAATTAAAAAATGTTACAAAAGTTTTTAATAAGGATCAAAATATCATTGATCGAAAAGTTGCTCTTGATAATTTGACCATTACAGTAGAAGATGGAGATTTTATAACTGTTATTGGTAGTAATGGAAGTGGGAAATCTACATTTTTAAATATTGTAACTGGAATGCATATAGCTGATATTGGTAATGTATTCTTAGATGGTATTGACATTACTAAAATGAAACAATATAAAAGAGCTAAATATATGGGGATGGTTTATCAAGATCCTATGCAAGGAACAGCTTCAAATATGTCTATTTTAGAAAATATGGAAATGGCATTAAAAAGAGGTAAAAGGAAGACTTTAAGGTGGGGGTTTTCTGCAAAAAATAGAGATTTATTTATAAGTTTACTTAAGAAATTAGATTTAGGACTAGAAAAAAGAATGAGTCAGAAAGTGGGTTTACTATCTGGAGGACAAAGACAGGCAATAACTTTATTGATGGCAACATTAAATAGTCCTAAATTATTATTGCTTGATGAACATACAGCTGCACTAGATCCTAAAACTGCAAAAACAGTTTTAGAAATTTCTGAAAAAATAATTCAAGATGAAAAGCTTACTACAATTATGATTACCCATAATATGAAAGACGCAATTAAATATGGAAATCGTTTATTAATGTTTAATGAAGGAAAAGTAATATTAGATGTAAGAGATGAAGAAAAGAAAAATCTGACAATTGAAAAGTTATTACAAAAATTTAGTTCAACAGATGTTATTTCGTCTGATCAATTAGTTTTAGCCAAGTAATTACTTGGCTTTTTTAAATTAAAAAACAAAAATGTCTGTTTCTTAATAATATAATGGTAGTTTAAAAAGAAAGGATTATTATGAAAAGAAAAGTATTTTTGTTTTTTAGTTTTATTATTTTTACAGTTTTAATTGCTTTTTCAGTTATTATACCTAAAGCAGCAACTTATGACTGGGAGTTTTATCCAAGCGGGATAAATTATTTAGATCCTAATAACTTTGTTACTACAACAAATAGTAACGATATAACAACAACTAAAACATATCGTTATATTAAAGTTAAACCATTAACAGCATATAAATTTAAAAAATATAATGAAGTTAATATAACTTGGAGTGGAATTTATTCATATGAATATAACGAAAATAAAGAGTTGACCAGAACCAATACATTTTTTGATTTCTCTGGAGGAGTAGATTTTTCCTTTACTACTCAAGAAGATACTATTTATTTAGTGATGGATATTCGCTATGAAATTAGTACGGAGAATGTTTATGCACAAAATATTGATGAATATTTTATTTTGTATGAAGCTGCAACTGATCTTAGTAATTATGAGATTGAACAATATCTTTATGAGGGTCCATTAAATACATTTGAAGAAGCTGACGTTAGTACAACAATTAGAGTTCCGTATGGTTCAAGTATTAATGTAGAAACATTAAAGTCACAAATTAAAGCTTATGATAATTATAATGGAGATATTACTAATTCAGTAATAATTGATTTGAATGAATATACGGGAAACGAAAGTATTGTAAATAAATATGATGTTATCTTTAAAGTAAGTGATACTAATAACAATAATACGGAATTTAAAGTTATTGTTGATGTTTTTGATGATGTTTCGCCTGTTTTAACAGCTCCAAATACAATTTATGTTCATCCAAGTGAAATATTATCAGATGAATACTTATTATCTAAAGTTACAGCTACTGATAATTATGATTTAGATTTAACAAATTCAATTGAATTAATTAATGATGTTTATCCAACTTCTTCAACAATAATTGGAATATATCCTGTCACTTATAGAGTAAGTGATAGCTCAAATAATATTACAGAGTTTACTATGAATATCAATGTACGAGATAATATAGCACCAGTAATTGAAGGGAATAATGTAATTGATATAGGAAATTTAGAAGAATTTACAATTGAGCAAATTAAAGAAACATTAACTGTTACTGATGATATCGATGAAAATATAATATTAGAAGTTTATCAAGACAATTACTCTCTTAACCAACATAAAGTTGGTAGTTATGATGTTGTTTTCTTTGCTAAAGATAATTCAAATAATTATGCTTATTTTACAGTAACTATAAATGTTGTAGATAGTGAAAGCCCTGTATTTGTGTTAGATAATGGTATTATTAATATTTCTTCAAGTGCTAATCCAATGAGTACTAATGATATTTTGTTACTATCAAGCAAATATTATGGATTTAATGAAGATAGCAAATATACAATTGTATTTGATGAATATAAAAAAAATAATGATCTTGGAAAACATGATGTTTTATTTGAATCATCTGGAAAGAAGTATAAACTAAATATTAATGTGGTTGAGGATAAAAAAATAGAACCAACAATAGTTGATTCTAGTAGTTCAAAAATATTAGTTTTTTTTAGAAACATCAGAAGTTTCATTAGTAACTTTTGGAGCAGTATTTTTTAGTTTTTTTTCTAATTTTGTTAAAGGAACGGGGTCATACCCGCCTTTAGAAAATGGATTACACCTTAAAATACGATAAAAAGTTAAAAAACTAGCTTTAAAAAAATTAAATTTTTCATAAACTCCAATAGCATAATTTGAGCAAGTTGGGCTATATTTACAATGAGCAGTATCATAAATTTTATGTGTTTGGTAAAAACGTATAAGTTTAATTGCTAATTTTCTCATAATTATTATACCTCTTATAATTAATTATAAACTAGATTCAATAATTTTTCAAGTTAAAGCCTTTAAGTAATCATATGTATATGATTACTTTTTTTATGTTGTATTTTCTTTTATTTATAAATTGAATATTTCTTAGTTATATGTTAAAATATTTAAATAGGTGAATGTATGAATCATGTAGAAATAAATAAATTTGTTGACTTAATAGATGAAGCTTGTCTTTTAATTTATAATGTTAAACCTGAAAAATATGGTGTTATTTTAAAACGGGTTTCTCAAGAAATACTTGGAAATTTTAAAGATAATGACTTAGATGAAGCAACACGTGAAAAGTTAGGTAGTATTTATCAAAAAATTTATGAAACTGAATTAAAAGATGAAAATGAGGTATTGCTTGCTATTCAGTTGTTGCAAGCAAAGGCATTAAAACATATAAATTATAGTCTTGATTATTTAGTTCCTGATTTTATATCTTTATTAATTAATCAATTTATTGAAAGTAAAAGTTTATCTTTTCAAGATATTCTTGATGTTAATATTGGGACAGGTATGCTTTTACTAAATTTAATTATTCATTTAGATAATAAAAAAAATAATTATTATGGGATAAATAATGATGATAATTTAATTGATATTTTAGTTGCTAGTAGTAATTTAATTAATAGAGACATTAATATTTTATACGAAGATATAGATGCTAAATTGGTAAATATTTATGACATGATGATAGGTAATTTAAGTGGTGAATTATTATTTTCTAAGGATTTGCCATATAAAGTTATATTAGAGAGATTAAATAATTTAAAGAAAAATGGATATTTTGTGTTTTTAATTGATAATGATTTTTTTGCTAATCCTAATTTAGAAGAATTTAAAGAAAAATTTAATTTATTAGGTAGTTTTCTGGGGTTAATTAGTTTACCAAAACAATTAGTACAAGAAGAAAAAAGCAGAAAATCAATTTTAATAGGAAAGAAAACAATAAATATAAAACAAAATATATTAATTGTAAATATTCCAGATTTTAAAAAAGAAACTTTGGAAAAAACTATAATAGATATTAAAACATTAATTAGTAAAATATAGGAGGAAAGAATGGAAAAAATATTAGCAGTTAATGCAGGTAGTTCATCATTAAAATTTCAATTGTTATTGATGCCTTTAGAGAAGGTTATTACTGAAGGACTTATTGAAAAAATAGGTTCAGAACAAGCAATATATACTATAAAATATGAAGGTGAAAAACATAAGAAGATATTACCTGTTTGTGATCATGCGAAAGCAGTTAGTATTCTATTAGAAGATATTATTAAAAGAAATATAGTAAGTTCTTTAGAAGAGATAAAAGGGATAGGTCATAGAATTGTACAAGGAGGATGGTATTTTCAAGATTCTGCCTTAATAGATGAAGATGTTTTAAATAAAATTGAAGAGTTATCTACATTAGCTCCACTTCATAATCCTGCACATATTGTTGGAATTAAAGCTTTTCAAGCAGTTTTGCCTAACACTAAAGCAGTTGCTGTATTTGATACTTCTTTTCACCAAACAATGAAACAAGATACTTTTATGTATGCAACTCCTTATGAATGGTATACAAAACACAAAATTAGAAAATATGGTGCTCATGGTACAAGTCATAAATATGTTTCTATGTTGTGTGCAGAAGTCATGGGTAAAAAATCTGAAGATTTAAAGATTATTACTTGTCATTTAGGTAATGGAGCATCAATAGCAGCAGTTAAAGGTGGGGTTTGCATTGACACTTCTATGGGTTTAACGCCTCTAGAGGGAATTCCAATGGGTACTAGAAGTGGAAATATTGATCCAGCTGTTATCGAGTTTATTAGTGAAAAAGAAAATTTAGGAATTCAGGAAATTCTTTCTATTTTAAATCATAAATCTGGGTATTTAGGTGTTTCAGGTGTTTCAAATGATTCAAGGGAAATAGAAGATGGTGCTTTAGCTGGTAATGAAAGATGTAATTTAGCTTTAGAAATTCAATTTAAAAGAATTGCTGATTATATAGGTAGTTATTATGTTTCAATGTCAGGACTAGATGCATTAGTATTTACTGCTGGGATTGGAGAAAATAGTAGTTATGCACGAGAAAAAATTTGTGAACGCTTGTCTGTTTTAGGTGTTGAACTAGATGAAGAAGCTAACAAATCCCGTGGAGAAGTGAAGTTGATTTCAAAACCTGAGAGTAAGGTTAAAGTATATATTATTCCTACAAATGAGGAATTAATGATTGCAAGAGATGTAATTAGATTAACAAAATAAAATATAATTTAAAGCCTCGAATTTTTCGAGGCTTTTTAAATTATAAATTAATTATCGGAAATAATAATAATATAAAAATAAGGAGGAATATATGAAAAAAGGTTTATTTATTTTTATATTAATAGTTTTTTTAAATTTGCTCTCTGTAAATGCAAAAACAATTATCACTACAACAGGAGTTGATAAAACTGAGGCTATAACTGCAAAAAATGATCAAATATATCCTGGTATATATAATTGGGATAAAGAATCTGATTATTTTACTAATTATTATAATTCTAAAGATGGAAAACTAACAAGAACCTTGTTTTCAGTTAACGATAAAAGTACTTTAGAAAACGGAAAAGTATTTACAAGTTTGGTTAATGAAAAAGATGATGGAAATGATTATCAAATATCTAGAATGCTTACTATTGGAATTAATAAATATTTAGTTTTTGGCGGATTAATGATTAATGGAAATTATGTTCCGGTTATAAATTATTATGAAGATAATATTTTGATATGGCAATATTTATATAGTGTTGTTGGTAGAGGAAGATTTGTAAATGGAGTTCTAGATGATGGAGTAATCCATTGTATTGGAGAATATGAACAACCTGATTCATTTGTAACTGATATTTTAATTGCTGAAATCTCTTTAACAGGTTTTTTAAATCAAATGAAATTAATAAAAGGTAATAAAAACGCAAAAGCTCATGATATATATAAATCAAAAGATGGGGTATATTTTGTGACAGAAACAGAGTCATATACTTTGGATTATGATGGTGCTTATCAATACAGTAATGGAGTTTTTTTAAGCAAACTATCCCTTAATTATGACGATTTGAATATGTTTTGTGTGAAAAATTTTAGTGGTGCAGATTATTTTGCATCTATGTTTGTTGATGAAAAATTATATGTTTATTTAGCAGTAAAAGGAATGGGACCATTTCCATATAATACTCCCTCTGGATATACAGAAGGAATTGTATGTTTGGATAAATATGCAGAAGATGTTAGTTTTTGTAAAGTAGAAATAAATCATAATTTAGAAAATATTTTTTTATTAAATGATGATAATAGTTATTATATCGGTGGATATGCTAGTAGCAAAAATGAAATAATAATATATGAGTATAATAAAGAATTGATGTATGAGAGCGTTAAATATTATAATATCTTTAATAACGAAGAAATTATCTGTAGTATAGATACAGTGAAAGTTTATAATAATCATATACTTATAATTATTACAGAAAATATTTATTCGGGGAATAAAAATTATTATTATTTTTGTATTAACCAATATATGAAAAATAATGATTTTTTATCATTTACACTTGATGGCGATGATTTTAAAAATATAGTTTTTTATGATAACTATATATATTTATTAACTACAAAAAAAATAAATAATAGAGAAGTTTTAAATGTGTATAAAATTGCTATTGTAAAATTGCATGAAAGGAATTTTACAAACGGAGATAAAGAGTATTTTAGTACTTTTATGACAATTAATTATCAAGAAATTGATGGTGAAAATGTCTTGTTTGAAGATGTTTCTACTTTAAAAACTCATAATTACTATTATGTACAAAATGATGAAAATTTAATGTGCATAAACGAGGCAATTGTAAAGATGTTACCAATTACAAATATTGAAGATGGTATCATATATGATGTAGGTAAAATTATAACTTTTAATGGAATAGGATACTTGAATAATATTTTAATTAATTCAGGTCATAAAATTACAGAAGAAGGTTTTTATATATTAAAACAAGAGTCAGAAGAAGGAGATATTTATATTAAAGAATTTGCTGTGAAAAATTTAAAAACTATAGTTCCTGAGGAAATATTAAATAATGAAAAAAACTCTCCTTCTATTATTAATAATAATGAATACGAAGAAGAAAATATTGTTTTACAAGTAGAAGATAAGATTATTAATTTATCTAAAAGTGATTATAGAGTATATCTATTTGTTATAAGTACACTTATTTTTATAGGGATTGGCTTTCTTTTGCCTAAAAAGTTTTTAAGGAGAAACAAAAAATGATTAAATTACTATTTACATTAATTGGTATATTTTCCTCATTTACTTATGGTTATCAAGATTATAATTTATTAATGTATAGAATTGATTATAATTATACTATTGTAGGTGAAGTTGAAAATTATTTGTTAGTTGATGATAATGAATATAAAATGCTTGGTGCTAATGATTATGAATATAGATTTGGATCGTTAAATAAAGGTAAAATATATGAAGAAAATAATCAAATTTATGTTTTTGGGATTAGAAATAATCAATTTGTTGTTAATATATTTACAAAGTATGGCCTCTTTATTGAAGAAAAAGTATTGATAAACAATGATATTCTTAATTATAAAATTTTTATTAATAATAATAAGATTTATATTTTGGGAAATATTAATAATTATACAGATAATAATTTAAATATTGAGGCTAAAAATAAAAATCTTGCAAGAAGTGATATTGCTGTTTATGAATTTGATTTTGAATTTAATGAAATTAACCATAATTTGATTGGTGGGAAATTAAATGAATCAGTGATTGATGTTACTATTTGTAATGGTATTACTTATATAATTGGACAAAAAGATAAAGAAACTGGTGGTGATTTGGGATATGGTGGTATCGATACTAAAAGTATTTTTATTGCAAAACTTGATGATAATTTAAATATAAATAATTATATTGTTTTAGACAAATCAATAAATATACTAAGTTTTTTTAGTTTTAATAATAATTTGTTTTTATCAACTAGTACAAACCTTATTAGTTTTTCAACTGATTTGAAACCCCAAAAGAATCTTAAATACTTAGAAAAAGTAGGATATATTCATTTAACATGTAATAATGAATTAATCGCATTTTCTAATAATAAAGGTTATGTATATGATGTTATAATAATGGAAGTTATTGATAGTTTTTATTATCCAGATAATTTTAATTTTCAAAATATAAATTTTTTTGAAGACATTGATAAGTATATTTTGTGTGAATATGATGATTATTATGTTCTAATAGATATTATAAAAACAAAAGATAGTAAAATAAGTGATGTATATATAAAAGATGAGGAAATAGTAGCTGTAAGTAGTGTTTTTGGAGAAGCTAGTTTAATTGAAAAAATAGAAGAATATTATTTTGATCCTTTAGTATATGGAGAATATCCATTTAAATATATTATGGAAACAAAAAACAGATTAGAATTTTCAATATTAAATTCAAAAAGAGTTTTATTAGAGTCCAATGTTATAGAAAATGGGCTTTACCCATGTGGATACAATTTAAAATTTACGGGAAAAGCATATTTAAATGGACAAATTATTGTAAATAATTATCCGTTAAATGTTCCTGGTAATTATAAATTACTTTTAGTTGATAATATAAATAATGAAAAATCTTTTAATTTTACTGTTTCAAAGTATCAAAGAAAAATAAATGATTTTTATCAAGATTATTTTCAATATGAAATTATTAGAGGGGATAACTTGGAAATAAAATTATATGTTGATAACATTCATGATGAGTTTATTGGCTTATATGTTAATGAAGAATTATTTGATATTTCCAAAATAAATGAGGAAGAGAATTATATTTCTGTAAATATTAATAATTTGAATGAAATTGGTTATTTTCCGTTATTAATTGAAGAACTAGTTTATAAAAAAGAAGGTAATTTATGTAAAGATATAATAAATAATTATTGTTATGTGAAAGTAAATCCTAAAAATCCTTCATTTAATTTAAGTATAAATGATGATGATAGTTTAATGTTTGAAGTTAATGATAATGATAATAGTTTAAGATCAATAAGATTATATTTGTATAATAACAATTTAGAATATTTCTTTGATTATCCTTTTTTTAATGGGGCAGTTATCATTAATAATGTAAACGTTAATGAAACATATAATTTTAGTATTATGATAGGTTATTATAGTGGAGGAGAGATTTCTTATACTAATGAAATTATAACGGGAAAAATTGCAATAGAAGATTCTGAATTAGTATTAGGAAATATATATTTATTGAATAGTAATGAATCTGATATTAGATGTTCTATAGAAGTTAATGATTTAATTCAAGGTAATGAATTAAAACAATTAAGTTATTTAAATAATGATATAATTCTAGATAGTAAATTTAGTTATTTTCCTGTAATAATTTTTTCATTAGTAGTTGGTGGTTTATTATTTGGAACAATAATAATTTTTAGAAATAAAAGAATTAATAAGTTTTAAATTGATGTAAAATGATTTGCCTTTTAATAGGCAAATTTTTTATAAGAAAAAAATGAATTTTTATTTTAGATATGATATACTAAATAGGTAAAGGTGGAAAAAGATGGAATTCGTAAATTTATACACATTATCTGAATATTCGCTTTTAGAAAGTTCTAATCATATTAATAAACTTTTAAAAAAAGCAAAAGATTATAAGTATTCAAGTCTTGCAATTACTGATGTTAATAATACTAGTGGTCTTTTTAAGTTTTATAATAAAGCAAAAGAGCTAAATATAAAACCAATATTAGGTATTAATATTAGTATTAAATCTGATTACTTTAATTCACTTTTACTATATGCTAAAAATATTCAAGGCTATCAAAATATTTTAGAAATTGCAAGTTATAAAACTAATTCACCAATTATTTCATTAGAACAATTAACGAATAAGTGTGATGATATAGTTGGTATTATCCCTTCTTGTGAAAATGAAGTTATTAAATTATTTTATGAAAACAATTTAATTGCTGCAGGATTAAAACTTAATGAATATAAAAATATTATTAAAGATTTATATTTGGGAATTGACTTACAAAGTGAAAAGAATAATAGAAATATTCAGTCTTTAATTAATTTTGCAAATAATAATGATATTAAATGTGTTGCTATAAATAAAACAATATATTTAGAAAAAGAAGATGTTGATGTTTATAAAGTTTTAAGGTGTATTGATTTAGGTATTAATGAATATGCTTTGAAAGAATCTGAAGATAAGATGTTTTTATTAAATCAAAATGAAGCGATAAACTTGTTTAAAGAGTTCCCAGATTTAATCAAAAATACTAAGGTGATTAGTGATAAATGTAATGTTACAATAGATTTTTCTGGGTATCATCTTCCTGAATTTAAAATTAATAAAGGTGAAGTAAATGATTATTTAATTAATTTATGTAAAATAGGTTTAAATAAACGTTTAAGAGGAAAAAAATGTAATTTTTCTGTTTATAAAGAACGATTATTTTTAGAACTTGATGTAATTATAAGAATGGGATTTGCAGATTATTTTTTAATTGTCTATGATTTTATAAAGTATGCAAAATCTAATGATATTCTAGTAGGACCAGGAAGGGGATCGGCCCCTGGTTCATTAGTTGCTTATGTTCTGGGTATTACGGATGTAGATCCAATAACTTATAATCTTCTTTTTGAAAGATTTTTAAATCCAGAGAGAATTAGTATGCCTGATATTGATACTGATTTTCCTGATAAAAAAAGAGATCAAGTAATAAAATATGTGGGTAAGAAATATGGTGCCGACCATGTAGCTCATATTTGTACTTTTGGCACATTTAAAATTAGGATGGCAATCAGAGATGTTTCTAGAGTTATGCAATTTAATGAAAAAATAGTAAATGAAGTGTTAAAGTTTGTAAAAAATGATAATGACAATATCAAGCAATTAGTAGATGAAAATTTGAAGTTTAAAAGAATAATTGAAGAAAATGATGATATTAAAAAATTAGTCACTTTAGTTAATAAAATTGAAGGGCTTCCTAGACATTTTTCTACTCATGCTGCAGGTATTATTATAACAAAAGAACATTTGACTAAATATACAGCCTTACAAAAAGGAGTTAATGATTTATTTCAAACTCAATATGATGCTAGTGATTTAGAAAAACTAGGTTTATTGAAAATGGATTTTTTAGGATTGAAGAATTTAAGTATTATTGAAGATGTAATTGAACATATTAATTATTATGAAAAAAAAGATTTTAATATTAATAACATAAATTTATATGATAGTAAAACTTTTAAAATATTTTCTACTGGGAATACGGATGGTATTTTCCAATTTGATTCTAGAGGAATGAAAGATTTGCTAATAAAATTAAAAACAGAATGTTTTGATGATATTGTTAATGCAAATGCTTTGTATCGTCCTGGACCAATGGAGATGATTAATACATTTGTAAATAGAAAATTTGGGTTTGAAAAAATAGAATACATCCATAATGATTTAGCAGATATTCTTAAACCAACTTATGGTATTATTGTTTTTCAAGAACAGATTATGTTGATAGCTCAAAGATTTGCTGGATATAGTTTAGGACAGGCAGATAGTTTAAGAAGAGCTGTTTCTAAGAAAAATATTGATATTATTGAAAAAGAAAGAGAAAAATTCATTAAAGGTTCAATGAATAATGGGTATCAAAATGATCTTGCAAATATAATCTATGATTATATTGCTAAGTTTGCATCATATGGGTTTAATAAAAATCATGCTGTTGCTTATTCTCGACTTGCTTATATGATGGCTTATTTAAAAGCGCATTATTATAAGTATTTTATGGTTGTTTTAATGAGTTATAATTTAGGTAATGATAATTTAATTAAAACTTATTTAAATGATTGTGAGAAAAACAATTTACATGTAAAATTACCATCTATTAATTATAGCAGTGCAAAGTTTGTATTTATAAATAACGAAACATATTTTCCTTTGCTGGGAATTAAAGGAATTGGAGAAGTTATTTTAAAAAATTTAATTGAGGAAAGAGATGTTAATGGACAGTATATTAATTATTATGATTTTATTAAAAGAACAAAGAAAATATTAAATAAAAAGAATATTGAGATGTTAGTTGATTCGGGTGCTTTAGATGAGTTTGGATTAACAAGAAAACATATGAATGAAGAGTATGAAGAAGCACTTATAATAACTGAATATTCAAAAGCTTTTGAAGGAAGATTAATAGAGAGCAAATCAAATAATGAAGAATATAGTTTTGAGGAGATTGCAAGACGTGAAAGAGAAGCGTTAGGTCTAAATTTAAAATTTAGTATTTTCAAACGATATGATTTATATAAAAATAAAAATAATTTAAAAAATTTGTCGGATTTAAGTAAGGGTAATTTCATAAGTGTTATTGTTGGTGTTAGATATATTAGAATAATAAAAACAAAAAAGGGTGAAAATATGGCTTTTTTGCAAATTTTTGATGATACTGATATAATGGATGCTGTCATTTTTCCGAATGCTTATTTAAAGTATGAAAATATTTTGGAAAGTGATAAGATTTATTATTTAACTGGGAATGTTGATGAGAGAAACGGAAAGCTTCAATTTATTATTAAAGATATAAGAAAAGAGAGATAAATATGGTAAAAAGAATAGGTGTTTTAACTGCTGGTGGAGATGCTCCAGGAATGAATGCTGCAATTAGAGCTGTTGCAAGAACAGGGATGACTTATGGTTTGGAGCTTTATGGTATTCATGATGGTTATTTAGGAATGTATGAAGGTAGAATTGAGCCAATGAATAGAAAATCAGTTTCTGAAAAAATGAGTAATGGAGGCACTTTTTTAGGAACTGCTAGATTAGCCGATTTTGCACTTGAAGAAGTTAGAAAAGTTGCAATAAGTAAATTAAAAGAGTTTGGAATTGATGCTGTTGTTGCTATAGGTGGTGATGGAACTTATAGGGGAGCTTTAGCTTTGCATGAAATGGGAATTAAGACTGTTGCTATTCCAGCAACTATTGATAATGATATTGAGGGTACTGATTTTACGATAGGTTTTGATACAGCATTGCAAACAATCGTAGAGGCAGTGGACAAATTAAGAGATACTTCAAGTTCTCATGGGAGATGTTCTATTGTAGAAGTTATGGGTAGAAATTGTGGAGATCTTGCAATTTGGACAGGCATTGCAACAGGTGCAGAATATGTTATTTGTAAAGAAGTTGGTTATAATTTAAAAGATGTATTAGCAAATATTAATAAAGCAGCATTAGTTAAAAATCATGCTATTATTATAGTTGCTGAAAATATGGTTAATCTTAATGAACTTGCAAAACAAGTAGGAGAAAACACGCCTTTTGAAGCAAGAACTACTATTTTAGGCCACGTTCAACGTGGTGGGTCACCAACACCAAGAGATAGGGTTTTAGCTTCTCAAATGGGTAGTGCTGCTATTCATGCATTGATGAAGGATGAGAGTGGCATTTCAGTTGCATTTAAAAATAACAAAATTATTACTATACCAATTAAAAATGCCATTAAGCAAGATGATACTCAAGTTTTGGATATGTGTAAGTTATTTAAAGAATTATGGTAAAAATTCTAAAGATATATGAAAATATATCTTTTTTTATAAATCTAGTGACTGTAAATGTTTTTATTGTATTTAAAAATTTATTAAAAAATGTTATAATACAATATAAACAATGAAGAGGTAAATTATGAGCAAAAATAAAAAAACTTTTTATGTCACAACTCCAATTTATTATGCAAGTGGAACAGTTCATATAGGAAATTCTTATACAACGATTGCTGCAGATACAATGGCAAGGTTTAATCGACTTATTGGTAATGAAACTTTATTTTTAACGGGTATGGATGAGCATGGCCAAAAAATTGAGGAAGCAGCAAAGAAAGCTGGAAGAAAACCCAAACCTTTTGTTGATGATTTAGCTTTAGAAATTAAAAATATTTGGAATAATTTGGACATTTCTAATGATATATTCATTAGAACCTCTGATAGTGAACATATACAGGGTGTTCAAAAAATATTTGAAAAGCTTTTAGAACAAAAAGATATATATTTAGATAAGTATTCAGGAGATTATTGTGTTGCTTGTGAATCTTTTTTTACAAAAACACAAATTATTGAAGAAGGAATATGTCCAGATTGTGGGAAAAAGACAATTAAATTAGAAGAAGAAACTTATTTTTTAAATTTGAAAAAATATTCTAATAAATTATTAAAATATATAAATGATAATCCTGATTTTATTCAACCTGAAACAAGAAAAAATGAAGTGATTTCTTTTATTGAACAAGGATTAGAAAATTTAAGTGTTAGTAGAACTAGTTTTAATTGGGGTGTACCTGTATTGTCAAACCCCAAACATGTTGTCTATGTTTGGATTGATGCTTTAAGTAATTATATAACTGCTTTAGGATATGGAAGTATTAATAATAGTCAATTTAATAAATATTGGGTACAAGGTGATGAAGTAGTTCATATTGTTGGTAAAGATATTTTAAGATTTCATGCAATTTATTGGCCAATTATGTTAATGGCTTTAAATATACCTATTAAATTTAAACTTTATGTTCATGGATGGGTTTTAATGAAAGAGGGAAAAATGAGTAAATCTACTGGAAATTTGGTTTATCCCTTAGATGTTACAAAAAGATATGGTGTTGATGCTTTAAGATATTATTTATTACGTGAATTACCTTTAGGAAATGACTGCTATTTTAGTTATGAAAGATTTATTGAAAAATATAATGCTGATTTAGCAAATGATTTAGGTAATTTAGTAAGTAGGACAGTTTCAATGGCCAATAAATATTTAAATGGTGAAGTATTAAAAACTGAATCTAATTTAATTTATTCGAAAGATTTAAAGAAATTAGCTAATGAAGTTGTAAAAGATTATGATAATAGTATAAAAAATTTTAGAATTCAAGATTCTTTGATTTCCTTATGGACTTTAATTAGCAAAACAAATAAATATGTTGATGAAACTGAACCATGGAAATTGGCTAAAGAGGAAAAGAATAAAGAATTGATTAAAGAAGTAATTTATCATTTAATCGAATCAATAAGAGTAATTAGTATATTATTAAGTTCGATTTTGCCATCTACATCTCTTAAAATTCAAGATGTATTAAATTTAAAAAATGATGATATTAAATATCAAAATATTTATTTTGGCTTTTTAAGTAGTACAATTATAAAAGTTAAGGCTATTGTTTTATTTAAACGTCTTGATAAAGATGAAGAACTTGAATATCAAACTAATAAAAAACAAGGGATAGAAACTATGAAAGTTAAAGAAGAAATAACTATTGATGATTTTAATAAATTAGATTTTAGAATAGGAAAAATCATTAAATGCGAAAAAGCAGAAAATGCTGATAAGCTTTTAATATTACAAGTTGATATTAATGGAAATATTAAACAAATTGTTTCCAGTATAGCTGATAATTATGAAACTGAAGAATTGGTTGGTAAAAAAATAGTTGTTTTAGTAAATTTAAAAGCAACTAAATTTAGAGGGTATTTATCTGAGGGTATGCTTCTTGCAGCATCAAATAAAGATGGACAATTAGAAGTGCTAGAAGTAAATAAATTAGATAATGATGCGGTGGTGGATTAATGGTTATATTATCATCACTTCAAACATCATTTTTAATACCAATATTAATTATTTTAGGGATTTCAGCAGCTATAGAGTTATTTTTATGTAGTATTAATGTTAAGGTTATACCAGCGTTTGTTATAGAAATATTAATCGGTATAGCAATTGCTCCTTGGTTTAATAAATATATAATTGAATTAGAAATGGTTTCTTTTATTAACGCTTTATACATCGTTGGATTATCTCTAATTATTTTCTTATCTGGATATGAAGTTGAATTAGGCTTGTTGAAAGATAATGAACGAACTGGAAGTAAACATATTAATGTTTTTCGGATTGCTTTAGGGATATTTATTGCAGTATTATCAATTTCTGTTGGTTTAGGCTTTTTTATGTTTTTTACTCAGGATATAAGCATTAGTGAAAAGTGGT
This sequence comes from Bacilli bacterium, assembly GCA_028691515.1. GTDB lineage: Bacteria > Bacillota_I > Bacilli_A > ML615J-28 > CAG-698 > DUUA01. The sequence continues at coordinate 34,988 of JAQUZE010000008.1, forward strand.
TACAAACTGGATTATTACTTAGTATTGTATTTTCATCAAGTTTTGCTGGTTTAGTATCGCCATTAATTCATATTCAAAAAATGCAAAATACTATTCTAGGAAAAATATTTGATATTTTTTCTGATTTGTCTGAAATTATATCGATAATTTTATTATCAATTTTTATGATTATTACTGGTGTTACTAGTGGGCTAATTTGGATTTTATTAGTAATGATTTTGATTTTAGTATTGTGGAGTAGATTATCATCTCGAAGATCATTTTTTGAAAAAGTAACATCAATTACTGATTATAAACAGTTGCCAGTTAGAATGTTGATAATGTTAATATTAGGATTGGTATTGTTAAGTGATTTAGCTGGTGTAGAATATATTTTAGGCGCGTATGCGGCAGGGATGGTAACAAGAAGTGCTAATATCAAGAAAGAAACTTTTAAGAAGGTTGAACATATAATATATGCATTTTTTGTTCCGTTGTTTTTTGTAATTGTTGGAACAAGAATTGATATTGTTTCTTTTGTAAAAGAAGGAATTAATATTGTTCATGTACTTTATATTTTAATTGGTTTATTGGTTGCTAGAATTCCAATGTTATATTTATTGAGATGGTTTAAATTAAAAAAATTATTACCAATGATTTTATTAAGTACAACGACAATTATTGTTTGTATTGCTGCCAGTCATATTGGAGTTCATCTAGAATTATTTACAGAAGCTTTTGGTGATGCAATAGTTCTTGCTGGAATTATAACTTGTATTGTTACTCCGATAATCTTTAGAGTAGTTTTTCCACTTGGGGAGCATACTGATTCATATCGTTTACAAAATTTAGTTAATCAAGAAGAATTGTTTAAGGATCATGAAAAAAGAAAAATTTAATTTTTATTTATTAATATGTCATAAAAATATTGGCTATGCGAGATGATTTTGTTTGACTTTTTGTAGTGCTTATAGTATTATATATAAGGTACATTTTAAACCCGAAAGCCCTCTGTTTAAATATGCCCACATATTTAAATAATTTTAAAAAATTATAGGAGGAAATAATTATGAGTAAATCATTTATGGCTAATGCACAAAATGTAGAGCGTAAATGGTATGTTGTTGATGCAACAAATCTAGTGTTAGGTAGAATCTCAACTGAGGTTGCTACATTACTTCGTGGAAAACATAAGCCAACATTTACACCACATGTAGATTGTGGGGATTATGTTATTATTGTTAATAGCGAAAAAGTAGCTCTTACAGGAGATAAACTTAATAAAAAAATGTATTACCGTCATTCAGGATATCCTGGAGGATTGAAAAGTAGAACAGCTAAAGTTATGTTAGAAGTTCAACCACAAAAAGTATTAGAAAAATCAATTAGAGGCATGTTGCCTAAAGGATCTTTAGGTGATGACATGTATCGTAAACTTTATGTTTATGTTGGTCCTGAACATCCACATCAGGCTCAAAAACCAGAAGTTTATAACTTGAAAGGTTAGGAGGAAAGAAAATGGCAAAAGTACAATATTATGGCACAGGAAGAAGAAAAAGTTCTGTAGCTAGAGTACGTCTAGTACCAGGCTCAGGTCAAATTACTATTAATGGCCGTTCTTTTATTGATTACATTCCATCAGCAGCAATTCGCTTGGATGTATTACAACCTCTTAATTTAACTAATACAACTTCTAGTTATGATGTATTAGTAAACGTATTGGGTGGAGGTATTTCAGGACAAGCAGGTGCTATCAGACATGGTATTACTAGAGCTTTAATGGAATTAAATCCTGATTTCCGTTCAGTTTTGAAAAAAGCAGGAATGGTTACAAGGGATCCTCGTGCTAAAGAACGTAAAAAATATGGTCTTAAAAAGGCACGTCGTGCACCACAATTCTCAAAACGTTAAGTTTTACTTGCAAGCTATTAGCTTGCATTTTTTTTAGTTTGGTTTAAGAAGTTGTGATATAATATATAAGAGGTAAAAAAATATGAAAATATTAGTTGTTGAAGATGATAAAACATTGAATATGAGTATTAGTAAAATGCTTGATAAAATTGCAGATATAGATAGTGTCTATGATGGAGAAGATGCGTTGTTTCAATGTGAGCAAGATATTTATGACTTAATCATATTAGATGTTATGCTTCCACATATTGATGGATTTACCATTTTAGAAAAGTTAAGAAAATTTAGTAATTGTCCTGTTTTAATGTTAACAGCTAAAACATCAGTTAATGACCGAGTTAAAGGTTTAAATCTTGGTGCTGATGATTATCTAACAAAACCTTTTTTTCGTGATGAATTAATAGCAAGAGTAGAAGCTTTACTTAGAAGGTATAATAATAATTTTCAAGGATTAAAATTAACATTTAAAGATATGGAATTTGATGTTGTACATAAAATTGTAAGGATTAATGGGAATAGTTTAGACCTTGTTGGAAAAACTTATGATATATTAGAATATTTAGTAAGAAATAAGGAAATAATTATTCCAAAAGAACAGTTGTTTAATAGAATTTGGGGATTTGATTCAGATACTGTTTGGAGTGTTGTTGAAGTTTATGTTAGTAATTTACGAAAAACATTAAAAGATTTTGGGTATAATAATTATTTAAAAACTATAAGAAATGTAGGTTATATGTGGAGTGAAAAAATTTAAAAGCATTGAACAGAGAAATGTCAGTAAACAATTATTAAGAACAATAGCAACAAACATATCCGTTTTTTTAGTTTTTATAATAATATTAGGAGTTTTTATAAGTTTAATATTAAATTATTTATTTTTTAGTAGAACAAAAGCTGAAGTTGAAAATAGTTCTTTAAATATTGGTCGTTATATACAATCTACAGATGATAATCTCAGATCTCCTTATTCTGTACCTAAGGAAGTAAAAATAGGAGCAAGGATTTATTTTTTTGTTTATGAAGATATTAATGAAAAACCAGCTGCTATTACTGAAAACATCATTACGTTATTTAATACGAATTATAGCCATATTGGAGCGGGAATGCTAACAACAACTGATTCTAATGATTATATTCATTCATTTAATGAAACAGTTCAAGATATGATTAATATTCGTAATGATGCATTAGAAAATGAAATTTTTAATATTGATCAAAGCAATATCGGGAAACATTATATTGAGAATATTGAAATTAATGGTTCTCAAAATAGTTTTCTTTCATTTGTTGTAAAAATAGATCATTTGCTTAACAAAAATGCAGGTGATGCAGATTATGTCAAAGTTTGTATGATGATTAGTGGAGAACTACAATCACAAGCTCAAATTATTAAAACATTTATTTATTCTTCAGTCATAATGATAATTATTGCAGCTGTAGCAAGTTTTTATTTAGCACAAAGGTCCGTAAAAGGTTTTATGAAATCACTTGAGTTACAAAAACAATTTGTAAACGATGCCTCACATGAGTTAAAAACTCCGTTAACTATTGTGCAAAGTAATTTAGAAAATATATTAGCACGATCAAATGCAACGGTATATGATGTTTCTGAAGAGATAGCAAGTGCTTTGAAAGAAGTAAATAGATTAAACACATTGACAGAAGATTTATTATCGCTAGCGAGAACTGATTCAGGTAAAATTGAGTATACTTATGAACAAGCAAGTATTAAAAATATATTTGATGAAGTAACATCAGCTTTTTCCGATCTTGCGATTATTCACAATAAAGAATTTGTTGCAAATTGTGCGGATTTTGATGCAAAAATTGATAAAACTAAAATCAAACAATTGTTGATTATTATTTTAGATAATGCTTTTAAATATACGAATAAGAATGATAAAATATCATTAGATATAATTTTTGAAAACACTGAAGTAATTATTACTTTAAAAGATACTGGTATAGGTATTAGTGATTATACAAAAAAACATATTTTTGAAAGATTTTATCGCGAAGAGAAAGCAAGAAATAGAGAAACAGGTGGAAATGGGTTAGGACTTTCAATAGCTAAGACAATTGTAGACGCTCATAAAGGAAAGATTACAGTTGACCATAATGAACCAAAGGGAACTGTTGTTTCTATAAGACTACCTAAAAACTAAGGGCATTTGCCCTTTTTTTTGTATTTTGAAAAAAGTTTTTATGGCTTGATAAAAGATGGGTTTATGTATATAATATAAATAGAAGAAAAGGTGATAATAATGATTAAAATATATAATTCTTTGTCAAATAAAATAGAAGAGTTTAAACCAATAATAAAAAATAATGTTATTTTGTATGTCTGTGGACCTACAGTTTATGATTATATGCATATTGGTAATTCTCGTCCTGTAGTTTTTTTTGATACAGTTGCCAGGTTTTTTAAATATAGTGGTTTCAATGTCACTTTTGTTTCCAATTTTACTGATATTGATGATAAGATAATTAATCGTGCTAAAGAAAAAAACATTTCAGAAGAAGAGTTAAGTCAGAAATTTATTAAAGAGATTAATAAGACTTATAAAAAACTTAATTGTCTTCAACATGATGCAAATCCTACTGTAAGTGAAAATATTGATAATATTATTAATTTTATTGATTTGCTTGTAAAAAAAGATAATGCATATGTTATTAATGGAGATGTATATTTTGATGTTGCTAAAATAAAAGAATATGGAATTTTAAGTGGTCAAAGTATTGAAAAATTAATTGTTGGTTCTAGAATAGAAAAAAATTTAAATAAAAAAAATCCTGTAGATTTTACATTATGGAAAGCAACAACAGAAGGTATTAACTGGGATTCTCCTTGGGGAAAAGGTAGACCGGGTTGGCATACTGAATGTGTAGTAATGTCTAGAAATATTTCTGGAGGACTAATTGATATTCATGGTGGAGGAAGTGATTTGAAATTTCCTCACCATGATAACGAAATAGCTCAATCAATTGCTGCTTATAATAATAAAATAGCTAATTATTGGATGCATAATGGCAGAATCGATTTTTCAGGTGAAAAAATGAGTAAATCACTTGGAAATGTTATTTGGGCAAATGAGACAATTGATAAAGTTGGGTATCAAGCTTATAGATTTTTAATGCTTAATGTCCCTTATAGGCAGCCATTATCTTTTAGAGAAGATTTATTAGAACAAGCTGTTATTGATTTTGAAAAAATTAACAGAGCTTTTATTTCACTTTTTAGAAAATTAGAATTTGAATATAATGATGTAAATATAAAAGAAGTCAAGGAATTAGTATTACTAGAAATAAAAAAGGAATTTATCGCAGCGATGGAAGATGATTTTAACACTCCTAATGCTATTACTAGTGTTTTTAAACTTATAAAGATTACCAATAAATTATTAAGAAATAAAAATATTTCAAAAGATTTATTAAAAGAAATATATTGTTTATTTTCTGAGTTTTTATGGGTTTTAGGTATGGAAATTAAAATAAATAAATTAACTACAGATGAAATGAAATTAGTTCAATCTTGGAAACAAGCGAGAAGTAATAAAGATTTTACTAAAGCTGATAATTTAAGAGATGAAATAACAAAAAAAGGTATTTTTATTTAATGGATTATAAATTATTAAATGGAGCAAATCTTGCTTTTGTTGGTGATGCGTATTATGAATTGGTTATTAGGGAGCATTTGATTAATAAAAAAATAACGAATTTACATAAGCTTCATGATTTAAGTGTTAAGTATGTTAGTGCAACAGCACATAATTTAATAATGGAAAAGCTTTTGCCATTATTAAATGAAGAAGAAATAGACATTTTTCATAGAGGAAGAAATTATAGCTACTCAAGCAGAAGAAAAAATGTTAAAAGAGATGAATATATAAATAGCTCTGGGTTTGAAGCATTAATAGGCTATTTGTATTTAATTGATAATAAAAAAAGATTGGAAGAAATTATTAATTTAGCTATTAATATTGTAGAGGATTATAATGAGTGAAATTATTTATGGAAAAAATGTTTGTTTAGAAGCTATAAGTTCTGGAAGAAAAATTATAACTCTTTATACAGTTGGTAATAATTTAGAGTTTATTGAGTTAGCTAAAAAACATAATCTTAATTGTAAAATAGTAGATAAAAAATTTTTAGATAAAATGGTTAATGGGTTTCATCAAAATATTTGTTTGGAAGTTGAAGAGTATCAATATTATGATTTAAAAGATGTAGTAAAAAATATAAATAATGATTTAGGTTTTTTACTAATATTAGATGGAATTGAAGACCCACATAATTTTGGAGCAATTTTGCGAACTTGTGAAGCAGCTCAAATTGATGGGGTAATAATTCCTAAAAATCGCTCTGTACAAATCAATAATACTGTTGCTAAAGTTTCAACTGGTGCTGTTGAATATGTAAAAGTTATAAAAGTTGCGAATATTGTACAAACAATTAAGTATTTAAAAGAAAATGGATATTGGATTGTTGGGGCTGAGGCTAGTGAAAAAAGCATTAATTATACTGATATTAAATATGATATGAAAGTTGTTTTAGTTATCGGTTCTGAAGGAAAAGGTATTTCACGTTTGGTTAAGGAATCATGCGACTTTTTAGTTAAAATTCCTATGAAAGGGCATATTACTTCCCTAAATGCTTCTGTCAGTACTGGAGTTTTAATTTACGAAATTATTAAGTATAGATAAAAAATAAATAATTCATAGGAGGTATAGTTATGTATAACTATAATGATAATGAATTATTATATTTGATTAGAGAAAAACACGATGATGCACTTGATATAATGTTTTTAAAGTACTCACCACTCATTAAGACAAGAATATCAAAATTTAGAATTCAAAAAGATTATGAAGATTTTTATCAAGAAGGGCTAATTGCCTTAAATATTGCAATATCTCGTTATATTGATTTATATGATAAAACTTTTAATAAATATTTTGATTTGATTTTACAGAGAAAATTTATTCAAATTTTAAAGAAAGAAACTAATAATTTTTATAATGTAGTATATTTTGATGAGTTAAATTTTATTCACGAAGAAAAGGAGAAATATACAAGTAATAAAACATATCAAATAGGTATGTTAAGCGATTTTGAAAAGCATATTTTTAAGTTTTATTCAGAATATAATCTTAAAGCAGGAGAAATAGCTAATAAATTAAATATTGATGTAAGAAGAGTTTATAATGCACTGAATAGGATTAAGAAAAAGATTAGGGATCAACAACACTTGTAGTTATTTTATTTAATAGATTGTCTATTAAATCATCTTGACATTATTGTGTTTTTTTGGTAAAATAATAAGGTGAATTTGAAGGTAGGATTATGAGAGAAAAAGCAATTCTAATATGTGAAGAGTGTCTTTCGAGAAATTATATTGTTTCGAAAAATAAAACTAATAATCCTGATCGACTTGTTATTAAAAAGTTTTGTAAAAAATGTAATAAACATACTATTCATAAAGAAACTAAGTAGGAGGAGCATTATGTCTCAAAAAGCAGAAATTAAAGAAAAAAAGAAAAATAGCGCATTATCAATATTTTCTAAAGAATATAAATATGAAGGATTAATTTTATTAGTGCTTGCTATTATTGCTATTGTATTAGGTTCACTTGTATTAGTTGGTGAATATAGTAGTGGTGAGTCAGGGTTAATAGTTAACGAAGATATTTGGTTAATTGGAGCTTATCCAGCTTTAGTTGCATGGATACTTGTTGGACTTGGTGTTATAGGAGTGTCATTATCAGTATGGCCTTTCTTTAAACCATCAATATTTGAATTTAAGAGAGTAACTTGGTTAACAAAAGGAAAATTATTAGCTAATTCAATTACTGTATTAATTTTTGTTTTGATTATGTCATTATTCTTTTTTGGAATTGATTTTATACTAAGATATGTTATTAGTTTAATTGAACTAATAGCTGGATTATTCTAAGAGGATATTATGACTGAAAGAGCTTGGTATGTAGTCCAAACTTATTCTGGGTGTGAAAGCGCAGCTAAGAACAATATTGAATTAAGAGCCGAGTCAATGAATATGCAAGACATTATATTTAATGTTATTGTCCCAGAAGAAGTTCACATGGAAAAAAAGAAAAATGGAGAACTAAAAGAAGTTTTCGTTAAACCTTTTCCAGGATATGTATTTATTGATATGATTGTTACTGATGAATCATGGTTTATGATAAGAAATACTCCTATGGTAACTGGTTTCTTAGGTTCTAGTGGTGGAGGAGCAAAGCCTGTTCCTGTTCAAAACGAAGAAATGGAATCAATTTTGAAAATTGCTGGTTTAACAAAGAAAAGTAGTTTTTCTGGGAAAATTGGTGATAAAGTTAAAATTATTGCTGGAAACTTTTCTGGTCAATATGGAATAATTGATTTTATTGATGAGCAGAAACGTGTAGTAAAAGTTTTAATAGATTTTTTTGGGAGACAAACACCAGCAGAACTTTCTTTTGATGAAATAGTTTTATAATAAATGTAAATGTACGAATTTAATTTCGTACATTTTTTAATATTTTTAATTTAATGAAACATATAATAAAGTTTAATTTGCTGTTTATTATGCGTGTTTTTATATTGACTTTTATTACCTGTTATAGTATAATAACTAAGCGTGCATATGTTACGTACTATTTTATATTTTATTTAAAAAGAAGTGGGAGAGGTTAAACTCTATTACCACATCACAGACAAAAAGGAGGTGTGTCTCGTGGCTACGAAAAAAGTTTCAAAAGTCGTAAAACTACAATTAGCTGCCGGAAAAGCAACGCCAGCTCCACCAGTTGGACCAAGTTTAGGTCAAACGGGAATTAACATTCAACAGTTCTGCGTTCAATTTAACGATAGAACAAAGGAAATGGCAGGGAATATTATACCAGCGGTTATTACAGTATACGAAGATCGTTCGTTTTCTTTCATCACAAAGACTCCACCAGCTTCAGATTTATTAAAAAAAGCAGCTGGAATTAAAAGCGGTTCAGGTGTTCCACAAAAAGATAAAGTGGGAAAAATCACTAAAGATCAATTAAGGGAAATTGCTAAAACTAAAATGGTAGACTTAAATGCCTATGATGAAGAAGCAGCAATGAAAATTGTTGAAGGAACTGCAAGAAATATGGGAATTGTTGTTGAAAAATAATTGCAACGTATTTTCCCAATTAAGTTGAATTATTATACAACTTAAAAAGTGGGAGGTAATCCGTTAAACCACATTTAAGGAGGAAAAGATATGGCTAAAAAAGGTCGTAAATATGCGGAAGCATTAAAATTAGTTGATAGAACTAAAAAATATAATCTTGATGAAGCAATTGAACTTGTAAAAAAGACAAGTTATGCCAAATTTGATGCCACTGTAGAATTAGCTTTTAATTTAAATTTAAATCCTAAAAAAGCTGAGCAAAATTTAAGAGGAGCAATCGTGTTACCACATGGTAGCGGTAAAACTCGTAAAGTTTTAGTTCTTGCAAAAGGAGCAAAAATAAAAGAAGCTGAAGAAGCTGGTGCTGATTTTTTTGGAGAAACAGATTATATTGAAAAAATTCAAACAGGTTGGTTAGATTTTGATGTTATTGTTGCAACACCAGATATGATGGGGCAATTAGGAAGATTAGGGAAATTACTTGGCCCTAAAGGATTAATGCCAAATGCAAAAACTGGAACAGTAACAATGGATATTGCTAAAGCAGTATCTGAAATTAAGGCGGGAAAAGTAGAGTACCGTGTTGATAAAAGTGGAAACATTCAATTTATTGTTGGTAAAACAAGTTTTGATGATATAAAATTAAATGAAAATATCAAAACAATATATGATGTTATTATAAAATCTAAGCCTTCTACTGTAAAAGGCGTATATATTGAAAACGTCTCAATATCAGCAACTATGGGACCTGGAATTAAAATTAATTCTGATTCCATGGTAGCAACAAAATCAGTTAAATAAAATAGTAATTATAAAATATGCCGTAGAATCGGGTGCTATAAAGGCTTAATAACCCGCCGAGGTAAAGAAGTATTTGTGCCTCTTTAACTACGGTTTAAAGAGGTTTTCTAAATTTTAGGAGGTGTAAGAATGAAAGAAGCAACTCTATTAAAGAAAAGTGCTGAAGTTGATCAAGTAGCTGAAAAATTTAACGAAGCTAAATCATTAGTTTTTGTTGATTACTTAGGATTAACAGTTGAGCAAGTAACAGAGCTAAGAAAGAAATTGCATGATGAAGGAATAGACTTAAAAGTTATTAAAAATAATATTTTAAGAAGAGCTGCAACAAAAGCAGGTTACTCTAAACTTGAAGAGCATTTAAAAGGGCCAAGTGCCGTTGCAATCTCAAAAGATGCTACAGCAGCATCTCGGATTATCTACAATTTTGCTAAAGAAAATAAACAACTTACTGTCAAAACAGGTGTTGTTGAAGGTGAAATTTTAAATGTAGATGAATTAAAAGTTATTTCAACATTACCAAACAGAGATGGAATGTTATCGATGCTATTGAGTGTTCTACAGGCACCAATTCGAAATTTAGGTATTGTTATTAAATCTGTAGCTGAACAAAAAGAAATATAATTATTAGGAGGATTTAACATGTCAAAATTAAATATTGAAGAATTTCTTGGTCAATTAGAAGAAATGTCAGTTTTGGAATTAAATGATTTAGTAAAAGCAATTGAAGAAAAATTTGGAGTTACAGCTGCAGCTGCAGTTGTTGCTGGACCTGCTGTTGACGCAGTTGAAGAAGGACCATCTACAGTTAATGTTATTCTTGCTTCATTTGGGCAAACAAAAATTGCTGTTATTAAAGTTGTTCGTGAGATTACTGGACTTGGATTAAAAGAAGCTAAAGATTTAGTTGATGGAGCTCCAAAACCAGTAAAAGAAGGAATTTCTGTTGAAGAAGCTAATGCTATTAAAGAAAAATTAGTTGCTGCTGGAGCAGAAGTAGAAATTAAATAATTAAACTTATTAGGTATCAGAATTCTGATACCTTTTTCAATTAATTTATAATATTTTTTATAATATATGTATGGTGATAAAATGCAATGTAAAATTAAAAGAACAATATTTGATTTGTTTACTTATTATGATTGTAACGATTGTATATATAGAAAACAAGATCAACATTTTAATTATGAAGATAGTTTTTTTCATATTTATTATCTTTATTCAACTTGTTTTATCAGTGAAGAAAGCAAAAGTTTATTCTTTTTTGATTCAAAAGTTAAGAGGTTTCTTTATGATGCTATATATTTTCAAAAGGAAATTTTATTTATTTTGGTTGAAGCAAGTGAAGAAGATACTATTTATAATTACATCAATATTATTTCTTGTTTTTCAAAAAATATTCAAATATTAATTATATAGTGCAAAATATTGTTAGTGATTTAAAAATATGTTATAATAAGATGTAATCACAGAGTAAAGGAGTAAAGATTATGAAAATAATTGTTAAAGGAAAAAACAAGTATGAACCAACAAACGAAATCCGTGATTATGCCGAAAGAAAATTGGCAAAAATGGATGTTTATTTCAAAAGACCTGAAGAGATTTCAGGAACAGTTTTGTGCAAACAATATGATGCATATAATGAGGTTGAAATAACGATTCCAACAAAAAATTTAATTTTGCGTGCAGAAGTAAAGAGTGAAACTTTTAACTCAGCTATTGATCTTGCGATTGATAAACTTGAATCTCAAATGAGAAAACATAAATCTAAAATCTATTCAAGTTTAAAAAGGAGAGAAGGGGTTGGTGGTTATTATGCTGCTAATGATGATTTTGATTTAGAACAAATGAAAACTGAACTTATAGCTACTAATCTTGTAAAATCAAAAAAAGTTGATTTAAAGCCAATGACTCCAGATGATGCTGTTGCGCAAATGGAGATGTTAGGACATAGTTTTTATATTTTTCAAAATGTTGAAAACAATAAAGTGTGCGTGGTTTACTTAAGAGAAGACCATGATTACGGAATTATTGAAACAAGTTTATAAAAGGGCGTATGCCCTTTTTTTCTCTTTGAATTTTTATGATTAGATGGTATTATATTTATTAGAAGAGGAGAAGAGATAGATGATAAAAAAAGTAGCAACAATTTTTTTTGGCTTTATAATTGTATTTTTGAGTGTGGTTGTTCTTAATGCACAAATGATTGGCATTCCTAAGTTTGATGGTTCTGGAACTATTAAATATAGGGATTCTAGTGAAGTTTTAATGAATGAAGTATATGTTCAAAAACCTACTGAACTTAGAGGAGTTTGGGTTACCCCTTTAGTTGGAGATATCCCATCTTTTACTAGTGAGACGCAATATAAAGCAGCAATGAATAGTGTTTTTGACGTTATGGAATACTATAATATGAATGCAATTATTTATCATGTCAGGATAATGAATGATGCTTTGTATCCTTCTGAGTTAAACCCTTATTCATCATATTATAATGGAAATTCGGATTGGGATGCTTTAGAGTGGATTATTAGTGAATCTCATAGAAGAGGAATTGAATTTCATGCTTGGATGAATCCATATAGAGTTAAAAATTCATATTCTGGGACTTTAGAAGATTTAGCTAGTACTTTCCCAGAAACAAATGCAGCTTCTAATCCAGAAAATTTAATTAAAAATTCAAGTCAGGTTATTTTAGACCCGGGCCAACCTGCTGTAAGACAATTTTTACTGGATACTTGTCAGGAACTAATGGATAATTATGATATCGATGCAATTCATTTTGATGATTATTTTTATATTGATAATAATGATGATTCTGCAACATTTGAAAAATATAATCCTGATAATTTACTATTGGCAGATTGGCGTAGATTACAAGTAGATACATTTATTGAAGATTTACATCATTTAATTGAAGAACATAATGTTAATAATAATAAGTATGTGCAATTAGGTATTTCTCCTTCTGGTGTATGGAGAAATGGGGATGGAATTGTTAGTTATGACTCTAATGGTAATGCAATAACAAATGGATCTAATACTTTATATGGTTTTGCTCATTATGATAATTATTTATATTCAGATACAGTTAAGTGGATAAATGAGGAGTGGATAGATTATATTGTTCCGCAAGTTTATTTTGCCTTAGAACACGCAACTACTCCATATGCAGATATTATGCAGTGGTGGGATAAAGTAGTCGAACATAAAGATGTAAGTCTATATGCCGGGATTGGATTACATATTGCTGGTTCTAGTGGAAATGTATATTCATGGCAAAATAGTCCATATGAATTATCTTATGAATTAAGATATAATGATGGTTTAAAAAATTCAAAAGGTTCAGTTTTGTTTAGTTATAGGCATATGAAAGATGGTTATAATAATAAAACATCTATGAAGGGCCAAAATATGGAAAATGCTCGAAATGATTTGTGGACCGAAAAAATATTTTTACCTCAATCTAATGTCACTAATAATGTATTTCCAGGTTATGTTAGAAATTTAAAATTAGAAAAAACAAGTGAAAATAATATTATAAGTTGGGATAAAAACCCTAATGCTAGATATTATGCTTTATATCGTAGTGAAGATGAGATAACTTATTCAACAAAGGAAATCTATGATATTTTTGGAAGTAATGATAATGAGAGATATGAATATATTGATGAAACAGGTGTGTATAATTATGCTGTAGTGCCTGTTAGTAAAACAAATACTTTGGGGAATGGTACAATTATTAATTCTGATTTTACTAAAGATACTTATACAGTAGAATTTTTTGATAAAGATAATAATTCTTTAAAGTTAGAGCAAGTTCCTCATGGAGCTACTATTTCTCCGCCACAATTACCAAGAGTAATTGGTTATACTTTTAAAGGATGGGATCAAGATTTTAGTAGTATTACTGAAGATTTAAAAATATATTCAATTTATGAAGCAAAAATTTATACAGTTGAGTTTTGTGACTTATATGGGATTGTAATAGATAGCCAAAATATAGCGCATGGTGAAGGTGCGGTAGAGGTAAATCCTATTATTTATGATAATAAATTATTTGTTAAATGGGACCAAGAATTTGACTATGTAACTTCTAATCTGAAAATTAATCCTGTTTATGAAGATGTTACTGATGAAACAAGATTAGCTGTGCAATTTTTAATGCCAGATGGTTCAATTATTAAGGAAGAGTTAGTAAAATATAAAACAGGTGCAACAGCACCAGTAGAAATTCCCAAAATTTCTGGATATCATTTTACTGGCTGGGATAAAGAATTTAATTTAATTACTACAGATTTAGTTATTACTGCTGTATTTTCTGAAGGAAATCAATTTATTGTAAAATTTATGGATAAATTTGATAATGAAGTGAAAACTGAAAGTGTAATTGAGGGAAACTCTGCAACTTCACCAACGCTTGATGAAATAAATGGTTTTATCTTTAAAGGATGGGATCAAGAATTTTCAAATATTGAAAGTGATTTAATTATTAGACCGCTTTATGAAGAATTAAAATTTTCAGTTAAATTTTATAGTTTTAATGATGAATTAATTAAAAATGAAACAGTAAAATATGGTGAAGATGCTCTTGCTCCTAAAGTTGAAGAAATTGAAGGATATTTATTCAAAGGTTGGGATACGGAATTTACTAATGTTAAAGAAGATAAAATAGTTAAACCGCTTTATGAAGAAATAGTTGAAGAAGAAAGTATCTATTCAATTACTTTTAAAGATATTGATGGTAATGTTATAGAAGTAGTTGAAGCAAAGAGTGGAGATAATTTGGAAGATTATCAAGCTCCAGAAGTAAAGGGATATACTTTTAAAGAGTGGAATCAAGATTTGTCAAATATTGATCAAGATTTAATTGTAGAATCAATTTATACGAAAACATCAAGTTGTGGAAGTGTAAATGCTGTTCAATTATTTACTATTTTTTCTATGTTTGGTGCATTTTTCTTTTTAAGAAGAAAGAAATAGAATTGTTAATTTACTTTAAAATTAGAAATATATGGTTCTAATATTTATTTAGTTATAAAGTTAAAAATATTGAAATATTACTCAATTTGTGGTATAATAATATAACATTAAAAAATGGAATGGAGAGTTTTAACAATGAATTTAAACATAAGAACAGACAATGTAAAAAAAGTAAGAAATAGCGGATTAATTCCGGGAGTAATTTATGGTAAAGAATTCAAAGCAATTTCTGTTGAAGCAGATGCTTTAGAATTTAAGAAAGTTCTTGCTGAAAATGGTAAGACAAAAGTATTTGAAATTGATTTAAAAGGAGAAAAACACAAAGTATATATTAAAGATTTTCAATCTTTTTTGCTAACTAAAAATGAAATAATGCATTTTGATTTACAAAAAGTACAAGCAAATGAAATAATGCATGTAAAAATTCCAATTAGTTTAGTTAATAAAGAGGAAATTGAAAAGAAAAGTTTATTAGTTTCAATGGTTATGACAGAATTACCTTGCGAATTTGCAGTTGAAAATGGGATATCTGAAATTGAGGTTGATTTATCTGGGTTAGAATTAAATGATGCAATTTATGTTAAAGATTTAATTGTGCCTAAAGATGTAAAAGTTAATGTTGATGAAGATGAAATGGTGTTAGTAATTAGAGATATTAAGATGGCTGAAGAAGAAGAAACTGATTCTGATCTTTTAGTTCCTGAAGAGGCTGAAGAAGAAGAAACAGAAGAAGAATAAAATTAATAATTAAAACAAAGCATTTAAGGATGCTTTGTTTTTTTATTTATAACTTTATACTTATTTTATAGGTAGAAAAAAATATAGTATTATGGTATAATATTAAACTAGAGGTGAAAAAATGTTCAAGAAGATCTATACTTTTTTTATAATTATAATTTTTATTTTAATATCTGTTATAACGGTTAATGGTGTATTAATACCATTGCAAAAGACTGGTGATGGTGGTACGCTTTATTATAAAGGAACTACAGACCCCGTTCTAATTAATAGCACATATGAATATTCTGAATCAGAATTTAGAGGTGTTTGGATTACTCCTCTTGCGGGTAATATACCTAGATATACAAGTCAATCCCAATATAAAAGTGTTATGACTCAAGTATTTGATAATATGGAACAATACAATTTAAATGTATTAATTTATCATGTGCGAATTATGAATGATGCTTTTTATGATTCTGAATTTAATAATTGGTCATCTTATTATAGTACAAATCCTGATTGGGAAGCTCTTTCATGGATTATTGATGAAGCTCATAAACGCGGAATTGAATTTCATGCTTGGATGAATCCCTATAGAATAACAAATAGTTATAGTGGTACTGTTGAAAGTTATGCTAGTTCAGTAAGTAATAAAAAAAATGCAGCCTCAAACCCAGATAATATATTAAAAAGTGGTAGTAAGCTTATTCTAAATCCTGGAGAACCTGCAGTCAGAAATTTTCTTGTTGATACTGTTGAAGAATTAGTTACAAATTACGATGTTGATGCTATTCACTTTGATGATTATTTTTATATTGATGGTGTAGACGATTCTTCAACAAGAGCCAAATATAACCCAAATAATTTGGGAGTAGCTGATTGGAGAAGAGAACAAGTTGATTTATTTATTCATGAACTAAAAGATTATTTAGATGTTTATAATCAAGAAAATAATAAACATGTTGAGTTAGGTATTTCACCATCAGGAATTTGGCAAAATGGTGATGGAATTGTCACTTATGATAGTGAGGGTAATGCTATTACAACTGGATCTAAAACTGGAGGAATGGAACATAATAATAACTATTTGTATTCAAATACTGTTAATTGGGTAAATCATGAATGGATTGATTATATTCTTCCTCAAAGTTATTGGGGATTTGAACATCCTGTTGCTGGATTTGCTGATGTTATGGGATGGTGGAATAAAGTAGTTAAATACAAAAATGTTAATTTATATTCTGGTATAGGAATTTATATGGCAGAATCATCTAGTAATACTTATTCATGGCAGAATAATCCTGAAGAAATGAAAAACATGATGCTTTATCTTAATACATTGGAAAATGTTAAAGGCTTTAGTTTATATAGTTATGCTCATTTAGAAAAAGCAATTAATAGTAGTAAATCTAATCATATATTATTTAAAAATTTATTTAATAATGCTTATAATGTTGCTTGGACAGAAAATGTATTGCTTCCTGAAAAAATTGCCGGACCTAAAATTAATCCTGGAACTGTTACAAATGTAAACTTAATAAATGATGGAACAAGAAATATTTTAAGTTGGGACTCTAATAGTTTAGCAAAATATTATGCAATTTATAAAAATGACGGTGAAATTACTTATGATAATAGTGAACTTTTTGATGTCGTTTTAGCTTCTACTACAGAGGTTGAATCATATAGTGATGTTGAAGCAAGTAATTATCATTATGCTGTTTTGCCTCTTAGTTATTCAAATACTACTGGTCAAGGTGTTGAAGTAGTAAGTGATGGCCAAGTAACCACTTATAAAGTTGAATTTTATGATGCTTCTGGAACTGTTATAAAAACTCAATATGTTGAAGAAAATAGTAGTGCGTCAGCACCAGTTGATCCCTTAAAACAAGGTTATACTTTTACAGGTTGGGATAAAGATTTTAATATAATTACAGATAATTTAAAAGTATATCCTGAGTATGAGATTAATACTTATACTGTTACTTTTAAAATTAATGGAGATATAATTAGCACACAAGATATTGTTTATAACAATAGTGCTATTTCTCCTACTCCAATTGAAATAGAGGGATATAGTTTTATTAAATGGGATAAAGATTTTACTAATGTTTCAAGTGATCTAATAATTAATGCTGTTTATGAAGTTAAATTATATTTGATTGAATATTACGATGGTACTACTTTATTAAAATCTGAATATGTTGAACATGGTAAAAATGGAAATGCCCCATTACCTCCTGAAAAAATTGGTTTAGATTTTCTGAGTTGGGATAAGGAATTTAGTAATGTTACAGAAAATTTAGAAATTTATGCTATTTATAGTGATGCAATATATGAAGTTAAGTTTTTTGTTGATGGGATACAAGAAGGACCTGTTCAATATGTTAATCATGGAAAGGATGCTATTGCTCCAGAGGTTTCAAAACCAGGATATGGTTTTGTTTCTTGGGATAAAGAATTAACTAATATAACTAAAAATACAAATATATATGCTATTTTTTCTGATGAGATATTTCAGGTGAAATTCTTTGTAAATGATAAATTAGTAAAAACTTATGTTGCACTATATGGAGAAAAAATAGAGAATCCTGATGTAAATATTGAGGGGATAATAATATTAACTTGGGATCAGGAATTTGATTATATTACTAAAAGCATGAATATAAATGCTATTTATGAAGTTAAGACTTTTACAGTTATTTATAAGGCAAATGATGTTGTTATTAAAACTGAAACTGTTGAATACGGTAAAGATGGGATTGCTCCAGAAGTGCCAATTATTGAAGGCTATGAGTTTGATAAATGGGATAGTAATTATGAAAATGTTACTGAAGATTTACTAATTAATGCTCAATATAAAAGAAGTATATATTCAGTGATTTTTAAACATAATAATAAAGTGATTTCTAGTCAAGAAGTATATTATGGAGAAAACGGGGTTGCGCCTGTTCTTGAACTACAAACTGGTTACAAATTTATAGAGTGGTCAAATTCCTTTAATAATATAAAAGAAGATTTAATAATAGAAGCTATAGTTGAACAAGAAATTTATACTGTTATTTTTTATGATTTAGATGATAATATTCTTACATCTGTTGAAGTGCTTGCTGGAGAAGAAGCAATAGCACCAAATGCAGTTGAAATAAATGGGAAAACTTTTAGTAAATGGGATAAAGATTTTGATGCAGTTTTCGAAGATTTAGAAATACGACCAATTTATACTGATGTTATAGAAATTGAAGATAATGCTAAATGTAGTTCATTTAATATTTTTCAAGTAATTTCAGTATTTATGGCATTTGGGTTAATTGTTTTATTTAGAAAAAAATATTAATTTTTAAAGAGTCTATATAGACTCTTTTTTATAGGAAATTATTGTTGATTTAATAATAGTTGAAACAGATAATATAACTTGAAAAAACGGGTTAAAAATGATATTATAATTATATGAATAATGTGAAAGAAAGGTGATATTATGTTTAGATCATTAACTGATCCTGGATATAAAGAATTAAAAAGAGTTGAGAAACTAGCTAATAAGGTTGTTGCTTTGCAAGATCAGTATAAAGAAATGACAGATGAACAATTAAAACATAATACAGTTATTTTTAGAGAAAGAATTGAAAATGGAGAATCATTATCAGATATTGCTATTGATGCTTTTGCAACTGTTAGAGAGGCTGGTACAAGAGTATTAGGTTTAACGGCTTTTAAAGTTCAAGTTATGGGTGCTTTTGCTATGCATGGTGGTAATATTGCTGAAATGAAAACTGGTGAAGGTAAAACTTTAACTTCTACATTAGTGGCATATTTAAATGCACTTTCTAAAAAAGGTGTTCATATAGTTACTGTTAATGAGTATCTTGCTGCTCGTGATGCAAGAGAAATGGGAGAATTGTTTACTTGGTTAGGTCTAACTGTAGGATTAAATTTAAGAGGATTAAGTCCAGAAGAAAAAAGAGAAGCATATAATGCTGATATTACTTATAGTACGAATAGTGAATTAGGATTCGATTATTTAAGGGATCATATGGTTATTTATAAAGAACACATGGTCCAAAAAGAATTAAATTTTTGTATTATAGATGAGGTTGACTCAATATTAATTGATGAAGCTAGAACTCCGCTTATTATTTCGGGTGGGGCTAAAAACACCGGAAATCTTTATCAACAAGCAGATTTATTTGCCAAGGGATTAAGAGAAACTGATTATGAAATCGATATTAAATCACGACATGTAACTCTTAATGAAGATGGAATGGAAAAAGCTGAAAGATTTTTTGGGCTTGATAATTTATATGATATTAAATATGTAAGCTTACTGCATCATATTCATAATGCATTAAGAGCAAATTACTCAATGGCAAAAGATATTGACTATGTTGTACAAGAAGGAAAAGTTATTATTGTTGACCCTTTTACAGGACGATTAATGCATGGTAGACAGTATTCAGAAGGGTTACATCAAGCATTAGAAGCAAAAGAAAGAGTTGAAATAAAAAAGGAAACAAAAACTGTTGCTACAATTACTTATCAAAATTTCTTTAGAATGTATAAAAAATTGGCTGGTATGACTGGAACTGCTAAAACTGAGGAAGAAGAATTTAGAAATATATATAATATGTATGTTGTTGAAATTCCAACAAATGAGCCAATTATTAGGCAAGATGAACCGGATTTAATTTTTATTACTAAAATGGCAAAGTTTAATGCTATTGCTGAAGATATTAAAGAAAGATATCAAAGGGGTCAACCTGTTTTAGTAGGTACAATTGCTATTGAAACAAGTGAATTATTGTCCGAACTTCTAAGAAAAAGAGGAGTACCACATAGTGTTTTAAATGCTAAACAACACGAAAGAGAAGCAGAAATTGTTGCTAATGCTGGTAAAATGAAATCAGTTACAATTGCTACAAATATGGCAGGACGTGGTACTGATATTAAATTAGGTCCTGGGGTTGTTGAATTAGGAGGTCTTGCGGTAATTGGTACTGAAAGACATGAGTCTAGACGTATTGATAACCAATTAAGAGGACGTTCTGGACGTCAAGGGGATCCTGGATATACTAGATTTTATTTATCAACTGATGATGATTTAATGCAAAGATTTGGTACTGAAAGGTTCAAAACTATGTTGTCTTATGTTGTAAGTGATAAAGAAGGAAATGAAGAAGCACTTGAATCCAAAATGTTTTCTAAATTTGTTGAAAATGCTCAAAAACGAATTGAAGGACAAAATTTTGATTCAAGAAAACAAGTGTTAGAATATGATGAGGTTTTAAGAGCTCAAAGAGAAATTATTTATGAACAGAGAAATCAAGTTTTATTTTATGATGATATAAGTGAAGTAGTTCTTAAAAAAATTGAAAATGTTGGGAGAAAAATTGCGCTTAATTTTTCAAAAAGTGATAAGAAAAATGCTGATGTTGATGAGAAAGCTTTTTATAATGAATTGAGTTCTGTATATTTTCCTAAAGATTATTTAAATATAGATGATTTTCAAAATTTAAATTATGAAAGTGCTGTTAATTTATTCGTTAATAAATGTAATGAATTGCTTAACGAAAAGAAAGAACAGTTTCCAGAAAATTTATTTAAAGAGTTTTTAAAAGTAATTTTTTTAAGGGTTATTGATACATATTGGATGGATCATATTGATGCAATGAGTGAATTAAGACAAGCAGTTAGTTTACAGGCTTATGCTCAAGTTAATCCGTTAAGAGAATATAAAGAAGTTGGCTTTCAAACTTTTGAGGAAATGATCAATGGTATTGAAAATGATACAATTAAATTTATGAATAGAGCTCAAATCAGAGGAAATTTAGAGAGAGAACAAGTTATAAAACCTATTGCTGCTAGTGCGGGTAAGGAAGATAGCAATAGGAAAAAAACACCAGCTAAATCACAAAAAATTGGAAGAAATGATCCTTGCCCATGTGGTTCTGGAAAAAAATATAAAAATTGTCATGGAAAATAGGAGATAAAGTATGGAGCGATATGAAATTAATAAATACTATAATGGTTTTAGAGATAAATTATTAGAACTTAATAAAGCAATTGATATTAATAATTTAAAAAAAGAAGTTAAGGATTTATTAAAACTTACTATTGCTCCAAATTTTTATAACGAAATATCTAGTGCTCAAAAAACATTAAAAAAGATTAAAGATAATAATGGAATAATAAAAATTTACGATGAAATTTATAGGTTAATTGATGAATTAGAAATTTATATTCAAATGCTTGATGAAGGTGAAAATGTATTAGAAACAATTAAAAAAGAAATTCATTTAATTTCTAGTAAATTAGATAAATTTGAAATCATGATGTTGCTAAGTAAAGAATATGATAATTATGATGCTATTGTTGAACTTCATCCTGGAGCAGGTGGTACTGAAGCTCAAGATTGGGCAGAAATGTTATTTAGAATGTACAATCGCTATGCTGAACAAAAAGGGTTTAAAGTTAGTGTAACTGATTATCAAGATGGAGAAGAAGCAGGGCTCAAAAGTGTTACTTTTGTTGTTTCTGGTGAAAAAGCTTATGGATATTTAAAAGGTGAACAAGGAGTTCATCGTTTGGTAAGAATTAGCCCTTTTGATAGTAATGCGAGAAGACATACTTCTTTTTGCGCTTGTTCAGTTACTCCTAAAATTGAGGGTGAAATTGATATTGAAATTCATTCTGATGACATTAGAATCGATACTTATCGTTCAAGTGGTGCTGGTGGTCAACATGTAAACACTACTGATTCTGCTGTTCGAATTACTCATTTAAGAACAGGAATTGTTGTTTCTTGTCAAAATGAAAGAAGCCAAATTCAAAATAAAGAAGTTGCATTAAATATTTTAAAGTCAAAACTATATCAAATGGAATTAGAGGAACAAGAAAAACTAATTAGTAAAATGAGTGATAATATTGTTAATAGTTTTGGGAGCCAAATTAGATCATATGTTTTCCATCCTTATTCTATGGTTAAAGATCATAGAACAAATTTTGAAACTGGAAATTCTGAGGCGGTAATGGATGGAGATATTGACGGATTTATAAATGCATATTTAATAAGCGAATATAATTCGAGGTAATGTATGAATAAGATACTTACAAGAAAACGTTTATTTGATTTATTTATAATGACTTTTGGGGTTATGTTAGTTGCTCTTTCATATAGTTTCTTTTTACAACCCAATAACATAGTTATTGGGGGTGTTTCTGGAGTTGGTGTAATTTATCAATATTTATCAGGAATTGATCCTGCTTTGCTTATGTTGATTACTAATTTATTATTATTAATCATTGGATTGATTTTTTTAGGAAGATCATTCTTTTTAAAGTCTATTTATGGTTCATTGATGTTTCCGGTATTTGTTAAGATATTTAATATAGTTTTTGATTATTTACCAAATAGTTTTCAAAATCAAATTACTAATATAGATCTCTTTTTAATTGTTGTTTTTTCTTCAATAATTATGGGCATTGGTCTTGGAATTGTTGTAAAAAGAGGAGGAACAACTGGGGGAACAGAAATACCTCAAAATATTTTATTTAAATATTTTCATATATCTTTTTCTGTTTCTTTATTAATTTTAGATGGAGCAGTTATATTAACAGGATTTTTAGTATTGAAATCTCTTAGTTTAGCTTTATATTCAATAATTTTTACATTTATCTGTGGAAAAATAATGGATGCTGTTATTTTCGGAAGTTTTAATAAAAGAGCAGTTTATATTATTTCAGAAGCAGCTGAAGAAATAACAGACAAATTAGTTGTTGCTTTAGATAGAGGGATAACTAGTATTAAGGTAATAGGCGAATATTCTCAAAAAGAAAAAAAGATGTTAGTGTGCGTTTTAAGCAACAGAGAATATTATAAATTAAGAACAATTGTTGAAAAAATAGATAAAACAGCCTTTTATTTTGCAGTTCAAGCAAGTGAAGTGAGGGGAGAAGGTTTTACTTATGAACCAATCGATGATTAAAATTATTGATGTGACAAAAAATAGAAAAAAATTCATAGTATCAACACTAAATAAAGATTATACTTTTGAAGAAGATACTATTATTAAGTATGCGATTTATAAAAACAAAGAATTTACTGAAAAAGAATTTGAAAATATAGTTATTGATAATCAAAAGTATATTATATTAAATGTTGCTTTATATTATTTATCATTTAGAAGCAGAAGTATATATGAAGTATATTCTTATCTCAGAAAAAAAGATTATTCAGAAGATTTAGTTTTGGTAGTAATAGAAAAATTAAAAGATTTAGAATATTTAGATGATTTTTCTTTTTCTAAAGAATTACTAGATTATTATATTAGAAATAATAAAGGGCCTAAATTTATACTTGAAAAGTTAAAACAAAAAGGAATTGAAAGTTTTATTATTAATGAAATAATGCTCTTATTTGATAATGAAACAGAAACAAAAATTATACATACGATTATTGAGAAGAATATTAAGAAGAATATACATGAGCCTATAAAAAAACAAAAACAAAAATTATATAATAAACTTTTACGTGATGGTTTTTCAAGTAATAGAATATTAAGTATAATTAATCAATATAAGTTTATTGCAGATTGTGAACAAACTTTAATAAAGGAAATAGAAATAATAAAAAAACGCTATAGTAAATATGATGAAAAAATTATGAAGAATAAAATTATTACTTCTTTATTAAATAAAGGGTATGATTATGCAATAATTAAAAAATACTTATAATAGTTGTAACTAATATAAATATTTTTATATCGTATTTTGTTATAAGAGGAAAGGATTTTATAATGAAGAGATTTAAAAAGAGTATAATTTTAGTTTTACTGATCGGTCTTTCAATTGTGTTGGGTGGGTTAGTAAATGTAAAAGCTATTGATATGGAATTGGTTTATGATTTAGATGGCCAACCAGTAAAATATTATCGTACAGATACAAATGTATTAATACCAAAGGACTATATTACTCCCGAAAGAGATTTTAGAGCAGCATGGGTAACTCCTTTAACGGGAGATATTACAGGATTCAATAGTGAAGGCCAGTTTAAAGCAGAAATGACATCAGTTTTTCAAACGCTTGAATACTTCAATATGAATGCTATAGTATATCATGTGAGAATAATGAATGATGCTTTATATCCTTCTGTTTATAATCCATTTTCAAAATATTATAATGCTGATTCTGATTTTGATGCTTTAGAGTGGTTAATTGATGAATCTCATCGAAGAGGAATTGAATTTCATGCTTGGATGAACCCGTATAGAATTTCATCAACTGAAACTGGAAGAACAAAAGAGGAAATAGCTGCTAGTTATCAAGGTAATAATGCAGCATCAAACCCGGATAACTTATTAATTGGAAGTGGTGGAGAAATTTTGAATCCTGGTGAACCTGCAGTTAGACAGTTTTTACTTGATACAGCTAGAGAATTATTAAATAATTACGATATTGATGCAATACATTTTGATGATTATTTTTATATTTCTGGAATTGATGATAGTACAACAAGAGCTAAATATAACCCAAATAATCTATCGATGGAAGATTGGAGAAGAGAGCAAGTTAATATTTTTATTAAAGATTTAAATAATCTAATTGATAATTATAATTCTTTAAATAAAAAAGCAGTACAATTGGGTATTTCTCCTTCAGGAATTTGGAGAAATGGCGATGGAGTTGTTACATATGATGAGAATAATAATGCAATTACTAACGGTTCAAGCACAAGCGGATTTGCTCATTATGGAAATTATTTGTATTCTGATACTTTAAAATGGGCTAACGAAGGTTGGATTGATTATTTAGTACCTCAAAGTTATTGGTCTTTTGATCATAATACTGCTCGCTTTGCTGATGTTATGGATTGGTGGGATAAGGCTTTAAGATATAAGGATGTTAATGTTTATTCTGGAATGGGTTTATATATGTCCGATAATAAAACAGCTAATAAATCATGGTCTTATCAACCTGACGTTGAAGCAGAAAGACAAGTTAGGTATATTTCCAAATTAGATAAAATTACAGGAACTGTGGTTTTTGATTATCAGCAGTTAGCTGCTAGCAAAAGTTCTATTGGAAGAATGAATCAAGTTATGTCAAATGCATGGTATCAAAAAGCGCTACCTACTGAAGTATCTTCTTTAGGAGTTAATATGATAACTCCAGATGAAGTAACTAATTTGAATATTTCTAAGACTTTACAAGGTTTTAAAATTCAATTTAATGAAGCTAATGATGCAAATAGATATGCAATTTATAGAAGTTCTGGTGATTTAACTTATGCCCCAGAACAACTTATAGATTTAATTGGTAATTATTCACAAGATGGAGTAATTTCATATATTGATCAAGAAGTTAAAACTGGTAATTACAATTATGGTGTAAAAGCATTATCTAGATCTAATACTTTATCTAATCCGGTTGCTATTAATACATCTGGCGCCTTAGATGGAGAGTTGTTAGAATTAGAGCCAATAAAAAATATAATTATTACTGACAATTTATTTAAGGGAGAAAATATAAAGATTCGTTTTGATGCTATTTATTCAATTTATGGTGATATAGTAGAATACGAAGTATTTTATTCAACTGATTTAGTCACTTGGAATTCTATGAAAAATGAAGGTTTTCCTCTTACTCCTTCTAATGTGCAGTTAACACAAGAATTTACGATTGGTGATTATGATAAATTTTATTTAAAAATAAAAGCATATACTGATATTGCTTCAACTGAATCTGATGTAATTGAAATTAATACTACGCTTGATTATGGTAAGATAAATGGATTAACTTATTTTGAAATTCCTTTTAGAAATACAGAAATCACATTACAATGGAAAGCAAAAGATATTGAAGGTTTAACTTATAAAGTCCAATATTCATCAAATAATTATCAATGGACAGATATGGATTTATCTAATTCACCGATTTTTTATCAAAATGATTATTTAAAGAAGAAATACATTATTCCAAATGATTATTCTATAATTTATATAAGAGTTATAGGTTATGATGATTTTGGTATTGCTTTTAGTGATGTGTTAGAAATTGAAACAAAAGAATATATACAGTTTCCGGAAGAGTTTTTTATCAATAACCTTCCTAGTAATCAAAATATTATGGTTTTTGAGGGCGATGAAATTATTATTTCTTGGGAGTCTATGCCAGAAGGGACTAGTTATCTAGTTTCTTGGTCTAGTGATGGTCTTAATTATAATTCATTAAGAAATTATGACTCAACATATCAGTCTGAAATTGGAATTGATACTACTTCATTTAAAATTACTGCAAGTTATTTGTATTATAAAGTTTATTTTAAGATACATGCTTTATATGGTAATAGTAATATTGAATTAGGAACATTTGAAGTGTATACAACACCATATTTTCATTATTTACCTTCGTTTATTTCATATATGTTTAATCAAAATTTAAACATGTTAAGAAAAATAAATAAATAAATATAAAAAAGAAGCAATTTTTATAATTGCTTCTCTTTTTTTAATTTTTTTAATACTTTATATACACCGTGATTATCTACTGTGTCTGTTAAAATATTAGCTTTAGCAAGTAATTCTGAGTGTGAATTCCCCATAGCTATACCTGTATTTACATATTCAATCATTTCTATATCATTGTGTCCATCGCCAATTGCAATTGTGTTTTTAATTTTTATATCATAGTATTCAGCAATATGTTTTAAGCCCACTGCCTTTGATGTATTGTGACTATAAATTTCTGAAATCACAAAACTATCACTTTTCCAAAATCGTATTTTAAATTCATTTGTAAATTTATTAGAAATATAGTTAGCTAATTTACTTTCAGAACCATTTTTTGAAAATACTATTGCACCATTTGGGTTTTCGTGTAATATTTCTTCAAATTCTCCAATATGTAAATTTCCTCCATCTTTATGAAGATAATGTTTGATACTATCATCTTGTTTCCATAAATAGATATCATCTTCAACTTCGCTGAATATATTTAAAATGATATCTTTATTATCTCTTATTATTGTAAAAATATGCTGACGATTAATTGTTTCCATATGTTTTGGGAATAATAAATCAGATGGGTTATGAACAAGAGCACCATTATAATTTACAATTGGAGTTTTTAATTTTAATAAATCATAGTATTTCTTTGTTGAACGATAAGGACGACCTGTTGCTAAAACAACATAGTGTTTTTTGGCAATTTTTTTTAGGTATTTAAAACTTTTTTTATCAATTTGATCAAAATGTTGAATTAAAGTTCCGTCTAAATCTATTGCAATTAAAAATTTTTGTTTTTTCATATTATCACCATTATATTTTCATATAATATCATAAAAATAAATAAATTTCAATTTTTAAAGAAAAACACTCATTTTAAATATAATATACATTAAAGTAAAAATTTTATCTAAGTTATAATTGATTGCAAAAAAGTGACAAATGTAGTAAAATAAAAACAATAAGAATAGGGGGTGGCTTGATTGTTTTTAAGTATAAGTGATATTCTTCGAGAAGTGTATGATAATTTCTTTGTTGAATTTTCTTGGTCAAGTTTACTGACTTTATTCTTTGGAATACTTATAGGTATTCTTTTTTGTCTGATGACATATTTGGTATTTATTACAGTAAGGTTTAAAAATGATAAATCTTTAAGTTACATTAAAGAAGTTGATATTAGTAATGATGATTTAAAAAGAAGTGTAACAAACGCTAGAAATCAATATATTGAAGAATGTTCTTACTTGAAATCAGGAGAGAAAATTGTAAAATTAAAAGATATTTCTTTATCGTTAATAGATGATATTGCTTTGTTTTATTATCCCGATTCTAAACATCCCAAGTATGAATTGTCCATTTCTGAGGCTTTGTTATTAACACATTATATAGCAGATAGAATTGATACCATATTTAAAGGACCAATATTGAAAAGACTAAAAGAAATTAAAATATCAAGTATTTTAAATGTTCTTGATGCAAAAAAAATAGCAGAAGAAAATAAAATTGTTAAAACTGTTACAAATACTAAAGTAAGAAGTTTCTTTAGAACTGTCGGTGGAGTTTTAAATTATGTAAATCCAGTTTATTGGATAAAAAAGTTAATGATTGATGCTACTTTTACGGCTGCATTAAATAAAATTTCATTAACTATTATTGATATAATAGCTGAAGAAACAAATAGAGTTTATAGCAAAAGCTTATTTGTGGATAAATTGAATTTAGATATTGACAATTCAGCTGAAGAAATTCAAAGAATAATTGAAGAAGATGAGGAAAATAAAAATGAAACAAAATAGAAAGAATTTCTTTATTCCTAAAATTAAAGAAGATAATATTGAAGAAATAAAAAAAGAAGAAGATAATAAAAAGAATTTTGTGGCACCTATTTCAGGGAGAAAAGTAAAAGATAAACCTTATTTTCCCTATGTTAAGTATGGAAATAAGGGGTTACAATATGAAGCTTTTAGAGATAATAAAACTGAAAATAGTGAAGAAATTGATAAGCGATTTAGAGAATCTTATTCTCAAAAATCACAGCTAATTGAAAGTGAAAATAAAAATAAAGAATCTGTGAATAGAATTCCGGATTATTTAAGAAAAGAAGATAGTAGTGTAAAACAATCTGTAAAAGATGATTCTCTTGTTTCTAAAAATGTTATTGCTTCTAAAAAAGAAAATTCCGATTTTGTTTTTTTAGATAAGGATTTTGATGAAAAAGAATTAATAGATAATAGTTTTAATAATGATGTAAGTGATGTTATAGAAGATCAACTTGTTGAAAATAAACATGTAAATAGGAATTTACCTGCTTCAGCAAGTGAAGAAAGTGCTTGGAATGGTAGAAAAATACCTAAGCCTCAAAAAACTATAAAAACATCTGGAAAGAAATATACTGCTCCTCCTCTAGACTTACTTAAAAAAGGAAGAAGTTATTCTGGGAGCGATTCAGCATATGTAAATAATCAAAGAGAAATTATAGATAATACTTTATCAGAATTTCATATTGCTGGTCATGTTACTCATTTTACAAAAGGTCCCGCTGTTACTCAGTTTGAAATTAAACTTGATGGAGGAGTGAAGGTTGAAAAAATTAAAAATATAGCAAGCAATCTACAAATGGACTTAAAATGCAAATCTTTACGTATTGAGGCACCAATTCCTGGTAAAGCTACTGTTGGTATTGAAGTTCCCAATGTAAAGCAAGATTTTGTTATGTTGGGTGAACTATTAGCTAACCCTGAATTTTTAAATGATGGAAATCCTTTAAACGTTGTTTTGGGGTTAGATATTTCTGGTAATCCAGTATATTTAGATATTTCTGAGATGCCTCATGGTTTAATAGCAGGTACAACAGGATCAGGTAAAAGTGTTTCTATTAATTGTATGATAATTAGTATGTTGTATAAAGCTGATCCTGATGATGTTAAACTATTATTGATTGATCCTAAATTTATAGAATTTTCAAATTATGAAGATATTCCTCATTTGGCGTCCCCCGTTATTAATGATTCAAAATTAGCAGCTGCTGGTTTAAAGTGGGCGGTAGATGAGATGCATAAAAGGTATATGTTGTTTAAAGCAACTAAAAGAAGGAATATAAGTGCATATAATGAATTTGCTAAAACCGATTCAAAGATAGAAAAAATGCCTTATATAATTATAATTATTGATGAGTTAGCTGATCTTATGGGTGCAGCAACTAATGCTGTTGAAGAATATATTCAAAGACTTGCTCAAAAAGCAAGAGCAGCTGGTATTCATTTAATTATGGCAACACAAAGACCTTCAACAGATATTATTAAAGGAACTATTAAAGCAAATATTCAAACTAGAATTGCTTTTGCTGTAAATTCACAAGTAGATTCTATGGTTATCCTTGATCATACTGGTGCGGATAAGTTGCTTGGAAAAGGAGATATGTTATATAGTGATGGAGTGACAGATATGAGACTTCAGGGGGCATTTATTACTGATAATGAAATTATATCAATTACTAATTATCTAGAAGAGAAATATTCTCCAAACTATATGTTTACGCAAGAAGACTTGCAAAAGAGATTAGATGATGAAGAGACGAACAAAATAGATCCTAGGGAAGATGAGTTTTTTGATATTATTGCTACTTTTGTTGTAAAAAATGATGCTGCATCTATTAATAGAATTCAAAAAGAATTTGGAATAGGTTTTAATAGAGCACAAAGTATTATGATAGGATTAGAGGAATTAGGTATTGTTTCAGAAGGGATGGGAAGCAGATCAAGAAATGTTTTGGTAACTGCTGAAGAGTTAAATGACATTCTTGGTAGTTAAGGAAAAATTATGGATAGTTTAATTTTTAAAGATGGATTAATTAAGAAAGCCAATTTAATCATCTTTCAATTATTAATATTTTTTTGTTTATTTGTTATATTTGGAAGAACAAGAAGTGGAGTTAAAAATTTCTTTATATATATTAGTTTCTTTTTGCTTTTCTTTGCAGTAATAATTAATTATTTAGATATTTTAAATTATAAAACAAAGATAAAAAATATTATTTATTTATTAAGTGATTTTGGTAGTTTGTTTTCTTCAGTTATTTTAACGGTAGAAATCATATTCTTTTTCGTTTTTTTTCCTGCAACTGTAAGTCAAAATTCAATGATGAACACATTGTATGATGGAGATTTTATTATTGTTTCCCCAAATACAAAAATCAAGAGGTTTGATATAGTAGTTGCTGAATACGATTCAACATTAAATGCTGAAATTTTAGGGCTAAATAAAAAAGAAATTATTGTGAAAAGAGTAATTGGTTTACCATTTGATAATATTGTTTTTTTTGATGGGAAATTATTTGTAAATGAAATAGAAGTAAATGCACAATATTTTATTGATAATGAAAAATCAGTGACTGCTTTTAATTATCGAGAAATAAATGGTAAAACAAATGATTTTACTTTTGATGAGTATAAGTTTAAAGAGCAACTTGATTTTATAGATGGTAAGTATTACATTCCTGAAGGATACTATTTTTTAATGGGAGATAATCGCAAATTTAGTATTGATAGTCGTGATATGGGTGTTTTCTCTAACGAGCAATTAAGAGGAGTTGTTGTTTATAAATTAGAAAGCATTCTGGAAATAAAAAAATTAAGATAGGAGA
>JAQUZE010000009.1 GCA_028691515.1 Bacilli bacterium
AGATAAAAATGAACGAAAAAAGAACATTTGAATACGTTCAGGGAAACAGAAAATTTATTATTGAAACCGGAGAATTTGCTAAACAATCAAATGGGTCAGTTTTAGTACGTTATGGTGATACAGTCGTTTTAAGTGTGGCTGTTTATAACGATTCAAAAATAAATACTGATTTTTTCCCTTTAACTGTATTATATCAAGAAAAACTTTATGCAGCCGGAAAAATTCCTGGAGGATTTTTGCGAAGAGAAGGAAGACCTTCTGAACATGAAACATTAACATCTAGATTAATTGACAGACCTATAAGACCATTATTTCCTGAAGGTTTTAGAAATGAAGTTCAGGTTATTAGCATGGTATTAAGTTCAAGTCCTGATTTCTCTGCTGAAATGGCAGCAATGTTGGGATCATCTCTTAGTTTAATGATTTCTGATATTCCTTTTGATGGACCTATTGCTGGAGCAGAAGTTGCAAGGGTAGATGGAAAATTAATTATTAATCCAACTGCTGAAGAAAAATTAGCTTCTGATATTTCATTAATTGTTGCTGGAACTGAAAAAGCAATAAATATGGTTGAATCAAGTGCTAATCAAGTAAATGAAGAAGATATGTTAGAAGCACTGATGTTTGGTCATGATGAAATTAAGAAACTTGTTTCTTTCCAAAATGAAATTGTGAAAGAAATCGGAAAACCAAAAGTTAATGTAGAACTATATAAAATACCTAGTGATATAGAAAAAATCGTTTTTAAAATGGCTAAGAAAGATTTACTTGCTGCTGTTGTTATTGAAGAAAAATTAGCTAGATATGCTAAAATTGATAAGATCACAAATAAAGTTGTAGATGAACTTTCTAAAAAATGGGAAAACGATAAAGATTTAGAAGATAAGATTAAATTTGTAAAAGAAGTCTGTGATAAAATTGTTGCAGATGAAGTAAGAAGATTAATTACTGATGATAAAGTGAGACCTGACGGAAGAAAAATTGATGAAATTCGCCCTTTATCTTCGCGTGTTTCGGTTTTGCCTAGGGTTCATGGATCTGCTGTATTTACAAGAGGCCAAACTCAAGCATTAACAACAGTAACTTTGGGGAGTCTTGCTGAAAGTCAAATAATTGATGATTTAAGTATTGTTGATTCAAAACGTTTTATGTTGCAATACAATTTCCCTCAATTTTCTGTAGGATCTACTGGTAGATATGGATCTCCAGGAAGAAGAGAAATAGGACACGGTGCTCTAGGAGAAAAAGCTATTATGAGTGTTATTCCTAGCGAAGATGATTTTCCTTATACTATAAGAGTAGTTAGTGAAATTTTAGAGTCAAATGGTTCATCTTCTCAAGCATCAATATGTGCAGGAATAATGGCACTTATGGATGCAGGAGTGCCTATTAAAGCTCCAGTTGCTGGTATTGCAATGGGATTGGTAAGTGATAATGATAAATATACGATTTTAACTGATATTCAAGGGTTAGAAGATCATTTTGGTGACATGGATTTCAAAGTTGCTGGGACTAAAGATGGTATTACTGCTTTACAAATGGATATTAAAATTGCTGGAATTAATAAACAAATATTAAAAGAAGCCTTAGATCAAGCTAAAAAAGGTAGACTAGCTATTTTAAATCATATGCTTAAAACAATTCCTAATTTTAGAGAAGAATTGAGTGAGTATGCTCCAAAAGTAGAAATGATAAAAATTAATCCTGAGAAAATAAAAGATGTAATTGGTTCTGGTGGTAAAATTATTAATGATATCATTAGTCAATGTAATGATGTTAAGATTGATATTGAACAAGATGGCAGAATTTTTATAATGCATTCAAGTTATGAATGGTTGCGAAAAGCTAAAACTTTAATTGAAGATATTGTTCGAGAAGTTGAAGTTGGAAAAATTTATACTGGCAAAGTTGTTAATATTATAGATATTGGAGCATTTGTTCAGTTATGGCCATCTTGTGAAGGGCTAGTTCATATTTCAAAAATTGCTAAAGAAAGAATTAATAAAGTTACTGATGTTTTAGCTGTAGGTGATGAAATCGCAGTTAAGGTATTATCAGTAGATGAAAGAGGTAGAATTAATTTATCCAGAAAAGATGCGTTAAGTCCAACTCTTGATGAAAAAGGTAAATAAAATGTGGCTTTGCCACTTTTTATTTACATTATTTTAAATTTTATGTTATAATACAATGTATTCGGGTAATCGAGCAATTTTAATTGTTAGGAAAGTCCTTGCTAGCACAGCTGAGATGCTGTAGTGTTTATGCCTAATGAATTCATAAGTTAGGACACTTGGATGGTGATGGCGAGAATTTATCCTGTTAAATGGATAAAATGCTCCTAAGGTGCCACAGAGACGATGTCTATGGGAAACTATAGAAGTGGAACGGGTAAACCCCATAAGCTAGAAACCCAAATTTGGTAGGGGAATTTTAAATCATAAATGAATTGATTTAAGACTATTTTATATAGAGATAAATGATTACCGCTTAGAAATAAGTACAGAACAAGGCTTACAGAATACATTCCGTTTTTAAATCCCTGTACAGGGATTTTTATTATAGAGGTGAAAATATGTTTAATAAATGTGAATATGTAATTAGTGCAGTGTCAAAAAAACAGAATCCTAATACTGCTAATTTTCCTGAATTTGTTTTTTTAGGTAGAAGTAATGTTGGTAAAAGTAGCTTTATTAATTTTTTAGTTAATCGCAAATTACTTGCTAGAACTTCAACAAAACCAGGTAAAACTATTGCAGTAAATTTTTATAATATTGATGACATTATGTTTTTTGTAGATGTTCCAGGTTATGGTTATGCTGCAAGAAGTGAAGATCAAAAAAATAAATTTGGTGAATATATAGAACAATATTTAGTAAATAATTCTAATATAGCTATAGCATTTTTACTAATAGATACAAAAGTTGGACCAACTAAAGATGATATTATAATGATTAATTATTTACAATATTTAGGATTGAATATTAAGGTAATTGCTACAAAATGTGATAAAGTTGGTACAACCCATTTATTTAAACATAAGGTTAATATTATTAATAAACTTTCTATTTCTGAATCATCATTGTTTTTAACATCAAGTTTAAAGAATATAGGAAGAGAAAACATTATAAATTTAATCGAAGAAATTGTATTTTAAAACTATTTATTTACAATTTTATTCGTTGACTTAAAGAAGAGTTTATAGTATAATATAGAAGTTATAAGGTTATATGAATATGAAGTGGTCGCTACAACAATTATTTAAATACAACGATAAATCTTTCGATTTTGATTTTACTATTGACTTATACGAAAGAATTAAAAATATTGATGATATTATTGATATTTCTTTAGTTCATGTAAAAGGCAC
The DNA here is from genome assembly GCA_028691515.1 of Bacilli bacterium. Lineage (GTDB taxonomy): Bacteria > Bacillota_I > Bacilli_A > ML615J-28 > CAG-698 > DUUA01. Next base: position 3,368 of record JAQUZE010000009.1, read on the forward strand.
TGGGAAAAAAATGAATGATCGTTATTATTTTGATTTAAATATTAATACGATATTAATATTAGAAGATGCTGTAACTTTAGATTCTTTAGAATTTCCAATTAATCTAAATGTTACTGAGATTTTTAGTATTAAAGAAGATTATGAAGAAGATGTAAGAATAATTGAAACTAATACAATTGATTTAACAGATGTGATCTGGGAAAATATTTTATTGGAAAAGCCTATGCGAGTAACTAAATCAATAACTTAATAATAAATTTTATCACGAGGTGAAGAGAAATGGCAATTGTTCCACAAAGACGGACTTCTAAAACTAGAAAACGTCAACGTCGTAGTCATCAAGCATTAACTACACCAGGAATTATGGTTTGCCCTAATTGCGGAGAAGTTAAATTGGCACACGTTGTATGCCCTTCATGTGGTTTTTATGATGGTAAAAAAGTTATAAATATTAAAGTATCAGGAGAAGAATCTGTTGTTGAAGAAAAAGTAAAAACAGATAAGACTTCTAAGAAAAAGGTTGCTAAAGCTCCTAAAAAAGCTGCAATTGATGAAAAAGCTCCTAAAAAAGCAAAATCAGTTGATAAAAAAGCTCCTACCACAAAACAGAAGAGCCCAAAATAATATTATTTTAAAAAATATTATTTAAAAAAGCACTCGATAGTGAGTGCTTTTTTTATTGCAAAAAATTTTTTAAAAAAGTATTGCAATAAAAAAAGTGCTATGATACAATAAAAGTGGGTTAAAGTGGGAATAAGTGGAAGAAGGTGAAAGGAATGTTTATTGGAGAATATCATTATAATTTAGATGATAAAAACAGAATTTTTATACCTAATGATTTTAAAAATGAAATTGGATCACAATTAATTATTAATCGGGGTATAGAAAGTTGTTTATACATTTATACAATAGATGAATGGTCTAAAATCGTAAATAAACTAAATAACCTTTCTTTTACAAAAAAGAAAAATCGTGAATTTAATAGAATGTTTATGTCCGGAGCATTTAAAAAAGATTTAGATTCAAAGGGAAGAATAACACTTGATAAAGTATTACTAGAACATTCTTTACTAGATAAGGAGTGTGTAATTATTGGTGTTGGTGAACGTATAGAAATTTGGTCAAAAAATGAGTGGAATAAATATTACGAGGATAAAAAAGAATCATTAGATCAAATTAGTGAAGAGATAGAGTTGGATTATTAATGGATACATCAAGACATATACCTGTGTTGTTAGAAGAAACAATATCGGGGTTAAATATTAAAAAAGACGGAATATATGTTGATTGTACAATGGGTGGTGCCGGACACGCCAGTGAGATATTAAAAAGAATTAAAAAAAATGGGAAATTATATTGTTTTGAACAAGATAGTTATGCTGTATTTAAAGGAGCAACAAAGCTATCTGAAATAGATGATAATTTTATAATAATACCTGATAATTTTGTAAATATAAAACAACAATTAAAAATTTTAGATGTAAACAAAGTAGATGGAATTTTATACGATTTAGGGGTTTCATCATTTCAATTTGATATTGGTGAAAGAGGATTTAGTTATAATTATGATGCTAAATTAGATATGAGGATGAATCAAGATCAAGAATTAACAGCATATGAAGTTGTTAATGAGTATTCTTTTGAACAATTAAAAAAAATTTTATATGTTTATGGAGAAGAAAAACATGCTGCTTCAATTGTAAAAAAAATTATTAGAGAACGTGAAAAAAAGGCAATTGAAACTACTTTACAATTAAGTGAAATAATTAAAACAGCGTTACCTGCTAAAGTAAGAAGAAAAGAAGGACATCCAGCAAAGAAAACATTTCAAGCAATAAGAATAGCTGTTAATGATGAATTAAATGTTTTTGAAAAATCTTTACGTGATGCTTTAACTTTACTTAAAAAAGGTGGAAGAATTTGTGTGATTAGTTTTCATTCTTTAGAAGATAGAATCTGTAAAAGTGTTTTTAAAGAAATGGTTAATGAAAATATACCAAAAGGTCTACCAGTAAAAGATGTTGATATTGTAAGAAATTTTAAGATAATAAATAACCGTGTTATTACACCTAGCGCTAATGAGCTTTTATTAAATAATAGAGCACATTCAGCAAAGTTAAGAATAATAGAAAAATTATAGGAGGTATAATATGAGCAATTTCAGACCTTTACCAAAACCAATTTTACCAAAACCACGTGATAAATAGTAATATTTGATTTTAATAACAAAAATAAAACAGCTGACTTTTCAGCTGTTTTAAATTTATACAGAAAACATCTAGTGGTAATTTAGTTTTAATTAAAAAATTCTGTTTCAGCAATTGATTATATATGATATAATAATGTAAGGTGATTGTTATGAAAATTATTTATGGAGGATCTTTTAATCCACCTACACTCGCTCATTATAAAATTGGCGAGTATTTATTAAATAAATATCCTAAAGCAAATTTAATATTTTTGCCAACAAGTTCTCTTTATCATAAAAATGATTTAGCAGAAAATAAATATAGACTTGAGATGCTGCAAATTATGAGTGATAAATTAGGCCCGAGGGCTTGTGTTTCTGATTTTGAAATGAAATTGGATGGCTATTATGGAACGAGTTATACTTTATCTAATTTCCCTAATGCACATTTTGTAATGGGAGCTGATAATTTACAGAATATTTGTAAATGGATTAATTTTCCAAATGTTGTTGCTCAAAATAAGTTTATAGTTTTGCCTAGAGATAACATTAATATTGATAAAGTTATTGATGAAGATGATTTTTTGAAAAAGTATAAAGATAATTTTATTATTCTGAATGATTTTGTAGAATCTTCTATTTCATCAACTAATTATAGAACCACAAGAAATAAAGAATGTTTACTTCCAGAAATAAGTAATTATATTATAGCAAACAATTTATATAAGAAAGTGTGATAATTTATGTTTAAAAATGGTTTTATCAAAGTGGCGGCTGCGTCTCCTAAAGTAAGACTTGCAGATACAGAATTTAATACAACAGAAATATTGAAGATACTTAAAAATTTAAAAGATGTTCCAGAAATTATTGTTTTTCCAGAACTTGCTATTTCGGGATATTCATGTGGGGATTTATTTTATCAAGAATACTTATATAATGAGAGTATAAATTCTATAAAAGAATTATTATATTCAAATCCTTTTAAAGGATTTGTTATTTTTGGATCATTTTTATATTTAGATGATTTAGTATATAATTGCTGTTTTGTAATAAAAGGTAGCAATATTCTAGGAATTATACCTAAGACTTATTTGCCACATTCACATGAATTTAATGAGACTAGATGGTTTACAAGTTATGATGATGATAGTGTAAAAATAATAGATTTTTTAGGGCAAAAAGTTCCTTTTGGAAGAATGATTTTTGCAGATAATATAAATGACTTTTCTTTTTCATGTGAAGTTTGTGGAGATGTTTGGGCACCAAAATCAATCAGTCAAGATTTGTATTTAAATAATGCTTTAATTATGTTTAATTCTAGTGCTTCACCTGCAGTAATTGGTAAAACTGAAAGAAGAAAACTTTTATTGGATAATTTAACATATAAGTTTACTGGTGCTTATGTTTATGCATCAACAGATGCAAGTGAATCATCTAGTGAAGTTTTATTTGGTGCTGAATTAATTATTTCAGAAAATGGTGAAATACTAAATATTGATGAAGATTTATCTTTAAAATCAAAAGTAATTATGGGAGATATAGATTTAGAAAAATTAAAATATATTAGAAGATCGAGTAGTTATTATAAGCAAGGTGTGAAGAATAATAAAAAAATTTATCATGAAGTTAATGTTAATTTTACTGAAACTGAAGATTATTCTTTTACAAATAAATTTAATAAATTTCCATTTGTTCCAAATAACAATAAGGATTTAAGAAATATTTTAGAAATACAAGCTTGTTCTGTTTATAAAAGATTAGATTATATTGGGATAGATAAAGTCGTATTAGGAGTTAGTGGTGGTTTAGATTCCACTGTTGCTTTATTATCGTTATGTTATATGTGTGACAAGTTTTCAATTGATAGAAAAAATATTATTGGAGTTACTCTTCCAACAAATAATAGTAAAATATCTACATATAAAAATGCTTTATCATTAATGCAAAAATTAAATGTTACAATTATAGATTTAAATATTGATAAACATTTTAAAAGTCAATTAGATTTAATTGGTCATAATGGAAAAGAAGATGTTACTTATGAAAATGCACAAGCAAGATATCGTACACAAACATTAATGAATATTGCTAATATGGAAAAAGCAATTGTGATTGGAACTGGAGACATGAGTGAAATTGCTTTGGGATGGTCTACATATAATGGAGATCATATGGCAATGTATGGTATTAATTCTGGAATTCCCAAAACCGTTATAAGAGTATTATGTGATTTTTATAAAAATATTTATCCAGAATTGTCTGATAATATTAAATATATATTTAATGAACCCATTAGTCCAGAATTACTTAGTTCTAAACAAAATACAGAAAATATTATAGGATTATATGAAATAAATGATTTTATATTATATTATTTTTTAGTAAATGGCTATCAAGGAAAAAGACTTTCATACATAATTCAAAATGTATTTGAAATATCTGAAATAGAAGCTAATAAATATGTGAATAATTTTAATAATAGATTTTTTAAAAACCAATATAAAAGATTAACTATGCCAGAAGGTGTTAAAATTTTCAATATTTCATTATCCCCTAGAGGTGAATTAAAGCTAAATGGTGATATTTATACACCTCAAAAAATATAATTTTAAAAGAGAATGAAGGAAAAACACAATGTGTATTTTTAAGTGGTGTAAAAGAAAAAAGAAGGATAAGTTTAAACATAAACAAGTAGAGGCAGTTATTTCTAAAGATAAACCAACTCCTTTGGTTTTCAAAAATGATGATTTGCCATTTGAAGAAAAAAAAGATATTACAGTTTTAAAAGATGCTATTGATATAAGTAATGATGATGAAATTGAGGACATTGATACTAGTAAAGATTATGAAAGAGTTATGGCAAGAAATGCAGCTGTAAAAATTATTCAAGCTGATCTTGACATGAGAAATAATAATAAATTACTAGATAGTAAATCTTCTAGAAAAGATCCTGAAAGTGATAAAAAAAAGAACTTTGAGGATTTATTTAAGAAAAATAAATAAGTATTATGATTTCTTATATTTAATAATACATTATATTGACTAGTATTGCTTTTTATAGTATACTTTATATATATTTAAAAACTAAGAAAAGGAAGAGTATTATAATATATTTATTTTAGAGAGTGACTATTTGGTGGAAGGTCATATAATAGTTATAAGAATGTAGCCTTGGAGTTGAATTGGTGAAATAGTAGTAACTAATTTCGTGAATAAGCGTTAATTATTTGAGAGCACTATATGTGAATTAAGGTGGTACCGCGATTATTCGTCCTTAAAGATTTATTCTTTAAGGATTTTTTTATAGAAAGGATGTAATTATGAAGCTAAAAGATTTATCAACAAAATTTGATTTTAAAAAAGTTGAAGAAAATAAGTATGAAAGATGGGTAAAAGAAGGTTATTTTACAGCTGGAGACAGTAGAAAAAAACCATATGCGATGGTAATTCCTCCGCCTAATATTACTGGAAAATTACATTTAGGACATGTCCTTGATACTACTTTACCTGATATAATTATTAGAAGAAAGAAAATGCAAGGTTATGATACTTTATGGTTACCGGGTATGGATCATGCAAGTATTGCAACTCAAGCAAAAGTTGAAGCAAAGTTAAAAAAACAAGGTATATCACGTTATGATTTAGGTAGAGAAAAGTTTTTAGAAGTAAGCTGGGCATGGAAAGAAGATTATGCAAAATTAATAAGAAAACAGTGGGCAACTCTTGGATTAAGTTTAGATTACACTAGAGAAAGATTTACTTTAGATGAAGGATTAAATAGAGCAGTAACTAATGTTTTTATAAAAATGTATGAAGATAAAATTATATATCGTGGAGAGAGAATTATTAACTGGGATACAGTTAGTAAAACAGCTCTGTCTAATATAGAAGTAGATTACAGTGATATTGAAGGAGCATTTTATTATTATGAATATAAGTTTGTGGATGAAGAAGGCGGTTTAACTGTTGCTACTACAAGACCAGAAACTATGTTTGGTGATCAAGCTTTAATGGTACATCCAGATGATGAAAGATTTAAAAAATATGTTGGTAAAAAAGTATATATTCCACTAACTGATACAATTATTCCTGTAATTGAAGATGATTATGTTGATAAAGAATTTGGTACTGGTATTGTAAAGGTTACTCCTGCACATGATCCTAATGATTTTGAGGTTGGAGTTAGACATAATTTAAATTTTGTTTTATGTATGAATGACGACGGAACAATGAATAATTTAGCTGGCAGATATGAAGGTCTAGATCGTTTTGATTGTCGCAAAAAAGTTGTTGAAGACATGAAAAAATCAGGACATTTATTTAAAATTAATAAGATTGTTCATTCTGTTGGTCATAGCGAAAGAACAGGTTCAATTGTTGAACCAAGATTATCCAAACAATGGTTTGTTTCTATGGATAAATTAGCAAAAGATGTTATTGAAATGCAAAATAAAGAAGAGGAAAAGATTCATTTTCATCCTACACATTTTGAAAAAATATTTTTAAATTGGTTAAATAATATACAAGATTGGTGTATTAGTAGACAACTTTGGTGGGGACATAGGATTCCTGCTTGGTATAAGGGAGAAGAAGTTTTTGTAGGTGAAGAAAAACCTGAGGGAGAAGGATGGGAACAAGATCCAGATGTTTTGGATACTTGGTTTTCAAGTGCCTTATGGCCTTTTTCAACAATGGGTTGGCCTGATAAAACTTTTGATTTAGAGAGATTTTTTCCCAATGATACTTTAGTCACAGGGTATGATATCATCTTTTTTTGGGTTGCTCGAATGGCATTTCAATCAAAATATTTACTAAATACAAGACCATTTAAGGATGTTTTAATTCATGGTTTAATAAGAGATGAATTGGGTAGAAAAGTATCGAAATCATTAAATAATGGTGCTGATATGTTAGAAGTGATTGATAAATATGGTGCGGACACCTTAAGATATTTTATTAGTACTACTGGAGGACCAGGGCAAGATTTTAGATATTCAGATGAAAAATTAGAATCTACTTGGAATTTTATTAACAAAATATGGAATATTGCTCGTTACATAGGTATACAATTTGATAATAATGAATATATAAAAGAAAATATTGATTTTGGAAGTATAAATAGTGTTGATAAATGGATATTATCAAAGACAAACCAAATTATTAGAGAAGTAGATGAAAATTTTGAAAAATTTGAATTTGGTGAAGTTGCAAGAACCATTTATAATTTTGTTTGGGATGATTTTGCTTCTTGGTATTTAGAAATGACAAAAGTTGTTTTCCAAGAAGAAGATAAAAGGTTAAAGATTAACACTTGTTCAGTATTAGATTATGTACTTACAGTAGTAATAAAATTACTTCATCCATTTATTCCTTTTGTTACAGAAGAAATATATCAATCATATCATAAAGATAGTATTGTTATTAGTAATTGGCCAGTTGCAAATAAAGATTTTGATTTTAATGATTCATCAGATATATTAATAATTTTTGATATAATAACTGCTATAAGAAATATAAGAGCTGAGAAAAATGTTCCTAATTCAAAAAAAATTGATTTACAAATTGAATGTAGAAACGATTTTAGCTATAAAACGATTGAAAATCATTTATCATATTTACAAAGATTTACCAATTATGATAATTTAATAATTACTAAAAAAGCAATTGATGGAAATAAAAAAGTTATTAAAGTTTTAACTAATGTTACAATTGCTATCCCATTAGAAACTTTAGTTGATAAAGAAGAGGAATTATTAAAGCTTGAAGAAAATAAAACTTTAATTTTATCAGAGATAAAAAGGTGTGAATCAATGTTAGGAAATAAAAATTTTATTACAAAAGCGCCAGCTTTTAAGATTGATGAAGAAAAGTTAAAGCTTAAAAATTATACAAAACAATTAGAAGCAATAAATAAATCTATTGATGATTTAAGATAGAGGAAATATGTTTACAGATATAAAAGATTTTATACTATTTGTTGAATCACAAAAAAGAAACGAGAAAAAAACTTCTTTGGATAGAATGAGAAGAATTGCTGAAATATATGGTAATCCTCAAGATAAATTACAATTTATACATATAGGTGGAACGAACGGTAAAGGTTCATTATGTAGTTTTATAGAAAATATATTAATTGCATCCGGTTTAAATGTTGGAAAATTTATATCTCCATATATTGTATCTTTTAATGAAAGAATTACTTTTAATAAACAATATATAAGTGATATTGATTTATTAAAATATGGTAATTTTATTCTTAGTAAATATGATTATTTAGATGAATTAGGTATTGCACGTTTGTCTTTTTTTGAATTTGTCACTCTATTATCTTTTCTTTATTTTAAAGATAAAGAATATATTGATGTTGTTGTTCTAGAAGTAGGAATTGGTGGCCTGCTTGATTCTACAAATATTGTAAAAAATGTAATTGCATCTGCAATAAGTAATGTAAATTTAGATCATATGAATATTTTAGGTAACACTATTGAAGAGATAGCATTACAAAAACTTGGAATTGTAAAACAAAATGTTCCGTTTTTTACAATTCAAAATGATGCTTTAACAGATCTTTTTATAACTGAAACAAATAAAAAAAATTCACTTTTAAATATAATTAATTTTTCAGATATTAAAAATTTAAATGTTTCTGACGAATGTACTACTTTTGATTATAAAGAATTAAATAATGTGAAAATAAAATTGCTAGGAAAATATCAATCAGAAAATGCTGCAATTGCTATTGAAATATGTAAGTATTTAAATGATAATAACATTTATAAAATAAACCAAAATTGTATTTATGAAGGTTTACTAAATACTTTTTGGCCAGGGAGATTACAAGTAGTTTCTAAAGAGCCTCTAATCATCGTAGATGGTGCTCATAATATTGATGCCATTAATAGACAAGTTGAGTTCATTAAAGTTATTAAAGGTAATAGAAAATTAAAAGTTTATTTTGCTGTTTCTGCAAATAAAGATAAGGAGCATATGATTTCTTTGCTTGATAATGTTGCAGACAAAATTGTTTTCACTGAGTTTCATTATAAAAGAAGTGATGAAGCAATTAATTTATTAAATTTCACTACTATAGCAGATAAAAGTATAGAATATGATTTAGTAGAAGCTGTTAATAAAAGTTTAAATCTTTCTAATGATTGGATTATAATCTTTACAGGAAGTTTATATTTTGTTAGTGAAATATTAAAAATATTTAATAAATAGCATAAATTTTATGCACCTTCTATAATATTTATTTATAGAAGGTGATTTTATGAAATATATGTTAAAAGAAATACCAATTGACGAGAGACCCAGAGAAAGACTATTAAAATATGGATCTTCCTCGCTTGCAAATTATGAGTTACTAGCAATAATTATAAGGACAGGCAGCTATAAAAAATCTGTATTAGACATATCTAAAGAAGTATTAATAAAATTTGATAGTTTAGAACAAATAAATGAAGCAACAGTTGTTGAACTGATGCAAATTAGTGGCATTGGGAAAGCAAAAGCTATTAGTCTTTTAGCAGCTATTGAATTAGGAAAAAGAATTAACATTCCTATGAATTGTAATATTAAAATTAAAAGTCCATTTGACTCTTATACATATCTAAAAGATAATTTACAATATTTAAATCAAGAAAATCTTGTTGCTTTGTATTTAAATAGTAAAAGTGAAGTTATTGCTAAAAGGACTGTTACGATTGGATCACTCAATCAAACGCTTTTTAACATTAAAGATATATTAAAATGGGCTTTAAAATATTCTGCAGCTGGAATAATTATTGCTCACAATCATCCCAGTGGTGATCCTAATCCTTCTAAGCAAGATATTGAAGCTACACATGCTTTAATTCAAGCAGCTAAACTTATGGAAATAATAATTGTTGATCACATAATTATTGGAAAAAATAAATATTGTAGTTTTAAAGAAAAACATATAATAGAATAGAGGTAATTTTTGGAAAAAAATGCTTTAAAAATTGATATTGAAGGAAATTTATATGATTGTTTTATTTCTAAGAAAAAAATAAGTAGAATTATTATGAAGGTTAATGCTTTATTGCAAATTAATATAAGTTGCCCATTAATTTTTTCACAAAGTAAATGTCTTGATTTTATAGATAAAAACTCTGAATGGTTAAAAACGACAATCAAGGAAAGGAGGGAGATTTATAATAAAATGCATGTTGTAGAGTGTTTAGAGAGAAAAGGTATTTGGTTAAAAGGAAAATATTATAATTTTCAGTATTCTAATAATAACATTTTATATTTGTTTGATAAAAATAATTTATACATTCCTAAGAAACAAATAATTGATAAAACGTTTATAGAAAAGCTTAGAAAGCCTTTTTATAATGAAATTGAAAATATGTTTAATTCTTTTAAAACTATTTATTCTAACATTATTCCAAATGATACTATACTAACTTTTAAAAGATTAAAAACAAAATGGGGATCTTGTAATTACAAAAAAAATATTATAGTGATTAATAAAGCTTTAGTTTCGGTGCCTGATGAAATATTACAATTTGTATTTATACATGAGTTTGTTCATTTTATTTTTCCCAATCACGGAATAAAATTTAAAGAAAAATTAAATAGTCTTTTACCCAATTATAAAGTTTTGGAAAAAGAGCTTAAAAATTACAATTTTTTACTAGAAAAAGGTGTTTTTTAACTTTTTTAATAAAAATCAGAGCATTAACCAGCATTTTTATTAGAGCTTTTTTTTCAAAAAAATGTTGTTTTAAAAATGTTATTTATATCATACAATTATTATTATGAAGAGTTGAGGAGGTTTGTATGTTAAAAAACATTTGTAAGTTCAAAGTAAAAGAGAAAAAACCAAATTATAACTTTGAATTATTTTATTATGCTCAAGCAGCTAAAAAGGAACGACTATTAAAAAATTGGACATTAGATTACGTATCACATGGTTTATGTAGTATTAGTTATATGAGTAAATTTGAAAATCATTTGATAAAACCTGAAACGCGTTTTCTAAAAGAATTACAAAAAGTTTATGGAGTAAAATTTGAAAATAAACAATTAGAGAAAACCCAGGAAATGCTGGATAAAGTTTTAACTGTTTTTATTCATAATGACCATGATGCACTATATTCAATGTTTCAATCTATAAAACATAATAATTTTAATGTTCCAAGATCTTTAATTTTATGTTTTTATTATTTATTAATTAAAGATGATAATAGTTTAATTAAAGAAATAAAAGAACTAGATACAATAAAAGATTCTATGACTAATCAAGAACAAATATTATTGTTGTTCATTGTTATGCAACATAAGTTAAATAATTATGATTTCTTAGATATGGTCTATTATTTAAAATGTTTTGATGAAGTTATGTTAACCTCATATGAAGAAAAGTGGATGTTAGCTTATATTGAAATGTTATATGGATATCATATAAATGATATTTCAATTATTTTAAAACACAAAAAAATTTTGTTTGATGAGGGAAATATGTTTTATCCTACAAGTGGTAAAATTAAAGCAAATTTGATATTTTTAGAAATTATATCAAGAAACGCATTTGCTAATGTTATTAAAGAAGTTGAAGTTATTAATGCGAATTTTTTTAATGATAAATTTGCAAATGATATTTTTTATTTGCGATGTTTGATATTGTTAAATGGATTTAAGTATGAAGAAGTAGTTAAAGAAATTATAGATAAAGAACTTATGGTTGAAGATAGATTTTTAGCTTTGATCGGTTATTGTGCATATAAAACTCGTTTAGACTTAGCTATACAATATTTTGAAAACTATTCAACAAATTTTTCTTATGCAAAAAGTGGAGAAATACATAAAATATTTAATGGGTTTATATCCATGTTAATTAAAGATCCTAAGAATAAAAATTTAGAAATAAGAGAAATAATGAAGTTTGATATAATACCTTATAATAAGACGCATAAACATGTTTTATACAGTAAAGTTTATTATGATTATTTTGTAAATATTTTAAGAAGCGAATCTAAATATAAAGATACCGTCAATTTTATTATGAATTACTAATTATTGATATACTTGAAGATTTTATTAATTTAGAGTATAATATTTAATAGGTGAATAATATGAATGAATATTTTAAATCTTTAAATAAATATGTTATTTCTGAAGAAATGAATCTTTTAGAACAATATGCAAAAATTAATGGTATTCCTATTATTAACAAGGAAAGTCTTTCATTTTTATTGTTATTAATAGAAACTAATAATATTACAAAGATTTTAGAAATTGGTACAGCAATAGGGTATAGTGCCATTAACATGGCACTATTAAACCCTAATATTTATATAGATACAATAGAAAAAAAAGAAGAAATGTGTAATTTAGCTTATAAAAATATTTGTTTGTTCGAATTAAATGAAAGAATAAATTTAATTTGTGATGATGCACTAAATCTAGATATAAATGTTTTAAAAGAAGAATATGATTTAATATTTATTGATGCTGCGAAAGCACAAAATATTAACTTTTTTAATAAATATGAAATGAAATTATCAAAAAAAGGAATTATTGTAACAGATAATCTTTTTTTTCATGGGATTTTATTTAAAAAAGATTTATCTAAGAATTTGAGAGGACTTTCAAAAAAAATTAAATTGTATAATGAGTTTCTTTCTAACAATAACAATTTTAAGACTTATTTTATTCCTGTAGGAGATGGGATGAGCGTTAGCATTAGGAGATATAATGACTAAAATAATTATTGATTTAGAGAATATAAAAGATATAAATTCATATTTAGTTGATGGTTTTATTATAAACATTAAAAATTTTTCAACATATAATGGTTGTAATTTTTCAATTGATAATTTAATTGAGATTATTAATTTAGTAAAAATAAATAATAAACAAGTTTTTTTAAATATTGATCGTTTATTTTCTGAAGATGATTTAGATCAATTATATGAATTATTTAAGGTCATTGATAATATTGAATATGATTATTTAATTTTTTCTGATTTTTCTGTGTATTATTATTTCAACAAAAAGAATATGTTAAATAAGTTAATATATGATGCAAAGACAATGGGGACTAATATAGATGATATTAATTTTTTTAAAGATAGAAATGTTATGGTTTTTGTTGCTAATGAACTTAGTAAAGAACAAATAAAGATTTTAAGTGAAACGAATAATACTTGTATGGAAGTTTTCGGATATCATCAGATTTTTTATTCAAAAAGACCAATTTTATCTTTGTTTAATGAATTTGAAAATTTAAATATATCTTTAAAAAATACATTATTAGAAATCAAAGAAATATCTAGAGATTCTTACTATAAAATATATGAATCAGATTTGGGAACTTTTGTTTATACAGATTATATATATTGTGCTTATGATGATATAAAGGTATTTGTTAATAATTTTAAATATATTAAAATTAATCCAATTTTTTTAAATAATAAAAATATGATGGAGATAATTTCATATTATAGAGATTTAATTAAGAATAAAAATATAACTGAAAATGAATTATTAATTAAAAAATCTTTTCCTAATGTAAAAAGTGGATTTTTAATAAAGAAATCTGTTTTATTAAAGGAGGATACTCATGAAGAAAATTGAGTTATTAGCTCCTGCAGGAAATTTGGAAAAACTAAAAATTGCTATTATGTATGGTGCTGATGCTGTTTTTATAGGTGGTAAGCAATTTAGTTTGAGAGCAAGGGCAAACAATTTTGATCTTGAAGATATTATAAACGGTGTTAAATTTGCTAAAAAACATAAAGCAAAAGTATATGTTACAATGAACATTGTTCCACATGATGCAGATATTATTAATTTTGAAAAATATGTTAAAAGTTTAGAAAAAGCTAAAGTTACAGGAGTTATATTGACTAGTTTGTCGTTTGCTGAAAAAATAAAGAAAATTGCTCCGAAATTGGAATTACATTTATCGACACAAATGTCAATAATTAATTCTGATGCAGTTAAACAATTTGCTGATTTTGGGTTTTCAAGAATTGTCTTGGGAAGAGAACTAAATGTTGATCAAATTAAAGATATTATTAGTAAAACAAATACTGAAGTGGAAGTATTTATTCATGGAGGTATGTGTGCATCTTTTAGTGGGCGTTGTATGTTAAGTAATCATATGACAAATCGTGATGCTAACAGAGGAGGTTGTGCTCATTCATGTAGATGGGATTTTAATTTATATAAAGACAAATGTCTCGTTTCCCAAAATATGTTTAACATGGGATCAAAAGATTTAGTTGGTATTTCTGTAATTGAAAAATTAATTAATATGAATGTATCTTCATTAAAAATTGAGGGAAGAATGAAATCTATTTATTATATTGCAACTATTGTAAGAGCATATAGGATGTTAATTGATGATTATTATAGAAATAAAAGTATAAGTAATTATGAATACTATATAAATGAAATTATGAAATCAGAAACAAGAGAGTTAGCTAGTGGATTTTTAGAACATAATGTTACAATTAATGAGCAATATTTTAGACCAGGTGTTACTAGATCAACAAAACCATTTGTTGGTTATGTTCTTGATTATAATAATATTACTAAAGTTGCTAAAATTGAACAAAGAAATTATTTTGAAGTTGGAGATGAATTAGAGTTTTTTGGTCCCAAATTACAAAATATGAAATTTGTTGTTACAAAAATATTAAACGAAGATAAAGAAGAAATAAATAAAGCTAATCATGCTCAACAAATAATATATTTAAATGTGCCTTTTAGATTAAGAAAGCACGATATGATTAGAAAATTATAAACTTTTTTATTCTTTTAGGTAATAAAATTATTATGTTGAAAATAATTTGATATTTTGATATAATATACTTAAAATTTTATGGAGGTATACAATGAATAATAAACATCAATTGACAGAAAAGGGATTTGAAAAGCTACAACTTGAATTGGAAGAGTTAAAGAACATAGAACGTCCTAAAGTCATAGAATTAATTAAAGAAGCAAGGGGACAAGGAGATTTATCAGAAAATGCTGATTATGATGTTGCTAGAGATGAACAAGCAAAATTAGAATCTAGAATTTCTGAGCTAGAATTCATTTTAAAAAATGCATCCATAATAGATAAAAATAATATGGATATTGAAAATTTAGGAAAGATAATTACGATTAAATTTATTGGTGAGAATGCTCCTAAAAATATGAAGTTAACATTTACATTAGTAAGTAGCAATATAGAGACTTCAACAAATCCTGAAGCTTTGAAGCTTTCTGTTGATTCTCCAATAGGTGCTGCTTGTATTAATTCACGAGTAGGCGATAAAATTACTATTAAATCATCTACTGGAAAAGAACAAGAATTTCAAATTGTATCAATAGAAAACGAAGGAGACAAATAATAATGAAATTTATACCTAGTTTAGATAAAAACTTTTATCCTTTGGTTGTTGCATTGGAAGAATATGAAGAAAAAGTTAAATCAATTAAGGAAAAAGATGAATTAATAATTTGTGTAGAAAGAAATAATGGTTACAATTTTATTTATAAAAATTTTATTTTTACAGATAATACAGGACATGATAATGAGACTTTTGTACTGTTTGAAAGAATATTAAAAACTATTTTATATTTAGCAGGTGGATATAAAATAATCATTAGTGGTTCTAAACAATTTTATAATAATATTAAAGAAACGTATTCATTAACTGGTAAAAGAAAATTTGATGTTGAATTTATGGAACAAGTTTATGAAGAAAAATTTGAAGTTTTATATGAAGAAGATTCAAGCAAATTAGTTTTAAAAGAAGAAATTATTCAAATAAATAATGATTTATCTGGCAATAGAATTGGATTTGATGCTGGAGGTAGTGATAGAAAAGTATCTGCATTAGTTGACGGAAAGTGCATTTTTAGTGAAGAAACTGTTTGGAATCCTAAAACTAATTCTGATCCACAATATCATTACAATGGCATTTTAGAATCTATGAAAAAAGCTGCATCATATATGAATAATAAGGTTGATGCAATTGGAGTATCAAGTGCAGGAATCTATATAAATAATCGTACTATGATGGCATCTTTGTTTTTACAAGTTGGAAAAGAA
The DNA here is from genome assembly GCA_028691515.1 of Bacilli bacterium. Taxonomy (GTDB): domain Bacteria; phylum Bacillota_I; class Bacilli_A; order ML615J-28; family CAG-698; genus DUUA01. The sequence goes on from JAQUZE010000009.1 coordinate 19,633, forward strand.
GATTTTCAAAAAACAGTTAAAAATATATATATTGACGTCGCTAAAGAATTTGGTGATGTTCCTTTAGTTGTTGCAAACGATGGAGATGTAGCAGCACTTGCTGGTGCAAAAAGTTTAAATGATACTGGAGTTTTAGGTATCGCTATGGGTACTAGTGAAGCAGTAGGTTATGTAGATTTAAATGGGAATATTAAAGGTTGGTTAAATGAGTTAGCATTTGTTCCTGTTGATTTAAATGAAAATTCATTAATTGATGAATGGAGCGGAGATGTTGGGTGCGGTGTTAAATACTTTTCACAAGATTCTGTTATAAAACTTGCGGAAAATAATGGTTTTAAATTTGATGAAGGATTAACACCAGCTCAAAAGTTAAAAGTTATTCAAAAATTAAATGAAGAAAATGATACATTTGCTAATGAAATTTTTGAAAATATAGGTGTATATTTAGCTTATGCTTTGTCATATTATTCAAAATTTTATGATTTAAAACATGTTTTACTATTAGGAAGAGTAGTTAGTGGAAAAGGTGGCAATACAATATTAGATATTTGTAGAAGTATATTACCAGAAATAAATTTTGAGTTAACCAATTTAGTAGTTGAATTACCTGATGAAAAAACAAGAAGAGTTGGACAATCAGAAGCAGCTGCTATGTTACCTTCTCTTTAGGAATTTAGTATGAGTGTTTATATTCCCAAAGGTTATAAGAGTCATTTAAATTTAATAGATACACAATATGCTATTAAAATTGCTAAAGATAATTTTGAAAAAAAATTATCTGAAAAACTATCTTTAATCAGAGTTTCTGCACCACTTTTTGTTTATCCAGAAACTGGTTTAAATGATAATTTAAGTGGTAGTGAAAGACCTGTAAGTTTTGAAATTAAAGAAACTGGCAAATATGCTGAAATTGTTCATTCACTTGCGAAATGGAAAAGATATGCTTTAGGAAAATATAAAATATCTTTTGATAATGGTATTTATACTGATATGAATGCGATTCGAAGAGATGAAGAATTAGATAATTTACATTCAATTTATGTAGATCAATGGGATTGGGAAAAAGTAATTGCTTATAAAGATAGAACTAGAGAATATTTAATAAAAGAAGTAAAAAAAATTGTTGAAGCATTAAGTGAAACAAAAGAAATTCTTCTTAATAAGTATAAACAACTAAAATTTTCTATTAATAAAGAAGTGTTTTTTATAAATTCTGAAGATTTATTAAAAATGTATCCGAATAATACAACTCAAGAACGAGAAAATTTAATTTGTAAAGAAAAGAAAACCGTTTTTATTATTGGGATTGGCGCTAAACTATCAAATAATTTACCTCATGATAATAGGGCTCCCGATTATGATGATTGGAATCTAAATGGTGATTTACTTATATGGCATCCTTTGTTAAATAAAGCGGTTGAATTGTCTTCAATGGGTATTAGAGTAGATAAAAAAACATTAATAACACAATGTGAAATTGCAAGAACTATTGAAAGATTAAATTTGCCTTTTCATAAATCTATTTTAGAAGATAAAATACCTTTATCAATCGGTGGAGGAATTGGCCAGTCTAGACTATGTTTAGTATTACTAGAAAAAATTCATATAGGAGAAGTTCAGGCTTCGATTTGGTCTGATGATGATGTTAATATTTTTAATATAAATCAATTAAACATTTTATAAAATAAAATAGCAAATGCTATTTTATTTTTTTACATTTATTATAAAATAGGTTATAATTACTTCAAGGAGATAAAATATGGCATTATTATTTTTTAAAACAAAAAATTTCATACCTGATTTTTATTATTCTAATTTTTCTGAAATAGATTTTAAATTTTTTTTAGATATGGGGAAATCAATTATCTTTTTAGATATTGATAATACTATAATGACTTATTCAGAAAAAGTACCAATAAAATCAATTTTAGATAATATTAATAAAGCAATAGAATTAGGATTTGATATAATTTTAGTTTCAAATAATAGTAAACAAAGAGTTAGTGAGTTTGCAAACAAAATGAATTTTAAATATATTGCAAGAGCTAATAAACCATTTAAAAAAGGGTATAAAAAAGCTATAAAATTAATTAATTACCAAAGTAAAGAAAAGGTAATTTTTATTGGAGACCAACTTATTACTGATATTTTTGGTGCTAATAAAATGGAAATAACGAATCTTTTAGTTAATCCTCTTAAAACTAAAACTGAACATTGGTATACAAAAATAAATCGTTGTTTAGAAAATTCTGTTTTAAAAAGTATGCGAAAGATTGATGAAAGTATGTATAAAAAGATTAAAAAAGGCAGGTCAAATGAAAAATAAATGTGATGGTTGTGGAGCTTTAGTTCAATTTAAGGATAGGGAAAAACCTGGTTATATTAAATCAGAGGTTTATTATAGTAATCCAGATAATTTTTTATGCGAAAGGTGTTATAATTTAGTTCATTATAATAAAAATAAAAAAATTGTTTTAAATGAAAGTGAATTTAAAAGTAATCTAAACGAAATAGGGCAAAGTAATGGATTGGTTGTATTAGTTATTGATATTGTGGATATTATTGGATCTTTTAATTTAGATTATTTTAAATATTTCAAAAGTAATGATATTATTTTGGTTTTTAATAAATACGATTTAATTGCTAATTATACATCAGTTGGTAGAATTAAAACTTATTTAAGAAATTATTTGCGCAATAAAGATTTAAAATTTAAAGATTTAGCTATTATTTCAAAAAATAATAAATATGATATTGAACGTTTAATTAATTTAGTTTTAAAGTATAAACATGAAAGAGATATTTATTTTGTTGGTGTAAGTAATGTTGGAAAAAGCAGTATAATAAATAAAATTATCGAACATTATAATATAAATGAAAATAACATTACTGTTTCTAATAAATTAGGAACTACTTTAGATTTTATTAAAATTCCTTTATTAGATAAGACTTACTTATTTGATACTCCTGGAATTATCAATAAAAAACAGGCTACATATTATTTAACTTCAGAAGATGATATAAATATTGTTATTCCTAATAATATTTTAAAACCTCGAATATACCAAATAAATAGAGATACAGCTTTGATGTTTGGTAGATTTGGATATCTTAAATTTATTGATTTTAAAGGTTCAGTAGTTTTTTATATTAATAATCTTTTGCCAATTCATAAAACTAATATTTTAAAAGCAGATGATTTGTATAATAAAGGAAGTTTTGATTTATTAAAGGTGCCTAACGAAACTAGTGATCATGAATATGGCAAGTTAAAGGAAATGTTTTTTGAAATTTATGGAGAAAAAGATATTAGTGTTAGTGGGTTAGGTTTTATTAAAATAAAAGGTGAAGGGAAAATAAAATTATTATTAAAAGAAACAATTGATTATGAAGAAAGAGATGTTATGATTTAATGCAATATAATTTAGAAGAAATCAAGAATAAAGTATATAAAAAATTTATGGATTCAACAAATTTAGAAAAACAAGAAAGATTTGCTCATACTATTCGGGTTATGGAAATGGCTGAAAAGATTATCAAAAGTAATAATCTGAATATCGATTTAAATAAAGCAAAAATCGCAGCCTTAATTCATGATTATGCAAAGTTTTATGATAGTAAAGAATTATTGGCTTATGCTCGTGAATATAAATTAAATTGTAAAGATTTTAAAAATAATTATAAAGTATTACATGCTTTAGTTGGACCAATTATTATAAGAAAAGAATTAAATATATATGATGAGGATATTTTAGATGCTGTTAAATATCATACAACAGGAAATGAAGCTTTAAGTCCATTATCAATGTTAATATATGTTAGTGATTTTGTAGAAGAAGGAAGAGATTTTTTTGAAGCAAAAAAATTTAGGGAAATTGCTTTAAAAGATTATATTTTTGCAGGAGCAAAAATTTCTGAATTTACAATTGATTTATTAAAAAAGAAAAATTATAGCATCCATCCTAATACTATTAAGATGTATGAGTATTATAAAAATAAATTATAAGGAGATAAATTTGAAAGGATTAAAAAAAATATATGAAGTTATTACTGATACCAAGGTAGAAAATATTAAAATATATGAAACAAAAACTATAAACCCTCTGTTTGATTATGCAATTATTGTTACAGCAAAATCATCAAGACAAATGCAATCTGTAATAAATCATTTACGTAAAGAAGAAAAAACCGGATTTTTTAAGGTGAAAAGTGTTGAGGGAAAAGGCGGCAGTAGTTGGATTTTAATAGATTTATATGATTATATTGTTAATGTTTTTTTAGAAGCCGAAAGAAATGTTTTCGGTCTGGATGAAGTATTTTCTGAACTTCCACAAATTAATATTAATAAATAATTTTAAGAACTCTTTTTTTAAGAGTTCTTTTAAATTATAAGTGGTTATGTTATAATAAATTTGTAATGGAGGTTGAATATGAAGTGTACTATTGGTGTAGATATTGGTGGAACTGATGTCAAAATAGGAAAGTTTTATGGTGATCAACTTAATAAAAAAATGATAATTAAAACAAATAAGGAAAATAAAGGTTCTAATATATTACAGGATGTTTTCAAAGCTATTGATAAAATTGTTGGTTTAGATCAACTTGAAGGTGTAGGATTTGCAATTCCTGGTCCTGTAGTAAAAGGTCATATTTTGGGAAGTGAAAATTTAGGTTGGGAACGTTTTGATGTAGAATCAGAAATTAGAATGCATTTTAAAAATATTGATATTTATGTTTTAAACGATGCCAATGCAGCTACGGTTGGGGAAATGGCTTATGGAGGAGGAAAAAAATTTAAAAACTTTGTGTTTGTTACTTTGGGAACAGGAGTTGGTGGTGGTGTTTTTATTAATGGAAGACTAGTTGAAGGTGTTAGTGGATCTGCTGGTGAGATTGGTCATTTAAAAGTGAATACAGGTAATATTAGAAGATGTAAATGTGGTTTGTATGATTGTTTAGAACAATATTCAAGTGCAACTGGTGTTGTTATTACAGCAAATGAATTAAGAATTGGTAGAAATACTAAATTAAACGAAATTGATATAACTTGTGAAAGAGTTTTTGATCTAGCAAAAGCAGGAGATGAAGTGGCTTTGGAAGTTGTTGATGAAATGGTTCATAAACTTTCATTAGGCTTATCTATTGTTTCTAGTGTAATTAATCCAGAAGCATTTGTTATAGGTGGTGGTGTCAGTAAATCTGGTGAATTTTTAATTGAAAAATTAAGAAAAAAATTTTATACATATGCTTTTTATTCAATAGAAAATACTGATTTTGTCTTAGCTCAATTAGGTAATGAAGCTGGAATTTATGGTGCTAACTATGCTGTTAGGAATAAAATAATATGAAAATTTTAAAAGTTGTTTCTGAATTTCTAGAAACAAATTGTTACATAATAACGAATAATGAAAAAGCTATAGTAATTGATCCGTGTGTTGATTATAATGTTTTAGTTAAAAAATATAATTTGTCAATTGATGCGGTTTTACTAACTCATGGACACATTGATCATTTTTATAAAATTAAATCTTTTTTAAATAAAGGTATAACTTTTTATTTACATAAAGAAACAATTATAAAGCTAAATGATGCATATAAAAATTGTTCTATATTTATTGGTGATAAAACAACAGTTGATTTAACAAACGAAAAAGTAATAAAAATTCATGATTCATTTGTATTTACAATTAATGACTTAACAATTAAAGTAATTGCAACTCCTGGCCATACAAATGATAGCGTATCCTTTATTATAGAAAATAATTTATTTTCTGGGGATTCTTTATTTAGGGAAAGCATTGGTAGAGTTGATTTGCCAACTAGTAATCATTTAATGATGAATAGAACAATAAAAAATTTTAAAATTATGAAAATTAATTATAAAATCTATCCAGGACACGGTGAAGAAACTGACTTGGATTATGAAAAAATAAATAATAATTATTTTAGGTGAAAAATGAGAAATAAAATAATAACAAAAAAACAATTAAATAATTCGACATATTTATATGAAATATATAATGAGTTGATTGTTAATAAAGCAAAACCTGGTCAATTTGTTATTTTAAGAGTTCATGAAAAAGGCGAGAGAATCCCATTGACAATTAATTCGGTTAATTATTCTTTAAATACAGTTAGAATTATTTTTGCTGTTGTTGGAAAAACAACATATGATTTATCGCTTTTAAATAAAGGTGATTATATTAAGGATGTAGTTGGTCCACTTGGAAATTCTACAGAAGTTGAAGGGTATGAAGGTAAAGAAGTGTGTATTGTTGGTGGTGGCATTGGTTGCGCTATTAGTTATCCTGTTGCTAAAGGGTTTAGTGATAATAATGCAATAATTCAGACTATTTCTGGTTTTAGAAATAAAGATTTAATTATTTTGGAAGATGATTTTTTAGAAATATGTAATTCCCATATAACTTGTACAGATGATGGAAGTTATGGGTATTTAGGTTTTGTTACAAATGCATTAGAAGAAATTATTTCTAAACACAATTTCGCATTAATTTATGCAGTAGGGCCATTAATAATGATGAAGAATGTTGTTAAAATTGCTGAAAAACATAATATTCCTTCGATAGTTTCTATGAATCCAATTATGATTGATGGTACAGGTATGTGTGGTGGTTGTAGAGTTGAGGTGGGAGACAAAGTGTTATTTGCTTGTGTAGATGGACCAGATTTCCCTGGGAATTTAGTTAATTTTGATGATGCGATCGCAAGAAATAAAACTTATAAAAAAGAAGAAAGAAAATCTTCTTGCAACTTATTAAAAGAAGGTAACTAATGGCAAAAAGAGTTAATATGAGAACTATTTCTCTAGAAGAAAGAAAAAATACTTTTTCTGAAGTTACATGTGGTTATAATTTAGAAGAAGCTAAATTTGAAGCATCTAGATGTTTGAATTGTAAACATCAACCTTGTATTGCTGGTTGCCCTGTTGGAATAAATATACCTAAATTCATTCAAGAAATTTCTTCAGGAAATATTGATGATGCTAAAAAAACTATTTTAGAAAAATCATTATTTGGAGATATTTGTGGGAGAGTTTGCCCTCAAGAAAAACAGTGTGAAGCAGTATGTGTTCGTGGTTTGAAGCAAGAACCGGTTGCTATTGGAAATTTGGAACGATTTGTTTTTGATGAATCTAAATGGTTTAATGAAAATAATATTAGTAAAAATAATTATTCTGTTGGTATTGTTGGAAGTGGTCCTGCAGGATTAGCTTGTGCTTATGAACTTGCTTTAAATGGTTTTAAAGTAGAAATATATGAAGCTCTTCATATGGCTGGAGGGGTGTTAACTTACGGAATTCCTGAGTTTAGATTACCTAAAACATTAATAATATCATTGGTAGAAAAATTAGAAAAAATGGGTGTTTCATTTAATTATAATGTAATTGTTGGAAAAACTGTTTATTTGAGTGAGCTAGAAGATAAACATGATGCTCTTTTTTTGGGAACTGGAGCAGGTCTTCCAAGGTTTATGAATATTAAAGGAGAAATGCTTAATGGTGTTATGAGTGCAAATGAGTTTTTAACAAGAGTTAATTTAATGAAAGCATATAAAGATGATTATGATACTCCATTAAGGGAATTGAATAAAGTTGCCGTTGTTGGTGGTGGAAATGTTGCTATGGATGCTGCAAGGTCAGCAATTAGATTAGGTGCAAAAGAGGTACATTTAATTTACCGTAGAAGTTTTGATGAAATGCCGGCGCGTTTAGAAGAAGTAAAGCATGCTAAAGAAGAAGGTATTATTTTTAACTTTCAAAATAGTCCAATTGAAATAATTGGAAATGAATTTCACGAAGTAAAAGCAATTAAGTGTGTAAAGACAAAATTAGGTGAAAAAGATGAAAGCGGCAGAAGAAGTTTTGAAATATTACATGATTGTAATAATGTGTTTGATGTAGATACAGTTATAATGGCGTTAGGGAATTATCCTAATCCTTTACTTGCAAAAGAAAAAAATGATATTAAATTTAATCAGTGGGGTTGTATAGTTGTTGATGAAAACAATCAAACTACAAAAAAAATGATTTATGCAGGTGGAGATGCTGTTACTGGGGCTGCTACTGTTATTCTTGCAATGGGAGCAGGACAAAAAGCTGCAAATAATATAATTGCTAAATTAAAATAATTATAAATAATAAAAAACCTTTATGAAAAGGTTTTTTTATTTGATATTTTAGCACATAACAGTTGACAGTGCCAATCGTTTATAGTATACTATTTATAGCAAATAAAGATAAAGAGTGCTATCGAAAGGAGGTCATTGTGTTAGAAGGCAGATTAAGTTTCGTTTTAAAAGCAATTGTTGAAGAATATGTTCAAACTGCTGAACCTGTAGGATCTAAAACTCTAGTAAATAGACCAGAATTTCGTTTAAATTTTTCATCTGCTACTATAAGAAATGATATGGTAGAATTAGAAAATTTAGGATTAATTACAAAGACACATTTTTCAAGTGGTAGAATTCCATCGGAAAGTGGATATAGAGAATATGTTAAAATTATTCTTGAAGAAAATAGTAAATCTATTGAATCGTTTCCATTGCTTGATGAAATATTTCAACAAGAATTTATAACTCGAGAAAAAGCGGTAAAAGAATCTGTTGCAATTCTTACGAATCTTACAGATTATGCTGCTTTTGTTTTAGGAAGTCAAGGATATAATGCAGTAATTAAAAAATTACAAATATATCAAGTATCACCAAAAAATGCAGTAATTTTAATGATTACTGACCAAGGTTATGTAGAAAGTAGAATTATTTCTTTGCCTCAAGATATTAGGTTTTCAGAAATTGAAAAAGTTATATACTTTTTAGACAATGCTTTACATAATGTGCCAATTTCTAAAATTGATGAAGTTCTAAAAGAAAAATTTACTGAAGAAAAGGTTAGAGAGTATTTTGATTTCTATGACGATTTATTAAGTGGCTTTGTAAGAGTATTTACGAATATGGCACAGGATCGCTATTTTATGGAAGGTAAAACTAATATTTTAAATCAGCCAGAATTTAGAGATATCGAAAAAGCTAAATCTTTAATAGACGCACTTGAAAGTGGAGAAATATTAAAAGATTTATTTGTTAATGATAATGGAATTTCTATTTCTATTGGTCATGATAATAGAGTTAAGGCGATGCAAAATTGCACTATCATTTCTGTACCGTATGAAATGAATGATGGTGAAAGAGGAGCTATTGCTATTTTAGGTCCCACAAGAATGGAATATCATAAAGTTATTCCATTATTAGAATATATCGCAAAAAATATAGCAAAAATTAAATAGGAGATTAGAAATGAAGAACAGATATCGTGAAGAAGAAAAAGAAGAAATGATGGAAAACCAAGATAAAATTGAAGAAACGGAAAATATAGTATTAGAAAATGAAAAACAAGAAGATGAGTTAGAATTATTACGTAAAGAAATAAAAAGACTTAATAATTTATATTTAAGAACTTTAGCTGATTCAGAAAATTATAAAAAAAGAATTGATGAAGAAAAGCTTAGAGATAGAAAGTATGCTGCACAAAGCGTTTTAGAACAACTTGTTAATATAATTGATATATTCGATAAGGCCGTAAATGTTAAAACTGATGATCAAAAAATTAATAATTATCTTATCGGTTTTAAAATGATTAATAATAATTTACAAGAATTATTAAAAAATGAAGGTGTTAAAAAGATAGAAGTAATTGGCAAACAATTTGATCCAAAATTGCATCATGCAATGGATACAAAATATGATAAAAATAAAGATGATGGAATAATCCTTGAAGAAACACAAACAGGATATTTATTTAAAGATCGGGTTTTAAGACCTTCAATAGTTATAGTAAATAAATTAGAAGAAAATAAAATAAAAGATTCAAAAAAGAAGAAAAAGAATGAAAGCGAGGAAATTTAAAATGGGAAAAATAATTGGAATTGATTTAGGAACTACAAATTCATGTGTTGCAGTTATGGACGGAAAAGAAGCAAAAGTTATAACAAATGCTGAGGGTAATAGAACTACCCCTTCAGTTGTAGCGTTTAAAAATGGAGAGATTCAAGTAGGAAGTGTTGCTAAAAGACAAGTTGTAACTAATCCTGATACAGTTTCTTCTGTAAAAAGAATAATGGGAACAAATAAAGTTATTGAAGTTAATAATAAAAAATATACTCCTCAAGAGATTTCAGCAATGATTTTACAAAATTTAAAAGCAACAGCTGAAGCTTTTTTAGGAGAAAAAGTAACTGATGCAGTTATTACAGTGCCTGCTTATTTTAGTGATGCACAACGTCAAGCAACAAAAGATGCAGGTAAAATTGCTGGTTTAAATGTTAAGAGAATAATAAATGAGCCTACAGCTGCTGCTTTAACATATGGAATCGATAAGACTGAAAAAGAACAAACAGTTCTTGTTTATGACTTGGGTGGTGGAACATTTGATGTTTCAATCTTATCTTTAGCTGATGGTACTTTTGAAGTAATATCTACTGCAGGAAATAATAAACTTGGTGGAGATGATTTTGATCAAAGAATTGTTGATTGGATGGTAACTGAATTTAAGAAACAATATTCTGTTGATTTAAGTAAAGATAAAATGGCAATTCAACGCTTAAAAGAAGCTGCTGAAAAAGCAAAAATGGATTTAAGTGGTATTGCTCAAACAGAAATTAGCTTACCATTTATTTCAGTTTCAAGTGATGGACCACTTCACTTAACTTTGAATTTGACTAGAGCGAAATTTGATGAGATGACTAAAGATTTAGTTGAAATGACTGTAGGACCAGTTCGTCAAGCAATTAAAGATGCTAAAATGACAGCTAAAGACATAAATCAAGTATTACTTGTTGGTGGTTCAACTCGTATTCCAGCAGTTCAAGAAATAGTAAAAAGAGAATTAGGAAAAGACCCAAATAAGAGTGTTAACCCTGATGAAGTTGTGGCCATGGGAGCAGCTATTCAAGCTGGTGTTTTAAGTGGTGATGTTAAAGATGTATTATTGCTAGATGTTACTCCTCTTTCACTTGGAATAGAAACTTTGGGTGGAGTATTTACTAAGTTAATTGAAAGAAATACAACAATTCCAACTTCAAAGTCACAAGTTTTTTCAACTGCTGCTGATAATCAACCAGCTGTTGATATCCATGTTTTACAAGGTGAAAGATCAATGGCTGCAGATAATAAAACATTAGGACGTTTTCAGTTAACTAATATTCCGCTTGCACCACGTGGAGTACCTCAAATTGAAGTGTCTTTTGATATTGATGCAAATGGAATTGTTAGTGTTAGCGCAAAAGATTTAGGAACTCAAAAAAGTCAAAGTATTGTTATTCAAAATAGTTCATCTCTTTCAAAAGAAGAAATTGATAAAATGATTAAGGAAGCAGAAGAAAATGCATCAAAAGATGAAGCAAAAAAACAAGAAATTGATTTAAGAAATGAATCTGAAAATATTATCTTTACTGCAAAAAAATCTATGGAAGATTTAGGTGATGAAGTTACTGATTCTGAAAAAACAGATATTAATGAGAAAATTAATCATCTAGAAGATGCATTAAAAGGTAATGATATTGAGGATATTAAAGCTAAAAAAGAGGAACTTGTTAAAGCAAGTCAATCGATAGCTGTAAAAGCATATCAAAAAACTCAAGGAAAAAATTCAGAAACTACTGAAAATCAATCAAATAGCGTTAACCCTGATGATGTAGTTGATGCTGATTATACAGATAAATAATTATAAATTAGGAAAGTGTGGTAATAATGGCTAAAAGAGATTATTATGAGGTTCTTGGAATTTCTAAAACTGCTACTGAAGATGAGATAAAAAAAGCTTATCGTTCTTTAGCAAAAAAATATCATCCTGATGTAAGTAAAGACCCAAATGCAACTGAAAAATTTAAAGAAATACAAGAAGCTTATGAAGTAATAAGTGATGTTAATAAAAGAGCTCAATATGATCAATTTGGCCATGAAGCCCCTAATTTAGGTGGAGGAGCTGGTTTTGGTGGATTTGGAAGCTTTGATGATATTATTAATCAAATGTTTGGAAATTTTGGTGGACAAAGAAGCAGATCAGCATCTTCAGCAAGAGCTGGTGCTGATTTAAGAACAACAATTACTATATCTTTTGAAGAAGCAGCTTTTGGAACAGAAAAAGCTGTAAATGTTACAAAGTATGATACTTGTGAAACATGTAATGGATTAGGAGCTGAATCTAAAGCTGATATTCAGGCATGTCCAAGATGTCATGGAACTGGGAAAATAACTACTACTCAATCTACATTATTTGGAGCTTTTCAGACTCAAACTACTTGTCCAAACTGTCAAGGAACAGGAAAAATTATTAAAAATAAATGTAAAACTTGTGGTGGAGAAGGCAGAGTAAGAAAAACTTCTAAAATAAATGTCAAAATTCCTTCTGGTATTGAAGAAGGCCAAGGTTTAAGATTAAGTGGTTATGGCGAGGCAGGTTATAATGGCGGTATTAATGGAGATTTATATATTTATGTAAAAGTTAAACCTCATGAAATATTTATTAGAGATGGTTTAGATATTATAATGGAAATGCCGATTACTTTTTCACAAGCTGCATTAGGTGCTGATATTGAAGTTCCTACTATTTATGGTGATGTTATTTTTAAAGTTCCATCTGGAACACAAACTGGTACTAAGTTTAGACTTGCAAATAAAGGTATTAAAAATAGTCGTAGCGGAAGATTAGGACATCAATATATTATATGTAATATAATAACTCCAACAAAATTAACTAATGAACAAAAAGAAATTTTCAAGCAATTATCAAAAACTGCTGAAGCAACAGATTCTGTCTTTGATAAAATTAAAAAGTTTTTTTCCAAGAAATAAAAAGCGGCTTATCAGCCGTTTTTTTAAAGTATTTTTTAAAAATAATAACAAAAATATGTTATAATAATAATAGGTGATTTTTTATGCAACGATACTTTGTAAATAATAATAGTATAAATAAAGATCTTGGTCTTGTTAGAATAACTGACCAAGATTTTCATCATATCAAAAATGTAATGAGAATGAAAGAAAATCAAGAATTACAAATTGTTAATGAAAATGGTGATGTCTTTCTATGTAAAATAAGTAAATTTTTCAATCATTATGTAGAAATTAAAATAATGACGTCAGTAGAAACTGATGTTGAATTAAGTACTAAAGTTACGATTGCTCTTGGAATGGTTAGAAGAGAGAAAACTGAAGAAGTTTTGAGAAGAATAGCCGAACTTGGAGCAAGCGGATTTGTTAGTGTAAAACTTTCAAGATCTTTAATTAAACCAAATAATGATGAAAAAAAAATAAATCGTATGAAAACTATTGCTAAAGAAGCTTGTGAACAAAGTCACCGTAATAAACTAATGGAAGTTTATCCTAATTTAAACTTTAGCAATTTTATTAAGTTTTCAAAAAATTATGATCTTTGTTTAGTTGCTTATGAAGAAGCAGGAAGAGAAAATAATTTTTCTTTGAAAAAGTTAATAAAAAAGTATAAAGATAAAAATATTTTAGTTTTAGTTGGTCCTGAAGGCGGATTTAGCGAACAGGAAATTGAAATTTTAATAAATAACCAATTTAAATTAATTGGTTTAGGGCCAAGGATTTTAAGAGTAGAAACTGCTCCATTATATATCATGGCTGCAATAAGTTATGAAACGGAGTTAGAAAATGAAAGTTAGTTATTATTCTTTAGGTTGTAAAGTAAATATGTATGAAGCAGAAGCAGTAATTAATCAGTTTTTAGATAATGGTTTTGAACTTTCAGATTTTAATGATGTTTGTGATGTTTATATAATAAATACTTGTACAGTTACAGCTCACTCTGATCAAAAAAGCAGACAAATGATAAGAAAAGCAATTAAAAATAATATTGACGGTGTTGTCGCTGTTATGGGGTGTTTTGCTGAATTAAATAGTGAAGATGTTGAAAAAATAGATGGTGTTGATATTTTAATTGGTACTTCTAGAAGACATTTATTGTATTCTTATGTAATGGAGTTTTTTGAAAAAAAGAAAAAAATTCAAATTATTGATAAATATCAAGATATTAAAGAATATGAAGAATTAAAAGTAAATCGTTTTGAGAATAAAACAAGAGGTTTTGTAAAAATTCAAGATGGTTGTGACAATTTTTGTAGTTATTGTAGAATTCCTTATGCAAGAGGGAAATCCAGAAGTAGAAAAAAAGATGATGTAATTAATGAAATTAAAATCTTATTTGCAACTGGTATTAAAGAAATAGTTTTAACTGGTATTAATACTGGAAATTATGGAAAAGATTTAGTTAATTATAGTTTTGCAAATTTATTAGAAGATTTGAGTACTATTATTCCTCCATTAGGGAGAATTAGAATTTCATCTATTGAAGTAACAGAAATTACTGACAAATTATTGAATGTTCTTAATGAAAATAAGCAGTTATTTTGTGAGCATTTTCATATTCCACTACAAAGTGGTGCAAATAAAATATTAGAAAAAATGAACAGAAAGTATAATACTCAATATTTTTTAGAAAAAATTAATAAAATTAGAAATCTTTTTCCTCTTTGTAATATTACTACAGATATAATGGTTGGTTTTAATGGAGAAACTGAAGATGATTTTAAAGAAGAATATGAATTTATAAAAAATATAGGTTTTGGAGAAATGCATGTTTTTCCATATTCTAGAAGACCAAATACTAAAGCATACAAAATGGATAAAATTGTTTCCAATTCTATAAAAGATTTTAGAAAAAAACAATTGCAAACATTGAATGAAATTATGGCGATAGATTATAGGAATAAATTTTTAAATGAAACTGTTGAAGTAATTGTAGAAAAAAACATAAATGGTATAGCTTATGGACATTCTAGAAATTATTTACAAGTTGAGTTTAAATCAAAAATTGCAAAAGAAAATGATTTAGTAAAATTAAGAATAGTAGAAGTAGGATATCCAATATCCAAAGGAGAAATACATGAAATTTATTGATTTAAAATTAAAGGAATTTATAAAATTAGGTTTAAAAGAAATTGGCTTTTTTGAACTTACTCCAATGCAAGAAAAAGTAATTCCACTTGCTTTAAAAGGAGAACAAATTATTGGAACAAGCCAAACAGGTACGGGTAAAACTCATGCTTTTTTAATACCTATTTTAGAAAATTTAAATTTTAATTTAAAAGAAGTTCAATCAGTAATAATTACTCCAACAAGAGAACTTGGATTTCAAATTTATGAAGAGATTATTAAACTTTCAAAATTTTCAAATGAATTTATTGATGTTCGATTGTATGTAGGTGGAAGTGATCGTGAAAATGAAATAATTAGATTAGAAAAAGGACAACCACAAATTGTTATCGGTACTGTAGGTAAAATAAAAGATCTTGCAAAAGATAATAATTTATTAAAAATATATACATCCAGAATACTTGTAATTGACGAAGCTGACATGGTTTTTGAACAGGATGAATTAATTGAAATAGATAATGTGTTTTCGTTATTTTCTAAAGATGTACAAACTCTTATATTTAGTGCAACTATTTCTCAAAGTTTAGTTAAATTTATTAATAAATACTTAGAGAAATCAGTAGTTATTGATTTAACTTCAAAAAAAATAAGTAAATCATCAATAGAACATAAATTCATTGCAGTAAAAAACAAAGATAAAAATAAAGTATTACTTGATCTTCTTAGCACATTTAGCCCATATTTAGTTTTAATTTTTGCTAATACAGTTGATAGAGTAAAAGCCTTAAATAATTTTTTAGGTGAAAATGGTGTTAAGGTTATTATGCTTACAGGGGACTTAGAAGCTCGTGAGAGAAAACAAGTATTAAGAAGAATTAAAAATGGTGATTATCAATATGTTGTTGCAAGTGACATTGCTGCAAGAGGTATTGATATTACTGGAGTAAGTCATGTTATTAATTATGAATTACCTGAAGAAATAGATTTTTATATTCATAGAACTGGTAGAACTGCAAGATATGATTCTACTGGCATTGCATATACTTTGTATGAATTTGATGATGATAGTTATATAAAAAAATTGCGAAGTAAAGGATTAGAGATTTCATTTTTTGATATAAAAAAAGGTGTTATTATTTCAGCAAAGACAAAATATAAAAAAAGAGTTAATAAAATTGCAAAAGAAGAAGATCTTTTACATATAAAATATCCCGTTTCTAAAAAAGTTAAACCAGGTTATAAAAAGAAAAGAAAAGAAAAAATTGATAAAGAAGCAAGAAAAATAAGAAGAGCTAGAATTGAAGAAATTTATAAGAAAAGAGCAAAAAAAGATAAATGAAAATAGGTTGTCATGTTTCAAATAAAGGTGATTTGATGTTAAAAGGTTCTATTTTAGAGGCTTTATCTTATGATGCTAATTGTTTTATGGTATATTTAGGAGCACCACAAAATTCATATCGAAAAGATATTGATAAAATGAATATTGATGAATTTCATAAATTATTGAAATTAAATAATATTGCTAAAAGTGATGTTATTATTCATGCACCATACATTGTAAATTTAGCAAATTCTGATTCAATAAAACATCAATTTGCTATTGACTTTATTACAGAAGAAATTAAAAGAACTGGCAAAATTGGAGCTGAGTACATTGTATTACACCCTGGTAATCATCTTGATTTAAGTATAGAAGATGGATTAAAACAGATAAAACACGCCTTAATTAAGATATTAGATAACACAAAAGAGTTTGATGTAAAAATTGCTTTAGAGACAATGTCTGGTAAAGGTAGTGAACTTTGTAGTCGTTTTGAGCATCTTAATTATTTAATTAGCGAAATTAAAAGTAATCGTCTTGTAGTTTGTTTTGACACTTGTCATGTTCATGATGCAGGTTACGATATTGTTAATAATTATGAAAAAGTACTAAATGAGTTTGATAAAATTGTAGGATTGAATAAAATTAAAGTTTTTCATATTAATGACTCAAAAAATATAATGGGTGCTAATAAAGATAGACATGAAAATATTGGTTTTGGTGAAATTGGTTTTGATACTTTAGCAAAGTTTTGTTATGATGAAAGATTTTTTGATATACCTAAAATATTAGAAACTCCATTTGTAAAGTTTGAAGATAAAAGTTTTGCACCTTATAAACATGAAATTAATATGATTAAAAACAATACATTTGATATAGATTTAAAAAATAAAATTGTTATTATCTAGTTTTATAACAATTTATAAGTAATTAAAAAGGTTGGCATTATGCCAACCTTTTATTTAATCATTAATAATATTTCTTTTTTTAATTCTTCAATAATGTCTTCTTGAGGTATTTTTTTAATAATAACTCCTTTTTTAAATAGAAGGGCAGAGTTTACACCGCCAGCTATTCCTAAGTCAGCATCCATTGCTTCCCCAGGACCATTAACGGCACAACCCATAATTGCTACTTTAATTGATACATTTCCTAAAGTATCCAGAAATTTTTCAATTTCGTTAACAATTGGTATCATATTATACTGAGTTCTACCACATGTTGGACAACTAATTAAGTCAGGTTTTTGATATAAATTTAGTGATGCTAAAATTTCTTTAGCAACTCTAATTTCATCAATTGGATCACTGCTTAAGGATACACGAATGGTATCTCCAATTCCTTCGTTTAACAAAATTCCTAAAGCAACTGAAGATTTAATTGTACCTATTGTTATAGTTCCAGCTTCTGTTACACCAAGATGTAGTGGATAAGAAAAAGTTTTACTAGCAAGCCTATAAGCTTCTACGGTAGTTTTTACATTTGAAGCTTTTAAAGATATAATTATTTCTTTAAAATTTAAATCTTCTAAAATTTTAACATGGCGCTCAGCACTTTTAACTAATGCAACAGCAGAAGAACCATAAGTCTCTTTAATCTCTTTTTCTAATGAACCAGAATTTACACCAATTCTAATAGGTATATTTTTTTCTTTGCATTTTTCAACAACCATTTTTATTTTATCAATAGAGCCAATATTTCCAGGATTAATTCTTAATTTGTCTATTCCCATATCAATAGCAATTAATGCTAGTTTATAATCAAAGTGAATATCAGCTACTAAAGGAATATTGATTTGTTTTTTGATTTCTTTTAAAGCATAAGCATCAGTTTCATCTAGAACAGCAACTCTAACTAATTCACATCCTGATTTTTCTAGGTTATTAATTTGTTTAACTGTGTCTAAAATATTTTTTGTTTTTGTGTTGGTCATACTTTGAATAATTATTTTGTTTCCTCCACCAATAATTATATTTCCAACTTTTATTTCTTTTGTTTTTTTCATATTTTTGATTTCTTTTTTCTATTTCTTTTCTTGCGTTGTGGAGATCTTATTCTTTTTTCTCTTAAAATATTATATATAGTACTTCTAGATAATTGATAACCATATTCTTTTTTCATAATTCTTGCAAATTCAGTAAAATTAGTCCCTTTATATTCATTTTTATAAAGATAAGCTAATTGAGTTCTAATATCTTCATCATAAGTATTTGCTGGTTTATTAAAATGATTTTTATGTATTACACCATAATCACCGTTATCAATAACTTGTCTTTTTAAATTTCTTACTTGTCTGTTAGTAATTTTTAATTTTTTTGCAGCCTTTGGTCCATTAAATTTACCCGCAAGTAAATCTCTAATAACTTTAATTTTTTTCTTCTCGGGTTTAGTTAGTTTAGGTGTTTTTACTTGTTCAAAACTTACATCATTTATAAAATATAAATCTTTATTATCTTGCATTTTATTCTCCTTAGTTTAATAATTATTTCCTTTTTATATTATCATATAACATCTTAAAATGCAATTGATAATAATAAAGCAATAAAAAAAGATATTTAAAAATATCTTTTTTAACTATTACTTTTTAGTTTTTTCCTTATGTAAAGTTTGTTTTCGACACTTTGGACAGAATTTATTAACTTCTATACGGTCAGGAGTATTCTTTTTATTCTTTTCAGTTAAATAGTTTTCTTCTCCGCAAACTGTACATCTCATTAAAAAAGTTACACGCATTTTGTAAACCTCCTCATAACTTGCTTGTTATATTATACTATAATTTAAATTAAATAGCAAGAATTAATACTTAGTGAATAAAAAAGAATATTATTTGCTTTTTGCTTTATTAATAGCATCAAATCTTTCTTTAAGTGCTTTTTCATATTTGCTAGTTTCTTGAGGTTCGTAATATTTACTGTTTTTAATGGAATCTGGTAGGTATTGTTGCAAAACCCAATTACCTGGATAATCATGTGGATATAAATATTTCTTTTGATTTGGATCAAAAGAATAAGTATTTTTTAAGTGTAGGGGAAGATTACCACCTTTTCCATCTTCAATGTCTTTTAAAGCTTTATCAATTGCAATTAATGCTGAATTTGATTTTGGTGATAAAGCCATTTCGATTACAATCTCTCCTAAAGGTAATCTAGCTTCAGGCATACCGAGCTCTAATGATGCCTCACAAGCTGCTCTTAATCTTGGGCCAAGTGATGGATTTGCAAGACCAATATCTTCATAAAAAATTGCATATAATCTTCTAATTAAAGGAATTAAATCTTCTGAGAATAACAGCCTAGCTAAATAGTGAAGGCTAGCATCAACGTCACTACCTCGAATTGATTTTTGTAAACCACTTAATGTATCATAATAATTGTCACCATTTTTATCTAGAGAAGCAGATGCTTTCATTATAATTCTTTTTACTTCATCTAGATTAATATTATCTTTTTCTAAAAGATTATTTACTAATTCTAATGAATTTAATAAATTTCTAACATCTCCATTAGAAATAGAAATTAAATATTCTTTAACATCTTCATTAATATTTTCATAAATTTCTAATTTCTTAAGTGAATTATCTAATATTTTAAGCATATTTTCATTGTTTAAGGGATTTAATTTATAAATTACCGTCCTGGATCTTATAGCTGGGTTTACTGAGTGATAAGGGTTAATAGTTGTTAGACCAATTATTGTTATTGTTCCGTTTTCAACAAACGGAAGAAGATAATCTTGAATATCTTTTTTCATTCGATGAATTTCATCAACAATTAAAATACTTTGTTTATTTTCTGGAGCATTTTCAATAATTTCTTTTAATAAAGCTTTATTGTCAGTTGCTGAACTAAATAAAGAATAGTTTGCTTCTAGTTCATTGGCAATAACTAAAGCAAGAGTGGTTTTTCCTATTCCCGGATCACCATATAAAATAAGAGATGATAATTTCTTGTTTTTAATCATTCTAGCAATTGGCCCTTTAGCACCTATAAGATGATTTTGTCCAATTATATCACTTAATTTAGTTGGTCTTAATGAATAAGCTAATGGCCTCATTTTATTACCACCTCTCTATCTATTTAGTTTAGCATAAAAATAAAATTAAGTAAATAAACACTATTTAATTAAAATAATAATTATCAATTTTTTAATTAAATTTTGAGAAATAGAAATATTATAATTAATAATTAATTAACAATTTCTAATTTACTTAACAAAAGTATAAATTTTTGATATAATAAAGAATATTCTCAAGTTATAAATATGAGTTATATTGAAGGAGTGAAAAGCAATGGATTATAAGAAATATATTGCAAGTGTAAAAGATTTTCCAATTGAAGGTATTTTGTTTAGAGATATTACACCACTAATGGCAGATAAAGATGCATTTAGAGCAAGTTGTGAGGAATTAAGTAATTATGGTAGAAAATTAAAAGCAGATGTAGTTGTTGGCCCTGAATCAAGAGGCTTTATTTTTGGGTGTCCAATTGCTTTTGATCTACAGATAGGTTTTATTCCAATAAGAAAACCAGATAAGTTACCAAGAGAAAATATAAGTATATCTTATGACTTAGAATATGGTCACAATACATTATGTATTCATAGTGATAGTATAAAAAAAGGACAAAGAGTTTTAATAATTGATGATTTATTGGCAACAGGCGGAACAATTAAGGCCACAATAGAACTTGTTGAAAAACTTGGAGGGATTGTTGTTGGTTTAGGTTTTTTAATAGAATTATGTGATTTAAAGGGAAGAGATTTATTAAAGGGTTATGATATTAAGTCATTAGTTAAATATTAGAATTTAGGTTTAACTATTATATAAAGGAAGGAGGTTGAATTATGGAATACAAACATACAATTGAAGATGTAATTTTAAGAGCAAAAGTTTATTTAAAAAATGAAAACAACATTAACTTAATAAAAAAAGCTTACTCGCTAGCTAAAGAAAAGCACGAAGGACAATTTCGTAAGTCTATGGATCCATATATTCAACATCCAATAGAAGTTGCATATATGTTGGCAGAATTTCAAGCTTCTCCACAAACAATTGCTGCAGGTTTATTACATGATGTTTTAGAAGATACTGATGAGACTAAAGAAAGTCTAGAAAAAGCTTTTGGAACTGATGTAGTTAGTATTGTTGAAGGAGTTACAAAGATTTCTAGGTTAAAATATATGACTTTAGAAAAAGCATTAGCAAAGTCTCATCAAAAAATATTATTAGCAATGGCTAAAGATATTCGTGTTATTTTAGTTAAACTAGTTGATAGAGTTCATAATATGCGCACTTTAGAATATCAGCCTGCTGATAAACAACAAAAAATTGCCAGAGAAACATTAGATTTATATGCACCACTTGCTCATAGAATTGGTATGTATAGGATTAAAGCAGAATTAGAGGACAATAGTTTAAAATATTTAGATCCAGACACTTATAGTACTATTTCAAATAAAATTAAAGAACAAAGATCTGTAAGAGAAGATGATATTAATAAAATGAGTGATTTAATAACCACGCTTTTAGATAAAAATTCTATACAAGGTTATCAAATCAAAGGAAGAATTAAAAATATTTACAGTGTTTGTAAAAAAATGAAACAAAAACAATTAGATCTTACTGAGATTTACGATTTAATGGCTTTAAGGGTTTTAGTCCCTTCCGTTGAATCTTGTTATCACGTTCTTGGTCTTGTCCATGGAGAATGGAGTCCAATTCCTAAAAGATTTAAAGATTATATAGCTACTCCAAAACCGAATCTTTATCAATCATTACATACTACGATTGTTGGAATAAAGGGTAAGATTTATGAAATTCAAATTAGAACTTATGAAATGGACCAAATTGCTGAATTTGGTGTGGCGGCTCATTGGGCATATAAAGAAGATAATAAAAACTATTCTCCAGAAAAAGAACAATTAGAAGTTAGTAGTAAATTAAAATGGTATAAAGAATTATTAGCTTATGCAGAGATTAGTGAATCTGAAGATTTTGACCCTTTGGAAGATATAAAAGAAGATATTTTTAGTGCTAATGTATATGTGTTTACTCCAAAAGGAGATGCTCTTGATTTTCCTCAAGGTGCAACACCACTTGATTTTGCTTATAGAATTCACACTGAAGTTGGTAATAAAACTGTAGGTGCTATTGTTAATGGGAAAATTGTTCCTTTAACATATAAATTAAAAACTGGTGATATTGTTGAAATAAAAACAAATAAAAGTTTTAATGGTCCTAGTAAATCTTGGTTGAAAGTTGTAAAAACATCGCATGCTAAACATAAAATTAGCTCAATATTAAACAAACAAAGAAGAGAAGCATTTATTGCCTCAGGAAAAGACATTTTTGAAAAAGTTGCTAAAGAAGAAAAATTTTCAATTTCTAAAATTGATGATAAAATAGTAAATCAATTTTTCAGCAAATATAATGTTAGTAATTTAGATGATTTTTACCATGAAATTGGAAAAGAAAAATTATCACCAAAAGGAGCAATAAATACAATTTTAGGTATTAAAGATAAGTATACTGATGAATTACTAATTGAATCATATAATCTTAAGAGTTCAAGAAAAACATCAAAAGTATCTAACAGTTTAGGAATTATTGTTGAAGGTCTTGATAAAGCAAAAATTAAACTTGCAAGTTGTTGCTTGCCAGTTTATGGCGATATTATAGTAGGTTATGTAACAAAAAATAGTGGAATCGTTTGTCATAGAATGGAATGTCATAATACTAATTTTGATTCAAATGAAAGATTAATTGATGTTTTTTGGGATGATGAAGCTGAACCAAGACAATATGATTCTAATTTAACTATTTATTCTTATAACAGAAATAATATTATTGGGGATATTATTAATACTATTAATATTACTAGCTCTATTTATATAAAAACAATTAAATCAACAAGTAAAAATAAAGGATCTGACATTTTAACATCTATAAAATTAACTACCCCAAATGTTGATGCTCTTAATAAAGTAATTGCAAATTTGCAAAAAATATCTGATATTTACGAAATTAAAAGGAATATAAAATAATGAGAGTCTTGATTCAAAGAGTAAATAATGCAAAATGCGAAGTTAATAATAAAATAATTGGAGAAATCAAAGGGGGATTATTAGTTTTTGTTGGTTTTAGTGAAACTGATACATTGATAGAAATTAAAAAAATGGCAAAAAAAATTGTAAATTTACGTATATTTAATGATAATGATGGTAAAATGAATAAAAGTCTTCAAGATATAGGTGGAAAGATACTTTCTATTTCTCAATTTACTCTTTATGCTAACACATTAAAAGGTAATAGGCCGTCATTTATAGATGCAATGGAACCTAAAAAAGCAAATGAAATGTATGATTTATTTAATAAAGAGTTAGAAAAATATAATATTTTAGTTGAGACAGGATTGTTTGGCGAAGAAATGAATATTTCATTAACAAACTGTGGTCCTGTTACAATTTCTCTAGAGTTTTAAAAAAGATTGAATTTCAATCTTTTTTTTATAAATATTAAGTTAAATTTAATTTATTGAATATAATATTCTTATCATTAAAATACTTTATTAACAATTTAATGTTATTTTGGTATAATGTAATTACAGTTGGAGGTTAAGTTATGACAATTACAGATAGGTATCAAGAATTATTAGATAAAGAATTAACAATAGATAATCTTAATGAATTAGAAGCTTTAGTCATTGATGCTAAAAAAGCTAAAGAAACAAGATATAGTTATCTTGTAACTTTAGAAATTGTTGATCTTTTCCTTTCTAACAATGATTTAAATAGAGCATTTGATTTAATTAATAAAATTATCAATAATTTTGAAATAAAAAAATTTCCAGATTTATATGTCAGTTTTTTAGAACAGATGATTTATGTTTGTATTAATAAGCAAAACTATAAGTCAGCTTACAGGTTTGCTTTAATAAAAAGAAATTATATTGATGAAAACGATAATGAAGTAGTAAACAGATGGTATTTAGAAATGTCTTACATTTTTGCAGAAATGAATCAACCTGAGAAATCATTAATTAATTTAAAAGCTATATTATTAAATAATCCTACCAAAGAGCTCAAATCTTTAGTTCTTTCAAATCTTGCAAAGATTTATATTGATCAAAAAGATGTTGAGTTGGCAAAAGAAACAATTAGTAGATGTTTAAATTTAGTTGATGAATTAAATGATATTGAAGGTGAAAAATATATTAACTATTTGAATGCTAAATTATATGTTTTAGAAGAAAACTATAAAATGGCAAAAAAACAATTTGCTGAAATTTTTTATGGACTAACCTCATTAAGTGATAACCAACTAGGAATAGGCAATGAATATTTATCATTACTATTAGATGTTGATGATGTATCTACAGCAAAAAAATTTATTAGTCAATTTGAGAATAGTTATTTGAAATCGACAGATAAAATAAATTTAAAAGTTTTTTATACTAATAAATTAAGAACGTTAATTTTACTTAATAATTCTAAAAAAAATGAATATCTTTTACTAATTAATCAAATTGATGCTTTAAATCAAATAATTACAGAAGAAAACGATAATTTATTTAATCAAATTAACGAAGATGAAAAATTTTTAGAAGCAAGTGAAAAAAATAATAAATCATTAACTAAAATAGAAAAATCAATTTTATTAAGTGAAACATTTTTAAACAGCAATTTATTAAGAGATAATTTGATTTCATTTTTTAATAATTTAAGTGAAATTATTGAATTTTATAGTTCTTTAATTGTTGTTTTAAATAAAGGAAGCATGGATTCATTACCTGACTTTTTTAAAAATGATAATGAAATATTAACTTACAATTTTAAGAAAAATAGATTATATGAACGAAAATTATCATTTAGTGATTTAAATGATACAGTGGTAGAAAAATTAATTGCCCAAAACACAGAAATAGTTTTATCACAAGACGAAATGAGCCATTATGAACCAATAATAAAAGGAAAAAACTATTTCGATAGTGGGTTTTTATCGCTAAATGCAATACCTTTAAATTATTTAAATGATATGTTTGGTGTTTTGATTATTGCATCAAAAACTGAAAGCTTATTAGAAAATGAAAATATAATGATTTTAAAAATTGCAAGTAATTTAATTTCTTCAAATTTAATTTCTTTGTTTTTTAAAGAAAATATGAATTATCATTCTAATTTGTTGAATTTAGCAATTGAAGGTTTACAAGAAGGGATTTTCTATTATTCACCTAATAAAGAGCAATTATTACTTGATGAAAAAATGCAAAAATTTTTAAATGTCCATAGTAAATATTACAATTTAGAACAATATCGAGAATTAATAGATTCTTCTTATAAAAATGAATATAATAAGAAGCTTTCTTCAATAAAAGAAGAACAGTCATATGAAATAGTATATAAATTAAATTTAGATGAAAAATCTTATTTATTGAAAGAAATTGGTAGACCATATTTTAATAATAATAATGAGTTAATTTTATATGTTGGCACTGTTACTACTTTAAAAGAACATTCTTATGAAACTTTAAAAAGCTTTAAAGATGGTATTTTTAATCATACTGATTATTTAAATAGAATTAGTTTTGAAAAAGAGAAATTATTTAATATAGAGTATAAGTTTACTTTAATAAAATTAAGAATTACAAATTTGCGCAATTATGATTATCAAATTGATTTACAAAATTACATTATTGAATATATTTATAAATTGTTAGAAAACTATGAACATAACAATGTATATTTACTGGATAACTTCGATTTTATGATTTTTAGTTCAAATACAGATCAAAGATCTTTAGAAAAAATTTTAAGAGAATTGATTGTATTAATTCAAGAAGGAATTAAATATAAAGAAAGAGTAGTTGAATTACTACCACAATTTACTTACCTTCGTTATCCTAAAGATGACAATAACATCGATAATGCTGTTGATTTGTTAAATAATATCACTAATATTAATCAAAAAATTATTAGTTTTGATTCAACGACCGCAAAAGATTATAAAAATAGTGTTGTTATTAAAAAAATTATTGAAAAAGCTATTGAAAGAAATA
Organism: Bacilli bacterium; assembly: GCA_028691515.1. Classification (GTDB taxonomy): domain Bacteria; phylum Bacillota_I; class Bacilli_A; order ML615J-28; family CAG-698; genus DUUA01. The sequence continues at coordinate 45,979 of JAQUZE010000009.1, forward strand.
CATTAGAGTTACTTTTTATCAAATTAAAAAGTAATGAATTGATATATGAGGTAAGACCTAATATCTTAGGTTTAACTTATTTGGATAATCCTTTTGATTATATTGAAGAAAAAACTACTGTTAATTTTGAAATGTTAATGTTTGAGACTTTATATAATAATATTAAAAATTGGGATATTAATTACATGATTAATTTAAGTAATTTCACTCTTTTAAATATTGAAAATAAATTAATTTTAAATAAATTGTATAATGAAAAAATAATTATTTGCATTAGAGATTATTCTTATAATATTATGAATAACATTATTGAGTTAAAAAAATTAGGATTTAGAATTTTCCTCAACTATTTTGTTTTTGATAAATTAACAATAAATGAATATATTAGTCTAAATATTGATGGTATTTATTTCACTAAATCTCTCGTTGGCAACGAGAGAAAAATGGCTTTAAGTTTATGTAAACTTATGAATTATCCAATATTTGCTCATTATGAATTACCTGATTATGATAATTTAATAACTAGAAGTGAAGATGTAATTTCTTTAAAGGAAATAAATAATGTATTTAATAAATAATAACAATAAAATTCTTGATGAATTACTACTTAAATTACAAAATGAAGAAGAGTTATTTCAAGATGAATTTCAAAAAAATATGGGAATTGTCTCTATTCATACATTAGTAAATGTTAATTATATTATTGAGGAATACTTAAATAATTATCAAGATAATAATTCTAATGGTAAAAAAATGATTTTAATTTTTGGGTTATTACAAGGTTTATTTGCAGGTATTGATTCACTTTATAGCTTAGGTAAAGCTCTTGATATTAATAAATTATTAATAAATTTAAATCAAAATAAAACTCTTAAAAATATTAAAAGAATTAGAAATGATGTTGTTGGACATCCAAGTTATCGATATTATAATAATAAATCAATTGGTTATTGTTCAATGGATGTTGACAGAATTACAAGTTCAAATATAGTATATTATTGTTATACTGATGAAAATAATGAATCTCTTCAAAAGAATAAAACAGAAGTTAATATGATTGATGTCATTAATAATTATTTTAAAGAATGTAATCAAATTATTGAAAGCACTTTAAGATTTATTGATATTAAGAAAACAATACCTGATATTTGTTTGTTAGATGAAGTTGTTTTATTATTTAGAAAATTTCAAAAAAATATTAAGGATGATAAATCTTTAATTCAAGTTAGAGAGATTTATACTAAATTACTTAATTTGCAACATAATAGTAATGATAGAGTTATATGGAGAATAGATAATATCTTATATATGTTTCAGCTTGATAGCAATGAGTTTGTTAATCATCTTATTAATTTAGAATTAAAAAAATTATATGAATTATTTTATATTTTAGAAAAACAAATTAATAATAATGTTAAGCATACTAAATTATATTTTTATGGATCAGATATTATGAATAAACTAAAAAGAAAAATCAAAAAATTCACAAAATATAATAAAGATATTTATACTGATACAGAAAATACATTATTTTATAAATTGTTTAAAGATTTGATTAGAATGACTAAAAATGATGAAAAATATAATAAATTATCTAATTGGTTAAATAAAATTTATATAAATAATGATAAAATAATGTTATACGCAGTAGGATCATTTTTAAAAGCAAATTAATGTTTGAAAATTGTTCAATTTATGATATAATATTTAAAATATAAAAGGAGTGATCAACTTGTTTTTTCGAAATATATTAAATTTTTTAAAGTCACTTGTACTGCCAGTTAAAATGGTAAAATATCGTTATATGTCTGTGCTACTAGGTATAATTTTATTTATACTTTCAGCAATTTTACTTACTATTCCTGTTGGCACTTATTATAAAGAAAATAGCTATAAATTAATTGAAGAGCGTAATATTATTGGACTTAGAGATTTATTACAAGCTCCTTCAAATGAAGAAAGTCTTGTTTTTCAAAAACTATCTGAAATAAAAGATGCAGGATTTAAAGTTGAATATAATGAAACAGTTAAAAACTATCAGTTGACTTATAGAGTTGATGATATTATTCAAGAAGAACATCGCTCATTATATGAATTTAGTTACTTAAATGAAGAAGAACAAAATGTAAATGTGCATATTATTGTAGATATTTTTAATCTTGAAAGAGATGAAAATTTAGAAGGAAATGAAAAAGAAAAAGTTTTGCCACCGACAAAAATTATTAGTGAAGAAGATATTAAGGATAACTATCAATTCATTAATTATGATAGTTTGTCTGAGGCAGAACAACAAGAATTAATAGGTTCTTATTATGTAAGAATTAATAAACTTGATAATAGTGAAAATATTCATTTTAAACCTTCTATTGATAACAATCATATAGTTGTCATTTTAGGAACTGATTCTTTGTTTTATAGTTATCATAATGTTATTAAAGAAAACGAAGAGTATATTGATAATCCAAATATTTCAACAGCAAAAATTTTTTGGTCTATTGATTATAGTTTTAATGCAAATGAAATGATTAATTATAATGCTAAAACATCATTAGATAATTTTGCAAGATTAATATCTAAAGGTTTTGCAGCACAACTATCTTTAGTTACACAATTTTCAATATTTCTTTATGTATTTTTATTTCCAATGATTATAGTTTTAATGGTATTTATTTTGTTTAGAAAATCAGGTAGATTACAAACATTAAAAGAATATTTTAATATTGCAGCAATTAGTACAATAGTCCCAGTTTTAATTACGTTTATTGTAAGTTGGTTTTACTTTGAAGCATATTCATTTTATGTTTTTGTATTTGCTACATATTATTTATTAATGATTTTAAAAATTAATACAGTTAAAGAAATTTTAGATTAAAAGAGCTATATGCTCTTTTTTTCTTATTAATCTTTATAATTAAGTAAAAATGTGTTAAAATACTAGAAGGTGAAAAGTATGAAAAGAAATATAAGTAGAATTAAAGCAATGATGGTTTTATATTCAAAAGAAATTAATGAAAATTATGAAGAATTAAATGCTTTATATGATTTAGATATTGATTTACAAGCAAATGAAGATTTCGTAAATGAATTAGTTTTAGGAGTAAGTAAATATAAAAAGGAAATTGATTTTATTATAAGTACTAATTTAGAACATTATACAATTTCTAGATTAAATTTTGTTGATCAGGCAATAATAAGAATTGCTGTTTATGAAATGAAATATACTAATACCCCTCATAATATTATAATAAATGAGGCTTTAGAAATATCTCATGAATACAGTGAAACAATGGATGATCAATCATCAAAATTTAACAATTCTGTTTTAGATAAAATCAGTAAAAAGATATCATGAATGAGCAAAAATATTTAACAGTTAGTGCTTTAAATAAGTATTTAGCATATAAAATTAATAATGATAAACATTTATCAGAACTTGCTGTTTTAGGAGAATTATCTAATGTAAAAACTTCTAAAAATCATTTATATTTTGTACTAAAAGACGATAGTTCTGAAATAAATTGTATAATGTTTTCTAGTAATAAAAATACTTTAAAATTTTTCCCAATAGATGGAATGAAAGTAATTATTACGGGAAATGTAAGTGTATATGAACCTAGAGGAACTTACAATATTATCGTTAGTCAAATGTTAGAATATGGTAGAGGAGCATTATATCAAGCTTTTCTAGAATTAAAAGATAAGTTACAAAAAGAAGGTCTTTTTGATTCTAAGTATAAAAAAATAATACCTAATTATAGTGAGAATATTGGCGTTATTACTTCAGAAACTGGTGAAGCTTTTAATGATATTAAAATTACTATTTCTAAAAGGTTTCCTTTAGCGAAAATCTATTTATATCCTTCGTTAGTGCAAGGAACCGAAGCTGCTAAATCTCTTATATCATCTGTAAAAAAAGCAAATATTGATAAATTATGTGATGTAATAATTATTGGAAGAGGAGGAGGTAGTCAAGAAGACTTATCATGTTTTAATGATGAAGAATTAGCAAGAACTATCTTTAATTCAAAAATTCCAATTGTTAGTGGAGTTGGTCATGAAGGAGATTATACAATTACTGATTTTGTAAGTGATAAAAGAGCGGCAACGCCAACAGCTGCTGCGATGTTAATTACTCCTGAGAAAGATGCTTTATTAAATTTAATTCAAAACAAAAAATATACTATTAATAATTATATTAAAAGAAAAATTAATGATTTAGAATTTAAATATTCTTCTTTGGCCAATAATCATTATTTAAAAAATTATAATTTAATAATTGATGATAAAATTAAAGATTTAACTAATCTTGTAAATAATTTACATAAATTATCACCAATAAATAAAATAAATAATAGTTTTGATAAATTATTAAATATAAATAACAGGCTTAATATTTTAAAACTAGATCAAAAAATTGATTTATTTCTTTTAAATGTAGATAGTAAAAACATAGCACTACATAATTCAATAAATAAATTAATAGAGTATAATAGTACAAAAATTGATAATATAATAGAAAGACTAATAATAATTAATCCTTTAAATTTAATGAAAAAAGGATATACACTTGTATATCAAGATAATATTTTAATTAAAAGTATTAATAATCTTAATAAACATAAAGATATTGAAGTTAAATTTGTGGATGGTAGCGTTAATGCTATGATTAAAAATTTAGAAAGGAATAAGCCATGAAAGAAAAATTTGAAGATTTATTGAATGAATTAAATAATATTGTAACTGAACTCGAAAGCGGAGATTTATCTTTAGAAGATTCGATAAAAAAATATCAAAGAGGAATTGAATTAAGTAATCTTTGTAAAAATAAGCTTACTGAAGCAAAGGAAGTTGTTGTAAAGAATATGAATGAGGGAAAATAATGATTGATTTGCAATCTATTAAAAATCCTGATTTTTTAAAGAATCTATCTCTTAAAGAACTTGAAAATCTCGCAGAATTAATTAGACAATTTATAATTGATTCAGTCAGTAAAACTGGAGGACATTTATCTAGTAGTTTGGGAACTGTTGAATTAATAATAGCTTTATATTATGTTTTTAATGCACCATTTGACAAATTAATCTTTGATGTTGGCCATCAAGCATATACTCATAAAATACTAACTGGTCGCGCAAATGACTTTTCTACTTTAAGAAAAGATGATGGGTTAAGTGGTTTTTTGAGCATGAGAGAAAGTATTTACGATGTTTATGAAGCTGGACATTCTTCAACATCTATTTCTGCAGCAAGTGGCTTTATTAAAGCTAGAGAAAAAGGTGAAAAAATAGGAGAAGTAGTATCAATTATTGGTGATGCTTCAATTCAAAATGGTCTTGCATTGGAAGCAATTAATTATTTAGGGGATCATGAAAAACAAAAATCAATTATTATTCTAAATGACAATAATATGTCAATTAGTAAAAATGTTGGAAGAATTTCTAGATTTTTTAATAAAATAAGAATAAAAAAATCTTATAATAGATTTAGTAAAATTATTCCTATGCGAATTAGGCATTCATTAAAAACTATTGTTTATGGTGAAAATCCTTTTTCAAGTATGGGTTATAGATATTTTGGTCCAATTGATGGTCATAATATTAAATTATTAATTAAATATTTTGAATTTGCTAAAAATTGTAATGAGCCAGTTTTTTTACATATAAAAACAATTAAAGGTAAGGGTTATAGCTTTGCTGAAGAAGATAAAATTGGCAAATGGCATGGAGTTGGACCTTTCAACAAAGAAACTGGAGAATTTATTAGTAACAAAAAAGATGAATTAGTTAAATGGAGTGAAGGAATTAGTAATTTATTACTAGAAGAAGCTAAACTTAACAATAAAATTCATGTTATTACTCCAGCAATGATTTATGGGTCGGATTTAATTGATTTTCAAAAAGAATTACCTTCCCAAATAACTGACTGTGGAATTGCCGAAGATCATGCTGTAATAATGGCAAATGCTTTAAGTTTAGCTGGACAAATTCCAATTGTAATGCTTTATTCAACGTTTTTACAAAGAGCTTATGACGCTATTAATCATGATGTTTGTAGAATTAATCAACATGTTGTTTTTTTAATTGATAGAAGTGGCATTATTGGAGAAGATGGTTCTACGCATCAAGGTGTATTTGATCTTGGTTTATTAAACGCTCTTCCTAATATTGAAATATTAATGCCAAAAGATTTAACTGATGCAAAAATCTTATTAAATTACGCTATAAATATTGCAAAAGGTCCTGTTGCAATTCGTTATCCAAGAGGTTATACAAATAGTGAAATACGTTTGAATAATAAATCACTTGAAAAGTTTGAAATTGTTTTACCTTTAAAAGAAAAAAACATCATTACATATGGTGAAGATGTTTTAGAGTTTAAAAAATATTTAGTTGAACTTAATAAAAATTATGGATTAATTAATGCTCAATTTATTAAACCTTTGGATTTAAACTTTTTAAGTAAATTAAAAAACACAAATTTAATAGTTTATGAAAATAATATGATTCAAGGTGGACTTGCTTCATCACTATTAATTATTAATTCAAAATGTGATTTTAATATAAATTTTGAAATTATTGGAATTGATGATCAATATGTAAAACATGGAAATATTCAAAACGTAAAAAATAAATTAGGTTTAAATATAGAAGAGATTGTAAAAAGACTAAAATAGGAGTTTTTTAATATGTTATTATCTTTACAAGTTAAAAATTTTGCCATTATTGATAATATTAATATAGAATTTAAACAAGGGATGACTGTCTTAACTGGAGAAACTGGCACTGGGAAATCTTTAATTATTGATGCTATTGGATTATTATTTGGTAAAAGAGCAAGTAGCGAACTAGTTAGATATAAAGAAAATAAAGCTACAATTGAAGGTGTTTTTACTGATTATAATGATAAAATAATTAACTTATTAAAATCAAATGATATTGAATATTCTCTAAATGAGTTCTTAATTATAAAAAGAGAAATTTATGCTAATGGTAAAAGTATTGCAAAAATTAATAATACAATTACTCCTGTGAGCGTTTTAAATGAATTTGGAGAATTAATTGGAGATATTCATTCTCAATTTGATGCTCAAAGTCTTGTAAATCCTAAAAATTATTTAGAATTTTTAAATAATGATAATATTATTAATTTAGAAAAAAATTATACACATTTATTAAATGATTATAAAAGATGTAAATATGACTATGATCAATTTGTAAAAACAAATAGCGAAACAAAAAAACAATTAGATTTTTTGAATTACCAATTAAATGAATTAAAAAAAGTAAATTTAAAGATTAATGAAGAAGAAGAATTAAAAGGTAAATTAAGTGTTTTAAATAATTTTGAAGAAATTAATAAAAACATTCAAGAAATAAAAGAAATATATGAAGATAAATCTGTATTAGATAATATTTATTTATCTCTTAGCAATTTTAAAAAAATCGCAATTTATGATAAAAAATATGAATCAAGTGTTGAAATAGTTGACGAAGCTTATTATAATTTACTTGATGTTATTGAAATTGTAAAAAGAAATGAAAAAAATTTAGATTATGATCCTTCTCTTTTAGATGAAATTAATTTAAGATTATCAATTTATTCAAATTTGAAGCGAAAATATAAAAAAACAACACAAGAATTGCTTGAATATTTAAATGAAATTGAAGAAAAAATAAATAATATTGATAATTTTGATTTTAAGATAAAAGAATATGAAAATAAAACTAGTGAATTATTTAAACAAGCAAATCAAGTCGCTGATGAAATATCTAAATTAAGAAAAAATGAAGCTAAAGTTATAGAAAATGAAATTGGCGAAATTCTAGAAGAATTAAAACTTGATAATACAATCTTTGAAATAAAATTTATTAAAAGTGATACATTTTTATCAACAGGCGTTGATAAATTAGATTTTTTAATTACTTTTAATAAAGGGGAACCATTAAAACCATTATCTAAAATAGCATCTGGTGGTGAATTATCTCGTTTTATGCTTGCATTAAAAAGTTTAGTTAGTAAAAAAATGCATTACCAAACATTAATTTTTGATGAAATAGATAGTGGAGTTAGTGGTAAAATTGCTTATTCAATTGCATCAAAAATAAAAAAATTAAGTAATGACTCACAAATTTTATGCGTTACTCATCTTCCTCAAGTAGCATCAATTGCAAATAATCATTTGCACATTACTAAAAATATTGATAATGAAAATAGAACTATTACAAAAATCAATGAAATTGAAGGAGAAGAAAGAACAAAAGAAATCGCATTAATGATTTCTAACGGTGTATTGACTTCTGCAAGTTTTAATTTAGCAAATGAATTATTAAATAAAAAAATCTAAGATTTAACTTAGATTTTTTATTATGAGTTTTGAATCATTAAATAAATTAAAGCAACTACAGGAATTACAACAGTTCCAAGAATTACTAATATTAAAAATATTTTTCCTACTAGTGTTTTAGCTGGACTTTTTTGAATCTCAACTTCAATACTATTATCTCTTTTGACTCTTGTCTTTACAAAAGGTTGTTTTTCTTTTTTAGTTTTTTTCACTTTCTCACCCCTTAACAATGTGTTATAATCTATATGTAGTATTATATCATAAATATTTAAAAAAGGAAATATAAAATGCAAACATCTCGAATTATTTTTCATATAGATATTAATGCTTTTTATGCAGCATGTGAGTTAATTAATGATCCAAGCTTAAAAGGTAAGCCTATTGTTGTCGCGCACAATGATGTTTTAAGAAAAAGTATTATATTATCACCTAGTTATGAAGCAAGAGCTTATGGCATAAAAACTACAATGCTTGTTAGAGATGCTTATAATTTGTGTGATAAAATAATAGTTGTTGAACCTAAAATGGATTTATACCAAAAACACTCTGCTTTGTTTTTTGCTTTTTTAGAAAAAATTACAACGCAAATAGAAGCTGGTTCTATAGATGAAGCTTTTCTAGATGTAACTTTGGTTGCTAAAAAAACAGATCCCATTAGACTTGCTCAATTTATTCAATCAACTCTTTATAATAAATATAGATTGCCAACTAGTATAGGAATTGCCCCAAATAAGTTTCTTGCAAAAATGGCCTCTAATATGAAAAAGCCACTTGGTATAACTGTACTTAGAAAAAGAGAAATTGATAAATTATTATGGCCTTTAGAAATAAACAAAATGTATGGAGTAGGAAAAAAGACAAATATAAAACTAAGAAAAATTGGCATTAATACAATTGGTGATCTAGCAAATTTTCAAGATAAAATATTATTAGAAAAAATTATTGGACCAACTTTTTCAAAAACTTTAACGGATTGGGCTAATGGAATTGCAGATGATTTTGTTGATCCTACGAAATATGATGAGATATCCTCAATTAGTAATTCTCATACTTTTGATCATGATCAAATTGATGTTATTTTTATTAAAAAATCTTTAAAATCACTAGTATATACTGTAGCAAATAGATTAATCAAGAAAGATTTAAAAGCAAAAACAATTGGAATAACTATTAAATATTCTGATTTTCATACAATTAGTAGAAGTCAATCTTTAAATAACCCTATAAATGAAGCTTTAGAAATTAATGAAATTGTTATGGAATTATTTGAAGAGAATTATGAGGAAAATTCTCTTGTTAGATTGGTAGGTGTATTTGTTAATCGATTAAGTGATGCAAGTAAAACTGAAGATTATAAACAATTAAGTATTTTTGATAATTTAAGTGTTGCTGAAAAAGAAAATGAAATTAAAAATATACTAAACAATGTTCAAACAAGGTTTGGTGATGATATTATTCAAAAAGGATATTATGGATATAAAAAAGAAAAGGAGAAGAAATGAATTTAGGATTAATAAAAGAATATAAAGTATTAAGGGAAACCAACATCGGTTATACTTTAATTCACAATGAAATGGATTATTTTTTACATAAAAATGAAACCAACTTTAGAAAATTAAAAGAAGGTGAAAATGTCAAAGCTTTTTTATATTTAGATAAACAAAAAAGACCGGCTTTAACGCTTGCAATTCCCAATATTACTGTTGAACAACCAGGTTTTGCAACGGTTGTTAATACTGTAAAAAATTTAGGAGTTTTTGTTAATATAGGAATAAGCAAAGATATATTGTTATCAAAAGATGAACTTCCAGAAGATTATAAATTGTGGCCAATTAATAATGATAAAATTTTAGGAATCTTAAAAATTAAAGGTAGTAGATTAGTATTTTCTCAATTAACAAGAGAAGAAATATTAAATCTTTCTAGTAATGAACCTTTATTTGAAAAAGATTATATTGATGGATATATTTTTAATATATCAGTTTATGGAATTAATTTAGTAAGCAAAAATTATCATTTGCTTTTTGTACATTTTTCTAATTTGAGAAAACAACATAGAATTGGTGAATTATTAAATGTTCAGGTTACTCAAGTAAATAAAGATGATTATTTTGTAACTGCTTTACAAAGTAAACTTAGTACTATTGAAATAGATAGTGAAGCAATTTTACAGTATTTAAAAGCTAATAATGGAGAAATGCCTTATACAAGTAAAAGTACTCCCGAAATAATTTTTAAAGTATTTAAGATTAGTAAAGCTGCATTCAAAAGGGCTTTAGGCAACCTTTATAAGAATAAAATAGTTTTACTTGAAGATGAAAAAACCATATTGTTATAAATAACTTTTAATATAAAAAGATTATCTTTTTTTAATATATAATTATAAGATAATCTTTTTTAACTTATATTTATATTTGACAAAAATACTATATTAGAATATAATAATATAGTATTTAAAAATTTAATTCGTTGAATAAGATTAAAAACTAATAAGCGGTTTTACAGAGAATGTGGAGATGGTGTAACCACTAAACTATGTATTAGTTTTATGACACTTATGAGAATATTTTTTAGACGTTATCTAGCGTTAATAGATGAAGTGCATCATTTGATGAATTAAGGTGGCACCGCGGTAAGTATCGTCCTTAAAGAAATTCTCTTTAAGGCGCTTTTTTTATAAAGGGAGGAAATTATGAGCCAACAAAAATTAAAAGGGACAATAGATTATTATAATGACAAGTCAAAAAAATTACGCTATATCCAAAATATTACTAGTGAAATAGTTAGTAAATTTGGGTTTGAAGAAATTATTTTACCAATAATAGAAAATACTAATGTTTTCTCAAGATCTTCAGGTGAGGAAAGCGACATAGTTACTAAAGAAATGTATACATTTCTTGACAGAGGAAATAGAAGTATTACTTTAAGACCTGAAGGAACTGCAGGCGTTGTTAGAAGTTATTTAGAAAATAAATTATATGTAGAACCAGGAATAAAAAAATTATATTATTTTGGTCCTATGTTTAGATATGAAAGACCACAAGCCGGAAGATACAGACAGTTTTATCAATTTGGCATTGAAGCTTTTGGAGAGGGTTCATATTTACTTGATGCCGATATAATTTTAACTGCTTACGAAATATTTAAGATGTTAAAAATTAATAATATTAAAGTGTTGATTAATTCTATTGGGGATTTTAATTCAAGAAATAATTATGCAAAAGTTTTACAAGAGTATTTTAAAGATAATATAACTGATTTATGTGCTGATTGTAAAAGAAGATATAACACAAATCCATTAAGAATTTTAGATTGTAAAATTGATAAAAATAATCCTATTATAAAGAGTGCCCCTAAAATTAATGAATATTTAACCGTAGAATCAAAATTATACTTTGAAAATTTAATAAAAACTTTAGAAATTAATAATATTCCTTTTGAAGTGGATACAAATCTAGTAAGAGGATTAGATTATTATACCGATACAGTATTTGAATTTATTATTGAAAATAGTGATTCTCTAGAAGGTTTAGCTCTTGGTGGTGGAGGAAAATATGCATCATTAGTAAAATCAATGGGCGGACCAGATATTCCTGGAGTAGGATATGCTTTTGGAATAGAAAGAATTATTTCAATTATGGAAGAAAATAATTCTTTTCCATCATTTAATGCTAGTATAGATTGTGTTATTTTATCTTTAGATGAAATCAGCAAAATTGAAAGTATGAAAATAGCAAGTGAACTAAGAAAAAATAATATTAGTGTTGATTATGATTATACTAGTTTAAATATGAAACCTCAATTTAAATTAGCTGATAGACTTTCAGCAAAATATGTTTTGATTTACGGAGAAAAAGAAAGAAATAATAAATCGATTGTTGTAAAAAATCAAAAAAACACACATCAAGAAATAGTTAAATTAGAAAATTTAATCGCTTATCTAAAGCAAGGAGAATAATATGATTACTAGTATGAGAACTCATAATAATAATGAATTAAGTTTAAAAGATTTAAATAAATCTGTCACTTTATGTGGATGGGTAAGTAAAAAACGTAATTTGGGAGGATTAATATTTATTGATTTACGTGATAGATATGGTATCACACAAATAATGGCTAAACCAAATGATAAATATTACGCACAATTAGAAAATGTAAAAAATGAATATGTAATTCAAGTAACTGGCAAAGTTATTAAAAGAGAAAGTATAAATAAAAATATTGCAACAGGTGAAATTGAAATAGAATTAACGGATTTAAATATTTTATCTGAAGCAAAACAACCTCCAATGATTATTGCTGATGAAACTGATGCTTTAGAAGATTTTAGAATGAAATATCGATATTTAGATTTACGTAGAAAAATAATGCAAGATAAATTAATTCTACGTCATAAAATAACTAAAGCCACACGAAATTATTTTGATGAACTAGACTTTGTTGAAATAGAAACTCCAGTATTTGGTAAATCTACACCTGAAGGAGCTAGAGATTATTTGGTTCCATCACGTGTACATCCTGGGAAATTTTATGCTTTACCTCAATCTCCACAAATGTATAAACAATTATTAATGATATCAGGTTTAGAAAGATATTATCAAATTGTAAAATGTTTCAGAGATGAAGATTTAAGAGCCGATAGACAAATGGAGTTTACGCAAATAGATGTTGAAATGAGTTTTATAAATGAAGAAGATATTTACATTTTAATTGAAGGTCTACTTAAAAAAATCATGAAAGATACATTAAATATTAATATTAGTACTCCTTTAAAACGTTTAAAATTTGATGAAGCTATGAATATTTACGGGAGTGATAAACCCGATACGAGATTTGATTTATTGCTACATGATATTAGTGAGATAGCAAAAGAAATGGATTTTACTGTTTTTAAAAATATTATAAATAGTAATGGTATTATTAAGGCAATAAATGTTAAAAATGCGGGAAATAAAGTATCTAGAAAAGATATAGATAAATTAACAGAAGCTATTAAAAAATTTAAGGCTAAAGGATTGGCTTGGTTAAAATATGAAAATGAAAATTATAGTGGCTCAATAGCAAAATTTCTTACTGATAATGTAAAAGAAAATTTAGTAAAAGAACTTGACATAGAAGATAATGATTTAATATTAATCGTCGCTGATAAAAAAACAGTCACAAATCAATCTCTTTCATATTTAAGAAATCATTTTGCAAAAGTCCTAGGTTTAATTCCAGAAAATGAATTTAATTATTTATGGGTTACCGATTTTCCATCATTTGAATTTGATGAAGAAGAAGGTAGATATGTTGCTTCTCACCATCCATTTACTTCTCCAAAGGAAGAATTTAAAGATAAACTTCTTACAGAACCAGAAAAATGCTATTCAATGTGCTATGACCTTATATTAAATGGATATGAGCTTGCCAGCGGATCAATTAGAATACATGATCAAGATCTTCAAGATACGATGTTTAAAGCTATTGGAATATCTGAAGAAGAAATTTCATTAAAATTTGGTTACTTTGTTGATGCTTTAAAATATGGAACACCTCCACACGGAGGAATTGCTTTAGGACTAGATAGACTTGCAATGATTTTAACTAATTCATCTTCAATAAGGGATGTTATTGCATTTCCTAAAAACGCAAATGCTATTGATCCAATGAGTGAAGCGCCATCTTATGTAAGTGAATCACAATTAAAAGATTTAAAAATTAAAATAGAAAAGTAGGTAAATTATGTTTTTAGCAATTAAATTATTACAGTGGGGAATAATTTTCGGATTAATTATCTTTTTTATCTTAGTTACTATTCTAAATCAAAAAACTAAAGCACCCGAAGGTGTTGATATTCCTGATGAATGTTTAGGGTGCACATCTAAAACATGCATAATTAAAACAAACGATATTGCTTCAATAAAAGCTGATTTAAAAGAATTAATTGACGAAGATAATGAAATTTGTGAAATAAAACATTTGAATGAAGAGGTAGTTAATAATGAAAAGAATTGATTATATTTCTTGGGATAAATATTTTATGGGTGTTGCAATTATGTCTAGTTTCAGAAGCAAGGACCCAAATACTCAGGTTGGAGCTTGTATTGTAAACAAAAAACAAAGAATAGTTGGTATTGGCTATAATGGTCTTCCCTTTGGATGTTCAGATGATGAATATCCCTGGGATAATGATAAAGATTTTTTAAACACTAAGTATCCTTATGTTGTTCATGCAGAACCTAATGCAATTTTAAATTCAACAGGTTCACTGGAAGATTGTAAAATTTATGTAACATTGTTTCCTTGCCATGAATGTGCAAAATTAATTATTCAATCTGGAATAAAAGAAATAATTTTTATTTCAGATAAATATAATGGAACAGAATCAATAAAAGCTTCTAAAAAAATGCTTGATTCAGCAAATGTATCTTATAGAAATATACCATCTTTTAAAATAAGAATTGAGGATATAAATGATTGAACTGATTAAAAAATTCTTTATAAAATTTCCCAAAAAATCCAAAAAATATAAAATAATATTTATTTTAAGCTTGGTATTTTATATATTTTTACTTTCTATAGTTACAATTAAAGTTCCATATGAAATAGTAACTCCAGGTGCAGCTGGAAGCGCACTAGAAGGAATACAAATTGGAGACGAGAAAAACACAACCAATATTTATTCACTTGGAATATATACGAAAAAAAATATTAGTATACTAGAAAAATGGATGGCATTAGTTAATAAAAAAATAGATTTAGAACCTTATGATAAATCAACTGATTTATCACCAACAGAATATTATCAATTTGGAAAAACTATGATGGATATTGGCAATACTAATTCTATTATTGTTGCATATGAAGAATATCTAGAAAAAAATGATCCAATTAGTTATAATCCATATATTCCATCAAAAATTAAATTTGAAAAACAATTTAAGGGTATTGTAGTAACTGCAAGGCCCAATTATGACAATATAGGTGTTCGTCCCAATGATATTATTACTAAAATTAATGATAAAATGATTTACAGCATTGCGGATTTAAGAGAAGAATTAATACAATTAACAACGGGACCTGAAGGTCAATTAAATGTAATGTTTTCCTTAACACGTTTTTATAAAACAAGTAGTGAATATAATACAATTGTTGATCATAAAATCAATTATTATACTGAAAATGATAGATTAATATTTAATATTGGCTTAGGCTTAGAGGAATTTTTCGCAATTGATGAAATTTATCCAATGGTTTATTTACAAGAAACTAATTCAATAGGTTCATCTGGTAGTATAATGACCGCCTTAGCAATCTATGAAATTATTAGTGAAGAAAATATTACCAAAGGTTATAAAATTGTTGGAACTGGATCATTAAATCATGATGGAAAGGTAACTTCTATTGGAGGAATTAAACAAAAAATATATACAGCTGCTACAAAAGGGTATGGATTTGATATATTTTTTGTTCCTGATGATAATTATGAAGAAGCTTTAGAAGCTTATGATATGATTTTTGAAAATAACGAACCAACATTCATCTTGAAAAACATCAATACCTTTGATGATGTATTACTATTTTTAGATAGTTTGGAGGTAAAAAATGGATAATAATCTAAAGCCTGTTTTAAAACCTAATTTATGGAAAAAAGGTAAAAAACAACAGAAAATGTATCTTGAAATTAATTTACGAAAAAGTACAAGTATGAAGACATTTATCTTTGGTTTAGTAATTACCATAATTATTGCTCTTCCAATTGCACTGGCATTATTTCAATTTTTAGATGTTTATAAATGGAACACTACAGCTTTTAGAATTTTTTTACTTTTAGCTTGGATTTTGATTTTACTTGTAAATGGTTTATCTAATTTCTTCACTGTATTATTAGCTAAATCTTATAATCCTGAAATGGATAATTTAATGGATATTGATGAATATGCTATTTTGTTCTATCAGACATTTAATCCAGGATTTGCCATATTTGTTTTAATATTATTTATTGTCTTTGGAGTATCATTTTAAGATGAAGATTAAAGATATTATATTAGGAATTGGTATTATGGTATTGCTCGTTTTAATTGATCAATTAACTAAAATTTGGGTTGTGAAATCATTTGAATATCAAAAAGAAATAAAAGTAATCCCGAAAATTATCAATTTTAAATATACTACAAATGAAGGTGGAGCATTTAGTATATTTAGTGGTAATCTAGTTTTGTTTATTATAGTAACTATTTTAGCATTGTTGTTTTTTGGCTATTTAATGAAAGATTTTAATTTGCAAACAAGACCATTTTTTAGTGTTTCTTTAATTTTAATTATTGCTGGAACAATTGGAAATTTTATAGATAGAATATCTAGAGGCTCTGTCGTTGATTTTATTGAATTTGCTTTTTGGCCAAGATTTGCTATATTTAATTTTGCTGATATGTGTTTAACAGTGGGTATTATTTTAATGATGGGTACTTTACTCATAGAGGACTTGGTTAAATAATGAAAGAATTAAATTTTGTTTATGAAAAAGAAGAAATCATTAGACTTGATAAATATTTAGTTGAAATGATTCCAGAAGAAAGTAGAACTAATTTGCAAAATTTGATTAAAGCAAATAATGTATTAGTTAATGATGAAGTTGTTAAAGCAAACTATAAACTTGTTATAGGAGATGAAATTGAAGTTATAATTCCAGATGCAGTTTCAGATACAGTCCTACCAGAAGATATCCCTTTAGACATTGTTTATGAAGATGAAGATATTATTGTAATAAATAAAGTAAGTGGATTAGTTGTACATCCTGGAGCAGGTAATAAAGATGGAACACTAGTCAATGCATTATTGTTTCACTGTAAAGATTTGTCGGGAATTAATGGAATTATTAGGGCAGGAATTGTCCATAGAATTGATAAGGACACTTCAGGCTTACTTGTTGCTTGTAAAAATGATTTAGCTCATAGAAATCTTGCTAAACAATTTGAAGAAAAAAAAGTAACAAGAAAATACCACGCAATTTGCTATGGCGTAATTCCTCACAATTTAGGAAAAATTAATGCGCCAATTGCAAGAAGTAAAACAAATAGACAAATGATGGGGATTGTTGAAAGAGGTAAAAACGCTTTAACCAACTTTAAAGTAATTGAAAGATATAAAGAACATACATATTTAGAGTTACAACTAGAAACTGGTAGAACTCATCAGATTAGAGTTCATATGAAATATATTGGTTTTCCTATTCTAGGTGATCCTGTTTATGGCCCTAGAAATGTTTATGGAGAAACAGGTCAATTTCTTCA
>JAQUZE010000001.1:0-53613 GCA_028691515.1 Bacilli bacterium
GTATATTCTACTATATTGTAATATTTGTGTCAATATTAGATAATTTATAAATTAAAAATATAAAAAGATACTAATATACTAGTATCTTTTTTATTTTATTATTTAGGCTCAATAATTAAAAATCTATTTGGCTCTTCACCTTCTGAATAAGTTTTAATATCATCCCAAGTAGCCAATTTACTATGAACTATTTTTCTCTCATATGCATTAAGATAATCTAATTTAATTTTTTGTTTTGTTTTTGCAACTTGCTTGCCAAATTGAATAGCTAATCTTTCTAAATATCTTACTCTCTTTTTTTTATATTCTCCTACATCAACTAAAACACTAATTTGTTTATCAGAATCAATAAAATATCTATTAACGTAGTGACTTACAAGTATTTGCATAGCAATTAAACTTCTAGATCTTTTTCCAATAAGATACCCGTTCTCATCACCAGCTTCAATATCATATTCTACTACATCATCTCTAACTTTTTTTTCTATAACTGCATTAATATTATTTGCATCCAAAATAACTTGTAAATACTCTTTACCTTTTGTAAATGGGTCCACAGCCAAAGATGCTTGTACTTCTAATTTACTCCCAATACCTAAAAATCCCTTTTTTTCACTTAATACTTCAAATTTCAATTCATCAATCGGAAAATGAAAATCATTTTTAGCAAGATCATAGGCTTCTTCTATAGTCTTTACTTCATATATCTTGTTCATAATCTATTTATCACTCCCACCATTAAATTTAATTTTTAATTTATCTTTTCTCTTTGTACTTCCTCTAGAATTTATATAAGATTGTAACATTGTATATAAATTTCCTATAAGCCAATATAATCCTAAAGCCGCTGGACTTCTAAGCACAAATAACGCCATCATAATTGACATTGAAAAAGCAAAAATATTCATCATCAAACCTTGAGATTTTTGTTGCTCTGTTTTTTTAGGTTGTCGATAATCAGGAACATCAACATACATTTCTGCTTGCTGTTTCTTTTGTCTTGCCATCATAATAATTTGTGAAATAATTTGTGATACAGCTACAATTATTGCTAAAGCCCATATCCCATATTTTTGAAAATTAGGATCTGTACCTGCAGCTAAAGCTGCTTCACTTAACTCTACGCCTTCAAATAAATCAATACCTAAAAATTTATGATTCATAATTCCAAAATTCAAAGTAAATTGTTCCCCAATTGTTGCTGGAACTCTTCTTAAAGTTTCATAAAAAGCAATAAACAATGGAAATTGTAAGATTGGTGTTAAACATCCACCTAACCCAACACCATACTTCTTATATAACGCCATAGTTTCTGCTTGTTTTCTCTGCTTAGAATCTTGATCTTCTTTTCCTTCATATTTTGCTTCAATTTTTTGTAATTCTGGACCCATAATCTGCATCTTTAATGACATATCATTAGTTTTTGCATATATTGGCCACGCAGCTGTTCTAATTAATAAAGTAGCAATAATAATTACAACACCATAACTAGGTATTACATTACCAATTAACCACATCATTCCCGCAATTGGCCACACAAGAATATCTGTTATTCCTGAAAAGCCTTCAATTGGAGATGTATTAGTTGAGCCACAACCAGTCAAAATAATCAACAATCCAGCCATTAAGAAAATCATAAGTAAATTTTTGGATTTTCTACCCATTATTAGTTTTCTCCTTGTTTTTAATAATTTTTTTCAATAAATAAATAAGTTGTTCTTTCTTATATATATAGGATTTGTTTTCACAATCTTTTTTTATTACAATTAAACATTTTAAGTGCTCTAAATTGGGAAGAAAATCGCGTATAATTTCTCTAACAACTCTTTTTTCATAATTACGAGCAACAGCATTTCCAAATTTTTTTGAAACTGATATCGCAATTTTACATTCAGCATCATCTTGATAAGCGTAATAAACAGTATAACTCTTATTGCCTACACTTTGTCGTAACTTTACTAATTTTTCTATATCATGGTTTCTTTTTAAACTATATTTGCGATTCATTGTTTCTCCATAACCTTAACCTTTAAAACAAAAAAAGACCCTTATGTATATTTTGACATGAGTGGTCTAAGTTTTTGTTTATGCAGTTAATTTTTTTCTACCTTTACGACGTCTGCTTGACAGTACACGTCTACCACCGACAGTTGCCATACGAGCACGAAATCCGTGGGTTTTACTGCGTTTACGTTTATTTGGTTGGTATGTTCTTTTTGACATATAGAGCACCTCCTATACTTAAACCATGCTTTTGCTATTATATCTTATCTTTGTTTATTTGTCAATAAATAAATAACAGCTATTTATTTTCAAATATTATTACTCAGATAAATTAGGAAAGGGAACATTATAAAGAAAAGTTGATAAACTATTTGTTGAATCATAATAATTTACTTTGAAATATACGTTTTCTGGATGCGATACTTGTGCAATCTTTTCGTTATCAGTTGAAGCAAATTTCTTTTCGTTGTTTTGTAAGTTATATACTCCATATAAAGGATAAATTCTTCCTTCAGCAGATTCAATCCATGATTGCATATCTAAATGATATTTTTCTGATGAATCTAAAACTTCGATTTCAACTTTATAATTATAATTTAAAATATCAAAATATATTGGTTTAAAAGTAATCTTAAATATATCTTCAATAATAGTTGTATTAGTAAGTTTAGCTTCACTTATTTCTTTTGAAGATAATTTTAATATTGGCTCACTATATTTTAAAATCTTATATTCTCCATCAACTTTATAATGAATTTCACCATTAATTTCTTTAATTTGTCTATCTGGAACTTTTGTTCTTGTTAACATTTGATATGTATGAGGAAAACCTGTTCTTTTATTTGTAGAAAAGTACTTAACGGAATTATCTCCATATACAGCGTTATAATATAATTCATAATTAGAAATTACGATATCACTTTTTTTATTAAGTGAAGCGCTAATAGAAAATTGGTTAAATAATTTATCTTCTTCTGTACTATATTCTTCTTTTTTAACTACATTAGTAACTTTTATAACTGCAGATATATCATCGTCAGATAGGACGTGTGGATAATCAGTTCTTACAATATATCCACTTGCTGTTAGAAATGTGCCCGGAAAAGAAACAAACAATATGGCTAATAATAATATTATATATCCTAAAATCATTAAAAATATAGTACTTATGTTTAATTGTTCTGGAAAATTCCAAAAATTACTTCTTGTAATGGTAGTTTTTTGTTTTTTCATAATATTCTCCTGTTTAATGTTTTTATCTTACCATATTTTTTGTCTTTTGCAAAGAACATATATTTAATATTTAATAGTAATATAACATCTTTTTTTACTTAAATAAGTTCTAACCATTTATTTCCACATATCCACACAAAAAGAATTAACATTTTTTTCAACAAAATAACTTATTTTTTTCCACATGTTGAAAAGTTAAAATCATTTTTCTTTTTTCTGTTTATTATTCTATAATAATATGGTATAATTATATAGTATTATAGAAAGGTGGATTTTTGATGAAAGAGTGTTTAGAGGTATGGAATAAAACTATTAATAGTTATAAAGAAACTATTAGTGAAGAATCCTTCAATGATTTGTTTCTTAATATAAACGAAATTTTTAAAATTGATAATGATACAATTTGGATAACTGTTCCTTCTACCTTTTCAAGATATAGAATA
Source organism: Bacilli bacterium (assembly GCA_028691515.1). Classification (GTDB taxonomy): domain Bacteria; phylum Bacillota_I; class Bacilli_A; order ML615J-28; family CAG-698; genus DUUA01. The sequence continues at coordinate 3,681 of JAQUZE010000001.1, forward strand.
GAAAAGTTTCATCTTTCAAATATTAATGAAATTGCTAAATCTTTTTCAAGATATTCATTTAAATTTATTGAAAAAAACTCCGCAGAGGAAGAAAATGAAACTAAAACTGACAATAAACTAGTGAATACTACCAAAGAAGATGTTGATAAATCATTAAATAAAAGAAAATTAATGAATGAATATACTTTTTCTAATTTTGTAACTGGTGAAAGTAATAGATTTGCTTTTTTATCTTCAATGAAAGTTGCTGAAGATAAAGAAACGGTGTGGAATCCTTTGTATATCTTTGGAGATGTTGGTTTAGGTAAAACTCATCTTATGAGTGCAATCGGAAATTACATGCTTGATAATAATAAAGACTTAAATATAGTGTACACTACATCACAGCAATACGCGCAAGATTATTACTTATCTACATCACAAAGATCTAGAGAAAAAATCGAAGCTTTTTATAATTATTATCGACAAGCGGATGTTTTATTAGTTGATGATGTGCAATTTCTAGATAAAAAAATCGCTACACAAGAAGAGTTTTTTAAATTGTTTGAATATTTATATCAAAACAACAAACAAATGGTAATTACTTCTGATTGTCCTGCCAATCAATTAAAAAACATCATGCCTAGGTTAAAATCTCGTTTTGGTTTTGGTTTGTCTGTTGATATTCAAACGCCAAGCAGAGAATTAAGGTTAGATATTCTTCAAAAAAAGGTTCCTTATATGATTTCTAACCCTTCTGACATTCCAATTGAAGCGTTAGAACTAATAGCAGATACTTTTATTACAAATATAAGAGATTTAGAAGGTGCATTAAGGCGTTATATCACATATTGTGTTACATTAGATATTCCATTTACTGTTGATAATGTTTATTTAGCTCTTGAGTGTTTAATTCCTGAAACAATATATACTGTTTCAAAAGAAAAATCTAATGTAAAAAAAATAAAAGATGTAAAAGAAACAGTTTCTGATTATTATAAAGTTCCAATTAAAGATATTGAATCAACAAGTAGAAAACAAAATATTACATTTGCAAGACAAATGGCAATATATTTAATTAGAACTGAATATAATTTACCTTTAAAAAGAATTGGGGAATTTTTTGGCAATAGAGACCACGCAACCATTTCTCATTCTTATGATAAAATTCTTGCTTTAACAAAATCTGATCCTTCAGTTAATCAAGATGTAGAAATTTTACTAAAAGTTATTAATAATTTTTAGTTATCAACATTTGCACACTGACTAATAATAATATATAATTAAGAATATAAAATAAATAAGGAGATTCGAAAATATGAATTTTAGTATTAACAGAGATTTACTGCTTATGAATCTTACAAATGTAAGTAAAGCTTTATCTACCAAAACACCAATGCCTGTCTTAACAGGAATTAAGTTTGATTTAAAACAAGATTTCTTATTGTTAACAGCATCAAACAACGAAATTTCTATTCAAGCGATGATTAAAAATAAAAAACAATTAAAAATTGAAGGAGAAGGATCTTTTGTTGTTCCTGGTAAATTCTTAATTGATATTGTAAGAAAACTTGACGCAAAAACAATTGAATTTAATGCTGTTGAAGAAAATATTGTAAAAGTTTTTGCTGATAGAAGTGATTTTACTTTAAACACTTTAGAAAAAATTAATTTCCCTTTAATTTCTTTTGCTGAATCTGATACTTTTATTAAATTAGATGTTGGATCATTGAAACAAATAATCAGAAAAACAACATTTGCTACTTCTTTGTCAGAAGCAAGAGCAATACTTACTGGAGTTAGTTTTAATGTTTCTACAAATAAATTAGAAGCAATTGCTACTGATAGTTATCGATTAGCAAAAAAATTTATTACTTTTGAGCAAAAAAACTCAAATGTAGGTGTGGTTATTCCATCTAGAAGTCTAGATGAATTAAATAAAATACTAAGTGATGATAACGATAGTGAAACTGAAATTCATTTTTCACCAACAAAAGCATTATTTAAATATAAAAACCTTTTATATCAAACAAGATTAATTGAAGGAACTTACCCAAATACAAATAGTTTAATTCCTACAGACTTTTTAACAAGTATAAAATTCAATAAAGCTGAATTGATGGCCGCAATTGATAGAGCTGCATTATTTACAAACGTTGAAAGTTCAAATATCATTCAATTACAACTTTCTGCAGACAAAACAGTAGAAATTTCAAGCACAACCAACGAAATTGGGGGAGTTATTGAAGAATTAACGCCACTAGAGTGTTCAAATGCTGTTCATTTTAAAATAGCTTTTACTGCAAAATACTTTTTAGAGGCGATAAAATCATTTGATTCAAGCGAAATAACAGTACATTTTACTGGTGAAATAAAACCATTCATTATTACTGGAGATTTTGATTATAATTTAACACAATTAATTTTACCTGTTAGGGTATCATAATAAAAAAGAGACTTTAAAGTCTCTTTTTTTTATTATTTTTGTATAATAATACTATTTATTTAAATCTATATGGTTGAAAATATCCAAAAGCTCGTCTTCAATCTTCTTTTTCTCTTTTAAATCGTATCTATCTAAAGGAACATCATCAAAAGGAGTAAGGCCTTTGTCTTGTAAATTCTTTACGGTAGATTTTTCACTAAAATAAGGTAATAATGTTGACTTTGGTGTAAATTCTTGTGATTGTTTTCCTAGAGTTATGATTGATTTCTTAGGAGCTCTTCTGTTTTTTACATATAAATTAGGCAAAACATACTTTATTTTACCTAATTCTAATTCATTATCAATAAAATACTGAATTGTATTTATAAATCCACCAAGACCTAAACTATCTAACCCTACAACAATCAATATAGTGTCACTCATGTCAAGTAAAACTTCAGTTATTCTACTGCTAGAAGGTGGAAAATCAATAAAAACATAATCAAAAGCATCATTATAAGTATCAAAAATTTTTTTAATTACTTTTTCTTGGGATCTTTCTAAAATAAGACGTGTAGAAAGCTTATCAGTGTTTAAAGTCTTAATTAAATATAGATTTTCGCGAACTTCAATTAAAATATCGCTAAAATCTTGCTTTCCTGCCATTAAAAACTCTAAATAATTATCAGTTGTATCAAATATTTTGTCATCTTCACCAAAGATTTTAAAGATGCTATTTTGGTCATCTATACTAACAACAAGCACATTATTTCCTTTTGTTGCTAAATAATGGGCATAATATCCAACAAAAGTAGTCTTACCTACACCACCTTTTTTACAAAAAGCCGAAATTATAGGCATTAATCTCCCTCCCTTTCTAATTTTTGAAGAACAGCCTCTTCAATATACTCAGAAAGTTGTTTTCCTTTTTTCACAGCAGCGATTTTGATTCTCATTCGCAAGTTTTTATCCATTGTCGCAGTATATTTTTCTCGTTCTGCTACTTGGACTTTCATTTTTGGTTTTGTCTCGGTTACTTTTGCGTTTAATTTGTCAAAAGGGTTCTCCCTTTTTTTAAAAGGTAAATCTTTTTCAGCCATTTTATCTCCTCCTATTGGTTATTTTGTTACGTATATACATAAAAGAATATAAATGTATTTATTTTTTTATGTATATACATAAATATTTAAGCTTTTTAATGCCTTTTTCGCCTTAAAATTAGACATTAAATTTAAAACTTAAGTTGCTATTAATTTCCCAAAATACCATTTCATGTAGATTTTACACAGCTTTTGGGATAGAACTTGAATTGTTGTGTTTGAGCCCTAAAATTACATAGTTTTTTTGCGCTACAATCAATTTTACTGTGTTTTGCATTTAATTATTAACCCCCCCGCCTAGAAATCGTTAAAAACGAAATTTCAGAATTGTGTTTTGTCCTTTTTTTAAGTACAAAAACACTGATTTTGAGAGTAAATTGATGCAAAAAAGCTTAAAAAGTGTATGGTTATATGTATATAAGTAAAAATGTATTTATTTTTATATGTATATATGTATAAAATGACGCTTTTTTTAGGTGTATTAAAGCTTATTTATTTAATCTTTTGCTCAGATAAAATATTTAAATGTAAAATTAGTGTCTTCAAAAGAGAAAATTTAGTTCTATAGCGTTTATTATACATTAAATTTATCTTGTATGCAAGAGTAAAAGCGTATTTATTTATGTATTTATGTATTTATTCCTTCTTGTATAACAAATTGGATCAGAAAAGAAGAAAAATTTTAAATAGAATTAGTATATTGTGTAGTTATTTATATGTATATACATAAATACATATAAATAAATTGCATATTTAAATTTTGGTTTAACTATATAATGATATAAATAAGAATAATTTATGTATTTATGTATATACATATAATTATAAATAGAAAAATCATTAAAATATTTATAAATAAAGAAAAGATTGTAAAAATATTTAGTAAATTTACATTTTTTTCTAAAACATGCGTGTAAATAGTTAATTTGATGTGGAGAAACTATACATATTTATGTATTTATGTATTAACTTTATAAAGATTTCTTAATATTCTTTAAATTATTAGAATTTATTTTTAATTAAAGAGCTATTTTTGTATTCTGTAAGCATATGTAGTCATTTTTTAGCAAAAAACTAGCATAAAATATATAAGTATATACATAAATACATATAATTATAAATAAATATCATTTTACAAACACATAATTTATCTATTTTAGGAGAAATTAAAACAAAAATCAAAATATTTCCCGTTTTTAATTATATTTTAAAACGTATTATCAAATTAAATGTATGTATATATTTAAATACATACATTATTTATTTAATGAAAAAGATTTTTCTTATAAATTTTTAAAAAACACAGCATTTTAAACAAAAAAATTAAAATTAAATACTGTTTATTATAATTATTGCTAGAATCTAACAAATGTTTGTTAGTAAATAAGAACTAGTCATTAGTATATTTTAAAAAAAATTATAAAAACGATAAATTTTATATTTATATACATAAATACATACATTCTTGCCATAATTATTTTATATTAAATTAAATATATTAAGAATTTCTATTTATAAGTAATTATATTATGATTTTAATTATTAAAAGTATGAAATTTGAACGTTATAAATATAATTTATAGCAAAATAAAGAAAAAAGCACACAAAATAAGAATAAATAATATTCATAGATCAGTTTGATTGTTAAATATTTAAGTATATTGATATTTATTTTCAAATAAAATAAAAATATTATTTATTTTTTGTGTTAATCAATAGAATTTAGTAATAAATGCATGAATAAAGCAAAGGGTTTATTTAATTCTTACTTATTATTATAAAAATATAAATAAATATAGAATATTTATGCATATTAAAAGTAATAAACTTCTTTTAAATGAATAAAAAGAATAATTTATTAAATATTTATAGAAAATATTGAGTATAAAAACTAAATATATGACAATAAATATTATTACTAAATTAAATCTAAATATTAATTAAAGTAAAACTTATCAACAAGTATAAATGCGGGAAACTATGGATAAAACAAGGAAAACATGTGGAAAAGTAATAAAATGTTATTTTGCGCTTAAATATGCCATTATTTTGATAATTAGAAGCATTTGCTTCAAAAATGTATAAAGGGGATAAAAAAATGCAAATTTAAGGCTTTTAAGGCCTTAATATTCAAATGTTTATTAAAACTTAAAGATTGCTAAAAAAATGGGCAAAAAGGCTTTAAAAATGAAAGAAAATGTGGTATAATAAATATTATAATTTTAGGGGTATTTATGATTGAAATTAAAATAAGAACTGAATATATTACTTTAGGACAAATGTTAAAATATATTGGTGTTGTTGGCTCTGGATCAGAGGCAAGACTTTTTTTAGAGAATGAAAAAGTCTATGTAAATGATGAAGAAGAACACAGAAGAGGCAGAAAATTGTATCCTAATTATATTATAAAAATTTTTAATAATGAATATAAGGTTATATAGAGCTTATGTTTTATTTAGATAGTATTAAATTGATCAATTTTCGTTGTTATAATAATAATGATTTTACATTTTCGCCAACAATTAACATAATTATTGGCAAAAATGCGATTGGAAAGACGTCTTTGGTAGAGGGAATTTATTGTTTAGGTTTAATTAAGTCATATAAAACTTTTAATGATGAATTGTTAGTTAAAGATGGAGATAATTTTTATAATTTAAAAGGGAGATTTATAGAAAGCAATCAAAATATAGATTTTATGATTGGTTATAATGAAAAGAAAAGAAAATTGGTTCGTAATAACCAAGTTATTAAGAAGCAAAGTGACTATATTGGGTATTTTCAAGTAGTTATGTTTTCTCCTGATGATATTGAACTAGTAAAAGGTACGCCTTCAAACAGAAGAAGGTTTATGGATACTTATATTGGTCAGTTTGACAAGAAATATTTAGAAGATCTTTCTATATATAAAAAGATTCTTAAATCTAGAAATGAAATATTAAAAGATTTCAACAATAATAATAAAAAAATAATATCTTTAATGAGTATATACACTGAAAAATTAGTAGAATATGCAAAAAAAATTGTGGAAAGAAGATTATTATTTTTTGAAGAACTTAATCCGTATATTGAAAGACAGTCTTTAGCAATATCAAAGCAAACTGAGCGATTAAATATTGAATATGTTGCTAATGTTTCTGTAGATTGCATAGAAAAAGAAATAACAGAAAATTTAGTTAATGATATTTATGCAAAAACAACTACAAAAGGGCCGCATAAAGATGATTTTGAATTTATGATTAATAATAGAAATGCTTGTGAATATGCTTCTCAGGGGCAACAAAGAACAGCAACACTTTCTTTAAAGTTAGGCTTAGCTGCAATGTTTAAAGATTATAATGATAAAGTTATTATAATTTTAGACGATGTATTTAGTGAATTGGATAAGAACCGAAAAAATAATGTTATGAAACTACTTATTGATAAGGGGCAAATCTTTATTACCACGACATCAATTAAAGATATTGATATTAATATATTAAATAATAGTAAAGTAATAGAAATTAGCAAGGAGAATAGAGACAATGAATAATACAAATACATATAAAGGTTCCAATATTCAGATTTTAGAAGGGTTAGAGGCTGTTAGAAAAAGACCAGGTATGTATATTGGGTCTACTGGACCTAGGGGATTACATCATTTAGTTTGGGAAATTGTAGATAATTCTATTGATGAGGCATTAGGTGGATATTGTACTCATATAGAAGTAACAATTCTTCCTGATGGAAGTATACAGGTTAATGATGATGGTAGAGGGATACCTATTGATATTCATCCGAAAACAGGAGAATCAGCAGCTGAAGCAGTGTTTACTATTTTACACGCTGGAGGTAAGTTTGATGGATCTTCTTATAAAGTTTCTGGTGGATTACATGGGGTAGGAGCTTCAGTTGTGAATGCTTTAAGTGAACATTTACTAGTAGAAATTCATAAAGATGGTTTAAAATATCAACAAGAATATATTAAAGGTGTGAGATTATATCCTTTAAAAGAAATTGGTGAAACCAATCTTCACGGAACATATGTTACCTTTAAACCTGATCCTGAAATATTTATCGAAACAGTTAAATTTGATTATGAAACATTAAGACACCATCTTCAACAATCAGCATTTTTAAATAAAGGGTTAAAGATAAGTTTATATGATCAAAGAAATCCAGAAAGGCTAAGAGAAAATCATTATCAATATGATGGGGGTATTTCTGAATATGTTACTTTTTTAAATAAAGGGAGAAAAACACTACACTCAGATGTTATTTATATAAGTGGTAAAGCCGAGAACATTGAAGTCGAAATTGCTATGCAATATACTGAAGATTATAATACTTATGTTTATTCATATGTAAATAATATTTATACCTTAGAGGGTGGTACTCATGAAGAAGGATTTAGAAATAGATTAACAACTACTCTTAATCAATATGGTAAAGCTAATAATATATTTCGAAAGGATGAATCATTTACTGGAGACGACACTAGAGAAGGCATAACAACCGTTATTAGTGTAAGACATCCTAATCCTCAATTTGAGGGTCAAACAAAATCAAAATTAGGAAATACTGAAGTAAGGAGAATTACTTCACAAATTTTAGGTGAAGGATTAGATAGATATTTAGCTGAAAATCCTTCAACTGCTAGAACTATTATTGAAAAAGCGTTACTTTCTTCAAGGGCAAGAATAGCAGCTAAAAAAGCAAGGGACGCTACAAGAAGAAAAAGCCCACTTGAATCACTTGGGTTTGCATCAAAACTTGCAGATTGTAGAAGTAAAAATCCAGCAGTAAGTGAAATATATATTGTCGAGGGTGATTCTGCGGGAGGATCTGCAAAACAAGGAAGAAATGCGGAATTTCAAGCAATATTGCCTTTAAGAGGTAAAGTACTTAATGTTGAAAAAGCCAGAGTTGAACATGTCTTGGATAACAAAGAAATTATTTCTATGATTCAAGCTTTCGGAACAGGAATAGGTAAAGAGTTTAATATTAATAATGCAAGGTATCATAAAGTTATTATTATGACAGATGCCGATGTAGATGGTGCCCATATTAGAACATTATTACTTACATTTTTCTATAGATATATGCGAGGATTATTTGAAAAAGGGTATATTTATATTGCTCAACCTCCTTTATATAAAGTATCTCAAAATAGAAAAGTAGAATATGCCTATAGTGATGTTGAATTACAAAAAATTTTAGAAACTTTTCCTAAGACTAGTAAACCTAATATTCAAAGGTATAAAGGATTGGGAGAAATGAACGCAGGGCAATTATGGGAAACAACCATGGACCCTAAAAATAGAACACTATTACAAGTACAACTTGATGCATCAACAGAAGCAGATTCAGTTTTTAGTATGTTAATGGGTGACGATGTTGAGCCAAGAAGAGAATTTATTGAAGAAAATGCAGTTTATGTTGAAAATCTGGATATTTAGGTGAGGTACATATGGACAATGATAATAAAAATATAAAAATCAGTAATAATAACTTAAAAATAAATAATATTGATGATGTGGTTGATGGGCATCATACAGGTGGAGTTAAGGAAATTGACTTAGCAAAAGAAATGAAAACATCATTTTTAAGTTATGCTATGAGTGTTATTGTTTCTAGAGCATTACCTGATGTCAGAGATGGAATGAAACCAGTTCATAGAAGAATTCTTTTTGCAATGAATGATTTAGGTATGTATTCTGATAAGGCTTTTAAAAAATCAGCTAGAATTGTTGGTGAAGTTATGGGTAAGTATCATCCTCATGGTGATACTGCCATTTATGATTCAATGGTAAGAATGGCTCAAGATTTTAGTTATAGATATCCTTTAGTTGAAGGACAAGGTAATTTTGGTTCAATTGATGGTGATGGAGCTGCAGCAATGCGTTACACAGAAGCTAGAATGAGTAAAATGGCAATGGAACTATTAAAAGATCTTGGGAAAAACACAGTAAATTTTCAAGAAAATTATGACGGATCTGAAAATGAACCTTCTGTATTCCCTTGTAGATTTCCGAATATATTAGTAAATGGTGCTACAGGAATAGCTGTTGGTATGGCAACAAATATTCCTCCTCATAATTTAAAAGAAGTAATTAATGGTTTATTAGCTTTAATTGAAGATCCAGATATATCTATAGAAGGTTTAATGAGTTTTGTTAAAGGTCCAGATTTTCCGACTGGAGGATTAATAATGGGATTGACTCAAGTTAGAAAAGCATATCTTACAGGAAGTGGTGCTATTACAATTAGAGCTCAAGTTGAAGTTGTTGATAAAGAAAATAATAAGCAAGATTTAATTATTAGAGAAATACCATATCAAATTAATAAAACAAAGCTTATTGAGAGAATTGCGGTTGTTGCTAAAAATAAAGTTATTGATGAAATTACAGATTTGCGTGATGAATCAACAAGGGAAGGAATTAGAATAGTTATAGAGTTAAAACGGGGAGCAAATAGCAATGTTGTTTTAAATAAATTATATAAACACACTCAATTACAATCAACTTTTGCAATTAATACATTGGCTCTTGATAAAGGACAACCAAAAGTTTTAAATCTAAAAGAAGTACTTGTTTGTTATTTAGAACATCAAATTGATGTAATAACTCGTAGAACACAATATGATTTAGATAAGGCAGAAGCAAGAGCTCATATATTAGAAGGGCTATTAATCGCCCTTGGTAGTATTGATCAAGTAATACAATTAATAAAAAAGAGTAAAAATACTGAAGATGCATTAAATGGTCTGATTACAATATTTAAGTTGTCAGAAGAACAAGCAAAAGCAATTTTGGATATGAAATTACAAAGATTAACAGCTTTAGAAACTGATAAAATTAAAGAAGAATTGCTTACTTTAAAGAAATTTATTGCTGAATGTAAAGAAATATTAAGTAATCATCATAAAAAAATGAATATTATTATTAGTGAGTTAATTGAAATTAGAGATAAATTTGGTGATGATAGAAGAACTGAGATTACTTTAAGTGATGATTTAGATATTGAAGATGCTGATTTAATTCCTGTTGAAGATTCAATTATTACTTTAACTGAAAGAGGTTATATAAAAAGAATGAATGCAGATACCTATAGACCTCAACACAGAGGAGGAACTGGTATTACAGGAACTAAAATGGTTGAAGAAGATTTTGTTAATACGGTATTATTCACTTCTACTCATGATTCTTTATTGTTTTTCACAAATTTTGGGAAAATATATAAATTAAAAGCTTTTCAAGTTCCTGAATCAAGTAGACTTGCAAAAGGATTACCAATTGTAAATTTACTTAATTTTGATACAGGAGAAGAGCTTGCTGCAGTATTAAATATTGAAGATGATATAGATTCTGAGCATTATTTAATTTTTGCTACTAAAAAAGGGATTATTAAAAAGACGGAGATATCTCAATTTAATAATATTCGTACTAATGGAATAAGAGCATTGTTATTAAATGATGGCGATGAATTATTTAGAGTATCAGTTACTGATGGTGAAAAAGATATTATTTTAGGAACATCTAATGGAAAAGCTATTCGATTTAGTGAATCTAATATTCGCCCTATGGGGAGAATTGCAGCAGGTGTAAGAGGTATTAAAGTAGAAAACGATGCAGAAGTTGTTGGAATGGCAATTGTGAGTACAGATGGTGATGAAGTAGTTATTGTCACAGAAAAAGGATACGGAAAAAGAACGAATGTTGATGCGTTTAGAGTTCAAGTTCGTGGAGGTAAAGGAGTTAAAGCTCTGAATATTACTGAGAAGAATGGGAAAATGGTATCTTTAAGGACAGTTCGTGGAGATGAAGATTTAATGGTTATTACCGATAAAGGCATGGTTATTAGAACACCACTTGAACAAATACTTACTATAGGGCGCGATACTCAAGGTGTATGCATTATTAAATTAAAAAATTCTCAATTAGTAGCAAGTATTGCCATTGTTCCACATGAAGATGAAGATGATAACGATGAAGTTGATTATGATGAAAAATATGAATTTGATACTAGTTATACTTTCCTTGATGAAAATAAAGAAGAAGATGATTTAGATATATAATTAATTGACAATAAATAATATATGTATTATAATTATTTAACTGAATAACCCGAGATAAAGAAATAGTAAAAAATAATCATCTATTAAGAGATTTAGTGGTTGGTGCAAACTAAAAAGATGAATTTTTGAATCTACCTTTGAGGCGAAGTTAAAATCTTCCGTTTAGGGGCGTTATACCCAATTGAGTGAGATATGTTCATATCTAACTAGGGTGGCACCGCGGATTTATTCGTCCCTTATTTATTAAAATAAGGGACTTTTTTTATATCATAAGGAGGGAAATATGTTAGATATTAAATTATTAAGAGAAAATTTGGAAGAAGTAATAAAAAGATTAAATACTAGAAATGGAGATTTTAGTTATTTAAGAGAAACAGTTTTTAATGACGAAAAAAGAAGAGAATTAATTACTGAAGTTGAAAAAATGAAAAAAACCAGAAATGAAAAAAGTAAAGAAATAGGTGTCTTAAAAAGAAATAAACAAGATGTAAGTGAAATTTTAAAGAGTGTTGCAAATATTGGTGAAGATATTGCAAAATTCGATAAAGAAATTAAATTATTAGAAGATAAAATTAATTATTCTTTAATGAGCACACCTAATTTATTACATGAATCAGTGCCGATTGGTAAAGATGAAAATGATAATGTTGAAATTAAAAGATATTTGGAACCAACTAAATTTACATTTACTCCCAAAGCACATTATGAATTAGGAGAAAAATTAAATATTTTAGATTTCGAAAGGGCAGCTAAAGTTACGGGAAGTAGATTTGTTATATGTAAAGGGTTAGGAGCAAGACTTGAACTTGCATTAATAAAATTCATGATGGATTTACATGCAAATAAGCATGGTTATGTTGAAATTATACCTCCATATATTGTTTCAAGGGAATCAATGTTAGCAACAGGTCAATTGCCTAAGTTTGAAAATGATTCATATAAAGTTATTGGTGGAGATAGTGAATGGTTCTTGAATCCTACTGCTGAGGTTCCAACAATTAATATGTATAGAGATGAAGTATTAGATATTAAAGAATTACCAATTAAACATTGTAGTTATACAACTGCTTTTAGATCAGAATCGGGAAGTGCAGGAAAAGATACTAGGGGAATAATACGATTACATCAATTTAATAAAGTTGAACTAATAAAATTGACTAGTTCAGATGATTCTTATGAAGAATTAGAAAAAATGTTAGTTGATTCTGAGGCTGTTTTAAAAACTCTAAATCTTCCTTATCGTGTTGTTTCTTTATGTAGTGGAGATATGGGTTTTGGCATGGCTAAAACTTATGATATTGAAGTTTGGATTCCTTCTCAAAACACATACAGAGAGATAGGAAGTATTAGTAATTCTGAAGATTATCAAGCTAGAAGAGCAAATATTAAAGTTAGAAGAAGCAAAGATGATAAATTAGAATTAGCACATATCTTAAATGGGTCTGGACTTGCAGTTGGTAGAACAATGGTAGCTATTATGGAAAATTATCAACAAGAAGATGGAAGTATTCTTATTCCTGAAGTGTTAAAACCATATATGGGAGTAGATGTAATAAAATAAGAGAAAGAGGAGAATGACATGTTAGAAATTATTAAAAATTACAAAGAATTAAATGAGTATCCACAAGTGTTTGGTTTGTTTCAAGATGAAAAAATTAATGAGGCTAATGAGTATGTAAATAAATTAGTTGAAAAAAAGTTTGTTGAAAGTAAAGTGGGTATAATTACTAAGTTATATGATCCTCAAAATGAGAAGCAAATTTTTGTTGTTGGGTTAGGTGAAAGAGATAATTATTCATTTGAAGTTTTTCGAAAAGCTATGATAGGAGTTAACTACAAATTAGGTAAAGAGTTATCTATTAATGTAAAAAGTTTTTTATCATCTTTTGATGAAAAAGAATTAGTAAAAGAAATGGTTTTAGTTTTAGCTTATTATAATTATGTTTTTGATGAATTTAAGAGTGAGAAAATTGAAAATGATTTAAGTGTTCAGTTATTTACTAATATTGATATTGATAAGGAAATTGAAGAAGCATATAATATTGCAATTGCAATTGATAATACTCGTGACCTTGTTAATAAACCATTTAATTTTATGGGGCCAAGTGAATTAGCAGAATATGCTTTTGATTTAATTGAAAGTTTAAAAAACGCAAATGTTAATATTAGTATTTTGGGAAAAAAAGAAATAGAAGCGATGAAAATGGGTGCTTTTTTAGGTGTTAATAAAGGTTCTACTGCAGAACCTAAATTAATTCATTTGACATATAAAGGGAACCCAAGCTCTGAAGAAAAAATTGCACTAGTAGGTAAGGGTGTCATGTTTGATACCGGCGGATATAGTTTAAAAAGCAATATGGTAAACATGAAAGATGATATGGCTGGAGCTGCTACTGTTTTAGGAATATTTGAGGCTGTTGTTAAAAACAACATTAAAAGAAATATTGATGTTGTTATTTGTGCTACAGATAATAGAATTAATGGAGAAGCATTATTGCCAGATGATATTATTACTGCAATGAATGGTAAAACTATTGAAATAGTTTCTACTGATGCTGAGGGAAGATTAACTTTGGCTGATGCAGTTACATATGCACAACAGCAAGGAAATAATGAAATAATTGATTTTGCTACTTTAACTGGAGCAATTGTTGTTGCCTTGGGAGAAGATACAACTGGTTTGTTTGGAAACAATCAAGAAAACATTTCTAAGTTGATTCAATGTGGAAACGAACAAGGAGAGAGTATATGGCACATGCCTATTACTGATTTTACAAAAGAAAAAGTTAGAGGAAGTAAAGTAGCTGATTTAACAAATTCTACTGGCAGAGGAGCCGGAGCAAGTGGAGCCGCCGGATTTATTTTAGAATTTATTAATGAAAATACAAAATGGATGCATTTAGATATCGCAGGCACTGCATTTAGTACAAGTCCTAAAAATGGCGCGTTTTATGGTGCAAGTGGTGCTACTATAAAAACTGTTTATAAATACTTAGAAAATTAAAATGTATTGTAATAGTTGTTATTTCTGGTATAGCATCTAATTTGTTTATATTATATTTTTTTAGATTATATTTTAAATTAAAAGGCAAAGAATTTACTTTGCCTTTTAAAATTAAGCGTTATATTTTAATAAACAATAGATTTGAAGTATAATATAATAATAAGAGATTTTTAATAAGGAGTAGAGAATGTTTAATTTTACTTTAAATAAATTAAGTGAAGATGATTTATATTATAATAAATTATGGGATTTTGTTTCATTAGGAGCTGGGCCTGCTGGGATAAACGCTAGTTTATATGCTAAAAGAAAAGGTTTAGAAACATTAATTGTTGCTAAAGAAATTGGTGGGCAACTAAATAATACGGAGGATGTTGATAATTATTTAGGATTTAAAATGATAAATGCAAATTCATTAATTGATAAATTCATAGCTCATATTGATTCATTAAATATAGAAAAATTAATTGGTTTTGATGTTATTTCCATTATTAAAGATAATGAAGTTTTCACAATAAAATTAAATAATGGTAAATATATAAAAGCCAAAACGCTATTATATGCTTTGGGAGGAAACCCAAGAAAACTACAAATTGAGGGAGAAGATAAATATTCTGGTAAAGGAGTATCTTATTGTGTTACTTGTGATGGCCCTTTTTACAAGGATAAAAAAGTTGTTGTGGCTGGTGGTGGCAATAGTGCTGTTGAGGCAGCAATTGATCTTTCAAAAGTTGCAAAAGAAGTTTATATAATACACAGAAGTCAATTTAGGGCAGATAAGATATTGTTGGATAGAATGTTTTCAAATAAGAATATTAAGGTGTATTTAGAAACTACAATTAAAAAAATTGTTGGTAATGAAAAAATTGAGTATTTAGAGATAATTGATAATAAGACGTTGCAATCTTCTAAGTTTTATTTAGATGGATTGTTTGTTGAAATTGGGAATATACCAAATTCTTATTTAATAGAAGATATTGTTAAAACAAATGAAAGAAAAGAAATAATTGTAAACGAAGAACAAAGAACAAGTGTTGAAGGCTTGTTTGCTGCAGGGGATGTTACAGCTGAACCTGAAAAACAAATTATAATTTCGGCAGCTGCTGGGGCAAAGGCAGCTTTGGCTGCAGCAAAATATATAAATAAAAGAGGAGAATGATTATTATGGAAAAATTATTTAATAACGAAGTAGAAAAACAATTAAAAGAGGTATTATCACATATGATAAAACCTATTACAATTATTATGTTTAGTAATGAAGATTGTCTTACATGTAAGGAAACAAAACAATTATTAAATGAAGTAGTGAGTTTAAATAATAAAATTTCTTTAGAAATTAAAGAAATAAAGAATTCAAAGAATGAAGTTGAAAAATATAATATTAAATTAGTTCCAAGCTTTGTACTTTTAGATGAAAATAAGCAATATAAAGGTGTAAAATTTAATGGTATTCCAGCAGGACATGAAATAAATTCCTTTATTTCTGCAGTTCTAGAAATGTCTGGTATACAAGCAGGTTTTAATGAAGACTTAATAACAAGGATTAAAAAAATTAGTAAACCTGTTAATATTAAAGTGTTTATTACGCTTGCCTGTCCTCATTGTCCAGGAGCTGTACAAACAGCTCATAGATTAGCTATGCTAAATAAAAATATTACTGCGGAAATGATTGAAGCACAAACTTTTTCTGATGAATCAGTTAAATATAATGTTTCAGGAGTTCCAAAGATTATAATTAACGAAAACAAAGAACTTGTTGGGAATCATCCAATAGAAAATTTCTTGGAACAAATAGAAAGTATTTAATTAAATGATTAAATTGGCTTTTAAAAAATTAAAAACAAAAAAATATATTATACAAACAATAATTTTTGGAGTTGTTTTTGTTTTATTGTATACAGTTATAGATTTTTTAAATATGTCATATTCTGAAATGATAATGGAATATGGTTGGTATTTAGTTATAATTAATGTTTTACTGAATTTAATAATGGCAACTCTAAGTGGATTTTTAATGTCACTAAGTAGTATTATGGTAGAAATAAAAGGAAAAGAAGGTAAAGGTGCAAGCTTAGGATTTGTTTCAATTTTATTTGGCATGTTAACATATGGCTGTACAAGCTGTGTAATTGCTTTTTTTGCAAGTATTGGCATTGCCTTTTCGGTTGTTGCATTACCATTAGCTGGTCTTCCTTATAAATTGATATCACTATTACTTATTTTGCTTGGATTAGGATTTATTTTATATGAAATTAAACAAGGGAAATGTAAAATAAAAAAACAAAAAAATATTTAACTAAAAAAACTGCCTTATTGGCAGTTATTTTTAATCGTATTTGCAATATTAATCATTTCATCTTTTGTTTTATTTTGATTATTAAATTTAATAATTACATCAGAATCATTGTATCTAGGAATTATATGAATATGAAAATGATTAACAGTTTGTCCAGCAAGGGGACCATAGTTGTTTAAAATATTGCAATTTTTAACATTTAGGTTTTTACATAATTGTAAAGCAATTTTTTTTGTAAGCACCGATATTTTTGCTAGGGTATCGTCGTCAACTTCAAAAATATTTGCAAAATGTTTTTTTGGAATTACAAGTACATGTCCATTAGTGGCTTGTGAGATATCTAAGAATGATAGAAACTCATTGTCCTCATAAATTTTATAAGAAGAAATATTGCCTTTTATAATTTCACAGAAAATACACATATTATTCACCTCTCTATTGTTATTATATAAAAAAGTATGTAAAAAAACAATATTTTGTGTTAATATAAGGTATAATTTGGAGTAATGTTAGTATGGTTAATTTTAAAACAACACAAACTATAAAAAATTTAACTCTTTCAGCAATTTTAGTTTCTTTAGGAGTGATTTTTTCTTTTATAGATATCATGATAAGTAGAACTGCTTTTCCGTTTTTGCCTACTGCCAAAATTGGAATCGCTAATATTATAATATTAATAGGGGTTTATGCATTTGATTTTAAAATAAGTCTAAGTATGAGTATATTAAAAGCAGCATTAACAGGTTTAATTCTTGGTAATATGATTAGTTTTATGATTTCTATGTCTGCAACTTTAGTTAGTTTTATTATTATGTTTTTAGCTCATAAAGGGTTTAAAAATAAAACTTCGATGGTTGGTGTAAGTGTATTGGGCGGCTTTGCTCATATTGTTACACAATTAATTGTTGTTAGTATTGTTTATAGATTGGGTGATTTAGTTATTTTATATGGTGCGTTATTAGTTTTTGTTTCTTTAATAACAAGTATAATAATAGGAATAGTTAGTAATAAGTTGTTTTCATATCTTAATGGTAGAAATTTAATGGGGAATACTATTAATGACGAAATAAGTAGGAGATAAAATATGTTTAAAGAAATAAAAAAAATGATTGAAAAATATAATACTATAATTATAGAAAGACACGCTAGACCAGATGGGGATGCATTGGGGTCACAAATAGGGTTAAGAGAAGCTTTGTTAGAAACATACCCGGAAAAGAAAGTCTATGCTGTTGGTGATTGTAATTTTAGATATTCCTTTATTGGTAAATTAGATTTAATTGATCCTAGTCTATATAAAGGGGCATTGGTTTTTGTGTTGGATTCAGCTGATCCGAAGTTATTATATAAAGAAACATATAAATTAGGTGAATTTGTTATAAAAATTGATCATCATATATCTGTTTGTGATTTTGGTGATATTAACTACGTAGATACTAGCTTTGAAAGTTGTGCAGGCATTATAGCTCATATGATTAAAACACTTGATTTTAAAATTAATCAAAAAAGTGCAAAAGCTTTGTTTACTGGAATTGTTACTGATAGTGGTAGATTTAGATATGAACAAACAACTCCAAGGACATTTAGAACAGCAGGATGGTTACTGGATACGGGATTTAATTTAGATGATATTTATTCTAATCTATATATAGAAGAATTAGAGATGGTTAAGCTTAAAGCTAAACTTATTAATAGTTTTAAAACAACTAAAAATAATGTTGCTTATTTAAAAAATACAGCAAGAGATGTTGTTAAATATGGTGTTGATGTTTATACTCTTTCAAGAGGCATGGTTAATATAATGGCCGGTATTAGAGATATATATATTTGGGTTAATTTTACGGAAGATGTAGAAAATAATAGAGTTTTATGTGAAATAAGATCAAGTAAATATAATATTAATACAATTGCAGTTAAATATGGTGGTGGTGGCCATAGGTTAGCTAGTGGAGCATCACTAGTTAGTTTTGAAGAAGCAGATAAAATGCTTCTGGATTTAGATAACCTGGTATTGGAGGGTAAAGATGAATAGTATTGATATAAAAACACAAATTTTTAATAAAATTAAAGAGTATGAACATATAATTATACTAAGACACCAAAGACCAGATGGAGATTGTATTGGTAGTGCTTTAGGTTTAAAAGCTTTATTAAGAGAGAGTTTTCCTAAAAAGAAAATATATAGTATAGCAGATGATTGGAGTGAATATTTGTCTTTTTTAGGAAATGATGATGCAGAAGTAAGCATAGAAATTTATAAAAAATCATTGATAATTGTTTTAGATACAGCTACTAAAAATAGAATTAGTAATAATAATTATTCTTTTGGAAAAGAATTAATTAAAATTGATCATCATATTAATGTTGAACCATATGGTGATATAAATTATGTAAGGGAAGATATGCCGGCTACAGCAGCAATGATTCTTGACTTTTATGATTCGTTTAGAGATGAATTAAAAATGAATTATACTGCAGCAGTTTGTTTATTTACTGGAGTGGTGACTGACACAGGTAGATTTAAATATAGTAGTGTTAATTCTAATACAATGAAACTTGCTGGTGAAATGTTAGATTATGGTATTGATATTGAGAAAATATATGCAAGATTATATTTGAGAGATGAATCTTCTTTTAAACTAAAAGGGTATATATATAATAAATTTAAGTCAACTGAAAATGGAGTTGCTTATATGTTTTTTTCTAGAAGAATTCAAAAAAGATTTGGTGTTTCAGCATCTGAAGCTAGTGCATTAGTTAATAGTTTGGATTCTATTAAAAATAAATTAATGTGGATTATTTTTGTTGAACAAGAAGATAAAACAATAAGGGTAAGATTAAGAAGTAGATTTGTAAGAGTTGTTGAAATAGCTCAAAAATATAATGGTGGCGGGCACGCTCAAGCGAGTGGGGCTACTGTTAATAATAAAAAAGAATTAAAAGCTTTGTTAAAGGAAGCAGATCAAACATTAAAAGCTTTTAAAAAAGAACATCAGGATTTATTTTAATGAGAATATTAATAACTAATGATGATGGAATTGAAGCTGAAGGAATAAAAATACTAGTAGAACTTTCAAAAAAATATGGTGAAGTGTTTGTAGTAGCGCCTTATTCAAATCAATCAGCTACAAGTCATAAAATTAATATAAATGGTGGTTTTAAAGCCGAAGAATATTTTGGTTTTGAGGAAGTAAAAGCATACAAAATTGATTCTACTCCTGCTGATTGTGTTAGATTTGCTGAATATTATTTAAAAATTCCTTTTGATGTTGTTTTTTCTGGTATTAATAAAGGGTTTAATCTTGGTTTTGATATGTTTTATTCGGGAACTGTTGCTGGTGCAACTGAAGCAGCTTATTATGGTAAAAAAGGAATATCTTTTTCTTCATTTTATGGGAATTTTAGTGGGGTATTAGAAAACTTTGATGATCTTATGACTCTTTTATTAAAAGAGGAAATATGGAATTCATCACAATTATTTAATGTTAACTTTCCAGAAAGAAGCAAAGGTATAAAATTTACAATTCAAGGAGATACTCATTTTGAAACAACGTTTTTAGATAATGATGGTCATTTCTATCAAAAAGGGAAACCTTGTTTTATAAAAGACGAAACAAATTTATTATCAGATGTTAATGCAATAATTAACAATTATATATCTGTAACCCCAATTATTGCTGATAAAACTAATTTTCAAGCATTAAAAAATATAAAAAGATAAATGTTGATTTAATAAATAATATAGGCTATATTATATATATAAATTATGGAGGAATAAATGAAAAACAAATTAAAAGATAAGTCATTAATAGAGGTAGCATTAGAATTAATGCAAAATGAAGAACAACCTCAAACACTAAACTATATTGCTGAAGAAGTTTTTAAAAGAAAAAATATAAAAGATAAGCAAGAAGATATTCTCGTTCAGTTTGAAATGGATTTTATGCTAAGTGGTTTGTTTCTTCCTTGTGATGAGGGCAAATGGCATATTAAGCAAAAATTATCAGCAAAATATTTGGATAAGGATGGTTCAAAAATATACAGTACTAATGATGCATTTGAAGATGAAATAGAAGAAAACGAATTAAAAGATGAAAATTCATATGTTGGACAATTTTTAACAAATGATGATGACGAAGATGAAATTGAACATGATGAGATTGCTGAAGAGTTAGAAGAATTGGGAGAAACTAAGAAAGATAATGATGAAAAAGATGATGAAGAAGACAAAGATGATATTTTTGATGATGATGATTTTTTAGATTAAAAAAGTTTTAAAATAATTCTTTGATTTTAACATCAATACTGTTATAATTATTAAGAGCCCTTGAGTTCTCTTTAGAAGAGAGCTCTTTTATTATTTAATGACTCTTTGTGTTTTAAGCAAAAAAATATTAAACTTAAAGAAAGGAATAAATTTAATTAAGATAGTTAAGTTTATTAAGCAGGAAATTTGTATGAAACAAGCTAAGTTTATTTTTGTTACTGGAGGAGTTGTTTCCAGTTTAGGGAAAGGAATCAACGCATCTTGTATTGGTAGGTTATTAAAGTCTAGAGGACTAAAAGTATTTATGCAAAAATTTGATCCTTATATTAATGTTGATCCTAGTAATATGTCACCACTTCAACATGGTGAGGTTTTTGTAACTGAAGATGGAGCTGAGGCGGATTTAGATTTAGGTCATTATGAAAGATTCATAGATGAAAACTTAAATAAACACGCAACAATAACTACAGGGAAAATATATTTAAGAGTCATAGAAAAAGAAAGAAGCGGAGGATATGGAGGCCAAACAATTCAAGTAATTCCCCATATAACTAACGCAATTAAAAATGCAATTTATAATGGTGCAAGTTCTAGTGGAGCAGATGTTGTTATTACAGAAGTTGGAGGAACTGTTGGAGATATTGAATCATTACCTTTTTTAGAAGCCATTAGACAAGTAAGAAGAGAATTGGGTCAAAAAAATACTATTTATGTTCATACTACATTAGTACCTTATATTGCAGCAGCAAAAGAATTGAAAACAAAACCGACACAACATAGTGTTAAAGAGTTAAGATCACTTGGAATTAATCCAGATATTATAATGCTTAGATCTGATAAAAGTATTGGGGTGGAGCAAAAGAAAAAAATAGCTTTATTTTGTGATGTTGAAGATAATTGTGTAATTGAAGTAAAAGACAGAAAAAATATTTATGAAATTCCTGTTGTGTTAAAAGAGCAAAAAGTGGATGAAATAATATGTAATCATTTTGATTTACCTTGTGGAGAAAGTGATTTAACTGATTGGAATTTTATGATTGATAAAGTTAATCATGCAAAAGGAGAAGTAAATATAGCTCTTGTGGGTAAATATGTTTCTTTGAAAGATGCTTATTTATCTGTTTATGAAGCTTTAAAACACGGAGGAATAGAAAATGGTATTAATGTAAAAATTGATCCTATTGATTCAGAGACAATAACAAGAGGTAATGTAAAAAATATTTTAGGGAAATATAAAGGTATTATTGTTCCGGGAGGTTTTGGAGAAAGAGCAATTGAGGGTATTATTATTGCTATTGAATATGCTAGATGTGAAAAAAAGCCTTTTTTAGGAATATGCTTAGGAATGCAGTTATCAATAATTGAGTTTACTAGAAATGTCTTGGGTTATAAAGAAGCATCATCTAGAGAATTAGATAATGATTGTTTAATGCCGGTTATAGATATTAACCAAAATCAGAATCATCCTTTAAGAATTGGAGCTCATGCAATATATTTAGAAGAAGGTTCATTGATAAGTAAAATATATAATAATAATGAAATAAGTGAAAGACATCGACATCGATATGAGTTTAGTAATTCTTATATTAATTTATATGATAAAAGTGATTTAAAATTAACAGGTAAAAGTGATAAAAATATTATAGAAACGATAGAACTAAATAATCATCCTTTCTTTATAGCTGTTCAGTTTCATCCTGAGTTTAAATCAAGACCAAATAGAGCTCATCCTCTTTTTGCACAATTTATTAAGATAATAAAAAATGGTAGTGAGGTACATAATGTTAAAATATGATGTAGTAATTGTAGGCGCAGGACCAATGGGAATTTATTGTGCTTATGAATTAATGATTAAAAATCCAAAGATTCAGGTTTTGCTTGTTGATAAGGGCCATGATATTTACAATCGACGTTGTCCAATATTAGAACATAAAATCGATAAATGTCCAGTTGATAAAAGTGGATATTCTGGTTGTAAGCCAGGGTGCTCTATGACTACGGGGTTTGGTGGCGCTGGAGCTTATTCAGATGGGAAATATAATATTACTAATGAATTTGGCGGTTGGTTAAATGAATATATGAGTAGTGAGGAATTGCTGGATTTAATTAAATATGTTGACAAGATAAATTTAGATCATGGAGCAAATGTGGAAATAACTGATCCTTATACGGAAGAAGTTAGAAATATAGAAAAAAGAGCAATTGCCGTTGGTTTAAAACTATTGAGAGGCAAAGTAAGACATTTAGGAACAGAAGAAAATTTGCAAATATTAAAAAATTTATATGAACATATGAAAGATAATATCAACTATATGTTTACAACAAAAGTAGATGAAATAATTGTTGAAGATGATATATGCAAAGGAATAATTTTAGCAAATGGAGAAAAAATTGAAGCAAATAATGTTGTTTTAGGTGTTGGAAGAGAAGGATCTGAATGGCTTGAAAAAGTTTTAATGAAACACAAAATAACTTTTAAAAATAATCCTGTTGATATTGGTGTTAGAGTCGAAACAAACGATATTGTTATGGAAGAAATTAATAAAAATTTATATGAAGGAAAATTTGTTTTTCAATCAAGCGTTGGAACAACCGTCAGAACTTTTTGCGCTAATCCTAGTGGCCATGTTGTTGTAGAAAACCAAAACGGAACTATAATTTGTAATGGACACTCTTTTAGAGATTTGCGATTAGGAACTCATAATACTAATTTTGCTTTACTAGTTTCTCATGAATTTCGTGAACCTTTTAATAATCCAAATCAATTTGCTCATTCAGTTGCTCAACTAGCAAATATGTTAAGCGATGGTGGAGTTTTAGTTCAAAGATATGGAGATATTGTACGAGGTAGAAGATCAACAGCAAAAAGAATTAGAGAAGGATTTGTACAACCAACTTTAACTGAAGCTGTACCAGGTGATTTGCAATTAGCACTTCCTTATAATACTATGAAATCTTTAATGGAAATGATGGAAGCATTAAATCATGTTACACCAGGTATTGCTAGTGATCATACGTTGTTTTATGGTGTTGAAGCAAAGTTTTATTCAGCAAGACCAGAAGTAGATAATAATTTTGAAACTAAAATAAAAAATTTATTTGTTGGTGGAGATGGCGCTGGTTTAACAAGAGGGCTTGCACAAGCAGGAGCAAATGGAGTTCATATTGCTAGAACAATTATTAAAAAAAATATAATTTAAAATAATGAAATCCTTTTCATCTTGTTGAATTATTTATTTTATAATATAATTAATCATAGTTTTGAAATGTATAATTTAATAAAGCACTTATCGCCAATATAATATGGATAATTTGGATCCAAAGTCTCTACCAAGTGACCTAATCACTTGACTATTGGTAATATGTAAAGTGCCTTTTTGGCGTTTTAATATATTGGCGAGTATTTTTTATAATACTTGCTTTTTTTTATTTGCTCGACAAAACTAAATATTTTAGAAAGGTATATCTAAAAATTGAATGCAGTCACAATTTTATTTTCTCTTGAGAAAAAATTTAATTCTCAAGTAGTTTTAAAAAAAGCATTTTAATTAAAAGAAAGAGGACAGAATGACAAAAATTAGAAAATTCTTTAAAATTGAAGAACGTCAATCAACAATCAAAAGAGAAATTGTTGGGGGTATTACTACATTTCTAGCTATGGCTTATATTTTATTTGTTAACCCGTCTATTTTATCAGCTACAGGAATGGATCCAAATGGAGTATTTTTAGCAACAGCACTAGCAGCAGCATTTGCAACATTTGCAATGGCATTGCTTGCTAATCTTCCAATAGCTTTAGCACCAGGAATGGGTTTAAATGCATTTTTTGCATTTACTTTAGTAATTGGAATGGGTCTTTCGTGGGAAAAAGCACTAGCTGCTGTTTTAGTATCGGGTGTTTTATATCTAATCATATCTTTGGTAGGATTAAGAAAATTAATAGTTAAAGCAATACCTCAGTCGCTTAAGTATGCAGTTGGCGCTGGAATTGGTTTCTTTATTGCTTTTATTGGTTTAACTGGAGCAGGAATTATTCAAGCTAATCCAGATACTTATGTTGCTCTTGGTGATTTAAGTAATCCAACAGTTTTGCTTGCATTATTTGGAATATTATTAACAGTTGCTTTATTATCATTAAAAGTTAAAGGTGCTATTTTATTTGGTATGTTAGGAACTGCAGTTTTAGGAATTATTATCGGTTTATTTGACGTCCAAGGAATGCCCGAATTTGGTGGTATTTTAAGTGCTGATCTTGGATTTCATGGTTTATTTGGAAAAGCTTTTAGTGAGGTAGGTTGGGTATTAACTCATGGTGTTGGTTGGTTGGCTATTATTTCATTCTTATTTGTAGATTTCTTTGATACAGCAGGAACTCTTTTAAGTGTTACTAATCAAATGGAATTTTTAACCGAAAAAGATATTGACAAAGCAAATTTAGTAGATGCAACATCTACAATTGCTGGAGCAGTTTTAGGAACTTCAACAACAACTTCATATATTGAATCGTTATCAGGAACTGCAGCTGGTGCTCGTACTGGCCTTGCTTCAATTGTAACTGGGTTATTATTTGTTTTAGCAATTTTCTTTTCTCCGTTATTAAGCGTAGTTACCTCAGCAGTTACAGCGTGTGCTATGGTAATTGTTGGTGTTATGATGACAAAATCTTTAGGAAAAATAGAATGGGATGTATGGCCAGTTGCTTTTTCGGCTTTCATTACAATAATTTTTATGATTTTAACTTACTCTATTTCTAATGGGATTGGATTTGGATTCATTGCTTATGTAGTAGCAATGCTATGTAGCAAAAAAGCAAAAGAGATTCATTGGATGATGTATGTTGTATCAGGATTATTTGTTGTTTATTATATATTAACTACTTTATTTTTGTAAAATATTTAGAATAAAAATTAACTGTTTTATTTAATATTAAATAAGAACTAAGCCTATTTTAGATTTTTTCTAATAGGCTTTTTTGATTATTTTTGACTGTTCTTAAAAATTAAAGTTAGTGTTGCCAAAATAGTTGACAGAATAAATATTTGTTTTATAATAAATATGAGATAAATAATATTTATAATAGTAATTAGGAGGGTTAATTTATGCAAATGCAGCAAGTAGATGATTACAAAAATGATCCAGAAATATTAAAAAAATTTGGTCGTGATGTTTGTGAAGATGTAAGACTTGGAAAGGTTGATCCAGTAATTGGAAGAGACGATGAAATTAGAAAAATTATTCAAATACTAGCAAGAAAAACAAAAAATAATGTAATTTTAATAGGGGAACCAGGAGTTGGAAAAACAGCAATTATTGAAGGGTTAGCAGAAAGAATTGTTAAGGATGATGTTCCTCTTAATTTAAGGAATAAAATAATTTTTGAACTTGATATGGGTGCATTAGTGGCTGGAGCAAAATATCGTGGAGAATTTGAAGAAAGATTGAAGGCAGTTCTAAATAAAATAAAAGAAAGTGAAGGAAATATTATTCTTTTTATTGATGAAATTCATTTAATTGTTGGTGCAGGGAGGGCTGAAGGAGCGATGGATGCATCCAATATGCTAAAACCTATGCTGGCAAGAGGAGAATTGTTTACAATTGGGGCAACCACATTAAATGAATATCGTAAATATATAGAATCTGATCGTGCTCTTGAAAGAAGATTTCAAAAAGTTTTAATAACTGAACCAACAGTAGAAGATACTATAAGTATTTTGAGAGGATTAAAAGAAAAATTTGAATCATATCATGGAGTAAAAATAACCGATGGTGCTATTGTAAGTGCTTCTGTACTTGCAAATAGATATATAACTGACAGATATTTACCAGATAAAGCTATTGATTTAATTGATGATGCTTGTTCATCAATAAGAATTGAAATTGATTCTATGCCAGTTGAATTGGATGAAGTTACTAGAAAATTAGCACAATTAGAAATTGAAAAAATAGCGTTAGAAAAAGAAAAAGATGCAGCGAGCAAAGAAAGATTGAAAAAAATTAATGAAGAAATTAAATATGCAAAGGAAGAGGAAAAATCATTAACATTTAGATGGCAAACAAGAAAACAAGAAATAGAAAAATCTAAAAATTATAAAAAACAACTTGAAAAGTTAAAATTTGAATTAGATCAAGTTTTTTCATCTGGAGATTATCAGAAAGCGTCAAAATTAAAATATTATGACATTCCTGAAATTGAAAAAAAACTTGTTGAATTAGATGAGATGAGTATTGCAGACGATATTCTAACAGAAACTGTAACTGAAGATGAAGTAGCAAAAATAATATCAAAGAATACTAATATACCTATTAGTAAAATTATGAAAGGTGAAAAAGAAAAAGTATTAGGATTAAGTGATTTATTGAAAAAAAGAGTTATCGGCCAAGATGAAGCAATTAAACTGGTTTCAGATTCTATTGTTAGACAAAGAGCTGGAATTAAAGATGAAAACAGACCGATTGGATCATTTTTATTTTTGGGGCCAACTGGTGTTGGAAAAACTGAAGTTGCTAAAACATTGGCGGAAGCCTTATTTGATGCTGAAGACCATATAATAAGAATTGATATGAGTGAATATATGGAAAAATTTTCAGTTTCAAGGCTTATTGGTGCGCCTCCTGGATATGTAGGCTATGAAGAAGGAGGTCAATTAACAGAGCAAGTAAGAAGAAGTCCATATAGTATTGTTTTATTTGATGAAATTGAAAAAGCACACCAAGATGTAATTAATTTATTATTACAAATTATGGATGATGGTAGACTAACTGATTCTCAAGGAAGAATAGTAGATTTTAAAAACACAATTATAATTATGACTAGTAATATAGGAAGTGAACACTTACTTAAAGGCGAAGGAACAAATATTGTAAAAGATATTTTAAGAAAACATTTTAAACCAGAATTTTTGAATAGAATTGATGATATTGTTTTTTTCAATCCTTTAGATAGAAATACACAATATAAAATAGTTAATAAAATGTTAAACAACTTAAAAGAACGTTTAAAAGCACAAAATATTGATATTAGTTTTGATGACAGTGTGCAATATTATATTGTTGATTCAAGTTTTTCTTTTGAATATGGTGCAAGGCCGTTAAGAAGATTTATTGAACATGAAATTGAAACGAAAATTGCCAGTTCTATAATTAATGAGGATGTTTTACCAAACGTTTCTTACATAATGCAATATATTGAAGGTGTGCTAAAAATTATTCAAATAAAAAATTAATAGAAAATAGAAGATTTTTATTGTATAATATTGGTAGAGAGAATATAGAGGTGGAAATATGCTTTTAGATGGAAAATTAATTTCCGAAGAAATTAAAAAAAGAGTTGCTGAAGAAGTTTATTCGCTTAATGATACTTTGACTCTTGCAATAATACTTGTTGGTAAAGATCCAGCTAGTGAAATATATGTGAATAGTAAAACAAAAGCATGTGAAAAAGCAGGAATTAAGACAAAAGATTATTTTCTTGATAATAAAATTCCTGAAAAAGAACTTATAGATTTAATACGTACATTAAATGAAGATCCATTAATTACAGGAATTTTAGTTCAAATGCCATTACCGTCTCATATTAGTGAAGACAATGTTGTTAATTCGATTGATCCAGCTAAAGACGTTGATGGATTGAATATTATCAATCAAGGGAAACTTTTGAATAATGCAAATTGTATTGTCCCAGCAACACCGAAAGGAATTTTATCATTATTAAAAAGATATTTTGTTGAAATAAGTGGTAAACATGCGGTAATTATTGGAAGAAGTAAATTAGTTGGAAAGCCAATGGCTCTATTATTGTTAAATAATAATGCAACTATTACTGTTTGTCATTCAAGGACTGAAAATTTAAAAGAAATTGTTAAAAGAGCAGATATTGTTATTGTAGCAATTGGGAAACCGAAATTTTTAACTGCTGATATGGTTAAAAAAGATGCAGCTGTTATTGATGTTGGTATTAATAGAGTGCAAGGGAAAATTGTTGGAGATGTTGATTTTGAAGAAGTTTCAGAGGTAGCATCATATATTACTCCAGTACCTAGAGGTGTTGGTCCGATGACTATTGCTTCTTTACTAGAAAACGTTGTGAAATGCTATCATATGCAAAATAAATAACTTAAAAGTTTCCATAAATCATTAAGATTTATGGTCTTTTAAGGTTAATGGGGTGAAAAAAATGAAATTAATTGTTGGGTTAGGTAATCCAGGGAAAGAATATAGTGAAACAAGACACAATATTGGTTTTTTATTTGTTGATGAAGTTGTTGCTTCGTTTAATCAACAATTTAAACTAGAAAAGAAAATAAGATCTGAAATTGTTAGATTTAAAATTAATGAAGAAGAATATGTTTTTTTAAAACCAATTACATTTATGAATTTATCTGGAGAAGCTGTATCACTCGCTATGAAATATTATAATATTGATATCAATGATGTAATTATTGTTCATGATGATTTGGATTTACCTGTGGGGAAAATTAGAATTAGACCACAAGGAGGTAGTGGAGGTCATAATGGAATAAAAAGCATTATACAACACTTAAAAACACAAGAATTTAAAAGAATTAGAATTGGTATTGATAAAAATCAATATGATACAGTTGATTATGTTTTGGGGAAGTTTTCTAAAAGAGATCAAGATATTATTAATGATGTGATTAGTTATGCTCCAAAAATAATTTGGTTTCTATCAACACATAATTTTGACGAATTAATGAGTGAGTATAATAGAGAAAAAAATGATGAATAATATTATAGATTTATTTAAAAGAAGCAAAGCAAATATTCAATTTGAAGAACATATTAAAAAAAAGCAATATAGTATTTTTGCTTATAATACTTCAATAAATGTTAAATATTTGCTTGCATATAATACTTTTTTAGAAACAAAAGAACCAGTTATATATGTTACAACTAATTTATATAAAGCAAATTTAGCATATGAAGGTATTTCAAAAATTGCAGGTTATGAAAATGTGAGTTTTTATGCGGTGGATGAGTTAATTTCCGAGGACTTATTAGCTGTAAGTAATGATTTGAAAACTGAAAGAATTAATACTATTGCCTCAATTATTAATAATAAACCTAAAATTATAATAACTCACTTACAAGCTTTATTAAAGCCTTTAATATCTAAAGATATTTTTTCAAATTATATTATTAATCTTAGTGTTGGAAAAGAAATTAATAGGAATAAATTTATACAAAATTTAATATTTAATGGTTATATAAAGACCCCCATGACAAGTTCAACGGGGGATTTTAGTGTGCGCGGAGAAGTTATTGATATTTTTCCTGTGTTTTCTGAAAAGCCTATAAGAATTAATTTTTTTGATGAAGAAATAGAAAAATTAAGATATTTTGATTCTTTAACACAAATTAGTAATAATGATATAAAAGATATTGATATTTATCCTTTAAATGAATTAGTCTACGATAACTACATCAAGGAACAAGCCATTAACAATATTAAAGGTATTGCGCAAGAAAAAGTTCTTGAATCTATATATGAAGATATAGAAAACCACGAAAACGACGAAAGAATAAATAAATTTATTAATTATTTTTATTCTGATGTTTGTAATATTTTAGATTATATTGAAGATTTTACTATAATGTATGATGAATTTTCCAAGATTAATGAAGTTTATGAAAAATTACAAATAGATATTAATTATTTAAAAGAAGAAAGAAAAAATGTTAAGAACAATAAAATATTATATTTACTTGATATTAATAATATTTTTAATAAATATCAAAAAGAAATATATCTTTCTGATATTTTACAAAATTTAAAAGGAGTAAAATTAGATGTTTTAATTAATATTAATAGTTATTTAGTTATTGATTATCGTAATGATATTAAAAATTTTATAAATGACATAAAAGCAAACCCAAGCAAAACATTTATTCTTGCTTTTTCGGATGAAAAAAAAGTTAGTTTAATTAAAGAAGTTTTTCTAGGTGAAATTAAATATCAAGAGTGTGATGATTATAATGATATTGTAAAACAAAAAGTTAATATTATTAAATCAGATATTTCTTTAGGATATGGAATGTTTGATGAAAATTATGAAGTGTTTACTGAAAAAGAACTTTTTAGAGATTTTAAATTTAAGCAAACAAAATATAGAAGTAGTTATCAAAATACTATAAGTATAGAATCAAAAGAAGAATTAGAAATTGGGGATTATGTAGTCCATTATGATCATGGAATTGGTAAATATAAAGGAATTAAAACTGTACAAGTTCATGATGTTAGGAATGATTATATTTGGATTGAATATTCTAATATGGAAATTTATATTCCTGTTGAGAATATTTCTTTGCTAGATAAATATCAAGGAAGTGAAGGTTCAATTCCAAAATTAACAAAATTAGGAACTAAGGAATGGGATAAGAGAAAAAAAGTAATTAGCGAAAAACTAGAAGATATTGCAAAAGAGTTAATTGATACACAAGTCATTAGAGAGCAAAATATAGGTTACGTTTATCCCAAAGACGATGAATTTCAAAAATTAATTGAGGATGAGTTTCCTCACGATGAGACTAGTGATCAAATAAAAGCAATTAAAGATATTAAAAGAGATATGGAACAAGGTAAAATAATTGATAGGTTGATATGTGGAGATGTTGGATATGGTAAAACAGAGATAGCATTACGTGCAGCAGTTAAAACTGTTTTGGGACAAAAACAAGTTGCTTATCTTGCCCCTACAACAATTCTTTCACGTCAACATTACTATACATTTAAAGAACGACTTGATAAATATGGTATAAGAGTTGAACTATTAAACAGATTAATTCCCCCCAAAAAACAAAAAGAAATAATTAATGGTTTAAAAAGCGGATTAGTAGATATTATTATAGGTACCCATAGAATATTAAGTGAAGATATCAAATTTATTGATTTAGGTCTTTTAATTGTTGATGAAGAACAAAGATTTGGTGTTATTCACAAAGAGCAAATTAAAAAATTAAAAAGTGTAGTTAATGTTTTAACATTAACTGCAACACCAATTCCAAGAACTTTGCAAATGGCTATTACTGGTATAAGACAACTTAGCTTGATATCAACTCCTCCTAAAGATAGATATCCTGTACAAACATATGTAGTTGAAGAAAATGATATTGTTATTAAAGAAGCAATTTATAGAGAATTAAGCCGTGGCGGACAAGTATTTTATTTGCATAATAAAGTTGTTGATTTAGAAAGAATATATCGGAAAATACAAAGATTAGTTCCTGAAGCTAAAATAATTATTGCTCATGGCCAAATGAATAAAGAACAATTAGAAGATTCAATTACAAAATTTGTTGATGGGGAATACAATGTTTTACTATGTACTACTATTATTGAAACGGGTATAGATATTCCTAATACAAATACTTTAATAATTGATAATGCTGATCAATTGGGATTATCACAAATTTATCAAATTAGGGGAAGAGTTGGAAGAAGCAATAAAATAGCATATGCTTATTTAACATATAAAAAAAATAAAGTATTAACTCAAACAGCAGCAAAACGGTTAAATGCAATTAAAGAGTTTACAAGTCTGGGTAGTGGCTATAGAATAGCAATTAAAGATTTAGCAATTAGAGGAGCGGGAGATATATTAGGAAGAGAACAATCTGGGTTTATTGATTCTGTGGGTATTGATATGTATATGAGAATGTTAGATGAAGCAATTAATAAAATTAAAGGATTAAAAACGAAAGAGAAACCATATTATGATATTGAAGTATCAAAACATGTTGATGATAAATATGTTAGTGATGATACAATTAAAATTTATATTCATAAAGAAATTAGTAAAATAGAATCACAAAAAGAAAAAGAAAGAATAATTAATGAATTTATTGATAGATTTGGAAAGTTAAATGAAGAAATTTTACTTTATATTGAAAAAAAATATTTAGAGTCTTTACTTATTAAAAATAATATTAACAAAATTAATGAAACAAATAATATGGTTATTATTATTTTGTCTAGTGAATTATTAAACAAAATTAATATTGAAAATTTATTTATGAAAGCTTATGAAATTAGTTCTAGATTTAGTTTTGAATCTAAACGGAAACTATTAATAATGAAAATTGAGAAAACACAGGATGAAAAAAATTGGATTTATCTTTTAACTAGATTTTTTGAAGATTTAGCATAAAACTGAATACTTATAAGTGTTCAGTTTTTTTAATATCTCATAAATACTATATTGGTTTTGAAAACGTTTTATGTTATAATAATGATGTTTGAAGAGGTGATAAACTTGCGAATTGAAAAACATCCTATTTTAAATTTTCCTCAAGACAGAAAAATTATTTTTTTTACTTTTAATGGAACTTTGGTCCAGGGATATGAAGGAGATACCGTTGCTTCAGCATTATATGCTTTAGGTATTTTAAAACTAAGTGAAAGTATTATACTTAAAAGACCAAGAGGCCTTTATTGTAGTATTGGTAATTGTTCTTCTTGTCATATGATTGTTGATGGAGTCCCTAATGTAAAAACATGTATTACTTTATTAAAAGAAGGAATGGTTGTAAAAACACAAACCAATAAAGGAGAAATCAATGCTTTATAAAGATTTAGTAATTATTGGTGGGGGTCCAGCTGGATTAAAAGCAGCAGCTGTAGCAGCTAAAGCCGGACAAAAAGCATTGATAATTGATCGGTTTTGGTGTCTTGGAGGCCAATTAATTAAGCAAACACATATGTTTTTTGGTAGTGAAAAGCAATATGCAAAAACTAGAGGTTTTGATATTGCTAATACTTTAATTGATGATATTAATCAGTATAGAGAGTTAGTTGATGTTTGGGTGAACGCTACAGTTTTAGCTTTATATTCTGATAAAGTGATATCTATATATAAAGATAATGAATATATTAAAATAAAAGCTAAAATAATTATAGTTGCTACAGGAGCAAGTGAAAGAGTTCTTGCTTTTGAGAATAACGATCTACCAGGAATTTATGGAGCTGGCTCTGTACAAACTTTAATGAATGTTTATGGAATAAAACCAGGGAATAAACTTTTAATGGTTGGAAGTGGAAATATTGGGTTAATTGTAAGTTATCAATTAATGCAAGCTGGCGTAGAAGTGGTTGGTATTGTTGAAGCAAGTGATAAGATCTCGGGATATAAAGTTCATGCTTCAAAGATTAAAAGATTGGGTGTTGATATTCTTACTTCAACAACTATAAAAAAAGCAATTGGTATTGATAAAGTAGAGGAAGTAATTTTAATTAATTTAGATAATGAGTGGAATGAAATTCAGAATACAGAAAGAAAAATTAAAGTTGATGGTGTGTGTATTGCTGTCGGGCTAATTCCACTTACAAATTTATTAAGCATGGCTGGTGTTGAAATGAAATATATAAGTGAACTTGGAGGCATGGTTGCAGTTACTAATGATTTGTTTGAAACAAGTGTTGAAAATGTTTTTGTTTGTGGAGATGCATCAGGTATTGAAGAA
Organism: Bacilli bacterium; assembly: GCA_028691515.1. Taxonomy (GTDB): domain Bacteria; phylum Bacillota_I; class Bacilli_A; order ML615J-28; family CAG-698; genus DUUA01. The sequence goes on from JAQUZE010000001.1 coordinate 38,281, forward strand.
GCAAGTAGTGCAATGGTTGAAGGGATGATCGTTGGTTTAGTTGCTACAAAAAAATTAGGAAACGAAATAATTGATTATGAATCACAGTTAAGTGATTTTAAAAATCAATTACATGTTTTAAGAAACGGACCTTACGGTTCTAAAATAAGGAATGGATTAAAAAAGCTGGAGAATAAACTATGTTAGAGAAAAAAGGATTCCCAACAAAAGAACAAATTCAGTCTTGTTTTCCAGAAAAAACTGTAATTTTAAATCCAAAAGCAATAATTGAGTGTTATGAAAAAATACCTTGCAATCCTTGTAGTACATCATGTCCTTTTAATGCTATTTATATTGGAGATGATATTAATCAAATTCCTGTGATTGATTTTAATAAATGTACTGGTTGTGGAGTATGTGTTTTTAGTTGTCCTGGATTAGCAATAAAAGTCGTTCAAACTGATGGAAAAAAAGCAACATTTAAAATACCATATGAATTTATACCATATCCGAAAAAAAATGAAATTTGGAATGCTATAGATCACGCCGGTGAAGTCATCGGAAAAGCAAAAATAGCAAATGTGATTATAGGCAAAAAACAAAATAAAACAGCTTTAGTTGAAGTTATTGTTGATGATAAAATTATTTATGATTTTGCTACAATTCGGAGACAAGTATATGAATAAAAAAGATATTATTATTTGTCGATGCGAAGACGTAACATTAGAAATGATTCATGAATATCTAAATAAAGGATATACAGATGTTGAAGAATTAAAAAGATTATTAAGAATTGGGATGGGGCCTTGCCAAGGTAATAATTGTATGCAATTACTTCAAAAAGAAGTAGCTAAATTTATTAATAAAAAAACTGAAGATATCAAAACAGCAAAAGCAAGGCCATTAACAATGGGTATTCAGATAGAGAAAATTAAGGAGAATTTTGAGAATGAAAGCTGATTATGTTGTTATTGGTGCTGGGATTAGTGGTTGTAGTATTGCATATAATCTAGCTAAAAAAAATCAAAAAAATATTATTGTAATTGATAAAGGATATTTGACGTCTGGAGCTACAGGAAGATGTGGAGCTGGAATTAGACAACAATGGGGAACAAAGATGAATTGCTTACTAGCAAAAGCAAGTATAGAATTTTTTGAACATGCTCAAGAAATATTAAAATATGATAAAGATCTAGAGTTTAAACAAAAAGGATATTTAATATTAGCTGTTACAGAGGAGGAAGATAAAGATTTCTCTAAGAATGTAAAATTGCAAAATTCGTTAGGTATTCCTTCTGTAAAATTAAATAAAGAGGAGGCAAAGCAAATTGTTCCTCATCTGAATACAAATGCGTTTATTAGTGCTACTTTTTGTAAAACTGATGGGCATTTAAATCCCTTTTTAATTACTGATGCTTTTTATCAAGCTGCGAAGAATTTAGGGGTAGAATTTTATTTTCACGAAGAAGTTTTAGATATTATTATTAAAGAGGGAATTATTGAAAAAGTTATAACTAATAAAAGAGAAATTTATACTTCTAATGTTATTAATGCAGCTGGAGGGTACGCTAATGAAATTGCTGAAATGGTGGGAATAAATGCTTATGTTTATCCAGAAAGACATGAAATTTTAGTTACTGAGCCTGTAGAAAATATGCAAGGTCCAATGGTTATGTCTTTTGGAAAAAATCTTTATTGTCAACAAGTTCCACACGGGAGTTTTCTAATGGGAAGAACAACTCTTAATGAAAAAAAGGGGCATAATATTGAATCTAGTTGGCAATTTTTAGATGAAATGAGCAAAACTGTATGTGAATTATTACCAGCAATTGGAAAATTGAGAGTAATAAGGCAATGGGCAGGTTTGTATACAGTTTCACCAGATAGACAACCTATAATTAGTAAAACTAATATTAAAGGTTTTTATTTAGCTTGTGGATTTAGTGGGCATGGTTTTATGTTTGCCCCAATGACAGGATTGTTGTTATCAGAAATAATCTTAGGAGAAGAATTATCTATTGATATAAATGAACTTAGTATTGATAGATTTGAAAAACAAAATACATTTGTTTATGAAAAATCAGTTGTATAAAAAGGAGAGTAAAATGGCAATATATTCATATAAAACAGAAGAATTAACAAATTTTAAGTGTGAAGAAAATAGGAAAAAATATCTTGAAGGTATTAATATTGTAAAAAAATATTTAGGAAGAACATATCCTTTGATTATTGATGGAAAAGAAATAGAGACTAAAAAGATTGTGAAGTCAATAAATCCAGCTAATTTTAATGAAATTGTTGGCTATATTCATCAAGCAAGTATTGATGAAGCTGAAAAAGCAATGCAGGCAGCTTTAGAAAGATTTTCTACTTGGAGACTTACTGATCCTCAAATGAGAGCTGATGTTTTATTTAAAGCAGCAAGTATTTTTAGAAGAAGAAAATTTGAGTTAAACGCACTGTTAACAATTGAAGCAGGAAAGCCTTGGGTTGAAGCTGATGCTGATGTTGCAGAGGCTATTGATTTTTTAGAATACTATGGAAGACAAATTTTAGAATTGCAAAAAATCGACGATAAAATTTTAAGTAGAGATAAAATGGAGAGAAATGAATATAGATATATACCTCTTGGAGTTGGAGCTATTATTACACCATGGAATTTCCCTATCGCAATTTTAACAGGAATGAGTTCTGCTGCAATAGTATCAGGTAATACTATTCTTTTAAAACCATCATCAAATACCCAGGTTATAGCTTATAAATTTGTTGAAATAATGAAAGAAGCGGGACTTCCTGATGGTGTTATTAATTATATTCCTGGTAAAGGTTCAGAGGTTGGTGATTATATTGTAAATCATCCAAAAACAAGATTTATTTCATTTACAGGTTCTAAAGAAGTTGGTATTTCTATTTATGAAAAGGCTGCTAAAGTTCAAAAAGGACAAATATGGTTAAAAAGAGTAATTGCTGAAATGGGTGGGAAAGATGCAATGATAATTGACGATGGCGTTGATGTTGATTTTGCAGCAGAAGAAATTGTCAAAGCGGCATTTGGATTTAGTGGCCAAAAATGTAGTGCGTGTTCAAGGGCAATTATTCATAAGAACATTTATGATGAATTAATGGAAAAGATTATTGAAAAAACAGAGAAAATAGACATGGGAGATCCACTTGAATATAACAACCAAATGGGGCCAGTAATTGATAAAGCAGCATTTGATAAGATTTCAGAATATATAAATATTGGAAAAAAAGAAGGAAAGATAGTGGCTGGTGGGCAATTTGATGATATTAGAGGATATTTTATTAGACCAACAGTAATTGCTGATCTTTCATTTAAAGCAAGAGTTATGAATGAGGAGATATTTGGACCAGTTTTATCTTGTTGTAAGGTAGAAAGTTTTGACGAAGCAATTAAAATTGCAAATAGTACTGAATATGGTTTAACAGGAGGAGTAATTTCCTCTAGTAGAATAAATTTAGAAAAAGCAAAAAAAGAATTTCATGTGGGAAATATGTATTTAAATAGAAAATGCACTGGAGCAATTGTAGGTTATCAACCATTTGGTGGTTTTAATATGAGCGGTACGGATTCTAAAGCTGGAGGACCAGATTATTTAGTATTACATATGCAAGGACAAAGCATATCGGAAAACTTTTAAAAGGGCAAAAGCCCTTTTTTTATTTCTTTCCATTGTATAAATATAATAAAAGTGCTATAATAACAATTGGTATATAGGAGGACTTTAAATGGCAAAAATTGCAATAGTATCTGATGTTAATGCTGGACTTGATTATTTGGGCTATGATCCCCAAATACCTGTTTTACGTTCAGTAATAAATTTCGGTGAAGAACATTTTGTCGATGGTGTTGATATTAAAGCAGATGAATTTTATGAAAAACTTTCTAAGATTACATCATCAATAGATATTCCATCAACTTCGGCTCCAACAGTTGGAGAAACTATGGAATTAATTGAAGACTTAATAAGTAAAGGTTATAGTGATATAATTATGTACGCGATATCTTATGAATTAAGTTCTATTGGGTCAACATTTGAAAGCATGAAACAAGAATATGAAGAAAAAATCAATATTCATGTTGTTAATACGAAGCTTGCTACATATTTACAAGGATATTTAGCAATAGAAGCTAAAAGAATGGTTGAAGAAGAAAAAACAGTTGAAGAAATATTGGCTTATTCAGATTATCTTATAAAAAATTGTCACGCATATTTTGTTGTAGATGATTTATCATATTTAGTAAAAAATGGTAGATTAAGTGGTGTAAGCGGATTTTTAGGTGGTTTATTAAAGATTAAACCGGTTCTAGAAATAACAGAAGAAGGAAAGATTGTTTCAAAAGAAAAAGTTAAAACACACAGAAAAGCAGTTGAAAGAGTAATTAGTATTGTTGAAGAAGAGATTAAGGATTCAAAAAAAGTAAAGATATTTGTTTTTCATACTTTAAGAGAAGAAGACGCTAAACAAATTTTGGATTACTTTCAATTAAAGTATAAGGATGTTGCAGAGTGTGAATTACATATGGTAACACCAGCTGTTGGGGCTCATATAGGGACAAAAATATTAGGTGTTGGTTATTTTATATTAGATAATTAAAAGTCAAAGGAGGATATATATTATGGCTTTAGTAAATATGGTAGATATGCTTAACAAAGCAAAAGATGAAAAATATGCAGTTGGTCAATTCAATATTAATAATTTGGAATGGACTAAAACTATTTTAAAAGTATCGGAAGAATTAAATTCACCAGTAATTTTAGGAGTTTCAGAAGGAGCTGCTAAATATATGGGAGGGTTTAATACTGTTGTAGGTATGGTCAAAGGAATGATTAAAGATTTAAAAATTAATGTTGATGTTGCTATTCATTTAGATCATGGTACAACATTTGAAAGTTGTAAAGCTTCTATTGATGCTGGATTCACTTCAGTGATGATTGATGGATCTCATCATCCAATTGATGAAAATATTAGACTTACAAAACAAGTTGTAGATTATGCACGTCCAAGGGGCGTTTCAGTTGAAGCAGAAGTTGGAACTGTTGGTGGAACAGAGGATGGAATTACTGGTGGAATTAATTATGCTGATAAAGATGAATGTGTAAGATTAGTTAATGAAACAAAAGTAGATTGCCTTGCTCCAGCTTTAGGTAGTGTTCATGGTATATATCAAGGAGAACCAAAACTTGGTTTTAAAGAAATGCTTGAAATTAAAGAAGCTACAAATAAGCCTTTAGTTCTTCATGGTGGGACAGGAATTCCAGATGAACAAATTAAAAAAGCGATTGAAAGAGGAACAAGTAAGATTAATGTAAATACTGAATGTCAATTAGCATTTGCAAGAGAATTAAGAGCTTTACTGGCTACCAATAACGAAGTTTATGACCCTAGAAAAATTTTGGGACCAGCATCAGTAGGAATTAAAATTGCAGTAGAAACAAAAATGAAATTGTTTGGATCTGTTGGGAAGGCTGTAAAGTAAAAAATTTAAAAGCACTATTTATTAATAGTGCTTATTTTTTATAAAAATATAATATGATTAAAATAATATTGGAAAATAATAAAGAAATAGATATAGAATTAATGGAACAATATGCTCCTAATACTGTTAATAATTTTTTAAATTTAGTGAGACAGAAGTATTTTGATAATTTAATCTTTCACAGAATTATATCAAATTTTATGGTACAAGGGGGAGGTTATTATTTTGAAAACGGAAAAGTTCGTCTTAAAAAACCTATTCCTTCTATTAGGGGAGAGTTTTTAAGTAATGGATTTAATAATCATTTAAAACACACGCCAGGAGTAATTTCGATGGCAAGAACAAATGATAAAAATAGTGCAAGTAATCAGTTCTTTATATGTACAGCACAATGTCCTCATTTAGATGGTAATTATGCAGCTTTTGGGAAAGTAATAAATCAAGATAGTATGGATGTTTTAATGGAACTAGATTGTGTTAAGACTATTACTTATGAAGAAGGATTACAAGATTTTCCTTATCCAATTATTAGAATTAAAACAATTAAAGAGGTTTAGTTTATAAGGGGTTTGTTATGAATAAACTAGAATTAGTAATTAATCTTGATACATTAAGTGATATTGAAAAAGGTAATAATGTTTTGCAAAAACAAGGACGGAAGTATTTTTATAATGGTGAATGTTTTTCTAGAAAACAATGGCTTTTAAAATTAAATACATTTAGAATGTTTTCTAAAGATAAAATTATATCTTCATATATACCTAATGTTCATCCTGTGTATCAGAAGATAGCGTTTATAGAAAATATTAAGAACGCTACAAATGTGGTTTTAATTTTCCCATCAATTTTCTTTATGGTTATTGCTTTGTTAGTTGTTTCGTTTGTATTGTTAATAAATAAATTAAATTTAACTGTTTCTGAATCTCTTAATTTAAAGGTTTATTTTATTTTTTTAGCAATGTTACTAGTTGTGTTTAGCTTTTCACTTATTATTAAATACTTAATAGGTTATAGAATGTTTTATTCTTTAAAAAATGGAAAAGTTACATTTAATCATTTACATAAAGATGAGTATAGAATTATGATTAAATGTTTTGATGATTATATAAGCAAATATAAAGATAATAATTATTTAGCAAAATATGAAAATATTGCAATTAGAAAGATATCATCTTTTGATCTTTTTGAATATTATGAAATGTTATCTAATAAAAATGTTATAAAATATTTACTAAATAATGTTGCTAAGTCTTATCTAGAAGTATTGGAAAAAATTAATACTACTTTAGAAGAATATCGAAAAGAGATGTATTATCGTTTAGCAATAGTAAATGCGAAAAACGAAATGATAGGATATATAGGTATATCAAAAGTCGGATTAACAAAAAAACAATGTGAAATAATATATGGATTAAATCAAAAATATTGGTATCAAGGGTTGGCTGTTAAAGCTGTAAAAGCATTTATACCTTTGTTGATTGATAAAGGATATAGTAAGATTATAGCAACACATATTGATAAGAATATAAATTCTGGTAAAGTGTTATTAAAAAGTGGGTTTGTTTTAAATAAAAAATTGAATAGAACTATGCAATTCAAGAATAAAAAGTACAATCTTATTGGATATGAGTATAAGGAGAATATATGAGAAAAATATTTGGGAGTGTCTTATTATTATTATTTAGTTTTCTTTTGATGGGTTGTAACAGTTACAGTGTAAAAAATTTAAAAGGAAGTGAATTGTTTGATCAAGAAGGAAAGTATTTAATTTTTGTTCATAAAGAAAATTGTGTTGGCTGTGATGAAGCCATGGAAGTAGTTATTCAGTATAATAATGTATTAAAAGAAGATAGGTTTAAAGATAAAAGAAAGGTTTATGGGTTTGATGTTAGTAAAGGAGAAGAATCATTAGTATATAGAAGTTATTCTGGTGTAGATGGTCAAGGAACTAATGGCGCTTTTTATGTTAATAATGTTACTAAATGGAATGATCTTTATATCGGCTCTACTCCTGCGCTTTTATCTGTTGATAATACAGGAGAAACATTTATTGTTAGATATGTATCACAAGGTGCTGAAGCAATTATTGAATCTTTAACTTCTTTTTTAGAATAATATATTAAAAAGGTTTTTAAATAATAAGAACTAGTTTATTTTAATTATAAATTTAGTTCTTTTTTTGCTGATAAATAATACTTAACAAAAAAACCTCTTTATGATATAATAAAACATGTAATTAAATAGTAAATAAACACTTTTAGAAAGGAGAAATATAAGATATCTTATATTAAAACTAAATGAAAAAAATAAAATTTATATTTATAATTGTGTTGTTAGTTGTTTTAGGAGGATGTGCTAAAAAGGGAACAACAGATATTTTTCGATTTGAAAATCATCAAGTTACCGTAGAGGTTGGAGATACAAAACCATTATCAGTAACTGGTAATTTTGAAAAAGGGGACGATATCACATATGAGTTAATTGATTCCGAAGATGATATTGTCTTTATGAACGTTGATTCTAATGATGGATTGTCAGTTTTGGCAATTAAGCCAGGAGAGGTAACTATTAGAGCATCTATTGTTGAAAGAAATGTTGCTGCTACTGTTATTGTTGAAGTTATTATGCCTAAAACATCTGCAATTAAAATAATCGCTCCAGAAGATATTGTTGCTCCAACAGACGAAAATCCAAGATATCAAATTAAATTAAATACTCCTGTAGATTTTGATTTTATTCTTAGCCCAGAAACTGAAATTAATAATAAAGTAATATGGAGTGTTGAAGACATAAATCACAAAAAAATAGTTTCTGATAAAATTATTATTAGAGATGATGGAGTTTTTACAGCTTTTGTTGGTGGTGATATGTTCGTTGTTGCTACTTCATTAGATGGTAAAACAACCGCAAAATTGGCAATTCATGTTGAATATACACCAATTACTAGTTTGACTGTAGAGATAGAAGAAAATAATTCTAAAGCTGCAGAAGTAAATATTAGAAATGCTTATTTAAGAGAATCTATTAAATTAAAAGTTAATGTTTCTCCAAGCACTTCTAATCCAGAAGTTGTTTGGAGTTCTAATACAACAAATGTAACAGTGGACGCAAAAACTGGGTTAGTATATTGTAATTCTGTTGGCTCAGGAAATGTTAGTGCTATTATTACAGCAACATCTGTAGCTGATGGAAGTGTGAAAGGTTCAATTACTTTAAATTTCACTTATGCTCCAGCAGAATCTATAAATTTAATAACTGCTGATTTAGTTGCTGTTACTGCTGGCCAAAGTACTACTTTAAATGCTGAAGTAAGTCCAGCAAATGCCAATCCAAGTTTAGTTTGGAATATAATAAGTCAAGATATAGTTCCTGTATTTGATGTTGTAACAAATACGGAAATTAAAGATTTAGGATCATTAACTCAAGCTGGAAATATAGCTACATTAAAAACTATATATCATGGAGAGATTGTAGTTAGGGTAGTTTCCAGTGCTGATAATACAGTATTTACAGATGTCACTGTAAAAATCACAGCAAGACCTATACCTACAAATATTTCAATTGTTTCTGCCCCTTCGGTTTTAAAACAGACTGTTAATTTTTATGACGATAGTCAAATTAAAACTGTAACAGAGTATAATACTGGAAATAAATATTTAGCGTTTGGAAGTGAAATTGTTATTACTGCAAAAGTGATACCACTTCAAGCTTATCAAGATTTGGAATTTATTGTTGGAGATCCAAGTGTTGCAATTATTACTAACATCTCGCAACCGAGCAGTACTGGAGAAACACAAATAAGATTAATACCTATAAAACCAGGTAGCACTGATTTATTTATTACTCATAAATACTCAAGTTCTTATCCGGATTTGCAGTCAGTTGTTTTAACTTTAAATATTTCTGAGCAGTCAGTAACTCTTGATAAAACATTAGGTAGTGAAGTCATAAAAATAGATGAGCAAGATTATGAATATTATTTCCGTGGGAATTTAACAAATTTTGATTATGAATTTGAAACTGCGTATAATATTACAGATTTTTCTTGGAGAGTTATTGTTGGTGATGGCGGAGTTGTAGATGGAGCTAAAGTACACACCATTTATGGGGATTTCGTTGATACTTTCTTATATGTTGCTGAGACAGGAATATATCATTTAGAAGCTGTTGATAATGATAATAATCAAGTATTCTTTACTACAAAGATTGTTGTAAATTAAATAAATATAAGTAGAAGCTGTTCAGGCAGCTTCTTTTTTAACAAGAAAACAAAAAATTAATTAATAAATTAGTGATTATATGTTAAAATATGAAAAAGGTGACGATTATGTATGATATTATAATAATTGGAGGAGGACATGCAGGAGTTGAAGCAGCTCTTGCTTGTGCAAGATTAAATAATAAAACTTTATTGATTTCAGGAAATTTCAAGATGATTGCAACTATGGCATGCAATCCATCAATGGGAGGACCTGCTAAGGGAGTTGTTGTTCGTGAAATTGATGCTTTAGGTGGAGAAATGGGCCGAGCTATTGATAAGGAACTAATTCAAATTAAAATGCTTAATATGAGTAAGGGCCCTGCTGTGAGAGCTCTTAGGGCTCAAGTTGATAAAGTTCAATACCCTAAATATATGCAAAATTTAATTTTAGAACAAGAACACTTAGATTTTAAGGAAGCGTATGTTGAAAAATTAATTACTGAAAGTAAAAAAGTTAAAGGTGTCATGTTAGAAAATGGAGAATTAATATATTCTAAAATTGTAATTATTGCAACAGGTGTATATATGTCTTCTAAAATATTAGTTGGTCATACTTATCGAAAAGAAGGTCCAGATCAACAAAGAACTAGTTCAGGGTTGAGTAATTCATTAAGAGAATTAGGATTTCAAACAATTAGGCTTAAAACAGGAACTCCACCAAGAATAAAAAAAGATACGATTAATTTTGAAAATTTACAAATTCAGCCAGGAGATAATGAATTTTGGAAATTTAGTGAAGAAACAAAAGATAATGATGTAATTAAATATGAAAATCAACAACCTTGTTATCTTACTTATACAACAAGCGAAACTAAAGAAATTATCATGAAAAATTTAAATAAATCAAGTATGTATTCAGGATTAGTGGAAGGAGTTGGACCAAGGTATTGTCCTTCTATTGAAGACAAAGTAGTTAGATTTAACACTAAAGATAGACACCAAGTATTTTTAGAACCAGAATCACTATATATTGATGAAATCTATATTCAAGGTTTGTCTACTTCATTTCCTAATGATATTCAGGATAGGCTAGTTAAGAGTTTGCCTGGACTAGAAAATGCTGTAATTGCTAAATATGCGTATGCTATTGAATATGATGCGATAGATCCTACTCAATTAAATGCATCTTTAGAATCAAAAGATATAGAAAATTTATTTTTTGCAGGACAAGTTAATGGAACTAGTGGTTATGAAGAAGCGGCTTGTCAAGGCTTAATTGCTGCCATTAATGCATCTAATAAAATCAACAATAAAAACCCACTAATATTAAGAAGAGACGAAGCTTACATTGGAGTTTTAATTGATGATTTAATTACTAAAGGAATTAAAGATCCATATAGGTTATTAACGTCTAGAGCAGAATTTAGGTTGTTATTAAGACATGATAATTCTGAAGAAAGATTAATAGAATATGGATATAATTCAGGTTTAATATCCAAAGAAAGATATGATAGATATTTAAAAAAGAAAAATGATATTAATAATTTAATTGAATTAATTGATAAGGTATATATAACTGCAAAACCAGAAATTAATGAATACTTAACCAAAAATAATAAATCAGTTATAAATGTAAAAATATCAGGAAAAGAATTTTTACGAAGACCAGATAGTAATTTTGCTGATTTAGTTAATATTTTAGGACTTAATTTAGAATATTCAAAGGATGTATTTGAAAAAGCTTTAATTCAAATTAAATATGCAGGTTATATTGAAAAAGAATATAAAGAAGCTAGTAAGCTTAAGTCTTTGCAAAGCAAAATTATTCCTAGAAAAATAAACTATGACAATATTGTAAATCTTGCGAGTGAAGCACGAGAAAAATTAAAAAAAGTGCGTCCAGAAAATATTTCGCAAGCTACAAGAATTAGTGGTGTTAATCCAAGTGATATATCTATATTGCTAATATATTTGGAGGGTAATAAGTTTGAATAGTTATTTAGAAAAATATGAACTTGATATAATTCAATTAAAACAGTTTGAAAAATATTATGAATTATTAATTGCTGAAAACAGAAAATATAATCTTACAAGTATTGTTGAAAAAAAAGAAGTTTATATTAAACATTTTTGTGATTCTTTAGAGATTATTAATGTGATGGATTTTAGTAAAATTGTTAATATTTGTGATATTGGTAGTGGCGCAGGATTTCCAGGTTTACCTTTAAAAATTAAATATCCACATCTTAAATTAGTTATAGTTGAGTCAAATAGAAAAAAAACTATGTTTTTGAAAATGGTTGTAGATATGTTAAAATTAGATGATGTGTATATATTAAATGAAAGAGTTGAAGAAATAGATATTAAATATAAAGATTATTTTGATTTAGTTGTAGCTAGAGCTGTTTCAACACTCCCTATCTTAATGGAATTATGCATTCCTTATGTTAAAGTCGAAGGCAATTTTGTTGCCATGAAAGGCATTAATTATGAGGATGAAATTGAAAAAGCACAAACAGGGCTTAAAAAATTAAAAAGTTCTATTTTTGCCATTAAGTTGTATAATTTAGATGAAGATATGGGAAATAGAGCATTGATAATAATTAACAAAAAAAATAAAACGTCCAGTGATTATCCGCGAAGATATGCTATAATAAAAAAAAGTCCATTGAAGTAGGTAGATAATATGAGTAAAATAATTTCAATAGCATCTCAAAAAGGAGGAGTTGGTAAAACAACGACTGCAATTAATCTTGCGGCAGCAATTGCGCGTAATGATTTTAAAGTTTTGTTAATTGATTTAGATAAAAAAGCAAATGCCGCAGTGGGGCTTGGTTTTACTCGTGAAGATGTTAAAAAATCTTCTGCAAATTTATTTTTTGAAGATAATATTGAAAGTTGTAGATACATTACAAAAAATAAGAATTTAGATATTATTCCGGGATCAATAAAACTTAATGAAGTAGAAAAAACTATAATGTGTAATGGAGAAAGTATTTTCATGTTGCATAATAAATTAGAAAACACTGCTTATGATTATATTATAATTGATTGTCCTCCTAGTTTAAGCTTATTGGTAGATGTTGCACTTTATGCAAGTGATTCTGTTCTTATACCAACAGAATGTGAATTTTTTTCATATGATGATTTAATTGCTATGATTCAAAAAATTAATGAAATTCAAACAATTAAAAAGAAATCTAAAAAAACATTAGTGGTAGAAGGAATATTATTGACTAAATTTGATAATAGAAATGTTTTTTCTTATAAGATAGCAGAAAAAGTTAGGGAAATGTTTCCTGAAAAATCTTTTAAGACAGTAATTAACAGATCAAGTCATTTACAAGAAGCTCAATATTATGGAAAAGATGTTATAAGTTTTGCTTATAATTCTAGGGGTAGTAGAGAATATCGTAAACTTGCACTTGAGTTGCTAGGATTAGATAAAGAAAAAAAATAGAAAGGAATATATAGATATAAGAAACAAATTCTATATGAAAAAATTATATGAATAGTTTGATTTTTTTAACAATATGGCAAGATATCGGAGATTTTTTTATAAATAGAATTACTCCTTTGATTGTTACAGGTATTATATTATTAGTTTTAATTATTGTTTTATTTATTAACAGATGGTTTTTTAGCAAATATGAAAAATCTAAAAGTTTTAATCAAAGAAAAAAGGCAACAATTGCCAGATTATTAAAAAGTATTTTTAAAGTGATATTTGTTTTTATTGGTGTTGCTGCAATCTTATCACAATGGGGAATTGATTTAGGACCAATTATTGCTGGTGCTGGAATTATAGGACTGGCAGTCGGATTTGGTGCTCAAACTTTAGTTAAAGATTTAATTGCAGGAATATCAATGGTTTTTGATAATCAATTCGATGTTGGTGATGTTGTTGAAGTAAGAGGATTTAAGGGACGCGTTATTGAGGTTGGTATTCGTTCAACAAGAATTATTAATTGGAAAGGTAGTGTAGCAGTATTTTCTAATGGTACAATAGATCAATCAATTAATTTTTCAAAAAATCCATCAATTGCAATTGTTGAAGTAGATGTTGCATATGAAGAGAATATTAGTAAAGTAATTAGTTTGCTTGATGATAAATTAAGAAATATGAAAGAAGAATTTCCTCAAATTATTGAAGGTCCTAATGTTTTAGGCGTTATATCGCTTGGGGAAAGTGGAGTAAGTATTAGAATTACTTCTAAAACATTACCTGAAGAACATTATGCTGTTGAAAGAGCAATTACAAAATTTGTAAAAGAAGTATTTGATGATAATAATATTGAGATCCCATATAATCATTTGGTTGTAGTAGATGGAAAAGCAAATAAAAAATTATAATATAGATGACATTTTAGAGTTTAAAAAATTACATCCTTGTGGTGGAAAAACATGGAAAGTTATTAGGGTTGGTGTAGATTATAAGTTGGAATGCACGACATGTAAAAGAATTATAATTATTCCAAGAATTGATTTGAGAAAAAAAGTAAAAAGAAAAATTGAAGATTAATTTTTTAAAAGAAATAGTGAAAGGACTATTTCTTTTTTTATTTATTATATTAATTTCATTTATGATATAATCAAACCATAAACTAAAATACTTAATAAATATATTAAGTAATTATAAAGGAGAAATTATGGCTATTTTAGATTTGCATTGTGACACGATAAGTGTTATAGATCGTTTAAAAAGAAAAGAAGGTATTGATATATCATTAAATGAAAACAAGTTACAAGTTGATCAAAAAAAGCTTTTGAGTGGTAATTATTTTGCTCAATGCTTTGCTATGTTTGTTTTTTTTGATTGTGAGAATCCTTTCGAAGCTTGTATTAATTTAATTGATACTTTTTATGAAAAAATTTGTGAATGTAAACATATTAAACTTGCATTGAATTATGATGATTTAATTAAAAATAATAAAGATAATAAGATTTCAGCAATTCTTACAATAGAAGAAGGCGGTGTTTGTAAAAACAATTTGTCATTTTTAAATACATTTTATCGTTTGGGTGTAAGAATGATATGTTTAAATTGGAATTTTGTTAATGGTGTTGGATATCCTAATTATGGTAAATATATTGATGATAAGCCAGATTTTATAACACCAAATACAAAAGATGGTTTAACTGAATTCGGTTTTAGTATGGTAAAAAGGATGAATGAACTGGGAATGGTAATAGATGTTTCACATTTGTCGGATAAAGGGTTTTGGGATGTTATTAATACTTCAACTAAACCAATTGTTGCATCTCATTCTAATGCTAGAGCTGTTTGTAAATTTGTTAGAAATTTAACTGATGATATGATTATTGCTTTACACCAAAATGGGGGTGTTATGGGTATGAATTATTGTGCAGCTTTTTTGAATGATGATGAAAATATTGGTAAAAATACAATTGATTGGGTAATTGAACATATTAAACATATTAAGGATTTAGTCGGCGTTGATGTTATATCTCTTGGTAGTGATTTTGATGGTATTAATCCAGATATTGAATTAAAGGATGCTTCTTATATGACTATGCTTGTTGAAAGATTAAAAATTGAAGGATTTAATGAAGAAGAAATTGATAAAATGTGCTATAAAAATGCATTAAGAGTTTTTAAGGAAGTATTAAAAAAATAAAATATTATTAA
>JAQUZE010000001.1:53713-171346 GCA_028691515.1 Bacilli bacterium
CTTATATGACTATGCTTGTTGAAAGATTAAAAATTGAAGGATTTAATGAAGAAGAAATTGATAAAATGTGCTATAAAAATGCATTAAGAGTTTTTAAGGAAGTATTAAAAAAATAAAATATTATTAATGAAAATCTTTTGAAAATATTATTAAAATAATATGGACTGATGAATTTAATTATAGTATTATTTATCATAAATATAGGGGGATTATGATGGTAGTTGAAATTAAAAATTTAGTTAAAACTTATAAAAATGGAGTTAAAGCTTTAAATAAGCTTAATTTTCAAGTCCGAGAAGGAGAGATTTTTGGATTGCTTGGTCCTAATGGCAGCGGAAAAACTACAGCAATTAATTGTTTATTGGCATTACTTAATTATGAAGAAGGAGATATACGAGTTTTTGACCAAGAGATGAAGGCAACCAGCTATAATTTAAAAAAAGATATAGGATTGGTAAGTCAAAACATTGCAGTATTTACTGAATTAACAGTATATGAAAATATTGATTATTTTTGTGGCTTATATATCAATGATAAAACATTGCGTAAGAAACTTGTAGAAGAAGCAATTGATTTTGTGTCACTTAATGATTTTAAAAAATTCTTTCCAAAAAAATTATCTGGAGGATTATTAAGAAGACTTCATATTGCTTGTGGAATTGCTCACAAACCAAAGTTAATCATTTTTGATGAGCCTACTGCAGGAGTTGATCCACAAAGTAGAAATAAGATCTTAGAAGGAATTAAGCGATTAAATGAAGAGGGAGCAACAATTATTTATACAACACATTATATGGAAGAAGTTGAAGAGTTATGTGATTATATAATTATTATGGATAAAGGAAGTGTTATTAGAGAAGGAACAAAGCTTGAATTAATTGATTCAATTAAGATTGGTGAAATTAATGAAATTGAATTAAATAATCATTCAACAGAATTAATAAAAGATATAAAAAAATTAGCAAATGTTTTGTCTGCAGTTTATGATAACAGACTATTAATTGTGAAATCTGGAAAAGGGAAGTCTAATTTAATCGATATTTTGGACCTAATAAAAAAGCATAATTTAGAATTTATTAGAATGCACTCTAAATTACCAACATTAAACGATGTGTTTTTAGAAATAACAGGAAAGGAATTAAGGGATTAGCATGCATATATTTAAGATTAGAATGCTTATTTTATTTAGAAATAAAATTGTTCTTTTCTGGACATTGCTATTTCCAATAGCTTTAGCTACGTTATTTAATTTTGCTTTTGCTAATTTTTTAAAAAGTGAAGAGTTTGTTACTATACCAGTAGCTATAATAGAAAATGATAATTTAGATAATAGATTAATTAATTTGATGCAAGAAATAGAATATAATTCAGAAGCAAAAATGTATGATATAACATATATGAATAATGATGAAGCAGATTTAAAATTAAATGATGAAACAGTTATAGGAATAATTGAATTTGATAATGAAAATAATTTATTATTAAAATTAAAAAAAGGTGGAATTCAAGCAACTATTTTAAAGTCATTTTTAGATGAATATATTCAAACATTAGATACTATTAATTCTTTAAGTGTAGTTAGTGATAATGATATAAATGTTATTATGGATGACTTACAAAATAACAAGGATTACATAAGCGATGTTGAAACGAACACAAACCCCGCTCTAGTTATTTTAATATATTTCTTTTCCCTTATTGGAATGGCATTAATTCAAGGTGGTTATTGGGGGACTGTCGCTATGAGTGATTTACAAGCTAATTTATCAGATAGAGGAATGAGAGTTGTTATAAGCGGGAAAAATAAGTTTAATTTGTTAATTACACATCTTATTTCAAGTTTTTTGGTTCATATAACAGAAATTTTAATTTTCTTATTATATTTATTTTTTATTCTAAGAATTGATTTATCTATAAGTATTTGGTTACTGGCATTAACTTGTATTTTGGGTTCATTAACTGGAATAACATTTGGAGCCTTTATTACTATTTCTTTAAAAAAAGCCGGAGAAGGAACAAAAGTATTAATTACAACTATAGCTGGAGTTTTTGGTGGTTTTTTATCTGGAATGATGAATCCTGGAGTAAAATATTTTGTTCACACAAAATTAAGATTTTTAGAGTTTATAAATCCTGTAGGAGTTATTAATGATGCTTTATATAGTTTACAGTACTTTCAAACAAGAGAAAGATTTTATATTAATATTCTAATATTGTTTATTATGTTTATTGTTTTTACTTTATTTACATATTTGCATTATAGGAGAGATACCTATGAAAGCATTTAAATTATATGTAAAAATATTTGTTAGAAATATTAAAATTGTCTTAGTATATGTTTTAATATTTTTGTTTATTACGGTTGTAATGAGCGTATCAAGTGGCGAAAGTTCATTAGATTTTTCTTCAACAAAGATTAGTGTTGCTTATAAAAATAACGATCAAAATTCTGAATTAACTCAAGCATTAGTTAAATATTTAAAAAATTATACAGTAACTGTAGATGTTCAGGAAAAAAATTATGCAGATGCATTATATTTTAGAAATATAGCTTCTGTAATAGTAATTCCTGAAGATTTTGAAACAAGGTTTTTAAATAGTGAAGAGGGATTAATTTATCAAGACAAATTACAAAATAAATTTGCTAATGTGACTATTGAAAGAGAAATTAATAAATATTTAAATAATATAAGAGTTTTTTTGAATCAAACAGATATGGATTTATCTGAAGCAATAATTTTTACTGATGATATTTTATTAAAAGAAGTTAATACAGAAATGCAAATAGTAAGAAATACAGAAGCAGAAGCAACTCATTCTTATTTTAATTTTATATCATATATTATTTTTTCTATTACTTTAACTATTGTTGGAATTATGACATTAAAATTAAGGAATGAAAAAATTAAAAGGAGAATGGTTGTTTCACCTTACCCAATTAGAAAATCAAATTTAGAATTTATTTTAGGTAATGTAGTATTTACTAGTATATTTGTCTTTTTAATTTTTATAACTAGTATGATTTTATATCCTAATGTAGTTAACTTAAATGGAATTGGCATTATTTACCTAGTTAATTTGTTAACCTTTAGTATGGCAGTTTTGGCAATTGCATATTTTTTAAGTTTGTTAATCAAAAATGAAGCTGTTCTTGTAGCTGTAAATAATATTTTAGCGCTTGGAATGGCATTTGCAAGCGGAGCTTTTGTTCCTCAAGAAATTCTTGGGAAAGGTCTTTTATTTGTTTCAAAAATTACTCCAAGTTATTATTATATAAATAATAATATTAAAATATATGAAGCAAGCAGCCCTGATTTAAATTTGATAGTTATGAATTGTTTAATACAATTGATTTTTACTGCTGTATTTGTTGTTTTAGCAATTTATATAAATATGAGACAATTAAAAAATGAAGAATAAGATATGTATAAAGGTTTCATTTAGTAAATAATGAAAATGAATGAAAACCAAACTAGAAATAATTATAATTATATTTATTGACATTGATTTTTTTAAGAATTATTATATTTCAAAGGGGGATAATAGTATGTTAAAAAAAGAAGTTAAGCCTGCTCCAAAAGCAGTTCCTGCAAAACCAGCAACAAAGAAAAAATAAAAATTGTTATTACAATTTAAAAGTACGAACATAATTATTTGTGTTCGTATTTTTATTTACTAAAGATATTATTTTAATTAAATAATATTAATATTTTATTATTTTTTTAAAAAAGGCGGTTATGCTTTTCTCCTTTAAATATTTAAGTTTATGTGATATAATTTATAGAAAAGAAAAGTTGAGGATAATTTATGGTAACAAAATTTATAAAATATTATAAACCACATTTAAAATTATTTATTCTTGATATGATTTGTGCAACTCTTTTGGCTGGAATAGATTTGGTTTTTCCAATTGCAACAAATAAAATATTAAATAAATATTTGGTTATTGAAAAAATAAACTTGGTGTTTATTATTGGTGGATTAATGCTTGGGCTTTATGTTATTCGATTTTTTTTGTCATATTTTATTGGTTATTATGGACATATAATGGGAATCAGAATTGAAACAGATATGAGAAGAGATTTATTTCATAAATTAGAAACATTGGATTACCAATTTTATGACGATAATAAAACTGGAGTGTTAATGTCTAACCTAACAACCCATCTTCATGATGTATCAGAAATGAGCCATCACGCTCCTGAAGATTTGTTTATTTCAACATTGATGTTAATTGGAAGCTTTATTATTTTGTGCTTTGTTAACATTTATCTTACTTTGATTGTTTTTGTTTTTCTAATTATGCTAATTACCTATTCCTTATATAGAAGAAAGAAAATGCTTGACCGCTTTATTATTACAAGAACGGCACAAGAAGAATTAAATGCAAGTGTTGAAAGTAGCATTAGCGGTATTAGATTAACAAAAGCTTATACTAATGATCTATATGAAGAAAATAAATTTAAAAAGAATAATGAAGTATATTTAAAAGCGAGAACTAAAGTATTTAGAGAAATAGCTTTATTCACAACTGGTAATGATTTTTTTATTAATTTGGCAAATCTCTCGGTTTTAGTTTTTGGAGGTTTTTTTGTTTATAAAAAGTATATAACGTTAATTGATTTAACAACATTTTTTCTTTATATTAATTTTTTGATTAAACCAATAAATAGGTTAACAAATTCTATGGAACAAATGCAACAAGGATTTTCAGGCATTAAAAAATTTTATAATATTATGGAAATAATGCCTTCAATTAAGAATAATGATAATCCTCTAACGAATGAAATAAAGCAAGGAAATATTCAATTTAAAAATGTGGATTTCAAGTATTTTCAAGATGGAGAGCACGAAAGGGAACACATTCTAAATAATTTTAATTTAAATATTAATGCAGGGAAAAAGATTGCTCTTGTTGGAGAAACAGGAGTTGGAAAATCAACAATATCAAAACTAGTTCCTAGATTTTATGATGTATCAGGTGGAAGTATATTAGTAGATGGAATTGATGTTCGTGACTATGATGTATATACACTAAGACAAGCAATAGGACATGTTCAACAAGATGTATTCATTTTTTATGGAACAATTAAAGAAAATATTTTATATGGAAAAATTGATGCAACTTTTGAAGAAGTGATAGAAGCAGCAAAAAAAGCACAAATTCATGATTTTATATTAACACTTGATCAAGGTTATGATACAGTTACTGGAGAAAGAGGTGTTAAATTATCTGGTGGGCAAAAACAAAGAATTTCTATTGCTAGATTATTCCTAAAAAATCCTAAAATACTAATATTAGATGAAGCAACTTCATCGTTAGATAATATTACTGAAATGCAAATTCAAAAAGCTCTTGATTTGTTATCAGTTGGGAAAACAACTATAACAATAGCTCATAGATTATCAACAATTAAAAATGCAGATGAGATTATTGTTCTTGGTAAAAAAGGAATTATTGAACGAGGCAAACATGAAGAATTAATCAATACAAATGGATATTATTCAGATCTTTACAAAACAACAATGAAAATATAGATATAAAAAAAGCATTGAATAGACATTCAATGCTTTTTAAATTTACTTCGTTGATAAAGATGTATTTAATTGTAAATTGTTGTAATAATATTATTTAATGAATTAAGCATATGATTTATAGTTAATGCGATATTTGAGTTTGCATTTTTAATTGTATAAGTGGATGCACCATTATTATAATCAACTACATAAACTAAGTCTACTAATTCAATTAAAGGAACGTCAGTTTTTTCTACAGTTAAAATTTTATTTTCTAAATAATATTCTTTGTTGTTTATAATTATTTTTGCAGAGTCTAAATTTGAAGCATTATCTGTATCTCGGTATTTGACTTCAAAATCATATGCGTCATCTGTTTCAATAATTGTTAAGCCCATAAAATTAATTTCTCTTTTTAGAGTGTAAAAATCATCATTTTGTAGAGGGACATTAATTTCATGTCCTAATTTATCTACATAGAATAATTGATATTTATATAATGTATTTGCACGTAATCCTGTAACTGATACTAAATTATTTAATGAGTATTGTGAATCATTAACTTTGATAAATAATGATTGTATATCGTGTTCATTAGTGTTTTTAATATTAGCTGAAAAATTGGCCGAACTTATTGATAAATCGTTAACTGTTACTTCAATTTCTGGTTTTTTAACAACAATCAATAAAGCATTTGAAACAGCTCTTGGTCCGCTATCCGATGGATTATTTGTTTGAATAAATTGCCCATTTTTCTTAATTATCATATTGGAACTGCCACCACCATCAAGATTGAAGCCATCAACACATCGATAATATTTAAGAAGTGACCCTAACTCTGTACCATCCATTCCGTGAAAGCCAAGTTCAGGTTGTCTTCCGTCAATTACAGATACAATCATATCGCCATTTTCTTTGATACCAAACACAGTTCTTGAATGTCTTTGATCAAAGTTTCCTTGCATATCATTTATGTAAGCTCCATCTTTTAAGAAGACACCTCTATAGCCCATTGTAGAATCAACGTCTTTATAAGCTCCAGCAAATTCAAACTGAATTCTAATTTTATTTCCTAATTCTAGGTAATTGATTATTTCATCGTTTTTTGTAACAACTGCAAAATTACCTTTGCTAAGAGTTTTAATATCTAGAGAATCAATGACGCCTTTGCCATAGAAGTCAGTTTCACTACTTGGGAGCGCAAATTCCGCGTTACTAACTCCAAAAACAACTCCAGATCCTGATTCAATTTCAAAAGGGACAACACTGTGTTTATCATCATAATTTGCATAGTAAACAGAAGATTGGCCTTCGTTTGGTTCTGTATTTATAGATTCAACTTGGAATGATTTAATAACTTCATCAGCTTCATTAAAGACATCTAAAACCATATAGTTAGTTCTAGAAAAACTTTGACCGAAAATAATACTATTTGCAGTGCCATCATTTTTGAATCCTAAAATTCCAGTTGTTGAATAACCATATTTTGTTGTCATATAGTAATTTCCATTTACTAAGGCTGGAACATCAGTCATTAATCCATAATTTCTTTTTGAACTAATGTCAAAGAAATCACCATTAACTCCAGCAATTACTTCATAACCAGGGTTTTCACTTTCATATTTCATTGCTAGGTTTTTTACAGTATTTCTATTCCAGACGTGATTGTCTAAATTGATTCCATTAACAAACTTAACTCCAGAAGTTGATGGAATTTCTAAAATGTTTACTTGTTGGGAATAATATTGGTCTTTAACAATTAATTCATTACTATAACCAAATCCAGCTATATAACCGCTTGTTTGAGTGCTACTCATACCTTTATCTACATAATGAGTTATTCCATAAGGAAGGTTATTAGCTTCTTTTTTAGATTCTACGTAATATTTTGCTCCTCCACCGGCGTCTATTCCAGCTTCGCCGGCCGCTACAACTGAATTGATACTAAATACTAGTGTTGTAAATAATAATAATATTGTGATTAATAATTTAATATTTGACATATAATCTTTCCTTTCGTTAATGAAATTATACCATATTTTATATTTAAAAAAAAGAAATGTTGTTAAATATTTTTAAATTTGGACATTCAACTCTACAGGACAATGATCACTTCCAAATACATTGTCATGAATTTTTGCATTTATAATTTTGTCTTTAATGTCTTTACTAATAACAAAATAATCAATTCTCCAACCAATGTTTTTCTCTCTTGCATTTTGCATATAGCTCCACCAAGAATACTTAATTGTGTTGGGATATAAATAGCGAAAAGAATCAATAAATCCCGATTCTAAAAGAAGTGAAAATTTATTTCTTTCTTCAATTGTAAAACCAGCATTTCGTTCATTGCTTTTGGGATTTTTAATATCAATTTCTTGATGAGCCACATTTAAATCTCCACATAAAATAACAGCTTTGTTTTTTGCAAGTTTATTTAAGTATTTTCTTAAAGTGTCGTCATATTCCATTCGATAATCAAGTCTTTCTAGTCCTCTTTTTGAATTTGGGACATATGTGTTTACAAAATAAAAAGTATCAAATTCAAGAGTAATTGCTCTACCTTCATCCATATATTTGCCATCAAGACCTAATTGAACAGATAAAGGTTTATGTTTTGTGTAAATTAAAGTGCCAGAATATCCTTTCTTAAATGCGTCAAACCAATATTCATAATAATTGTTATAATCAAACTCTTTTTGTTCTTCCTGCATTTTTGTTTCTTGAATAGCAAAGATATCTGCATCAACTGAATCAAAAAATTTTTTAAACCCTTTTTTGTGACAAGCTCGTAGTCCATTAACGTTCCATGATATAAATTTCATATTAACCACCTTTTTGTGATATTATATCATAAAACAATGCATAAGAAAGAAATATTGATTCTAAAGCAGTAAATTGATATAATAAAAACATAAGAAAAGGAATAAAAAATATGTGGGAAAAAGAAATAATTAATAATATTAAAGCAAAAATATCATCAAAAACTTTTATATCTCAAGTAACAAAAGAAATGTACGAATTTCTCTTTTTTGGAAAAGAAAAGGAATTTGATAATTTTTATTTTTTCATTTTTTCTTTTAAAAACAAGAGAGAATCACAAGATATATTGAGTTTTTTTCTTGATTTTATTAAAGATTCTTTTTATATAGAAGTAGAAAACTATTATGTTTTATTTTATAATATAAAGATAGATATAGAAATAGATAAATTAATTCTTTCTTTGAGCGAAGATTTTTCTATAAATATTAGAGTTTTTTCAAGTGGAAATGTTTCCTTTAAAAATCGAAGAAATTTTTTTCAAATATTTAAAGTATATATACAGTATTTAGATAAAGAAAATATTTATTATTGTTCAAATAAGGAATTAATTATGGAATTATATAATCAAGATAAAGCTCTTTTAAAACAAATAAAGCCAATAATTATTAGTAAAATTTTAACTGACCATCAATTAGAGACATTAGTATATTCTTTTGTAAAGAATGATTTAAATATTACAAAAACAGCAAAAGATATGTATATGCATAGAAATACAATCAATAATAAATTAGATTTAATTCAAAGAGAGACACAATTAAACATTAGACATTTTAATGACGCTATGGCCTTGCTTTTATTACTTTCTTTATAATATTTTTGTGCAGTTTGTACATTGTTTAGATAAGAGTTTAAGTGTATAATTGAGTTATATATGGAGGTATAATTAATGGCTACTGTTACGTTAAAAAATATGAATAAGGTATATGATGGCAATGTACATGCTGTTATAGATTTTAATTTACAAGTTAAGGATAAGGAATTTATTGTTTTAGTTGGTCCATCTGGTTGTGGTAAAACTACCACTCTTAGGATGGTTGCAGGACTTGAAGATATTACATCAGGAGAATTGAGAATTGATGAAGAGGTTGTAAATGATGTAGCACCTAAAGATAGAAACATTGCCATGGTTTTCCAAAACTATGCATTGTATCCTCATATGACTGTATATGATAATATGGCATTTGGATTAAAATTAAGAAAATTTGGGCGTGATGAAATAGATCGTAAAGTAAATAGAGCGGCTGAAATTCTAGGACTAAAGGCTCTTCTTGATAGACGCCCTAAAGCTTTATCTGGAGGTCAAAGACAACGTGTTGCGCTTGGTAGAGCTATAGTGCGAGATGCAAAGGTTTTTTTAATGGATGAACCTTTATCAAATCTTGATGCAAAATTACGTGTACAAATGAGATCTGAAATAATCAAATTAACTGAAAATTTAGGTATTACTACTATTTATGTTACTCATGACCAAATTGAAGCGATGACTATGGCAACAAGGATTGTTGTTATGAAAGATGGTTTAATTCAACAAGTTGGAACTCCTAAAGATATTTATGACAATCCAGACAATATCTTTGTAGGTGGATTTATTGGAACTCCTCCAATGAATTTTTTAGAGGGCTATGTTTCTGAAGAAAAGAAGTTTGTTATTGGTGATCATAAAAAAGGCTTTTTAATGATTGATATTCCTGATGATAAATATGAAATTGTAAAAAAACATTCTTTAATTGAAAAACCAATTGTTATGGGAATTAGACCAGAAGATATTTATGATCAACCTGAAGAGTTTTCAAAATATACAGGAGCAGTTCATAAATTTAAAGTCGAAGTTGCAGAGTTATTAGGACCAGAAACACAAATTTATGCTGAAATTGCAGGTCAGAATATTGTTGCAAAAGTAGATGCAAGAATAGATTTACGTATGGGTGATGAAGTAGAGCTTGCGTTAAATATGAAAAAAGCTCATTTCTTTGATCCAGAAACTGAATTAAGACTAAAAAAATACTAAAAAATAATACCGCCTATAAGGCGGTTTATTTTTTTACTTATATAAGAAAAAATGATAAATGTTTTCATTATTAATAAAAGCGGTTTATTAAATATTCATTATTTAAAAACAAGTATATATATGTTATAATACTTAAGGAGTAGTGAATATTATGTATAGATTAAATTCTTTTATAGTAAATATATTCCTGAAATTTAATTTTACAGACTTTATGAATTATTGGCAAAAAATTGTTGATCAATATCCGGTTTTGATTGTATTGATTTGTTTTATGTTGCCATTTATTGAGGCAATCTTTCCAGTTTTACCAATTATAGCTTTTATTGCATTTAATATGCAAAATTTGGGATTATTATGGGGATTTATAGTTACGGTATTAGGTTCAACAATTGGGACATATTTTGTTTTCTTAATTTTAAATTATTCTTTGAGTAAAAAAATTAGAAAAAAAATTGAAAGAAACCCAGATGTTTTAAAAGCATCAAGGTGGCTAGAGAAGAAAGGTTTTGTTTTTTGTTCTTTAGTAATGGGAAATCCATTTATGCCAACTTCTATTTTCAACTATGCATTTAGTCTTACAAGAATTAATAGAAAGAAATATTTTTTAATTGTATTGATTAGCAGGCTTTTATTAGTGGGATCGGTAACAATATTAGGCGCTGCATTTAGTGTTGAGGAAAATCCAATTGCTGTTTTATGGGTTTTATTAGTATATGTTGTTGTTTATATAATATATCTATTATTAATTAAAGTTTTTAAAAATATTAAAAAAAGAAAAAGGAGAAATATTATGAGTAAAAAAAGTGTAAGAGATGTAAACTTAAAAGGAAAAACTGTTCTTATTAGAGTTGATTTTAATGTGCCTTTGAAAGATAATGTAATTACAGATGATAATCGCATTGTTCAAGCTTTACCAACTATTAAGTATATTAAGGAACAAGGAGCAAAGTTAGTTTTATTTTCTCATTTAGGTAGAGTAAAAGAAGAAAGTGATAAAGCAAAAAGTAGTATGGCTTTAGTTGCTAAGAGACTTTCAGAACTTTTGGAAGAAAAAATTATTTTTGTTCCTGAAACAAGAGGAGAAAAATTAGAACAAGCTATTAAGGAGCTTCAAGTTGGTGAAATATTAATGTTTGAAAATACAAGATTTGAAGATGTTCCTGGTAAAAAAGAATCAAAGAATGATCCTGAACTTGGAAAATATTGGGCTTCCTTAGGAGATGTTTTTGTTAATGATGCTTTTGGTACAGCGCACAGAGAACACGCATCAAATGTAGGAATTGCTTCAAACATTAAAGAAGTGGTTGCGGGATTTTTAATGGAAAAAGAAATTAAGTTTATTGGTGAAGCTGTTGATAATCCTGAAAAGCCATTTGTGGCTATTTTAGGTGGTGCAAAAGTTAGTGATAAAATTTCTGTTATAGAAAATTTAATTAATAAAGCCGATAAAATATTAATATGTGGGGCAATGGCTTATACTTTTTTTAGCGCACAAGGATATGAAATTGGAACTTCAAAGTGTGAAAAGGATTATGTGAATTATGCCAAAGAATTATTAGCAAAAGCAAAAGGAAAAATTATATTGCCTGTTGATAATGTAGTAGCAAAAGAATTTAGTGAGACAGCGGAAAGTCAAATTGTTTTAACTAAAGATTTACCTGTTGATCAAATGGGGTTAGATATTGGTCCAGAAACAATTAAATTGTTTGAACGGGAGTTGCAAGGCGCAAAAACTGTTGTATGGAATGGTCCTGCGGGTGTTTTTGAATTTAAGAAATTTGCTGTTGGGACAAATGCTATTTGTAAGATATTAGCAGAATTAGAAAATGCAACAACAATAATTGGTGGTGGAGATAGTGCTGCTGCAGCCATACAAATGGGATATGAGGATAAATTTACGCATATTTCTACTGGTGGAGGAGCAAGCTTAGAGTATTTAGAAGGTAAAGAATTACCTGGAATTGCTTCAATAAATAATAAATAAGGATGTGTGTTTAATGAGAATACCTATAATTGCTGGGAATTGGAAAATGTTTAAAGACCGTGATGAGGCTTTAAAATTTATTTATGTTGTCACAGATCGCTTACCATTAAAAGATAAAGTGGAAAGTGTTATTTGTGCACCTTCAGTTTTTTTAAGATCTTTAGTAAAAAGACAAGGAGAACAATTAAGAATAGGGGCTCAAAATATGCATTTTGCTGATCAAGGTGCATATACTGGAGAGATATCTGCAGATATGTTAAAAAGCATTAATGTGGAATATGTAATAATAGGTCATAGTGAAAGAAGAGCTATGTTTAATGAGACTGATGAGTCAGTTAATAAAAAATTACATCAAGCTTTTAAAAATGATCTTAACCCTATTTTGTGTGTTGGAGAGTCTCTTGAAGTTAGAGAATCAGGGAAGACTGAAGAACTTGTTGGACGTCAAGTTGAGCTTGCTTTAGAAGGGTTAGAGAAAACTAAAGTTTCTAAATTAATAATTGCCTATGAACCTATTTGGGCTATTGGAACAGGAAAAACAGCTACAAGCGAGCAAGCAGAAGAAATGTGTAAGTTTATAAGAAATAAAGTTAGAAATTTGTATGATGAAAAAACTGCTGATAAAATGCGAATTCAATATGGCGGATCAGTTAAGCTATCTAATATTGATGAGCTTATGAATATGCCAAATATTGATGGTGCCTTAATTGGTGGAGCAAGTCTTAATCCAGAAGATTTTATTAAGCTTGTTGAAGCGGCTTTAAAATAAAAAGGGAGAGTTTCTCCTTTTTTATTTTTTATTGCTTTAATATTTGATACGGCCAAAGGCCAGGGTTAATATTTGTTGACATTTTAATAAAAAAAGAGTATACTTATTAAAGTGCTAGTAAAGAGCAGCACTTGTGAAGTATAAAAATAGAATATCCTTATAGAGGTTACGAGTAATCTAGCTGCTTAGATGAAAGCTTTTGATATTTTCTAAATTATATTTTAAAACAAGTTCCTTTACTAAATTTTAAAAATAGGAGGAAACAAAATGGCACGTTATACAGGACCAAGCTGGAAAGTTTCAAGACGACTTAAATATTCAGTACTTGGAGATGGAAAAGAATTATCAAAACGTCCTTACCCACCAGGACAACATGGGCAAAGACGTACTAAATTATCTGAATATGCAAAGCAATTACAAGAAAAACAAAAAGTACGCTTTACATATGGTATGAATGAAAGACAATTTAAAAAAGTTTTTAATTTAGCGAGTAAAATGCAAGGAAAACAAGGTGACAATTTCCTAATGCTTTTAGAATCAAGATTAGATAATGTAGTTTATCGTTTAGGTTTAGCTACAACAAGACGTCAATCTAGACAATTAGTAAACCATGGGCATATTACAGTTGATGGTAAAAAGGTTGATATTCCATCATATTTAGTAAAACCAGGACAAACAATTGCTGTTAAAGAGAAATCAAAGAAATTATCAATTATTAAGGATGCAGTTTCAACAATGCATTTAAGAAAAGAGTATATTTCATTTGATGAGGGAAATTTATCAGGAACATTTGTTAGATATCCTGAAAGACAAGAATTTTTACAAGAAATTAATGAAACGCTGATAGTAGAGTACTACAACAGATAAAAATGATAATCTGCTTTATGCAGATTATTTTTTTGTTTATAAATCATATGAGATAATGTATAATATAAAAAAGGTGATAAAAATGATATATTTAGATTACGCATCAACGACACCAATACGAAAAGAAGTAATGGACACTTATATAAAAACACAAAATAATTTTTTTGCAAATACGACATCACTTCATAAATTAGGCCAAGAAAGTAATTTTATGTTTCAAAAAGCAAAAAAAGACTTATTAGATTCTTTGCATCTTGAAAATCATGACGCTATTTTTACAGCTAATGCTACAGAAGCTAATAATTTAGGAATATTTGGAATTGTGAAAAAATATTCTACCGGAAAAATTATTACAACAAGGATTGAACACCCTTCTGTTTTTGAAGCAATTAAAGAATTAGAAAAGTTAAATTATGATGTTGTTTACTTGGATGTTGATAAAAACGGCATTATTGATTTAGATCAACTTAAAATTGAAATGAATAATAGTGTAGTTTTAGTATCTGTTATGTGGGTGAATAATATTGTTGGTTCTATTCAACCAATTGAAAAAATAATTGATATATTAAAACCTTATAAAAAAGCAAAATTACATGTTGATATTGTTCAAGGACTAGGTAAAATTATCCCTTTGTTTGATTTTAATAATGTTGATTTACTGAGTTTTAGTACTCATAAAATATATGGTCCAAAAGGAATCGGTTGTTTGCTTTGCAACAACAAGCTTGATTTAAAAAAATGTTTATTTGGTTCAAATTCTCAAAGAGGTGTTAAACCAGGAACTATAGATTTAGCTTTAATTGTTGCAACAACAAAAGCAGTTAAAATTTGTTTAGAAGAATTAGAAAATAATTATAAATATGTTAAAGAAATAAATAATTATTTTAGAGAACAATTAATTAGTAATGATAAAATTACGATTAATAGTTCAAAAGATTCAAGTCCGTATATAATTAATATATCTGTTCCAAGTATTTATGGAGAAACGATTGTTCATATGTTTGAGGAAAAAGATATTTATATTTCAACAGGCTCAGCTTGTTCATCAAAATTAAGAAAAATAGAAAGAACTATTTATGCAATGACTAATAATAAAGAACTTGCTAAAACATCAGTAAGAATTAGCTTTTCTCATTTAACTTCTATAGACGAAGTGAATGCCGTTGTTTTACTATTAAAGAGTTTATAGGAGAAAAACATGTATGATTTAATATTAATTAGATATGGAGAAATGACTTTAAAAAAGAAAAATTATAAAATTTTTCTTGATAAAATAATTCACAATATAAAGAATAAACTTTCACATTTTAATAATATAAAATTTGAGTATACTAATTATAGATTTTATATTTATTTAAATGGTGAAGATTATAAACAGATTACTAACATTTTAGATACAATTAGTGGGATTTCAAGTTATAGTTTATGTGTTAAGTGTTTTCCTGATTTAAGTGATATTGCTGAAAAAGGTGCTAAATTAATTAAAAATATGAATTATCAGAGAAAAAGCTTTAAAGTTGAAACTAAAAGAGGGGACAAATCTTTTCCTTTAACTTCAATTGAAATATCTCAACAAGTTGCAAGTTTAATTTTGAGGGATTTATCTAATTTGATGGTTGATGTACATAATCCTGATTTTACATTAAGTGTTGATTTAAGAACAGAAGGAACATATATTTTTTTAAATCATATACTTGGGATGCAAGGGTATCCCTCTGGTACAGGAGGTAGAGGATTGTTAATGATTAGTGGGGGAATTGATAGTCCTGTTGCTGGATATTTAGCATTGAAAAAAGGTTTGAAACTGGAGGCAATACATTTTTATTCTCCGCCTTATACATCGGATATGTCTTTGCAAAAAGTTATTGAATTAACTGAATTACTTGCGAAATATACTGAAAAAGGGAATATTAAATTATTAATAGTGCCTTTTACTAAAATACAACTTAGGATTCAAGAAAGGGCAGATGAAAAGTATTTAATTACTTTAATGAGAAGAGCGATGTATAAAATAGCTTCTACTGTTTGTAAAAACGAACATTATAAGGCTATTATTAATGGAGAAAGTATTGGACAAGTGGCAAGCCAGACTGTTGAAAGTATGGCTGTTATTAATGAAGTTACAAATATTCCAATTATTAGACCGTTAGTTACTAGTGAAAAAAATGATATTATTTCAATAAGTAAAAAAATAAAAGCTTATGATATTTCTATTAGACCTTATGAAGATTGTTGCACTGTGTTTGTTCCTATACATCCTATTATAAAACCAAGGCTAAAAGATGTTATTAAAGAAGAAAAAATTCTCCAAATAGATGATTTGATTGAAGAAGCAATTGAAAATATAGAAAGAATTAATTTAAGTTGTTTTGAAAAATTTAATATCATGTTTGAGAAATCTGATAAATATAATATATAAGGAGAAAAAAATGGAAAATAATAAAATTCAAGAAACTAAAGAAGATTATAAACCCACTGAACAAGAACAGCTTCAACAACAGATTTATGTAAACTTATTAAGAATGCAAGAAATTGATGCAACAATAGAAAAATATGATTATTTTAATGAAGATATGGTTGAAGAAGAAAATGTGGATGAGATTTTACAAGAATTAAAAGAAGAATATAAAATCCTTAAATCAGAAACTAAAGTATTGAAAAAAAAGACACAAGTGGGTTTATTTGATAAGATTCCTATTTGGGTATATATTTATGGACTTGTTTTTACAATTCTTGGCCTTGCTCCAGTTATGAAAAAATTTACAGAACTATTAGCACCAACTGCAATAAACATACTAGGTGATTTTTTATATACATGGTTTGGTACGTTTTTATATTTGTATACCCCAACAATCTTATTATTAGGTGTTAGTGTTGTTATTTTTATAATTGTGTTTAAAAAAGAACTACTTAGAAAAATTATGTACATAATTTTAGGAATTCATACACTTAATGCCATTATAACAATCGTTAGTTTAATTGATATTTTTAAACGATTGAGAGGGTAAATTAAAAGATGGTTATGAAAAGAATTACTTCGGTTAATAATGAATATATTAAAAAAATAGCTTCACTAAAAACTAAAAAATATAGAGATGAATATAAAATGTTTTTTATCGAAGGGTACCACTTAGTATCTGAGGCATTTAAGTCAAATGTTTTAATAGAAGTTTTAATTGTAAATGAAGAAGATTATATTAATGGCATTAGTAATTTATTAGTAACTGAAGAAATTATTAAAAAAATTGCAAATACTGTTTCTCCTCAAAAAATAATTGGTATATGTAAAATAAAAGAAGAGTCATTTGTATTAGGGGATAGAATACTAATTTTAGATGATGTTCAAGATCCTGGCAATTTAGGCGCTCTTGTTAGAACTGCTTTAGGTTTTGAATTTAATAATATAATCTTAAGCAATAATTCGATTGATATTTATAATGATAAATTTTTGAGAGCAACACAAGGAGCTTTTTTTAATATTAATATTATTAAAGATAATATTAATAAGTGGATTATTAAATTAAAAGAAAATAATTATTATATTATTGGGACGGGTTTTGATAATTCGAAGAATATTGAATTATTAGAATATAATAAAAAAGTTGTATTAATTTTAGGAAATGAAGGCAAGGGTATAAACAAAGAAACGTTAAGTCTTTGTGATGTTGTTGCTAAGATTGAAATAAATCAAAAATTAGAAAGTTTAAATGTTATGGTGGCAGGCGGTATAATGATGTTTAAAATTGCAACCATAAAAAAATAAAATCAATAATTTGACTTTTTATTTTTTATTTGGTATAATCACTATAAGATGATGTTAATTAAAGGAGTGAGTTTCTCACTCCTTTAATTAATGAAAAAGGAAAATAACATGAAAATAACGAATGTAATTAGATTAATGTGTGAAAATGAAGCGCAAAAATTAGGTATTAGTATTTTAGATGTTGAATATTTAGTTGAACATGGTATGAAAATATTAAGGGTGATTGCTGATAAACCGGGTGAAGGGTTAAGTGTTGATGATTCTGCATTATTAAACCAACAAATTAGTGATTGTTTAGATAATATGGATATAGATGAAGAAAATTATTATTTAGAAGTGTCTTCTCCAGGTATAGAAAGACATTTGAAAACGAATAAAGATTTATTAGAAGCAGTCAATAAATATATTTGTATTAAAACTTATCAAAAAATTGATGGTAATAAAGAGTTTTATGGTTATTTAAAAAGCATAGATCCGAATTACTTAACAATTGAAATAAATATTAAAGGGAAATCAAATATAAAGATAATCCCTGTGAGTCAAATTAGTCTAGTGAGACTAGCTGTAAAGTTTTAGGAGGAACATAATGATTAGTAAGAATTTTTTTGAGTCTTTAGAGGCTGTAGCTTTTGATCGAGGATTAGATATAGCTGACGTTTTAAAGAAAGTAGAGATAGCAATGGCTGTTGCTTCAAGAGATAATGGATATAGTGGTGATATTAAAATTGATTTTGATTCAGATAAAAACAAAATTAGGGTATTTGAATATTTATATGTTGTTGAAGAGATTGATCCAGACGGAGGTAAAGGGCAAATTACTTTAGAAGAAGCGTTAGAACGTAAAGATAAGGTTAAAGTTGGTTCTGTTATTAAGAATGAAGTTAATATTTCTAGTTTTGGGAGAAAATCCGCAAGTAAATTTAAACAAACATTTATGAGTGGATTAAAAGAATTAGAAAGAGAAGAGGCTTATATATATTTTGCCGATAAAGTTGGAGAAATTGTTAATGGTATTGTAGTTAGCAATACAAATGGATTTATATCTTTTGATATTGGGAAAAATAATTTAGCTCATATGCCTGAAACTGAAGGTATACCTGGAGAAGAATATATTCCTGGAGACACAAAAAAAGTTTATATTTCTAAAGTTGAAAAAACTACTAAAGGACCAAAAGTTTTTATTACAAGAAAAAATAAAGAAATTGTAAAAAGATTATTTGAATTAAATGTTCCAGAGATTGCTAATGGAACGGTTGAAATAATGGGAATTAGTAGAGACCCAGGTAGCAGATCTAAAGTAGGTGTTTTAAGTTTAGATCCTAATGTTGATGCTAAAGGTGCTTGTGTTGGCAATGCTGGTTTGCGCGTTAAAAGCATTAATATGGTTTTGAATGATGAAAAAATAGATATCTTTACTTGGAAAGATACCCCTGAAGAATTAATTGCTGAAGCTTTACTTCCTGCACAAGTTGCAAGTGTAATGATTGACTTGAAAACTAGAAGTGCTGTTGTTATTGTTCGAGATGAACAATACTCACTAGCTATTGGAAAAAGCGGACAAAACGCAAGACTTGCAGCTTATGCCATTGGTTGGAAAATAGATATAAAGAAAATCTCTGATGCAAAAGCGGAGGGTATTAATTTCACATTTAATATAGGAAAATAAGGAGAAAATTTATGCCAAGAGTCAAAAAAGAACCTTTAAGGAAATGTTTAGCGACTAATACACAACATCCAAAAAAAGAGTTATTTCGAGTTGTGAGAACTCCTGATGGCAATGTTGTTGTAGATTTAAAAGGAAAACTTAACGGTAGAGGAGCTTATATTTCTAAGTCAATGGAAGCAATTAAAATTGCTAGAACAAAAAAGGTTTTAGATAGACAATTAGAAGTAAAGGTTTCTGATGAAATATATGAAGAAATGATTGGCTTACTGGGTGATAATATTGAAAAATAAAGAAAATATTTTAAACGTTTTGGGACTTGCATATAGAGCAAGAAAGCTTATAACTGGTTATGATCCTGTTTTGCGTGTTATAAGAAATAATAAAGTTAATCTAGTGTTTATAGCAAGTGATGCTTCTGATAAAACAAAAGATACTTTTCGTAAAAAATGTTTTTTTTATAATGTTCCAATCAATTATAGTTTTAATTGTGATGAGTTATCAAATTATTTAGGAAAAAAACTTGTTAAAATTGCTGCTATTTGCGATAAAGGATTTTATGATGTGATAAATAAACTAATTGAGGTGAATTAAATGAAAATTAAAGATATATTAGCAGTTTTGGGAGAAGAGCTGAAAGATGAGTTATACGAGAATTTAAATAATGTTGGGTTTGCTAATTTAACATTAGATTCTGATATTCCTCAAAAAATCGTTAAGAAACTTGAAAAAAAATATGGCAAGGAAATTAAGCTTTCAACAAAGACAAAAAAAATAAAAGAAGAAACGATTGTTAAAGAAATTGAGCCAGAAGTTTCAAAAACGGAAGAAAAAATTAAAAAAATAGATAAAGTTACAGATAAAAATATAGAGATAAAAGATGAAGTAAAAAAAGAAGAACCTAAAAAAGAAGTAAAAATTCAAGAGAAGGTTAAAAAAGTTGAAACTAAAGTTGAAACAAAAGTTGAAACAAAGGTAGAGATTAATAAGCCCAAACAACCGAAAAAGGACGTTGAAGATTTAGAGCTTTCTAGAGTTTATGATGATACATATGAAGATTATGAAGTTGAAGCCAGAGTGTATAGTCGTCTTAAAAACATAAAAAAATCTAAGAAAAAAGGTGGTCGACAATCTAATATTGGCCAAGGAACTAATAATGAAGAAAGTGTGTTAATTTATTCTCCGGGAATGACTGTTGCTCAAATTGCTGATGGTTTAGGAATGAGCGTTGCTGAAATTGTAAAAAAACTAGTTATGTTAGGTTTTATGGTTAATGCAAGTCAATCAGTTGATAAAGATATTATTGAACTATTGGCTGAAGATGCAGGATTTACTTTAAAAGAAAAAGTTGTTGAAGATATTACTAGATTTGAAGAAATAAAAATAGAAGATAAAGAAGATGATTTAATGCCACGGTCACCAATCGTTACTATAATGGGACACGTAGATCATGGGAAAACGACACTTCTTGATACAATTAGACATTCACAGGTTACTGCTGGAGAAGCAGGAGGTATTACTCAACATATTGGTGCATATCAAGTGGAAAGAAATGGTAAAAAAATTACTTTTATTGATACACCAGGTCATGCTGCTTTTACTGAGATGAGATCTAGAGGAGCTGGGGTTACGGATATTGTTGTGTTAGTTGTTGCTGCAGATGATGGTGTTATGCCACAAACCAAAGAAGCAATTGATCATGCTCATTCTGCTAATGTTCCTATTATAGTTGCTATTAATAAAATGGATAAACCACAGGCAGATCCTGATAGAATTAAACAAGAGTTAACTAAACATGATTTGGTTCCTGAAGAGTGGGGTGGAAATACAGTTTACGTAGAAATTTCTGCACTAAAAGGAACTGGCATATCAGATTTATTAGAAATGATTACATTAACAGCAGAGATGCTTGAATTAAAAGCTAATCCTGATAGACTTGGGGTTGGTACGGTAATTGAAGCAAAACTTGATAAAGGCAAAGGACCTGTTGCTACATTGTTGATAAAGAATGGTACTGTAAAAGTTGGAGACCCTATTGTTGTTGGTACAATATATGGGAAAATAAGAGCAATGTCTGATGAATTAAATAAAACTCTTAATCAAGCGGGTCCATCAAAGGCTGTAGAAATTACAGGTCTTAATGATGTTCCTTTAGCGGGTGACCATTTTATGATTTTTGAGGATGAAAAGACAGCAAAATTAATTGCTCAAGAAAGGGCTCAACGTCAATTTGATATTGATAAAGGAGTGGGTAAAAACGTTTCTTTAGCAAGTATGTTTGATAATTTAGATGATTCCGAGAAAGAACTCAATATAATTATTAAAGGAGACGTTCAAGGCTCAATTGAAGCATTAAAATCTTCTTTAGAACAATTGGATGTTGAAGGTATAAAAATTAATGTTGTAAGGTCGAGTGTTGGTTCAGTTACTGAAACAGACATTTCTCTTGCAATTGCTTCAAAATCAGTTATTATTGGTTTTAATGTAAGACCGAGAGCACAAATACTAGAATATGCAAAAGAACAAAACATTGAAGTAAGATTATATAATATTATTTACAAAGTGCTTGAAGATATCAATGCAGCCATGAAAGGTATGCTTGATCCAATTTTTGAAGAAAAAGTTACCGGAGAAGCAGAAGTAAGAAGTATCTTTAAAGCTTCTAAATTTGGAACTATTGCTGGGTGTTATGTTACAAACGGTATGTTGACCAGAAATGATATGATAAGATTAATTCGTGATGGTATTGTTATTTATGAAGGCAAAACAAGTTCATTAAAAAGATTTAAAGATGATGTTAAAGAGGTTCATAAAAACTTTGAATGTGGACTTACTATTGAAAACTTCAATGATATAAAAGAAAATGATGTTATTGAAGCTTATAAAATGATTGAAGTAAAGAGAGTATAAATTATGGGATTTAAGCAGGAAAGAATGGAAAATACCATTCATAGAGAAATTAGCCGTATTTTATTTGAAGAAGTAAAAGATGAAAGATTAAAGTATGTTACGATTACTACTGTAAGATTAACAACAGATTTATCTTATGCAACAATTTATTACCGAGTAATTGGGAATGAAGAACAAATTTCTTCTACAAAAGAAAATATTCAAGAGGCTAAAGGTTTTATTAGAAAGATGCTTTCAGGCGTTTTAAAAGTAAAAAGAGTTCCTGATTTAATTTTTAAATATGATGAATCAATTGAATACGGGGAGAGAATTGATAAAATTATAGAAGATATTAAAGATAATTAAAAAAGGTGAGATATTGTGAAGTTTAAAGATAAGCTTGATAATTTGCCAAAAACCCCCGGTTGTTATTTAATGAAAAATAAGTTTAATGATGTAATATATGTAGGGAAAGCAAAAAATCTATATAATCGATTGCGTTCTTATTTTACTGGGAGTCATGACTCTAAAACAACGAAGTTAGTTAGTGTTATTGAAGATTTTGAATATATTATAACTGCAAATGAAACTGAAGCTTTTGTTTTGGAATTGAATTTAATAAAAAAATATAATCCTAAATATAATATTAGTTTAACGGATGATAAAAGATATCCATATATTTTGTTAACTGAAGAAAAACATCCAAGAATACTATATACTAGGGATTTAAATAAAAAGGGAAAATATTTTGGTCCATATCCAAACGCAAAATCTGCAAGAGAAACGGTTAACTTACTAAACAAACTATATCCTTTAAGAAAGTGTTATTTTTTGCCTAAAAAACCGTGTTTATATTACCATTTAGGACAATGTCTTGCTCCTTGTATTAAAGAAGTTAAAGAAGAAGTGTATTTAGATTTAAAACAAAAAATAGCCAAAATATTAAACGGAAATATAAAAAATGAAATTAATATTTTAAAAGAAAAAATGGATTTTTTTAGTGAAAAATTAGAATATGAAAAAGCATTAGAATATAAAAACATGATTAATGACTTAGAAACATTAACTGTTAAACAAAATATGGAATCAAATATTCTCAACGCTGACATCTTTGGGTTTTATCTTTCTAATGGTTATATAAGTATACAAGTTTTTCATGTTAGAAACTATAAAATGGTTGAAAGAAATGGATTCTTATTTGAGGTTTTTGATAATTATGAAAATACATTTTTAGAATTCATTGAAAAGTTTTACTTTGTGAATAATAATCCAATTCCTCAAATAGTATTAATGCCTGAAGTTGATTTGAAAGAATATTTAAGTGATATTATAAATAAAATTATAATGCCCAAACGAGGAAAAAAACGAGAATTGGTAAAATTAGTAAGTAATAATGCTAAAGATAGGTTAGAGTTACTGCTTAGAAAAAAAGAGCAAGAATATAATAGAACTATTAAAGCTAGTGCAGATCTTGCAAAATTATTAAATCTTGAAAAGGCGAGTGTTATTGAAGCTTTTGATAATTCCAATATTTTAGGAACTAATGCAGTTAGCGCTATGGTTTATTTTAAAGATGGTAAACCTATTAAACAGAATTATCGTAAATACAAAGTTAAAACAGTTAAAACAGCTAATGATATAGCGACGATGCAAGAAGTTATCAAAAGAAGATTTCAAATGTTAAAAAAAGAAAATATGAATTTTCCTGATTTGATTATTGTAGATGGAGCAAAAGCTCAAGTTAATGCTAGTTTAAAAGTTCTTCAGGAATTAAAGATAAAAATTCCTGTTTTAGGTCTTGTGAAAAATTATAAGCATAAAACTGATGCTTTATATTTTGATGATAAAGAAATTAAAATTAGTAAAAGAAGTGATGTTTTTTTCCTTCTTGAAAAAATCCAAGAAGAAGTTCATAGGTTTGCAATATCTTATTTTAGGAAAACACAAAGAACGAACATGCTTGTTTCAAAACTTGATGAAATAGTAGGATTAGGACCGGTTAAGAAAAAAGCAATTTTAAAACTTATTGGAGAAGAAGATTTTATTGAAAAAATAAATGATCTTTATTTAACGGATATACAAAAAGAAGAAGTTATAAGGCTTTATGAAGAGTAGGATAAATTATGGAAGTTAGAGGAAAAATTATTGAAACTTTCCCAAGTGAAAGAATAATAAAAATAGGAAATAGAAAAAGAATTTACTATGTGTACTTATCTAGAAAATTTTTTCGGGATTTTGGTCCATATTTTTATGAATTTCCTTATTTAATAATAGAAGTAAGTGAAAATAAAAAAATCCATAATGGTTATTCTTGCTTTGAATTGACCGCTTTTATTAAAGTTACGCAATTTATTTCACGTTCAAGAAAAGTTTTTTTTGATATTAAAAAAATTCAAGAAGGTATTAAAAATATTATTAACAAAGAATATAATTTATTGTTTTTAGATTTGGAGTTTTCTCTTCCCTCTTATAACCCTTATAAAAGAACAGCTTCTGAAATTATACAGTATGGTCTTGTACTTACTGATAGTTTCGGAAATGTTATAACTGCATCAAATAATTTAGTAAAACCTAATAAATTTCAATCACTTAATAAAAAAACTTTAAAATTTTTAAATAGAGAGATATATGATTTTGAAGAAGCAGTTGATTATATTGAATTTTATCAAACTTTGGAAAAATTTATAAATGAATATGATGTAAAAATTATTGCTTGGGGTAGAAATGACATAATCACAATGGAAAAATCTTTTAAAATCAATAAATTGTTCCCTTTAGATTTAAAAGAAAGATATATTAATATTATGCAGTTGATGAAAACATATTATAATTTAAAAAACGATTTGGGACTATTTGATACATATCAAATGATTACAAATAATGATATTGATTCTCAATCACATGATGCATATGAAGATGCTGTGGTTATGATGGATGTTTTCTTTGCATTTAAAAAGCATATTAATAAAAAAAAGGAATTTTAATTCCTTTTTTTATATATAGTAACATTGAAATCAAATGTTACTTCTAATTTGTCTATTTTAAAAAGCTTTTCCTTGCTTGTTTCGTTAGTCTTGTAAAAGTATGGAGTCATTGTGAAAAGATTGATTATATCGGCATTTTTAAGTGTTTTTTGATACGTTAGTGTAGTTTTGTTCATTATTTCAAAGTAATTTGAATCAATAAATTTATTAGTATTTAAATAAGGTTTTTCATATAATATATCTTTTATTTCATATAAATGTTTTTCATTTGGGGTTATATTAACGAAATATCCATTATTGATAAGAACTCGATTATATTCTTGTAAATCATAAGGAGAAAAGATATTATATATTAAAGATACAGAATTTGAAAGAATTGGTATATTTGTTATACTGGCAACAATTAGTAAGTCAGCTATATTTTTTTTAGCTGCTTTTTTTATTGCATTTTTAGAAATATCAATGCCTATAAATTTAAATTTTAAATTAGAATTTAAGATGTTTAAATAGTAAGCAGTTCCACAACCAGAATCAAGAA
The DNA here is from genome assembly GCA_028691515.1 of Bacilli bacterium. Classification (GTDB taxonomy): domain Bacteria; phylum Bacillota_I; class Bacilli_A; order ML615J-28; family CAG-698; genus DUUA01. The sequence continues at coordinate 79,519 of JAQUZE010000001.1, forward strand.
TATAAGAGTTTTTTTCTATATTAAGCGACTTAATAATTTGCATTATTTTTAGTGTTAGTTCATAATAAAAACCGTTATTTAAAAAGGTGTCTCTTGCATTTACTTGAATAGAATTATCACCAGAATTTTGTTTTTTTTGATTTGCTAATAATAAATTGATATAACCTTCTTTACTGATGTCATATGTATGATTATTAGTGCATTTATAAGAGTTATCTGTTTTATAAAGTTTTTTACCACATTTTGGACACATTAGCATATTTATCACCTAGGGTATTTTATCATAAAAACAAAAAAAGTCCTAAAAGGACTTTAATGTTTCATAATAATCGGAATAATTATAGGTCTGCGTTCTGTTAAATCATAAATAAAATTAGATATATGATTATTTAAAATGTTTTTAAAGTTTGCTTCATTAAATACTTTATTTTTCTCTTTATAGTCTGAGTATGTTTTCATAGCTTTTTCTTTTACGCTATTTAGTAATTTTTCTGCTTCTTTCATATAAATAAATCCTCGAGAAACGATGGCTATTTCATTGTTTAAATTATAATTATTATCAAAAGATAGTATTAAAGATAACATACCATCATCAGACAACGCTTTTCTTTCGTCAATTATATCTTTATCAACAATATTTTTTTTGCTGTCTATATATATATTACCAGATTTAACTCTACAGTTTACAGAAACATTTTTTTCGTCTATTGATAAAACATCTCCGGTATTTAATATGAATATTTTTTCAGGATCAACGCCAGTATCTATGGCTAACTTTGAATGTATTTTCATCATTGAATAATTCCCATGAATAGGAACAAAGTATTCTGGCTTAACTAAAGATAACATGATTTGTAGTTCTGTTTGACTAGCATGACCAGATGTATGAGTATCGGTTAAAGGGCTATTTACAATAATTTCAGCACCTAAACGATATAATTTATTAATGTTTTGATTAATAGATTCTTGGTTTCCAGGAATTGCATTTGATGAAAATACAATAGTATCACCTGGAATAATTTTAATGGTTCTGTGTGTTCCGTTTGCAATTCTTGAAAGAGCCGCAAGCGGTTCTCCTTGTGATCCAGTACTTAAAATTGTAATTTTATTTGGTGGTAAATGAGGAAACTCATTTGCATTAATAAAAGTTCCTTCTGGTGCTTTTATATATTCTAATTGTTGACCAACATTAATGTTTTTTTCCATGCTTCTTCCAAAAACTATTACTTTTCTTCCAGCATCAACACTAGCTTCAACAATCTGTTGAATTCTATGAACGTTTGATGCAAAAGTTGAAATGATTACTCTACCTTTAATAGTTTCAAAAATTGCTCTAATGCTTTTTCCTATTTTTCTTTCTGATGTTGTAAACTTATTTACCGTAGCATTTGTGCTGTCAGATAACAGAAGTTTTACTCCTGCATCAGCAAATTTAGTTATTTTACTATATTCAGTATGGTATGTTAGTGGAGAAAAATCAAATTTAAAATCTCCCGTGTGTAGGATATAACCTAAACTTGTTTTTATCGCAGTCCCAAATGAATCAGGAATACTATGATTAGTACGAAAAAATGATACTTGAAAATTTTTAAAATTATAAACAGAGTCATTACTATACTCTACTAAATTAATTGCAGTTCCCTTAAATTCTTTCATTTTGTTGACAATCAATTGATAGGCTAAACCAGAAGCATATACTTTTGGTATTTTTACTTCTCTTAATAAATAAGGAATTCCGCCTATATGATCTTCATGGCCATGGCTAATGAAAAGCCCCACTATTTTCTTTTCATTTTCCTTTAAATATGTATAGTCAGGAATAATATAATCAATACCATAATTATCATCAGGGAATAATATTCCTGAATCAATAATCATTAGTTCATCTTTTATTTCAAAACAGTACATGTTTTTGCCTATTTCACCAAGCCCGCCTAATGCGAAAACTTTAATACCATTATTATCAAAATGTGAAACGATAGGGAGTTGCTTTTTGTTTTTTATAAACAAAATTAACACCTCTTTCTTTTTTTGTATTAAGTATATTATACACTAAAATTCTTATAATCAAAAGATAAAACATTTTAATAAAAAAAGAGGAAATTAATCCTCTTGGCTTTCAAAAGTAACTGGAACAGAGTTGGGCAAAATCAAGAAAGGATTTTCTTTATTAATTCTGTCAACAAATAAAATACCTTTTAGATGGTCATATTCATGTTGAAAAATTATTGCTAAGTAATCTTTTAATTTTAATTGTTTATAGGTTACTTTTTTTTCTAAAAAGTCATATAAATAAACATTCGCTTTTATTCTTCTAGGTCTAAAAATTAAACCATCAACTTGTCTATCAACAGATAAGCATCCCTCACCACTTTTTAGATATGTAAGTTCAATTGATTCACTAATTATTTTGGGGTTTATCACAGCATAATGATGAAAAACACCCTTTTCATCATAAGCCATAATAATAAACATTCTTTTTAATACATCTATTTGGACTGCTGATAAACCAACACCAGGACGAATTCCGTATTTTTTTGTTTTTTCTTCATCATAGCCATTAAGTAAATATTCATTCATTAATTCTAATGTTTTGATATCTTCATCACTTAAAGGTAAAGAAACCTCTTTTGATGGAATTCTTAAATCTGGATGATCTTCTTTAATTATATCTTTATATAATATCATATATACCTCTCTTATTATTATTCTAACAAACAAATAATTAAAAAGCAAATAATCTGTTTCTAAAAAACAGAATTTTATGATAGAATATGTAGAGATAATAAAGGTGAATTTAATGGTAAAAGATTACGAAATTGATTTTGATTTGTTTAATACTTTAGAAATTGTAAAAATATTTACTTTTTTTGAATTGATTGAAGCAACAAAAAAGAAAAGTATAAGTAAAGAACTATTAAATAAAAAATATAAAGAATATAAAGTAATTATTAACAATAAAACATTGGAAAAAAAATATGACAAAATGTTTCAAAAAATAACAGGCATTTCTATATATAAAACAATGAGGTTATACAAGTGAGGTTATATTTATATATTAGTAAATCGTTAGGCATTTCTAGAAGAGAAGCAAAAATCTTGATAAAAGAATCTAATGATGTGTTTGTAAACAAAGAAGTGATAAAGAATCCTAATTTTGATGTGGCAAAAAATGATAAAGTTATATATAAACAAAAAGATTTGCAATATATAGAAAATGTTTATATTTTACTTAATAAGCCTAAAGGGTATATATGTTCTATAAAAGATGAATTATATCCATCAATATTAAATTTAATAAGTGAAGATGAATTGCGAAACAGATTAAAGATTGTTGGTAGGTTAGATGTTGATACGGAAGGATTAATATTACTTACTGATGATGGAGATTTTATTCATAAAATGACATCTCCAAAAAAGGATGTTGAGAAAAAATATTATGTTGAGGTGGATACTGCTTACTTAAAAGAAGATATTATTTCTTTTTTTAATGGAGTATTTATTATTGATGAAAACAAACAGCAATATAAAACTAAGAAAGCTTTATTAGAAATAATTGAAGCGAACAAAGCATATCTGACAATTACTGAAGGGAAGTTTCATCAAGTAAAAAAAATGCATAAAGCAATAGGAAAAGAGGTTTTATTTTTGAAAAGAGAAAGTGTTGGAGAATTTAATTTAGGAAATTTAAAAACAGGTCAATATAAAATTATTGATTGTTGTCAAAAAAACAGGAGGAATTATGAAATTTAAGAAAGTATTATTTGCGTTTATCTTTTTAATGTTGATGATTGGAGTTGGGAGTATGAATGTTAATGCGGTTGTTAATAAAGAAGCATATATGATTTCAACAGGTCCAGGAGCAGATGCTTCTAATTCGATGACTATTACTTGGCATAGTGAAGTTGAAGGGTCTTTTTTATTGTATGTAAAAAAGGATGTTGATCCTAATTTTACTGATCCATTTGTTGCTATTCCAGAGAGTGTTCCAATTGAGCATTTTGATACAAAAACAGGAATAACGCATAGAGTAAATAAATGTTTTGTTAGACTAGATAATTTAGATAGTGCAACGGAGTATTTGTATAAAGCGGGTAAAGATGTTTTTTCAGATGCAAAAACATTTAAAACGGCCAGCAACACTGAAAGTTTTTCTTTCCTATACATGTCAGATTATCATGTTTATAATCCAGTTCCAACTAGATTACAAAAAGCAGAAAGTATTTATAATGAAGCAAAGAAAATTGATGATATTGCTTTTACTTTGCATGGTGGAGATGTAGTTGCTTATGGAAGTAGCTATGATTATTGGGAAAGCTTAATGAATTCTTCATTTGCTAATGAAGGAATGATGGCAATGACACCAGGCAATCATGATTTTTATAATGGTTCAGCAAGCTTTATTGGTGTTGGATATTTTAATAATATATTAACAAATCCAAATAATGGTGCTGAAAATGTTAAAAATAGTAGTTATTATTTTAGATATAATAATGTATTATTTGTAAGTATTGATAATGAGTCTTCTACTCAAAGTTCTGCAAAATTAGCATCTCAACAGGCTTGGTTTAGACAAGTTATGGAAGAAAATCCTTCACAATATATTATTACTTATAATCACAGACCTTTTTATAATGGGTCTACAAGTAATGCGGGTCATGCTAATACGAATAGAACAAATTGGTCAAGTTTATTTGATGAATATGGGGTAGATTTAGTTTTAAGTGGACATGACCATGTTTATGTTAGAACAAAAAGTACCTATAATGGTCAAGTTAGTGAAAATGCTAAATATGGTACAGTTTATATTACTGCTCCGCAAATTGGGGATAGACCAAGTGAGGCTAATCCAAATAGTCCATATACTAATTTAGATGCAGTTATTGGTGGGAATTATAGTGGTGGAGTTGTTATAACTGTCAATCCTTCTAATTTCACAACAAAATTAATAAATGATTCTGGGGTGGTTTTAGATACGTCTAAAACTTATGCAAAAAGAGATCCTCTTGATTATGCTGCTTTAGATAGACAAGCTTTACTTGATAATATTTCTGCTGTTTATAATGGCGATGACAAAATTGGAGAAATTTCTTTAAGCGGGAATGATTACTTATATGTAGAAAGTATGAAAGTTTTAAGGGGCGGTTCTTTAGTTGTTAATAAAAAAATTGGCATTGATGATAGAAAAGCAATTATTTATAATCCTGTAGAAAATATGATTCATACATATAGTGTTGAAGTTACTTTTAATGATGGAGAAGTATTAGCAAAAGAGCTTACTATGAAAACTACGCCACCATTTGGACAAGTTAATGAAGTTGAATTGAGAAAAAATGAAGTAGAAGATATCAATTCTTTATATTTCTCCTATAATTTTATTAATAGACAAGTGGGGAAATATAAAGTATATATTGATGATGATTTATATTTTGAAGATGTAATTGCTGATGGTGAAGATTCAAAAATTGTTGTTTTAGAAGATATTATAAAAGGAACAGAATATGAAATAAAACTGGAAATAATTGATAGATTAGATGATGTAGTTTATACAGAAAGTTTGAATCTTTTGGATCCAATTATTGAATTAGAAGATTTTTCCGTTAATGTTCCTGATACATTGTATTTGGGTGAAAATGGAAAATTAGAAGTTGTTGCTGCACCAATGAACGCAACATATAAGGATTTTTTGTTTACATCAAGTGATGATTTAGTTCTGGTTATAAATGAATTTGGAGAATATGAATTAATTTCTACTGGTGAAGTTGTTATTACTATAAAGGAAGAAAATACAAATATTGAAAAAAATTATTCTGTTATTGTTGAAAAAAAGGATTTTGGTATTATAAATGATCTAACTATTAATGATGAGGAGGGTTATGTTCTTAATATTCCCCATAGTTTTACTAATAATCAAGTCGATAAACTAGAGGTGTATATAGATAGTGATTTATTTACTACTGTTGATGTTGTTTTGGAAGATAATGTTGAAAGTGTTAATTTAGAGGAATTATTGGCTGGGAATGATTATCAAATAAAAGTTGATGTAATAGATATATTTGGTGATGTTTTAATTACTAAAGAAATAGTATATTCAGTTGATCCTATTTTAGTTAATGATTTAGAAGTAACATATAACGATAAAATGATTATTGATGAAACACAAACATTAATTGTTGATGTTTTACCAAATGATGCTACATATAAAAATGTTACTTATTTATCTTTAAATTCAGATATTATTTCTGTTTCTAATGCTGGAAAATTAAAGGCATTAAAGGGCGGGGTCGCTACAATTAAGATTGGTGTTGAAAATAACGAATTTACAAAATCTATTACTATTACTGTTAGAGAAAAAGTTGTAGAAATTAATATTAATGCTCCTGAAGAAGTAAGACTTGGTGTTGATGCTGATTATCTTCTTGAAATTGGATTAACTCCAGACGTTGATGTTTTAGTTACGTATGAATCTAGTAATAACGATATTTTAACTATTGATCAAGATGGTACACTTCATCCAAAAAAAGCGGGAGAAGCAATTATAACAGTTTCTGCTGATGGAGTAACAGAAACTATTACTATTGAAGTGTTGAAACAAAAAGGCTGTGCTAATGGTGCTACCATATTAGCGTTGTTACCAATGGCTTTTGGAATAGTATTTTTTAGAAGGAGAAAAATATAACTAATTGGGCTGTTAAGCGAAAAGACTTGACAGCCTTTGTTTAATGTGATATAATGCTATATAATTTAAGAGGAGGAATATATAAATGGCTGTAAAATTAAGATTACAAAGATTTGGTTCTAAAAAACGACCATATTACCGTATTGTTGCAACTGATTCTGTTAATCCAAGAGATGGACGTTTCATTGAAATTATTGGTACATACCACCCAATTGATAAAAATAATATTTTAAAGATTGATGAAGAAAAAGCTCTTCAATGGCTAAGTCAAGGAGCACGACCTACTGATACTGTTAAATCACTATTTACTCAATTAGGTATTATTGAAAAGTTTACAAAGAATGTGAAATAGGTGAGTTTAATGGATGCAGTAAACTTTGAAAAATTTGTAACTGATCTAATTAAACCTTTAGTATTATATCCTGATGATGTCATTGTTAAAGAACTTTCTGATGAAAGTAATGTAATTACATTACAAGTTATGGTTAATAAAGATGATTTAGGAAGAGTAATAGGAAAAAATGGGCGTGTAATTAATGCGTTAAGAACTATAGCTTATGCATGTGCTGCAAGAAATGGGAAAAAAATCGAAATATCTATAGATTCTTTTTAGTTAGTGTTATTCACTAACTTTTTTAATAGAATTAATAGTAATAAAATGATATAATTTAATGGGTGATAATATGGAATATATTCAAATTGGAAAAATTGTTTCAACTCATGGTATAAAAGGAGAAGTAAAAGCATTTAGTGATTCAGATTTTAAAAAGGAAAGATTTAAATGTGGAAATACTCTTTATTTGTCTAATGATAATGGTTATATTCCTATAATTATTAATAGTTATAGGGAGCACAAAAATATGGTTTTAATTACTTTTAATAATTTTAAGAACATTAATGATGTATTAAAATATATTGGGTTTAATATTTGTATAAAAAAAGATGATTTACCTATTCTTGAAAAGGGGCATTATTATTTAGATATAATAGGATTAGATGTCTATGATATGCATAATAAATATATAGGTATTATTAAAGACATTAGGGTTGTTCCTCAAGGGGGAATATTGGAAATAAAAAAAACAGATGGAAAAATATCATTAGTTCCTTATGTTGATGAATTTGTAATAGAAATTGATGTTAAAAACAAAAAAATGATTATTAACCCAATTGAAGGTTTGTTATGAAAATTGATATATTAACATTATTTCCCGAGATGTTTAGTGGTGTTTTAGAATCTTCAATTATTAAAAGGGCAATTGAGGCTAATCTTGTATCAATAAACATTCATGATTATCGAGAGTTTTCTTTAGATAAAAATAAAAAGGTTGATGATTATTCATATGGCGGTGGAGCAGGTATGGTTATTAGAGTTCAGCCCATTGTTGATTGTTTAAAATCAATTAAAGGGATAGAAACTGCTAAAAAGATTGTTACAACTCCTAAAGGTATTAAATATAATCAATTAAAAGCAAAGAGTTTAGCAAATGAAAAGCATATTGTTGTTGTCTGTGGGCATTATGAAGGAATAGATGAAAGAATTATAAATTATGTAGATGAGGAGATATCTATTGGTGATTATATTTTGACAGGAGGAGAAATTGCTGCTCTTGCTATCATTGATAGTGTTGTTAGATTAATACCAGGATCACTTGGTAATAATCAGTCTAACAAGGATGAAAGTTTTGAAGAGATTTTGGAATATCCTCAATATACCAGACCTGATAACTTTGAAGACTTATTGGTTCCTGATGTTTTGTTGTCTGGTAATCACGAACTTATTAGAAAATATAGAAGGTTTGAATCTTTAAAAATAACATTTGTCCGTCGCCCTGATTTGTTAGAGAATTTAAATTTAAACGAAGAAGATAAACAAATGTTAGAAAAAATTAAAAATATAAAAAAATGATTTTACATACAATTGTAAAAAATATATTATTAACTTTTTATGAAAGTGATTTATCTTGCATTTAGTAATATAATGTGGTAAAATACTGGAGGTTAATAAATTAATCAAAGCACATTGTTCCGCTGTTGTATTTTCAAACATGAACATTGGAAGAAGGAGCGTGAAAACAATGAATCAACAACTTATTAGAGATATTACTAATTCTTATATTAGAGAAGATGTTCCTGAGTTCCGTCCTGGAGATACTGTAAAAGTATATGTAAAAATTAAGGAAGGCGCAAGAGAAAGAATTCAGATATTTGAAGGTTTAGTAATTAAAAGAAGAGGTGGAGGTATCAGTGAAACTTTTACGGTTCGTAAGATTTCTTACGGAATTGGTGTAGAAAGAACATTTCCTGTTAATACTCCAAATGTTGAAAAGATTGAAGTTGTCAGAATGGGTAAAGTAAGAAGAGCGAAGCTTAATTATATTCGTGCTTTATCAGCTAAAGCAGCTCGAATCAAAGAACGAAAAAAATTCTAAAAAAAGCAGGCAACTGCTTTTTTTTATTAAAATATTATATTTGAAAATTAATTGAAAAAGCTTTCATGTTATGTTATAATAAACATGCATGAAAAATGAAAATATATTTGAGGTGTAAAAAATGAATCAAATTAAAATTTATGACATTGCTGGTGCGGCTGGAGTTAGTTTAGCTACGGTTTCTAGAGTTTTAAATCATCCTGAAAAAGTAAAAGAAGCAACTAGAAATAGAGTCTTAAAGATTATAAGAGAAAAGGGATATAAACCTAACGCTAATGCCAGAGGTTTAGCGAGCAGAAGATCGACTTCTGTTGCTATTGTAATTCCTTCAATTTCTCGAGCGAGTGTTGCTGAAATGATTCAAGGTATAGATGAATCGGCTAAGAAATATGGTTATACAATTCGACTTTTTATTAGTGATGAATCTAGTGATCCTGTAGATATGTGGAGTGAAGTTATTGCCTCAAGTGTAGATGGAATTTTATTTATGAATGATGAAACCAATGAAGAAACATATAAAGAGATTAAAAACACTCCTGTACCTGTGGTTTTTGTAAATAATATATCTAATTCTGATCAATTTGGAAGTGTATCAATAGACTATGAGGAGTGTGCTTATAAGATAACTAAAGAAATGATAGATCGTGGAAACAAAAAGATATTATTTATTGATACTGAACATAAATATTCTGTTAATGCGCTAAAAAGGAAAGGGTATAATAAAGCTATGATGGAAGCAAATCTTCCTAAAAGGGTTTTATTTTCTAGTGGAAATATTGATATTAATGAATTAGATTTTACTAGTGAGATAGAAAAAGATGTTCCTGAAGTTGTACTTGCTGTAAGAGATTCTATGGCAATTTCATTTATGAATGTAGCTTCGAAAAAAGGAATTAAAGTTCCAGATGAGTTACAAGTTATAGGATTCCAAAATACAAGATATGCAGTTTTATCTAATCCTAAATTAACATGTATTGAAACTCCTATTTATGAAATAGGAAGTAAATCCATGAGTTATTTAACAGAAATGATGAAAGATGAAAATTCAAGGGATAAGAAAGCGGCAAACATTTTAATTGACTATAATGTTGTTTGGCGTGGCTCAACTAAATAGAAGCGATGAATAAGAAAGAGTATAAATTATAAAAGTAATATTAGAGACTTAAACGGTTGGTGCAAGTTTAAGCTGATATAATTTAGAATTACACTTAGGAGCTTATTACTTTTTAAGTGCTTAGAAAACTATTCTAAGAACTAAGGTGGTACCACGGAGAAATTCGTCCTTAGATTATTACTAAGGACTTTTTATATATATAAGATTAGGAGAAAAAACATGACTTTATTACAAGATTTAAGATGGCGAGGACTTATTTACGATATTATTAATGAAGAAGGATTAGAAAAAAGATTACAAGAAGGACCCATTTCTTTGTATTGTGGTTTTGATCCTACTGCAGATAGTCTTCATATTGGTTCTCTTTTGCCGATAGTTACTTTGCTTAGATTTAAACAATACGGAAACAAAATAGTGGCGCTTACTGGAGGTGGTACGGGATTGATTGGTGATCCAAGTGGTAAGAAAAATGAAAGAGGAATGAATACTGTTGAAACTGTCAAAAGTTGGGCAGAAAAATTTAAAAAACAAATGGATATATTTTTTCATTTTAATGATGAAGATACTTTTTTTATTGATAATTCCAAATGGCTTTGTGAATTAAAGGCAATAGATATGTGGAGAGATTATGGGAAACATTTTAATATTAATTTAATGTTACAAAAAGATTCAGTAAAATCTCGTCTTGATAGTGGAGGTTTAACTTATCTAGAATTTAGTTATATGGTTATGCAATCAATTGACTTTTTAACTTTGTATGAGGACAAGAAGATTCATTGCGAAATGCAAATCGGAGGTCAAGATCAATGGGGCAACATTACTGCTGGAATGGATTTAATACGAAAAGTTAAAGGAAGTGATGCGATTACGTTTGCATTAACAATGCCACTTATTCTTAAAAATGATGGTACTAAATATGGAAAGACTGAAAGTGGAGCTGTTTGGCTTGATAAAAATAAAACTAGTCCATATGAAATGTATCAGTTTTTTGTAAATACTGCGGACAGTGATGTCATGCAATTAATTAAATATTATACTTTTCTTTCGCATGATGAGATAAACGATTTAGAGCTGCGAATGAAAAATAAACCTCATTTAAGAGAAGCTCAAAAAGTTCTTGCGAGTGAAGTTGTAGCAATGGTTCATGGAAAGAAAGCTTTAGAACAAGCATTAAGAGTAACAGAAGCTTTATTTAGCGGTGATGTTAAGGATTTAACAAAAGAAGATATCTTAATGGGTTTTAAAGGGTTAAAAGAGATTGAGGTAAGTGAAAATTTAAATGTGATTGATGCTTTAGTCATGTTAAATCTTGCTTCATCAAAAAGAGAAGCAAGAGAATTTCTTAAAAATAATGCAATTATGATAAATGGAGAATATGAAAGTGATTTCGATTTTGAAATTAAAAAAGAAAATGCTTTGGATCAAACATATAGTGTTTTAAGAAGAGGAAAAAAGAAATATGCAATAATTAAGCATATCTAATATAAAAGGCATAAGTAATTTATACTTATGCCTTTTGTTTATCTTCCTAGTCCGACCTTTTTGTAGACTTTAGCAATTTTTTTATTACCTAAAAAGTTCGCACGCTCTCTTCCTTTATTTAGAATTATGTTTAGTTGTTCTGATGATATAATTTCTTGATATTTTGTTTGTATCTCTTTTAGTTCATTTCCAACAAGTTCTGCTAAATCGCTTTTAAAATCGCCATAGCCTTTTCCTTGATATAATTTTTCAATTTTTTTATAAGAAAAATTAGTTATAGAACTATAAATACTCATTAAGTTAGAAATTCCTGGTTTATTTGTTTTGTCATATTTTACTATTGATTCAGAATCTGTAACGGCAGATTTAATTTTTTTCTTTGCTGAAGATACTGGCTCAAGAAGATATATACATCCTTTTGAATCTATAGATGATTTATCCATTTTTTTAGTTGGTTCTTGTAAATCCATTATTCTGGCGCCAATTTTTGGAGTTATTCCTTGTGGAATAGTGAATGTTTCTCCAAAGCGGTTATTGAAACGATTTGCAATAATCTTACAAAGTTCAAGATGTTGTTTTTGATCTTCCCCAACTGGAACATAATCAACATCGTAAAGTAAAATATCAGCTGCCATTAGCACTGGGTAAGTGAAAAGTGCACTTGATACTCCATCTATTTGTTTTTTCTTCTTTTCCTTATATTGAGTCATTCTTTCTAATTCACCAATGTAGGAAATTGATTCAAAAATGCCTGAGAGTTGAATGTGTGATGGAACTTCTGATTGAATAAATAGAGTGAGGTTTTCTTCCTTTAAACCACACGCAAGATATAAAGCAGCTACATTTTTAATATTTTGTTTTAATTCTTTTGGATTTTGAGGAGTAGTTAATGCGTGCTCGTCAGCAACAAAAAATAAAAATTCGCAATCTGGCATTTCGGATTGCAGCTGAGCAAATTGTTTCATAGCTCCTAAGTAATTTCCAAGTGTTGGAATTCCAGTAGGTTTAACTCCCGAAAGTAATTTTTTCATAATAATATTTTGTGTTTAAAAAGTAATTTATTAAAATTAGTAACGTGCTTTTAAACACTTTCCTTTCTATTTAAATATCATGATTTTTCAAATACTATTTATATAATAAACTATTTTTTATAATTAAGTCTATAAATAAATAAAAAAACTTTAATAATAATCTAAGGACGAATAATCGTGGTACCACCTTAGTTCACTAAAAAAGTGCGCTCTATCTATTAACGCTAGAAAACGTTGAAGCATTTCCTCTTCACATCACAAGAAGTCCATTCATCAATACTTTAATCTATTGCTTGCACTATCCAATAGTCGCTAAAAATTAGTTGTTGATTACTATTTTTCTTTTATTGATTTATATATTATTATATATTAAAAAAAACCATAAAACAAGAAAAAATTTAAAAAACGCAATGTAAGCGTTTTAGTCATAAAAAAACACCGTTTAAAAGCCACAAAAGCCATTAAAAAAACGCTTACAAAAAAATATTTTATTGACACATAGTGAACTAGTGTGTATAATATACTCAATCACTTAGACATTATACAAAGTGAAAAAATTTTGGGAGGAAAATAAAATGAAAAAATTATTTATGTTTGGAGTTCTTTTTCTTGCTGTTTTAACTTTAGCTGCATGTAAAAAGGATCCTACTATTTCTTTTGCTGATGCTGAACTTGATTTGGCAGTTGGGGAAGAAGTAGACTTAGCTCCTGTTTTAAGTGAAACAGGTTTAGAAGTAGTTTATTCAGTTGCACCAGAGGGTGTTGTTGAAATTACTGGAGCTACTGTAAAAGCGCTAGCTGATGGAGAAGCTACTGTTACAGCTACTATTAAAGATACAGAAATTACAGCTACAGTAAAAATCTATGTAGGACGCAATTATGACATTACAAAACCATATGCTTATGAAACTGAATTAAAAGAAGGTTTTACAGCATTAAGTAATGAAAATGAAAATCCTGCAGTTGATGAAGAAGGATATTATCAAGTTGGAACTGAAAAGTTTAAAGTTGCAAATACTTTTAAAACTACTTATACTACAGAGCCAGTTGATGCGTTATTCAATTATTTGATTAATACTTGGACTTATAATTCATACCATTATACAAACATGGTTGATGGATTAGTTGAAAATGACAAATATAGTAATATAATTGGTGCTATAGCACTTGGTTATAAAACTACTGAAAATGCTGATAATACTCAAACATGGACATTCCAATTGCGAGAAAAAATCCAATGGGTTGATAATGCAACAGGAGAAGTTTATGCAGAAGTTGTTGCTGATGATTTTGTTGCTGCGCTTGAATATGTATTAGATCCTATTAATGGATCAGGTACTGCAGGTATAGTTATGGGTGTTATTCTTAATGCAAAAGAATATTATGAAGGAGAAGAGGGTGTAACTTTTGAAGATGTTGGAGTTAAGGCTATTAGCGATTATGAAGTTGAATATACATTAATTCAACCTACTCCTTATTTCTTATCAAGTTTAACTTATTCACCATTCTTACCAGTTAATAGAGATTTCATCGAAGAAAAAGGAACTGATTTTGGAGCAACAGTTGATGATATTCTAGTTAATGGTGCGTTTAGAATTACTGAACACGTAAAAGAAAACAGAATGATTTATACTAAGAATGAATTATACTGGGATGCAAAACATGTATATGTAGACAGAGTAGAAAGAAAGTTTGTTCCTGGAACTGCTGTTTATTCTACAACTCGTGAATGGTTTGAAGCTGGTTTAATTGATTCATTTACTGTAAACGTAAATGATGAAGTTGGATATGCAAAATATGTTACTGGTGGCGAAGAAGGCACAGGTACTTTAGCAAAACCTGCACATGCACAAGCAAATGGTGTTTTATCAGTTGGTGATGCTACATATATTGGATATTATAACTTTGCTAGAACTGCATATGAATATACTAATAGTGAATATGTAAAGACAGAAGCTGAAAAAGCTGCTACTACTGATGCAGTATTAAATGTTAACTTCCGTAAAGGTGTATTATATGGACTTGACGTTATGAAATATTTAGTTAGATATAACCCTGATGAGCCAGAGCAATGGTTAATGAGAGGATATACTAATAGAGAACTTTGTGCATATGATGGTCTAGATTATGCAGATTACGTTGATGCTGTATTTAATGAAAAACAAGGAACTACAGGAGTAAGTTTAACTGGTATTACTTATGGTGAAGATCCAGTATATGATGAAGATAAATCAAAAGCATTCTTTGCTACAGCAAAAACTGAATTATTAGCTGCTGGTTTAACTGAAGCTGATTTCCCAATTAAAATTGATGCTATTGGATCTATGAATCCTGTTACAAGAGCATTTGAAGAAGCAATGTATGATACAGTTACTGCTGCTTCTGATGGTGTAATGGAAGTTAGATTAAATGTTCCTGGAACTAATGACCAAAACGTACTATGGGGATCTGTAATTAGTAATTATGACTTCTCATTATGGTCAGGATGGGGTCCAGACTATGCGGATCCTAATACATTCTTACATACAATGGCTATGGGTGGAGATATGATTGATATGCTTGGATTCGACGGCTCTAACAAAGATCTTGAAGAAGAAGTTTTAGGTGAATATGACGCATTATATCGTGCAGCAGCAGCAATCGTTGCTGGTGATAAGATTGGTGAACGTTATGAAGCATTTGCAGAAGCAGAATATGCTTTAATCTATGAATATGCAATTATTGTTCCATGGTTAACACAATCTGGTTATTCTGCAGTTGTTGCTAAAACTGTTCCATTCCAAGCTGGTAGAGCTTCTTATGGATTAACTTCAGATAAATTCAAAAACGTTGTTGTATCTAGTACTATTATTACTCAAGAACAAAGAGCAGTAGTTGTTGCTGAATACGAAGCAAATAGATAATAAATAAAATTTTAAAGCAATAAAGGGGAGCAAATTCCTTTGCTTCCCTTTATTTTATCAATAATAATTATTTAGTTAACAGTATTAATACAGGCAATATTGCCTGTATTGTTTGTATTAATATTATTAATGATATATAATATATCTATATTAATAGCATAAAAAGGAGAGAAAATATGAATGAACAAGTTATTGTAAGAGAAAAATCTTTTCCTGATAAATTTCTTTCTATAATGAAAAGAATTGGGAAGGCTTTAAAAAATCCAACATTTTTGTATGTAATTAGACGTATTTTATCGTCGATGTTTACATTGCTTTTGGTTATTGCATTAGTAACAGCTCTTATAAGATTAATACCTGATATAAATTTATATGATATTGGTACATATAATAAATTAAGAGCAGTAAGCCCACAAGCCGCAGATAGTTATCGCATATCTATATTATTTAAATATGGAAGAGTGACTTTAGATGGGAAACCAGTATCGGTGTTTTATACGATTTTCCAATATATTTATTGGATACTTCCAATTCCTAAAGTAATACCAATTAGATGGGATAATAGATATACAAAAGTATTGGAGAATTTTGAAGGTTGGGTTTTCTTGGGTAGATCATTATATAGTAATCCTAAAGATGTTGTAGAATTGTTGAAATCAAGAATGGGAATTTCATTTTCTATCTCTCTTATTACTGTAGTATTTACATATTTATTAGGTTATCCTTTAGGTGTAGGAATGGCAAAAAAACCTGGTGGAACAGTTGATAAATTAGGAAATATTTTCTTGGTATTAAACTACGCTATACCTGCATTAGTATTTTATTTGATTATGAATATGATACTCGGTAATCCGGAAGGAATTTTTGGAGCTTTTGGTTTTAGTTATTTTTATGAAGAAGGAAATCTCGCGACTTTGGTTCCACCGATTTTCTGTATGGTTTTTTTGTCTATTCCGGGTACAAGTATTTGGGTAAGACGATTTATGATTGACGAATTAAGTTCAGATTATGTTAAATTTGCTAGATCAAAAGGGTTATCTGAAAATAGAATTATGTACACTCACGTGTTAAGAAATGCTGCGGTTCCTTTAATTCGTAATATTCCAGCAACATTATTGCTTGCTATTATTGGATCATACTATGTAGAGACAATTTGGGGAATTCCTGGAACTGGTAATTTATTAATTGGCGCTTTAAGAAGTTCTAAGCCAGATGTGCCTGTTATTCAAGGATTAACAGTTATTTATGCAGCATTATCTATGAGTGCGTTCTTATTAGGGGATATAGTAACAATATTCTTTGATCCTAGAATTAAGTTAACTTCTAAGTAAGGGGTGTTAATATGAAAAAATATGATAAATATGATGCTGTGGATTTAGCTTTAGAAGATAACCAAGCAGTATTAGACATTAACGAAGATGAACTATTTGTTCCTGTTACATTGGATGAAAAAGAATCAGAGCATATAGCTAAAGAATCTTATTCTTATTGGAAGTCAGTACTTAGAGTTTTTATTAGAAAACCTTCAGCAATTATTGCAATTACTTCTTTATTTTTAATAATTGCACTTTCGCTAATTGTCCCTATCTTAACACCTGCAGAATATTTAAGAGCTGATGGGACTTTTGCTACAAATATTCCAATCAGAGACTTAGCTCCAGGTGAAGAGGGTGTTGACGGTGTTTCTCATTTTTGGGGAACTGATAGTATTGGAAGAGATTTGTTTTATATTACATGGACTGGAGCAAGAAAATCACTTGTTTTAGCAATGATTTCGACTACAATTATAGTTATTATTGGTACGTTGTTTGGTTTGATATGGGGATTTTTTAGGAAACTTGATCCATTTTTTGTGGAATTGTATAATTTGATTTCTAATATTCCAGCATTACTAGTTTATATGTTGTTAGCAACAATATTTATGCAAAGATTTCCTACTATGCCTGCTGAGATTAGGCTTATAATTGCATTAACAATGACTTCTTGGATAGGTCTTGCTAGATTTTTAAGAAATCAAATTATTATTATTAATAATAGAGAATACAATATAGCATCTAGAGCTCTTGGTACTCCAGGATTTAGGATTATGTTTAAAAATTTATTACCATATATATTAGCTGTTATTATTACTAATGCTACTTTGACTATTCCGGGAATGATTTCTAGTGAAGTAACCATGAGTTTCTTTGGAGTTGGTTTAGATTCAGCGACTGCTTCTATTGGAGCATTATTAGAACTTGGAAGAACGAACTTTATGTTAAGACCTTGGCAATTATTAGCTCCTGCAGGAGTTTTGGCATTTATAATTTTTGCTTTCTTCTTGTTGGGTACTTCTTTATCGGATGCATTAGATCCGAAGAAACATCGATAGTGAGGTATAAAAATGGCTAGAATTAGAGAAAAAAATATAATTAAAAGTAATTTATCTTCATCATTAAAAAATGGTGATGTAATTATTTCAATTAAAGATTTAGAAGTTCAATTTTCTGTTCGTCAACATTTACTTACAGCAATAAGAAATGTTTCATTAGATATTTATAAAGGTGAGACTTTAGCTATTGTTGGTGAATCTGGAAGTGGAAAGTCTGTATTTACTAAATGTCTTGTTGGTATGCTTGATCAAAATGGATCAGTAACTAACGGTTCAATTGATTATAATGGAGTAGATTTAGCAAAATTTAAAAATAATATTGAGTGGAGACAAATTCGAGGGAAAAGAATTTCAATGATTTTTCAAGACCCAATGACTTCACTTAATCCTTTAAGAAGAATTGGTTCACAAATTACTGAAGTTATACGTTTGCATAGAGGAATGAACAAAGCTGAGGCGAAGAAAGAAGCAATAAAATTATTGGAACGCGTTGGCATTAATGATGCTGAACAAAGATTTAGAGATTATCCTTTTCAGTATTCAGGCGGTATGCGTCAACGTGTTGTTATTGCAATTGCGTTGGCTTGTGCTCCAGATATTCTAATTTGTGATGAACCTACTACTGCTCTTGATGTTACTATTCAAGCACAAATTTTAGCATTGATAAATGAATTAAAAGAAGAATATGGATTTACTGTAATATTTATTACTCACGATTTAGGAGTTGTAGCAGAAATTGCAGAAAGAGTAGCTGTTATGTATGCTGGACAAATTGTTGAAATTGGAACAGCAAATGACATTTATTATGATCCTAGACATCCATATACATGGGCTTTGTTGTCGTCTCTTCCTCAATTAGGACAAAAAGGTGAGAATCTATACTCAATTGCTGGTACACCACCAAGTTTATTTGATAAAGTGGTTGGCGACGCTTTTGCCCCTCGTAATCTTCATGCTATGAAAATTGATTTTGTTAAAGAACCACCAATGTTTAAAATAAGCGATACTCATTTTGCTAAAACTTGGTTGTTGGATCCTAGAGCTCCAAAAACTGAACGACCAGAAATTGTTGGTCAAATTAGTGAGCGTGTTGCAAAAATTTATTCGGGAGGTTCAAAATAATGTCATGTATTAAAGATAAACTTAAAAAACAAACAATACAAAAACCGAAAAAAGAATATGAAACAACAGACAGTATATTTTTTAGATTAAGCGAAAAATCAGCTTTAAAAATATTGTTTATTGGTTTAATTAGTTTAGTTTCTATTATAGTATTATCCATATTTACTACAGCAACTAGTCTTTGGGGTGGAAATTTAAATACTATTATTGTTTTTTTAACTATATTTATGATTTTAATTGTAATTATTGCTATTGTTTTGTTATCAATTTATTTGTTAATGTATTATCAAGAGTATTTAATAAATAATAAAAAAGTAGCACCATTAATGCTAGTTAAAATTTTTTATAGAACAAAAAATATTACTGGTTATCCTGATAATATACCAACAGTTGATCCTTTAAACGGAAAAGAAATATTATTACAAGTTGTTGATGCTTCAATACATTTTAAAGTTGGTAGAAAAATAATTAAAGCATGTAGTTATTTAAATTTTAAGGTCTATAAAGGAGAAACATTTGGATTAGTTGGTGAATCTGGTTCTGGTAAGACAACAATAACTAGAGCTATTCTTGGTATTAATAAATTAGAAACTGGAGCTATATATTTCCGTGGAGAGAATATTTCAAGGAAAATGAAAAGATCTGAAAAAATGAAATTAAAGAAGAATATTCAGATGATTTTCCAGGATCCTGCAGCTTCCCTTAATGAAAGAGCTAATATAGATTATATTATTTCTGAAGGGTTATATAATTTTAAGCTTTTTAATTCTCAAGAAGAAAGATTAAAAAAAGTAACAGATATGTTAGATGAAGTTAGCTTATTGCCGGAACATTTATCTAGATATCCGCATGAATTTAGTGGTGGTCAAAGACAAAGAATTGGAATTGCAAGAGCATTGGTAATTGAACCAGAACTTGTTTTGGCTGATGAACCAATTTCTGCTTTAGATGTTTCTATTAGGGCACAAGTTTTAAATTTACTTAAGAAATTACAGCATGAAAGAGGTTTAACATATATATTTATAGCACATGATTTATCCATTATACGTTATATTTCTGATAGAATTGCAGTAATGCATCAAGGTTATATTGTTGAATTAGGAGATGCAAATAAGATTTATGCAAATCCTGTTCATCCTTATACAAAAGCATTATTAACCGCAATTCCACAACCTGATCCAAAAACCAAAGAAGATAGAATAAAACTTGTTTATGATAAAGGGGATATAGATTATGCAAAATGTAAATGGCTTGAACCTATTCCTGGGCATTATGTTTTAGCACCAGAAGATAAAATTGATGAATGGATGAAGTAATTCATTAGAAGCACTCTGGAATAGGGTGCTTTTAATTAAGAAATTCCTGATTATTGTAAAAAATATAAAAAAAGTAGTATAATTAATTGGAGGAAGAAATTATGAGTCCGTTTTTTAAAAAAATATTAATTGTCTTTACTTTATCAGCAGTACCAATATTATTTGGTCTTCCTATAGTTTTAACAACAAAAGATCCACTTTTTATTGAAGTTTTTTTGGTTGTTATGGGACTATTAGAATTATTGGTTCTTAATGTTCGAAATAGTAAAGCAGAAAGAAAAAATATGAAGAAATCAGGAACATATAAACATGATAAAGATAGTGATAATTATTTGAGTTTTGTTTCGATACAAAGAACAATTTTATTGTCTGGTGTTATCAACATTGCTTTATCAGTTATATATCACTTGATCTTTATGTTGTAGGAGGTATGGATGAGTATAGAATATTTGAATAAATTATATATAAAATATCCAATATTTCTTGAATCTTACTATTTTCAAGATGGAGATTTAGTACTCAATATAATTAATCAAAATAATGAGAATATTGAAAAAGTCGAAATACAATTCAATAATCAAATTTTTGAACAAGAAGTTTATTCTACAAAAAGAATTCAAAAAGTAGTTTTTTCTGATATTGAGAAGAATAATTTACATAGCAAGCCAATTTTTCTTTCAACAACTATTGATGGTAAAAAGTATGTTTTAAATGATTATTCGGATTATATAATAATGAATAAACCAAAATCAATTTTTAATTTAGGATTAGAAAGATATTTATATAAAAACAATATTGCAAAAGTCACTAAATTAAATAAAAGAGACATAAAGTATATTGCACAAGACGGAGAATATTTTTGGCATTGTACATGTGGTACAACTAATTTATCTGGTTTTGATGAATGTGTTAATTGTGGTAATAAAAAAAATGAATTATTATCAGTTCCTACATCATATGAATATGAAGGTATGCGAACAGAGAAAATTGTTAAAATTAAAGTTAATATTTTAATTTGGCTATTTGTTATATTTTTTGCTCATATATTAATTCAAATAGTTAATGGAGATTTTTTGTTTGATAATCTAGCAAAAAATAATTTTTTTGGAGTTTTTAATAGATTTATTGTTCCACTAATGTTATTTTTAACAACACTTGGAGAACTTTTAGCTTCTAGAGTTCATTCAAAAAAAAGTTCATTTATATTTAGCTTTACTAATTTATCTTTTCTTCTTTATTTAAATGCCGTGAGTGCTTTTGCTTTTGTACTTACTGCATATAATCTTTTGTTTTTAATAGGCATTGATATTTTATTTGTTATAATGTTGATTTATCGACATTATAATTTGAAAAATAAAATACATCATCATATTGTTTTAGGATTGATAGTTGTTTTATTTTTAATAATTGGTACACAGTGGAATAAATATTCAAAGTTCGATTTAATTGTTGAGCCTAAGGGTATAAATTTGAATGTTTCTACAGAAGAAGAAATATATTACATTCCAGAAAAAATTAATAATGTTAAGATATATAAGGTGGTTTTTAATTCAACAAAAGAATATAATATAAAAGAGCTATATATTGGAGAAAATATTGAAAGTATATCAATGTTTTCCACTGCTGTTTTACCTAAGTTAGAAAAAATTAATGTTGATCCAAATAATGAAGAATTTTATGTTAAAAATGGATTATTATATTCAAGTGATGATTTAATTAAGTTAGCGCCAATGATGACGAAAGAAATTGTTTTAAATGATAAGTATATTCCAGATTTTGCTTTTACAAATAATTATTATTTAGAAAAATTAACAATTGGGAATAAAGTTGAACATATTGGTACACAAGCTTTTGAAAATAACTATAATTTAAAGGAAATAGTTTTTTCTGAAAATAGTAGTATTAATTATATAGAAGCCAATGCATTTAAAAACTGTTCATCTCTTCTTAGTATAGATTTTCCTATCTCATTAGAAAAAATGGGAGTTGGCGTTCTTGAAGGATGTGATAATTTAGTTGAGCTTAGAGCACCTTTTATTGGCGCAAAAAGAGAAAATTATTCAACAAATACAGAAAGCACAGATATTTTTAATTATTTTTTTGGTAGTCGGTCTTATTTACTAAATGAATTAATTCCAACAACCTTAAGAAAAGTTGAAATTTATGATATTCTTAGAATTCATAATGTCACTTTTTATAGAGCTTTAAATGTTGAAGAAATAATATTGCCTGATAATATGATTTTTGATATAGGAACGAGAAGTTTTTTCCGCTGTGAGAGTTTAAAGGAATTTACAATTCCAAATGGAATTGTAACAATTAAGGAAAGTGCATTTGAACAAACAAAAGCACTGAAAACAATTATAATACCTGCATCAGTAGTCACAATTGAAAAAAATGCTTTTCTTGAATCTGGACTTGAATCAGCCATATATCTAGGCGATATTAATAATTTAGAAATAGATTCTGAAGGAAACAATATTTTAATTGATTTATTAAGTTGAATACGTTTAAATTATATTTACACTTTGATAATTATATGTTAAAATATTTATAATAAAGTAGGTGATTTTATGATAAAACTTTATATTTCTCCAAGTTGTTCATCATGTAGAAAAGTAAAAAAGTATTTTGATCATTTTAATATTAAATATGAAGAAAAAAATATTATTAATACGCCAATTTCTAAAGATGAAATTTTAAAAATGTTGATGAAAAGCGAGAATGGTTTTGAAGATATTATTTCAACAAGATCAAAGATATTTAAAGAAAAAAATTTTGATATTGATAATATGAAACTTAATCAACTTGTTGATTTTATTATTGAAAATCCAACAGTATTAAAAAGACCAATTATAGTTACAGATTATGAACTTCAAGTGGGTTATAATGAAGATGATATAACGCTGTTTTTGCCTGAAGATTTTAGAAACTTGGATTGTGATAAATGTGAAAATTATGCTAGATGCGAATATTTAAATAATTTAAATTTCAAATAAAAAAAGCAAGATTTATTCTTGCTTTTTAATTTGTTTTAAATTTTAGTGCATTTTTTTAAATGCATTATATGCTCTTTTAATTTTCTTGTCGCTTTTTTTATATACGATATCAAGTTCTTTGATAATATCTATAAATTCTTTTTTTCCATTATAATAGCTACTTGCTTCATATTCAATTTCATAGTCTGATGTTCCACAATAACTACTTTTATCAATGAATAAGATTCCGTTTTTATAAGGTAAAAACATTCTTAAGGTAGAAAGACTCATAAAATTAATTAATTTTTGGTTATTTAGTAATGAAGAGAGTTCATTTGCTATATCACCTTCTGGAACAATTCCTGCTTCTTTCATTAGCTCGAACTCTTCTAGAGATATTGATTGAGTTAATTCAATATTATTATAATTTTTCTTTCTTTTAAAGGTGATTTCATAGGTATCTCTTTCTCTTACTCTTAGTGAGCATGATAGAGCTTTTAATGAAAACCGAGGAGTATCAAAATAGTGATTAGTTTGAAGATCTAAACGATTCCCTTTAAATTTTATGATTAATCTTTCGTATTCCTCTTGGGATAGAAGTGATTTAAATTCAAATTCTAAGTGTTTTTGCATAGTTACTCCTTCTTTTCCTATATTTATTATATTATACATATTATATTAAAAAATGCAACAATTAATATATTTAAAATTTAAAAACAAATTTATGTAAAAGTGTGGTAAAATATATATAGATGAAAAGTTTTATTTTTTGGGAGGTAAAATGGAAAATAAAAATTTTAATTGGGACAGTTTTTTAGTACCGTATGAATTAGCAATTGAAGGGTTTATTGTTAAGTTTGAATCAATAAAAAAGCAATATATTTTAAACAATCTATATAATCCTATAGAAATAGTCACCGGGCGAGTTAAAACAGTAAATTCAATTCTTGAAAAAGCAGAAAGGTTAAAAGTTGATTTTGGGGATATTCCTGATAAAATATTCGATATTGCAGGCATTAGAATAACATGTAAATATATTCCAGATGTTTATAAAGTTATGGAGTTAATTAAGTCAAGAAAAGATGTAAATATTATTTCTATTAAAGATTATGTAAAAAAACCCAAACCAAGTGGATATAGGTCACTACATATAATAGCAAAATACAATGTTGAGACATTAGGTGGCCAATCACCAATTTATTTAGAATTTCAAATTAGAACCCACGCAATGCATTTGTGGGCAAGTATTGAGCATGAATTAAAATATAAATATCAAAGGAATATTCCTAGTACTGTTCAAGATAGATTATTCAAAGCAGGAATAGCTGCTAAAAAAGTTGATGTTGAAATGTCTAAAATTAAAGAAACAATGGATAAGTTAGAAGCTAAAAATGGTATTACAATAGCACCACAAATGTTAGAAGAAAAGGAAATAACAATTCATTCGTTAAGGAAGTGATAAAATGAGATATTCTTTAATAGGGAATCCTCCAAAGGAAATTATTGCACTTTTTTCAAAAGATAAATATGATGCAAAAAACCCTGAAATAGTTTTTTCTTTTGGTGGTGATGGAACAATATTAAAAGCAATAAATGATTATAAACATTTATTACCTAAAGTTATGTTTGCAGGAATTAATATGGGTAAATTAGGTTTTTATACTGATTTTAGTGTATCTGAAGTTGAAGAACTACTTGAAAATATTAAAAATAATAATTATGATACTAATAAATATTTTATGTTGGATTATTGTGTTGAGACAGAAAATGAAACATTTGAAGGTTTATCTTTAAATGAATTAGCTATAATTAATCCTATTCATACACAAATTATTGATGTATATTTAAATGGAGAGTTGTTTGAAAATTTTAGAGGTACAGGTTTTGTTATTTCGACTCCTACTGGAAGTACAGCATATTCTAAGTCTCTTGGAGGATCTATAATTGAGCCAACAATTAAGGCAATTCAATTAACGGAAATTGCTTCAATAAATAATAATATTTATAAAACTATATCTTCCCCCCTAGTTTTATCAGAAACAACAAAAGTAGTATTAAAATCAGATAATTTTAATCATGTATATTTAAGTGTTGATGGAAGGTATTTAGAAACAAGAAAAATAAGGAAAATATCTACAAAATTGTCTTCACAAAAAGTTACTTTTTTAGTAAGGTCAGATCATTCATTTTTACATCGTGTTAAAAAGTCATTCTTATAAAAAAAGTAGAGATTTCTCTACTTTTTTATTTTTTGGCTAGTAAGAATACTATCAATTAACCCATATGCAAGAGCTTCAGAAGCACTCATATAATTATCTCTATCTGTATCTGTTTCAATAACTTTTAAAGATTTACCAGTGTTTTCGGCTAATAATTCATTAATTTTCTTTTTTAAACGTGAAATTCTTCTTGCAGCAATTTCAATTTCGGTTGCTTGTCCACTCGCCCCTCCTAATGGTTGATGGATTAGAACTTCACTGTTTGGAAGCGCATATCTTTTACCTTTTTCTCCGCTTGATAAGATAAATGCAGCCATTGAAGCAGCCATACCAATACATATAGTAATGACATTTGGTTTAATGTAATTCATAGTATCATAAATTGCCATTCCTGAAGTTATTGAACCTCCGGGAGAATTTATATAAAGAAAAATATCTTTTTCTGAATCATTTGAGGCTAGAAATAATAATTGGGCAACGATACTATTTGCTAATTCATCATTGATTTCTCCACTTAGCATAATTATTCTATCTTTAAGAAGACGGGAATAAATATCATAGCTTCTTTCTCCATAGGCAGTTTTTTCAATTACAATTGGTGTATTATAATACATTCTTCTTTCTCCTTTTTATAAATAATACGCTATTTAACTTGAGTTGTCAAATATAAGTAGATATCGTATTTAAAAATATATTAATATTTTTAAATACGATATAAATATCTAAATCTTGCATTTGATTTTTAATAATGATATAATAATAAATATAAATCGATGATAAAGAAATAGTAATAATTAATGTTTATACAGAGAGAAAAGAATGGTGCGATCTTTTCTAAACTTAGATTATGAATTCATCTTTTGAGAGGGTTACCCGCAAGAGAAACTTGCGTTATCAAAACAAAGAGTGCGCATTGTTTGCGAACTAAGGTGGTACCGCGATCATTCGTCCTTAGGATTAATCCTAAGGATTTTTTTATAAAAAGGAGAATAGTTATGAATCAAAAATTAAAATTATTAGAACAAGAGGCTAAAGACGCCATTAGAGGTGTTTCAACAATCGCAAAACTTAGGGAAGTTAATTCACTTTATTTAGGTTCTAAAAGTCCACTTCGAGAGATTATGAAAACCATTAAAGATTTAACTAACGAAGAGAAAAAAGAAGTTGGAATGGAAATTAATAGATTTAAAGCGATGATTACTGAAGAGGTTGAAATTAAAGAAAAACAAATTCAAGAGGATTTAATACAGAGAAGACTAGAAACCGAAGAAATTGATGTGACTTTATCGGGTACTTCTTTTCCAAAAGGCTCTATCCATCCTTTAACCGCAATAACTGAAGAAATTGAAGATATTTTTATTGGTATGGGTTATAAAATCGCAGAAGGTCCAGAAATTGAATTAGATACTTACAATTTTGAAATGTTGAACTTGCCACAAGGTCATCCAGCAAGAGAAATGCATGATAGTTTTTATATTAACCCAAATGTACTATTAAGAACACATACATCGCCAGTTCAAGTAAGAACTATGCTTGAAGAAAAGGGGAAGTTTTTAAAAATTATTTGTCCAGGCAGAGTTTATAGACGTGATAATGATGATGCAACTCATTCTCATCAATTTATGCAAATTGAGGGATTGGTTATAGGCACGGTAGTTAGTATGTCAGATTTAAAAGGAACTTTAAGTGAATTAGCAAAAAAAATGTTTGGAGAAAATAGAGAAATTAGATTTCGCCCTTCTTTTTTCCCTTTTACTGAGCCAAGCGTAGAAGTAGATGTTACGTGTTTTAAATGTAATGGCAAAGGATGTTCTTTATGTAAAAATACAGGGTGGATAGAAATACTTGGAGCAGGAATGGTACATCCTAATGTATTAAAAATGGCAGGATATGATCCTGATATTTATCAAGGATTTGCTTTTGGAATGGGAATTGAAAGAGTTGCTATGCTAAGATATGAAATAGATGATATCAGGGTATTTTATACAAATGATGTTCGTTTTCTTAAACAGTTTTAGGAGGATAGTATGCGAGTAAAATTAAATTGGTTAAAAGAATTAGTAGATCTAAAAGGGATTTCTTTAGAAGAACTTGTTGATAAATTATCAAATTTTTCAACAGAAATTGAATCAGTATATAAATTATTGTCCGGGAGTAAATTAACAATTGGTCATGTGCTAAGTTGTGTTGACCACCCTGATTCTGATCATTTACATGTTTGTCAAGTGGATGTCAAAACTGAGGTTTTGCAAATAGTCTGTGGAGCTCCCAATGTTGCTCAAGGACAGTATGTTATTGTTGCGCAAAACGGTGCTGTTCTTCCTAAAAATTTTAAAATTAAAAGAACTAAAATTAGAGGAGTAGAATCTAATGGAATGATATGTTCTTTAACTGAACTGGGTTTGGAAACTAAGTATATAAGTAATTTATACAGCGGAGGCATTTATTATTTTCAAGAAGAAGTTGAAATTGGAAGTGATCCTATTAAAACTTTAGAGCTTGATGACAATATTATTGAATTAGGCTTAACTCCAGATCGAGCAGATTTGTTAAGTATGTTAGGTGTTGCTCAAGAAGTAAGTGCGGTTTTTAATCGGCCTTTAAAGGAATCAAAGTATTTAAAAGTTGAAAGTATTGATAGTGAAAAAAAGTATATTGAAGTTTCAGTTAATACTACTGGTTGCAATGGTTATTATGCTGCTGTATTAAAGAACGTTACGATAAAACCTTCACCAACATGGCTAGCATCGCGCTTAGTTGCTTTTGGTATTAGACCGATAAATAATGTGGTTGATATCACAAACTATATTCTGGCTCTATATGGCCAGCCTCTTCATGCATTTGATTATATGAAATTAGGGAAAAAAATTGTTGTTAGAAATGCACTTGAAGATGAAGAAATAATTACATTAGATGATAATAAAAGAATTTTAAATACTAGTGATGTTGTGATAACTGACGGTAAAAAACCTGTTGTTATCGCGGGAATAATGGGTGGAAAAGAAACTGAAATATCTTTAGAAACAAAAGAAATTGTATTAGAAGCTGCTGTGTTTGATTCTTCATTTATCAGAAAAACTTCTTCAAGAATTGGATTAAGAAGTGAATCATCAATTAGATTTGAAAAAGGGGTTAATTTAAATAGAACAGAAGAGGCTTTGAATTATGCTATTTATTTATTAAATAAGTATGCAGATGCTGTTTTTGTTGGGAAAGTTGAACATGATGGGAATAAAAAAGTATATGATAAAAAAATAGTTATAACTGAAAAGGAAGTTGAAAATTATTTAGGAATTAAGGTTAATAGTAAAGATATAATTAAAATTTGTAAAAGATTAGGTTTTAGTGCAAGTTTAGTAAAGGGAGAAATTAATGTAAAGGTTCCCAATACACGCAATGATGTTAATATTAAAGTTGATTTAATTGAGGAAATTGCTAGAATTAATGGTTATATTAATATGGAAGAAACACTTCCATTTTCTAATTTATTAGGTGGACTGACTAAAAAACAAGAATTAAGAAGAAAAATTAAACATATATTAATGGGTCTTGGGCTAAATGAAGTTGTTAATTATGCACTTGTTAATGATGTTATGAATAAAAAATTTAAGGATAATTTTATTTTAGATAGTAATGATATTAGTGTATTAAAACCTTTAAGTAATGAACATAAAACATTGCGAAAAGGTATTGTTGGTAGTTTAATTGAAAATGCTAAATATAACATTGCAAGAAAAAACAATAATCTTGCTTTCTTTGAATTGGGAAAGGTCTATTACGAAAAAGAAAATAAGAATTACGAAGATGAAGTACTAGGAATTTTACTTATAAATAAGTTAATTGGTTCTTCATGGAGAAAAGAAGATAATGTAATTAGTGATTTTTATGTTTTAAAAGGTATTATTAATAATTTAGGTGATCACCTTAATATTAAATTTAATTATTTAATGAAAGAAGATATATCATTAGAATTACATCCTAAAAGAACCGCTTATTTATATATGAATAATATTTATGTTGGTTTTTTAGGCGAACTTCATCCTAAATATTCAAAGGAAAATGCTCTTCCAGAAGGAACATATGTTGCTGAAATAAAATTAAATAACATTATTAATAAAGAGATTTCTGATGTAATATATGAACCGGTTTCTAAAGTACCTAATATGGAAAGAGATATAGCTGTTATTTTGAAGAAAAATATAAAGGCTGATACTATTTTAAATATAATAAACAAAGCGGATAAAAAACTTTTAAAAAATGCATATATATTTGATGTATATACAAAAGATAATGTTGGTGATGATGAAAAATCAGTTGCTATTAAGTTAATATTTTCTAGTGATGAAACATTAACAGATAATATTGTTAATAAAAAAGTCGATAATATTGTTAGTGCTTTGGAAAAAGATTTAGATGCGAAGTTAAGACAATAAAAAGGATGACTATGTCATCCTTTTAATTTTAAGTAATCTTTTGTGTTTAATTTTGATATATATTTTGTGTTTTTATCATATGTTTTTAGGGCATTAATTATTTCTTGAACAACAGCAAAAGGTGTCGAAGCTCCAGATGTGATTATACAGTTTTGAAACTCAGATAAATCATACTTATTTAAATCTTCCACAGTTTCAAGTAAGATTGTTTTTTTCTTATTATGTGTTTTTCCTATTGCTTTGAGCATTTTAGTGTTATTGCTCATTTTGTCTCCTACAACAATTATTAAATCTGCATTTTCATTAGAATTAATTAACGCTTCTTGACGTAGTCTAGTAGCAGGGCATACTTCTTCAGATAAAATTAAATTAGGGTAATATTTTAATAAATCATAATATATTTCTTTAACTTTAATATAGGACATTGTTGATTGATTGGTAAGAATTATATTTCCAGTTAGTTTTGGAAGATCTTCTAAAATAGAATCTTCTGTTATAAAATAAACAGGAAAATCATTAACGATTGCATTTGATTCAGGGTGGTTTTTAACTCCAAGAAAAATTACTGAATAGTTTTCTTTTATATAAGAGGAAATTAGTGAATGGATTTTTGTAACATCAGTACAAGTTGTATCTATAATATTTAGTTTTTTTTCTCTTGCAATGTTGATTAATTCCTTGCTAACGCCGTGAGCTGTAAAAATTACAGTTCCTTTATTTATTTTTAAAAGGGCATTTTTTTTATCATTTTCGTTAATAAGAATGATGCCTTTATCAATAAAGCCTTGCATGATATTTTTGTTGTGGACTAAGTTTCCTATCATATATATTGGTTTTATAATATTTTTATTTGTTAATTCTTTATTTACTATTGTTATTGCTCTTGCAACACCTTTGCAAATTCCCTGAGGAATAAGTTTAGTTACTTTCATAATTATCACCCATTAAATTATACCATATTTTTGATAAAACCTTATAATATTATGATATAATTAGTTATAGGGGTAATTTTTATGATAACTATTAAAAATGAATATTTGAAAATTGAAGTTAATGATATTGGAGCAGAATTAAAATCTTTAGTGTCTAAAAATAATGTTTCATATCTTCATGATTCCAATCCTTATTATTGGAATAAAACTTCACCAATTCTTTTTCCTATTATTGGAAAATTGAAAGACGGTAAAACAATTATAGAAAATAAAGAATATGTAATCCCGGGACATGGGTTTATTAAAAATCAAGATTTTGTTCTTTTGGAACAGAAAGAAAATAAAATTATTTTATTAAATGAATATAATAATGAAACTTTACAAATGTATCCATATAAATATAAATTTATAGTTAGTTATGAATTAATAGGGACGATTTTAAAAGTTACAAATACGGTTGAAAATATTGATAACAAAAAGATTTATTTTAATTTAGGAGCACATCCAGCCTTTAGCACTAAACTTTATGAAAATGATAACATTAGTAATTACAGAATTGTTTTTGAAAAGGAAGAGACATTTGATAGTCCTTTAGTAATGTCAGATGCGACATTAAATTTTGAGAATGTATCAAGAAATTACTATAAAATAAAAGAAATAAGTTTATCAAAAGATATATTTTCAATAGATACAATTATTATTCCGAATGTTAAATCACAAAAAGTTTGGCTATTAAACAACGATAATAAAGGAATTATGTTGGAGTTTGATGGTTTTCCAACTTTTTGTATTTGGTCACTTTATAATAAAGAAGCACCATTTGTCTGTCTAGAACCGTGGTATGGGAATAATGACCATCACAATTCTAAGCATATATTTTTAGAAAAAGATAATTTAATTAAGTTAGATATATCACAAAAATTTGAGATTAGTTATTCAATTTCAATTATTGAATAGTTTTATATAAAAAATATTTTTTCATTTGATAAGCAATAAAATAAAAATAATAGACAAAATAGCTTAAATAAGATATAATACTAATATTGTCAGGAGGTAAATATGGTTTCTAGTAATAGTTTTAAAACGGGGATGACAATTGAATATGACGGAAATATTTTTCAGGTTCTAGAGTTTCAACATGTAAAACCTGGGAAAGGCGCTGCTTTTGTTAGGACGCGATTAAAAAATTTAAGAACAGGTTCAACTATAGATTATACTTTTAAATCAGATGAAAAGATGCCGCAAGCTATGATTGATAAGATCACTATGCAGTATTTATATGATGATGGGGATGCTTTAGCTTTTATGGATATGGAGACATATATTCAGATGGATATCCCAAAGGAAAGATTAGTTGATGAGATTAATTATCTTGTTGAAGGGATGAGTGTTGTTGTTATTAAATATCAAGAAGAGTTGCTTGGTGTTTCTTTGCCAGAGAAAGTGACTTTGAAAGTTGTTCAAACTCCACCCGGGGTTAAAGGAAATACTGCTGCTAATGCTACTAAAGATGCAGTTTTGGAAACAAACTTAGTTGTACAGGTTCCGTTATTTATTAATGAAGGTGATTCTATTGTTGTTAATACAAACGACGGGAAGTATAATTCTCGAGCTTAGTAGTTATGGATAAAATTTTCCATTTATAGTAAAGAAAGAGGTATTGTTATGATACTTGCAATTGATATAGGCAATTCAAACATTGTTGTTGGTGTATATAATGATAAATTAAAATCTAAATATAGAATGCAAACATTACTAAATGAAACAGCTGATGGTTATGGAATAAGAATTTATAATTTATTAAAACATGATGGATATCAATCTACTGATTTTGAAGGTATTATTATTGCCTCTGTAGTTCCTGTTTTAGATTATACTTTTACAAGGCTATGTCTTAAGTATTTTCATCAAGAACCTATGTTTGTTATGCCAGGGACTAAAAGTGGAATTAAAATAAAGATTGATAATCCTAAGCAACTTGGTGCAGATTTATTGGTTGCTGCAGTTGCGGGAGCAGAAAAATATAGCTTACCATTAATTATTATCGATATGGGAACTGCAATTACAATTAGTGTTATAGATAAAGAAAAGTCATTTGTTGGTGGAGTAATTTATCCTGGGTTATCAACTTCTTTTAATAGTCTTACTAAAAATACGGCTAAACTTGAAGAGGTACGTATTGAAAAAATTAATACATTAATAGGAAAAGATACAGTTTCGAGTATTCAAAGTGGAATGCTATATGGTACAGCTGCAATGCTAGATGGAATGATAAATAAAATTAAGAAATCTTATCCTGAAGCCGTTGTTATTTTAACTGGTGGGCATTCACGAATATTAAAAGAATATATGGAAGAAAAAGTAACACTTGATAATGACTTAGTTCTTGATGGGTTACGAATAGTGTATAAAAAGAATAAAAAAAATTAATCTTTATAAAAAAGCTTATATAAGCTTTTTTTTATAGACATAAATTTATGTTATGATATAATAAAGAAGAAAAAGTAAAAGGATGGTTATTTATGAAGAGTTTTTTGTTTTTATCTGAGTCACTTATTGGATTATATATAATATTAATATGTTTAATACCTATTTTTATTTTAATGATTGTTGCGATTGTATTAACTGCAAATAAAAAAAGAAAAGAAGGAAAGATTAGAGAAGAGAAAATAAAAGAGGAGCCAGTTTCAGAGTTTCAAAAAGAAGTATTTTTTGAGGCTTATGGTGGTGAAGATAATATTATTGACATTAAAAGAGAAATGGGAAGAATAACAGTTAATGTTGTTGATCTTTCATTAGTAAATGGAGATAAATTAAAGGAACTTGGAGCAAAAGGAGTTTTGTTGGTTGGTTCCATGGTGAAAGCTAGTTTTGGTGATCGCGCGAAATACATATATGAATTACTAAAAGTAAAAGGAAATGGGGAATAAGTGTGGGAAATCAAGATTTAGATAATTTAGCTATAGAAACTTTAAGGGTTTTATCTCTAGAACAAATAAATAGGGCAGAATCTGGACACCCTGGAATAGCTCTTGGTGCTGCACCAATAATTCATGCTCTTTTTAAACATAATTTAAAGATTAGCCCTAAAAGACTTAATTGGATAGATAGAGATAGGTTTGTTTTGTCAGCAGGGCATGGTTCTGCATTATTATATTCAGCATTGCATTTAGCAAATTATAACGTTAGTAAAGATGATTTAATGAATTTTCGTCAGTTAAATAGTATTACTCCAGGACATCCAGAAGTTGGGATTACTGACGGAGTAGAAGCAACAACAGGTCCTTTAGGACAAGGTGTTGCAATGGCAGTAGGTATGGCACTTGCTGAAAGTCATTTAGCAGCAAAATATAATAAAGATGATATTACGGTTATTGATCATTTTGTATATTGTTTATGTTCTGATGGGGATTTACAAGAAGGAATTAGTAATGAGGCATTGAGTTTTGCGGGTCATAATAAATTAAGTAAGTTAATTATATTATATGATTCTAATGATATTCAACTAGATACTGAAACGGGTTTAACTTATAGCGAAGATATAAAAAATAAATTTCAATCAATTGGTTTTAATTATATTAAAGTTGAAAATGGTGAATTTGTAGATGATATTAATAGTGCAATAATGGAAGCTAAAAAAAGTGATAAGCCAACAATAATAGAAATTAAAACAGTGATTGGGTTTGGTTCAACACTCGAAAATAGTAGTAAAGTTCATGGGTCGCCTTTATCAAGCAAAGAAGTTTTAGGCTTTAGGACTAAATTAGGTGGAGAAGAATTCTCAGTTCCGGATGAAGTTGTTTCTTATTATGAAGATATTAAAATTGCTGGTGAGTTTGAGTTTAAAGCTTGGGAAAGCAATATGAAATATTATTCAGTACATTATGAGAAAGAATATAATGAATTAATTAAAGTTATAAATAATAAATTAGAGGTTGATTTTTCACTGTTGCCTTTATATGAAAAAGATTATAAGAAGGCAACCAGAGTAACAAGTGGAGAAATTTTATATGAATTAAGTAAGCAAACGCCATTAATTTTTGGTGGTGCAGCTGATCTTTCATCTTCAACAAAAACAATTGTTGATGGTGGAGTATATGGTAGAAATTTTCAAGTAGGTAGAAATGTATTATATGGAGTAAGAGAACATGCCATGGGAGCTATTTCTAATGGACTTGCTTTGCATCAAGGATTTATTCCTTTTGCTAGTACTTTTCTGGTTTTCTCTGATTATTTGAAACCAGCTATTCGAATATCCGCTTTAATGGGAAAACAAGTTATTTATTTATTTACTCATGATTCAATTGCTGTTGGTGAGGATGGACCAACACATGAACCTGTAGAACAAATTACAATGTTAAGGAGTATCCCAAATTTAAATGTATTTCGTCCAGCTGATGCAAATGAGGTAAAAATTGCTTGGCAAATTGCTTTAGAAGATAGAAACAAACCAAGCGCAATTATATTGACTAGACAAAATGTAGAAATAGTGACTGATAATTTGGATATTAATAATGCTTATAAAGGTTGTTATATTATAAAAAAAGAAGACAAAAAATTAGATGGAATTATTATTGCAAGTGGATCAGAAGTATTGGTGGCGATTAAAGCTTCAGAAATTTTATTATTAAAAGGTTTGGATGTTAGAGTGTGTTCTATGTTATCAATGAATATTTTTGATGGACAAGATGAGGAGTATAAATCTTCTGTAATTCCAAATATTGACAATATTATGGCTGTTGAAATGAGTGAAGGAAGCCATTATTATAAATATTTATCAAAAAAGGCACTTCCTTACTTTATTACAAAATTTGGTAAAAGTGGAAAAGGAAAAGAAGTTATTAGTGATTTTAAATATGACGTTGATAATATTGTCTTATCATTTGAAGAACTTATAAAAAGAAATAAATAATCCGGATATACCGGATTATTTTTTATTTAAATTATATAGGAATATTTTTATTTACATTATGAAAAACACATAAAAAGTGATATAATGAGAGAAAGATGTTTTGGAGGTAATTGATGAAGATAATTAATGACATAAATAAATTTAAAGATGAGCTTATTAAAGATATGCAAGGACTTCTAAGAATCAATAGTGTGTTAGGAGATTCCCCAATTAATGATAATGCTCCTTTTGGTGAAGGTATAAGGGATAGCTTATTATATATATTAAATCTTGGTGACAAAATGGGATTTAAAACATTAAATATTGATAATGTTGCAGGACATATTGAATATGGCGAGGGAAAAGAAATTATTGGAATTTTATGTCATGTGGATGTTGTTCCTGCTATAGGCAAATGGAAATATCCTCCCTTTTCAGCAACGATTGACAATAATAAGATTTATGCAAGAGGTGCTATTGACGATAAAGGGCCAATTATTTCTGTTTTGTATGCTTTGAAAGTATTGAAAGATAATAATGTTAAATTAAATAAAAGAGTAAGATTGATATTGGGAACAGATGAGGAATCAGGATGGAGAAGTATTAAAAAATATTTTGATAAAGAAGAACAACCAATAATGGGCTTTTCTCCCGATGCTGATTTTCCTTTAATATATGGAGAAAAAGGAATAATGTCTTTAGATCTTGTTAATAATT
Source organism: Bacilli bacterium (assembly GCA_028691515.1). Classification (GTDB taxonomy): domain Bacteria; phylum Bacillota_I; class Bacilli_A; order ML615J-28; family CAG-698; genus DUUA01. The sequence goes on from JAQUZE010000001.1 coordinate 116,139, forward strand.
TGACAGATGAAGAATTAGAGAATTTTAATTGTGGAGATAGATATAATGTTGTTCCTGATGAAGCTAGTTGTGTTATTTTTAAAAATTTAGAGTATGAATTCAATCATTTTTTAGAGGAAGAACAACTTGATGGGACAATTTTTAAAGAAGATAATAAATATGTTCTTAAAATCTTTGGTAAATCTGCTCATGCAATGGAACCAAGAAATGGAATAAATGCTGGTGTTAAACTTTGTAAATTTTTAAATGAGTATATTACAAATCCTGCAATTAATTTTATTGGAGATAATTTACAAGATTCTCGGTTTAAAGATATGAATTTAGATTATAAGCATTCAGAATTTGGTGATTTAACTGTAAATGTTGCTGTAATTAAAGTGGATAATAAAAATAATAAAATCGGATTAAATTTACGTTATCCAATTAATTGGGATAAAGAAAAATTTTTAAAGGAACTTGCTAAACAAGCTAGAGAATATTCATTAACTTTAAATATTGTTTCTGATTTACTACCTCACTATTTGGACAAAGAAGATGAATTTGTTAAAACATTATATAATGTATATAAAAAGCATACAAATGATGAAGTAAATAAACCTTTTACTATTGGTGGCGGAACATATGCTAGGGCACTTAAAAAAGGTGTTGCATTTGGCCCAGTCTTTCCTGGAAGAGTTGATGTTGTTCATCAAGTTAATGAATATATTGATATTGATGATGCTTTATTAGCAGCTAAAATTTATTTAGAAGCAATTTATGAGTTAGGGAAATAAAATGAGGCTTAGAATAATTAAAGAAGCAGATTCTAAGTTATTAGAATATAAACCGATATATGTTGAAGACCCTAAGACGTATAAGGGTAAGTGGAATGAATTATTTAATAATAATAATTTAATTCATTTAGAAATAGGAATGGGCAAAGGGCAATTTTTGATTGAAAAAGCGAGAAAAAACCCTACTGTTAATTATATAGGTATCGAAGTATCTGCAACTGTTTCTTTAAAAGCAGCTAAGAAAATTAATAAAGCAAATCTTATCAATATTCATATTATTAATATAGATGCGATTAAGTTAGATGAATATTTTGATAAGTTTGAGGTTAATAAAATATATTTAAATTTTTCTGATCCATGGCCTAAAAATAAACATGATAAAAGAAGGTTAACATATTATAAGTTTTTAGAAAAATATGATTTTGTTTTGGATCAAGAAGGGGAAATAGAATTTAAAACAGATAATTACAAATTATATTTATTTAGCATAATTTCATTTAATAATTATGGATTTGAGTTTTTAGAATTGAGCTTAGATTTGCATAAGGATAATGAAGAAGTTATTACAACTGAATATGAAGATAAATTTATTATGGAGAATAAACCAATATATTATATAAAAGTGAGGAAGAATAATGAAAACAAGAAATAGAATGAAAGAATATGAAATTTTAACAAATTTAAATGGGATAAGTGGGTTTGAGAAAAGCGTTAGAGATTATGTAAAGTTGCAATTAGAAAAAACTGCAGATGAGATTTTAAGAGATAGATTAGGGAGCATATTTGGAGTTAAAAAAGGGCCCAAAGGAAGTCCAGTTATTATGATTGCAGGCCATATGGATGAAGTTGGGGCAATGGTTGTTGGAATTACTGATGAAGGCATGTTAAAAATGCAGGCTATTGGAGGATTAAAAGCTGAGGTTATGGTCTCACAAAATGTGAATGTTATTTTAAAAGAAAAAGTTATTCAAGGAGTTATTACTTCAATTCCTCCGCATCTTTCAAAGGGAGATGAATCAGCAACAAAATTTCAAGATTTATTAGTTGATATTGGCGCCGATAATAAAGAGCACGCAGAAAAAATAGGAATTAGAATAGGACAACAAATTGTTCCAGTAAATAATTATTATGTAACAGAAGATGGTAAAAAGATAGTTTCTAAAGCATGGGATGATCGTTTTGGTTGTGGAATGGCATTGGAAGTATTTAAAGAATTAAAAAATATTGATCATCCAAATACAGTTATTTGTGGTTGTACAGTTCAAGAAGAAGTAGGATTACGTGGTGCTGCGACAGCAACGCAAATGATTCAACCTGATTTATTCTTGGCTGTGGATGTTTCTCCAGTTTCTGATTATACTGGAAAACCTGATGGGTTTGGAAAACTTGGTGCTGGATTTTTAATGAGATTTTTTGATCCTGGTTGTATAATGAATCCTAATTTAAAAAATTATTTTGAAAAAATTGCTAATGACAATAATATTGATTTTCAAATGTTCTTATCACATGGAGGGACAGATGCTGCAAGGGCACAATATGCAGGTAAAGGAACATTATCAACAACAATTGGTCTTCCAGGAAGATATATACATTCAACAACTACAATGATTCATATTGATGATGTTGAAGCTGTTAAAAAAATGTTGATTGCTATTATTAAAGATTTTGATAGTGACAAATTAAATAATTTGATAAATGTTTAAGAGGATATATATTGCATCGATTAATCCCACAAAAGTTAATGCAGTTAAAAAAGTTTTTTTAGATGTGGATGTATTTGCTATTAAAGTAAAAACTGAAATTAATAATCAACCTCTTAATGATTTAGAGACAATAAAAGGGGCGTATTTAAGAGCAAGTAAATTACCGATTGATGGAATTAGAATTGGTTTAGAAGCAGGGGTTAAAATTATTGGAGAACAAGTTATTCTTTTAAACTGGGGAGTATTAATTGATGAAAATAATTGTGTTTATTTAGCTGGGGGAACCAATATTCCACTTCCTTCCACATTTAAGAAGGATTTATATGAGAATAACCTTGAACTTGCTGATATTATGGATAGTTTTTTTGAGCAAAAAGATATAAGAAGTAAGCAGGGAGCAATTGGTATATTTACAAAAGATATTATAAAAAGAGAAGATATATTTATACAAATAGTTAAATTATTATATGGTCAATATATATCGAATAATTGTGTTGAAATTAAGAAAATTTTAAACGAAAGGTGAAAATAATGAGAGGATTAATTTTACTTGCAAATGGGTTTGAAGAAAGTGAAGTTATAGTAACAGTTGATATTTTAAGAAGAGCAAAAATTACAATTGACATGGTTAGTGTTGCAAATGAAGTGCAATTAATATCTACTCATGATATTAAAATAATTGCTGATAGAAGACTTATAGATATTAATGCAAGTGATTATGATTTTTTAGTAATACCAGGCGGTTTAAAATCTGTTATTACTTTGCATAATCGCTTGGATATTAGTGATATCATTTTAGATTATTTTGAAAAAAGTAAATTAATCGCTAGTATTTGTGCTGGTCCATCATTAGTAAGTAAATTAGGATTATTTTCTAACCATAAGTTTACTTGTTTTCCGGGTTTTGAAAAATATCATAATGGTGGAACATATCTTCCATCAGAAGATGTGATTGTTGATGGTAATTTTATTACTGCAAGATCAATGGCTAATGTGATTTCATTTGCTTTAGCAATTATTCAAAAAACTCTTGGAAATGAAGAAGAAAATAAAATTCGCAAATCAATAGCTGGTAATAGTTAATTAATGAAGGGGAAAGAGGATATACATATGGAAAAAAAAGAAAAAAAAGTTGTTAATTCTAATGAAAAAAGTTTCCTTGATAAATTAATTGATGAACCTTCTGAAAGTAGGGTTCCAGTAATTATTTCTAAGGAAGAAAAAGCAGAACAAAGGAAAGCAATAAAAAGAGAAAAAAACAGACTTAAAGAAGAACAAAAAATAAATAAAAAAAGATTAAAAAAAGGATATATAGTTAAAGAAGAAGAAATAGTTAGATATTTTGATGTTGATTTAGCGCAAGGTTTAACATCAGAGATTGTTGAACAAAGAAATAAAGATGGTTTATCTAATGTAACTGATAGTGGAAAAGGGAAAACAGTTCCACAAATTATTTTTTCCAACGTATTTACTTTTTTTAATTTATTATTTTTAGTTATTGCGGTAATTTTAATACTTATTGGAGAATTTAAAAATTTAATATTTTTATTAACGGTTTTAGCAAATTTATTCATTGGAATTTTTCAAGAAATAAAAGCAAAAAAACAAATTGATAAATTATCGTTGTTATCTGTTCCTTCTAGTATTGTTATTAGGGATGGAGAAAAAATAGAAATTCCAATTAAGGATGTAGTTCTTGATGATATTGTTTTGTTTACATCGGGTAAACAAATAAGTACTGATTGTGTTGTGTTAGAAGGTGCTGTTGAAGTTAATGAATCGTTATTAACTGGTGAATCTGAAGCAATAGCCAAACAAAAAGGATCTACATTGTATTCAGGAAGTTTTATTGTTAGTGGATCTTGTCTAGCTAGAGTTGATAAAGTTGGTTCAAATAGTTATATTGAAAAATTAGCAAATGATGCAAAAAAATATAAAAAACCTAAATCTGAATTATTAAGAACTTTAAATGGTATTTTAAAAGTAATTTCGATAATTATTATTCCTTTGGGATTAATGACTTGGTACTTTTCTTTTTCTAATAATTTATCTTTAGCTGAAGTGTTTCATCCAGATAATTTTGATCGTTTAAATAAAGCTATTGTTGCTGCTGCTGGCAGTATGGTAGCAATGATTCCAGCAGGTTTATTTTTATTAACTACTGTTGCTTTGGCAGTTAGTGTTGTTAGACTAGCAAAGCAAAAAACATTGGTACAAGAATTATATTGTATTGAAATGTTAGCAAGAGTTGATATATTATGTTTGGATAAGACAGGGACAATTACTGACGGAACTATGAAAGTTGTTGATTCTGTTGAAATAAACAATAATACTGATTATACAGTTAGAGAAATTGTTGGCTCAATGATGAGTGCTTTTGAGGAATCAAATCCTACAAGTGATGCTTTAGTTAAATTTTTTGATAAAAACAAAGTTTTAACACCTGTTTCAACAATTCCATTTTCTTCTAAAAGAAAATACAGTGCTGTAACATTTGAATCTGAAGGAACATTTGTACTTGGCGCACCAGAATTCGTTTTAGATTCTCAATATGAGAAAGTAAAAAAACGAGTTGAAAGGTTTTCTGCTCAAGGTAATAGAGTTTTAGCTTTAGCAAAAGTAACAGGAAAAATTGACCCAAAACAAAAACCTAAAGCAGCGAAAGTAATTGCTTTAATAGCAGTTCAAGATCATATAAGAGAAGATGCTTCTGAAACAATTGCTTATTTTAAAAATAACGGGGTAGATATTAAAGTAATTAGTGGAGATAATCCACTTACAGTATCTGAAATTGCTTCTAGAGCAGGAGTTAGTGGAGCAAATCGTTATATTAGTTTGGATGGTATGTCCGATGATAATGTTCGAGCTGTAGCTTTTGATTATAATATTTTTGGGCGTGTAAGTCCTGAACAAAAGAAAATTTTGGTTCAAACATATAAAGATTATAAAAAGACTGTTGCTATGACTGGTGATGGTGTTAATGATATTTTAGCATTAAAAGAAGCTGATTGTAGTATTGCTATGGCATCTGGAAGTGAAGCAACAAGATATGTTGCCCATTTAGTTTTAATGGATTCAAATTTTGCTTCTATGCCAAGAGTTGTTGCGGAGGGTAGAAGAGTAATTAACAATATTGAAAGAACTTCAACATTGTTTTTAGTAAAAACATTATTTGCAATTTTACTTACTATTTTGTATTTGATTTTACCAAATCAAAATTATCCTTTTGCACCAAATCAAATGATGATCATTGAATTTTGTGTTATAGGAATTCCAGCATTTTTCTTAGCTTTACAACCGAATACAAATAAGGTAACGGGAAGATTTTTAAGTAATGTTATTAGGAGTATATTGCCTGGTGCTTTTGTTGTGTTGTTGAGTCATTTAATTATTTATTTTTTAGGAAAATATATCCCGGGATTCAATGTCTTTTTAGAAACTGGTAGTGAATATGCTCCTTATACAACAGTGACATTATATATAACTACACTGATAATGTTTTATGTTTTATATGAAGTATCAAAACCGCTTAATTTAATTAGAGGTTTAGTTATTAGTTTTATGGGAATTACTGCTGTATTGTTAGTTGTATTTTTTAATGATAATGTGATTTTTGGTTTTATTGGGAAGTTTGGGTTTGAAAATTTAAGATTAGAAGATTCCTTGCTAGTTATAGTATTTTTGTTTGCTATTCCTTGGTTAATGAAATTAGTAGCTGGGTTTTTTAGAGTGTTAAGAATTATACCTGAAAAAGAGAGATAAACTCTCTCTTTTTTAATAATTAATAATCTTTACATTTTAGGTGTATTGTGTTAGAATATGTAAGTGAGTAAAACTCATCCTTGCTTTCTTAATGAAAGCCTAAAAAGACCAGAAGGAGGTGCCAAGATGAAACAATACTTAGGTATGTATATCATCCACCCAGAACAAACTGAAGAACAGGTAAAAACCATTATTCAAGATCTTGCAAAGATTTTTGAAGAAAATGGTGGCAAAGTTCTTGAGATTGATGAATGGGGAATGCGTGATTTAGCTTATGAAATTAACTATCTTAAAAAAGGATATTATGTTAAGTTTAGAGTTGAAGCGTCTGCTGAAACTATAGCTGAATATGAACGTATTTGTAATATACGTGAAGAAATTATTCGTCATATTATAGTAAAGGATTAAGGTAATTATGAATAAAGTTATATTAACTGGAAGATTAACTAAAGATCCAGAATTAAAAAAAACAAATTCGGGACTTAGTTATGTACAATTTAATTTAGCTGTAAATAGAAATTATGTTAGTAAATCAGGAGAAAGACAGGCTGATTTTATTAACTGTGTTGTTTGGCGAGTACAAGCTGACAATTTAGCTAAGTATATAAAAAAGGGTGGATTGATTGGAGTAGAAGGCGAAATTCAAACAAGAACTTATGATGATCAAAATGGTATTAGAAAATATATAACAGAAGTTGTATGTAATTCAATTGAATTTTTAGAACCAAAATCACAACAATCAAAATCAAACTATGATCCGTTTGGAGATATGAATCAAGATTATAGTTATAATGATAATAGCTCTAACAAAAATAACAAGGTAGATACTGATCCATTTAAAGATATTCAAAATGATTTAAATTTATCAGATGATGATTTACCATTTTAAGGAGGAAATAAAATGGCAGGATTTCGTCAAAGACGTAAAAAAAGCTGTTATTTTACAGATAATAAAGTTCAAAAAATTGACTGGACAGACTATGAATTATTAAAAAGATTTATATCTGATCGAGGCAAAATTTTACCAAGAAGAGTAACTGGCACAAAAGCAATTTATCAAAGAGAACTTGCTGTTGCTATTAAAAGAGCTCGACATATGGCTTTATTACCTTTTGTAAAAGAATAGGATATGACTGCATTATGCAGTCTTTTTTTATAAAATTTAGTATAAAAAATATTGTATTTTATTTTTTATAGGCTTTATGATATAATAAATTAGTTAAAATAAAGAATGGTGATTATATGAAAAGTGATATTTTTTACAGATTTGTATCAATTATATTTATTATAGTATCTTCTTTTATTCTAGTTTTCACATTTGTTGAAAAAGAAATTAATGTATATCTTACATATGCATCTATTTTTGTTTTGTCTGCAAGTTTAACTTTTATATTAATTATTAGCTTTAGTAATCGTAAAATTAAAAAAATGAAATGGCTTGAACAAAGACATAAATTATGGAACTCAATTTCTTATCGAGTTAGACAAGGTGGAGAAGCAGCTTTTAATGAACTTCCTATTGGAATAGTAGTTTTTAGCAATAAAAAAGTAATTCAATGGGCTAATAAATTTGCACGTGAAATATTTTTAAGTCCTCTTGTTGATAGGAATATTGAAGTTATTAATCAAGATTTATTTTATAATTTAAATAATAATGAAATATTTGATATAAATATTTATGGTAGAATATTTAGTTGTAAAGTTTTAAAAGAACAAAATATTATTTATTTTACTGATAAAACAGATATGAAAAAATTGGAATCTAAATATCTAAATAGAACAATGGCTATGGGTATAATTAATTTAGATAATTTAACTCAAGCATTAGTTACTTTTGACGCTCAAAATAGAGCAGCACAAATAAGTAATATTATTGGTATATTAAGCGCTTGGTGTAATGCACATCAAATATATTTAAAAGGATATAGTGAAACTCAATATTTGATATTAATGGATTATTCTCAGTTGCAAGAAGTGATTACTGAAGAATTTAAGGTACTAGATGAAATAAAGGGATATTGTTTAAAAGAAGATTTGCGCTCTTCTGCTTCGATTGGAATTGCTTGTATTGATTTAGGATATAATCAATTATTTGATATTGCAAAAAACATGTTAGATTTTGCATTGAATCGTGGTGGAAATCAATGTGTTGTTAATATAGATAATGATATTAAATATTATGGTGGGAAAACTAATTCTTTTGAAAATAGATCACCAGTATATGTTAAAAGCAAAAGTGAAGAACTTCAAGAAATAATTAAAAAATATAATAAAGTTTATGTAATGGCTCATATAGATGCAGATGCAGATGCTTTTGGAGCATGTCTTGCGATGTATAAATTTATTTTAGCTTTTGATAAAAAGGTCAAAATTGTTTTAGATAAAGATAAAGTTGATGAGACGGTTTTAAGTATTTTAGAAATTATAGAGAAACAACATGTAGGTGTTTTAGAATATTTTATTAAACCTCATGACGCTATTTCTCGAATAAGTAAAGAAGATTTACTAGTTATTGTTGATACACAAAATAGAAGATTATTACTTGATGAAAAATTATATAATAAGGCAAATCATATAGCTATTATTGATCATCATAGACCAGGAGTAAGTCCTGTTGATAAACATGAATTTATGTATACATCAACTTCAGCATCATCAAGTGTAGAGTTAGTTGTTGAAATGTTTGAGTTTTTACAAGAAGATGTTGATGTAAGTAGTTCGGAAGCAACTTGGATGATTATGGGAATTATGGTTGATACTAATAACCTGTTATATCGTGCTAGTTATAGAACTTTTAATGTGTTATCTAGATTGCAAAAATATGGTGGTGAAATTCAAAAAGCTCATAAATTTCTAAGAGAAGATTATTTAGATTATGGAAAAAAATTAAAAGTATTATCTAATTTTAATGTTATTGATGAAAAATATGGAATCGCTGTTGTTGAAGACAAAGTTGTTGCAAGACAATTTCTTGCTAAAATTTCTGATGAAATATTAAGCATTAAAGATATTAAGGCTGCTTTTTGTATTGGAAATATTGATAAAAATTTAGTTGGAATTAGCGCAAGAAGTTTGGATGATACTAACGTTCAATTAGTAATGGAAGCTTTAGGCGGTGGAGGGCATTATAATAATGCTGCTTGTCAATTAAAAAATGTTTCTTTAACAGAAGCACAAGAAAAGTTAAAAGAAACGTTAAAAATTTTTGAAGAAAGGGAATCTAGTATTATGAAAATTATCTTAACAACTAATGTAAAAGGTAAAGGTAAAAAGGGTGATATTATTGAAATACCGCGAGGACATGCTAATTTTTTAATTAGAAGTGAGCAAGCGGTAATTGCATCTGCCGATAATATTAAAGAACTAGAGAAAAAAAGCCAAGAAGCCAAAAAAGAAGCAGAAGTTTTAGAGAATCAAATGAGAGAATTAAAAGAAGAAATAGAAAACAAGAACGTCTATATTAATGTAAGAGTTGGAAAAGAAGGAAAATTATTTGGTGCTGTTACAATGAAGATGATAGTTGAAGAGTATAAAAAACAGCATAATATAGCATTAGATAAAAGAAAAATAATTTTTGAGGGAAATATTGATAGTGTAGGCACATTTGAAATACCAATTCAATTACATAAAGATATAAAAGCTAATTTAATAGTTCATGTAGTGGAGCAACAATAATGATGGATAAAAAGATGCCAAACAGCCTTGAGGCTGAACAATATATATTAGCCAATATTTTAATAAGCCCTAAAGAAGTAGCAGCAATTTTAAGCTCAGTAGAGCCAGATGATTTTTACTATGACAATCATAAAAAAATTATGACTGCTATTAAGTATTTATATGATAATAAACAAGATGTCAATTATACGAACATAATTGAAGAATTAAAAAGGAAAAAAGAATTTGATGCTGTTGGTGGTCAAGAATATATTTTAGAGCTTGTTGATATTCTTCCTCAAGTTGTAGAATGGGAAAATTATGCTTCAGTTATTAAACAAAAATCAGTTTCTAGAGAGTTATATAATACATTAGGAGATTTATCTAAGGCTGTTTTGGATAATGATTTAACATTTGAAGACATTTTAGTTAAGACTGAAGATGATATTAAAAGAATTTTAAATAAAAGAAGAACAGCACAATTTTCAAAAATAGACAGTATTACTGATAATGTTATTGATGTTATTGAAAAAAATAGCAAAAAAGAGAGTGAACTTATTGGTATTGATACTGGTTTTAAAGAATTAAATAGCAAAACTTTTGGGTTTAAAAATGGAGAATTAATTATTATTGCAGCTAGACCAGGAATAGGAAAATCTGCTTTGGCTTTAAATATTACATCTACTGCTTGTGAAGAGAAAAAAGCTGTTGCTTTTATTTCTTTAGAGATGGGAACAACTCAATTAGTAATGCGTTTACTTAGTTCAAATTCTGGGATAGGTTTATCAAAAATAATAAGTGGAAAGTTAAATGAATCAGATATAACTGCGCTTTATTTAACGCGATTAAAAATAGATAACTATGATCTTTACTTAGATGATAGTACTGTTACTGATATTAGTGAAATTATGGCTCAATGTCGTGAATTGAAACGAAATAAAAAATTAGATATGGTTGTTGTAGATTATTTACAATTAATTGGCAAAAGAACTGCGAATAAAAACGCTAATAGAGCAGAATTGGTAGGCAGTATTTCTAGGTCATTAAAAATATTGGCAATGGAATTAGATATTCCTGTAATTGCTTTGTCGCAATTAAATCGTGAATCTATTAAAAGAGATGTTCCAAATTTAGCAGATTTGCGTGAATCAGGAAGTATTGAGCAAGATGCTGACATTGTTTTATTCTTGCATAAATCTAGTAAAGATTCAGATAGTTTAGAAACTAGAGCTCGATCTCACCGTGTTGAATTAATTATTGCAAAAAATAGACAAGGTGAAGTTGGGAATCTAAGCCTAACATTCCAAGAGCCAATTGTTAAGTTTATTGAAACAACCAAAAAATACAATTAAGGAGTATTAATTTGTTAGAAAGATTAGAATTAATCGCAACTAGATATAAAGAAATTAATAGTTTATTGACTAAACCTGAAATTTTAAGTGATATAAAAACAATGACTGCGCTTATGAAGGAATTGAAGGGTTTAGAAGAGACTGTTAATGTCTATAATAAATATAAAAATATTAATGATGAAATTAAAGATTTATATGAAATGTTAGATAGTGATGAAGAAGAAATTGTTGAAATTGCAAGAAAAGAGTTAGATGAAGCAAAAGAACAAGTTGCGTTTTTAGAAGAAAAATTAAAAGTTTTATTAATTCCTGTTGATCCAAATGATGAGAAAAATGTTATTTTTGAAATTAGAGGTGCTGCAGGAGGAGATGAGGCAAATATTTTTGCTGGTGATCTTTTTAGAATGTATATGAAGTATGCAGAAGCAAAAGGTTGGAAAATAGAAATAATGACAGCAGAAGAATCGGAAATGGGAGGGTTTTCTCAAGTCGAATTTATGATGAGAGGAGAAAATGTTTATTCTTTTTTGAAATACGAATCAGGAGCACACAGAGTTCAACGAGTTCCTGAAACAGAATCTTCTGGAAGAATTCATACTTCAACAGCTACTGTTTTAGTTATGCCTGAAGCAGAGGATGTTGATGTAGATTTTGATTTAAATGATGTAAGAATAAATACTTATTGTTCTTCAGGACCTGGCGGTCAAAGTGTTAATACTACACGGTCTGCAGTTAGAGTTACTCATATTCCAACTGGTTTAGTTGCGCAATGTCAAGATGCAAAATCTCAACATGAAAACAAAGCAAATGCGTTAAAAGTTTTAAAAGCTAGACTTTATGATCAAGTTTTGCAAGAACGAGAGGAAGCTGAAGGTCAAGAAAGACAAACAAAGATGGGTAGTGGTGATCGAAGTGAAAAAATTAGGACATATAATTACCCTCAAAATCGTGTCACTGATCATCGGATAAATTTCACAATTCAACAACTTGACAGAGTAATGGAAGGAAAACTTGACCCAATTATTGAAGCTTTAATTACTGCTGATCAACGCAAGAAATTAGATAATAAAGAAATTTAGTATAATCTCTTAGAAAAATATTGAGTAATTGAGGTGTTAAGAATATGATATGTTCTGCAACGATTAAAGATATTGAAACAATTTCGAAAATGGCTCTAAAAATGTGGGAAGATCATACTATTGAAGAATTATTAATTGAATTTGAAAATATTCTTAAAAATAAAGATAGTGTTGTTTATATATATTATTTTAAGGATAATCCTGTGGGGTTTGCTCATTGTCAATTACGAAGAGATTATGTTGAAGGAACACACACACCTGTTGTTGCCTATTTAGAAGGTATCTATATTGATAAAAATCATAGACGAAAAGGTTATGCAAAGGATCTTTTCTTAATGTGTGAAAAATGGGCTAGACAAAAAGGATGTATTGAATTAGCAAGTGATTGTGAAATAGATAATGAAGTTAGTTTTGATTTTCATCAAAGTGTCGGTTTTGAAGAAGTCAACAGAATAATTTGTTTTAGAAAAGAAATATAATATGACGTATTATGAATTATTAAGAAAATATAGATTAGAAGCACAAAAAACAGGAAAAGAAAAAGAAGCAATTGATTTTTTAGTTTTAAACTCACTTAATTTGTCTAAGGCAGAATTAATTTTAAAATATTCTGAAAGTGTTATAAATGAAGGTTCATTAATTAATTTGTTTCAGGATTATTTATATAATAATATTCCTGTACAATATATAATTGGTCATACTTATTTCTATGGATTAAAATTTAAGGTAAATAAACATGTATTAATTCCAAGATTTGATAGTGAAATTTTAATTGAATGTATATTTAAGAATTTAGATTTAAATAAAAATTACACAATTTTAGATATTGGGACAGGTTCTGGCGCTTTATCAATTGTCATAAAAAAATATTTTCCAAATACAGTTATTGATGCTATAGATATTTCTAGTAAGGCTATAGAACTTGCAAAAGAAAATAGTAAAATAAATAATGTAGATATTAATTTTTTTGAAAGTGATATTTTTAGTAACATTAATAAAAAATATGATATAGTTATATCTAATCCTCCATATATTAGTGTGGATGAAGAGTTAAGTCCGGAGGTAAAACAAGAACCACACATTGCTTTATATGCTAATTACAACGGACTTTATTTTTATGAAGAAATATTGAAAAATATTAATAAATATTTGAATAAAAACTTTTATGTTTTTCTTGAAATAGGGTATACTCAAGCAAATGAAATAAAAAAAATTATAAAAAAGCGTTTGGGAATAGATGCAGAAGTTGTTAAAGACTTACAAGGATTAGATAGAGTAATAATAATTAAAGAGGAATAAAATGAAAATACTAATGTTTATGATTTGCTCATTATTACTTGGGGTAACTCCCGCAAGTGAGAATAGAGAAAATTATTTAAATGAAATAGATAAAGCTTATAATGAATATTCTTATCAGGAATATAGTAATGAATATTATAATATTATTATTGTAGAAGGAATTATAAATGACAAAGTTCATCAAGGAATTTTCTTTTTTAATGATGTTGCTCGAAGTTATAATTTGTATTTAATTAATACTGATAATAATCGTTTGTATTATCCAACACAAACTTCTAGAGGAGATATTTTTGCTCTCTCGTTATTATTGGATAAAGATGTTAATTATGAAATTTCTATTTTTAATAAAGATTTTATTCAACAATCTACTTTTTTTGAATTTTCATTGAAACCAAAAACAATTGAGGAGATAAAGACTAGTGCTACTAATATTGGTCAAAATAAAGGTAGTGTTCCAATAGACTTAAAATTAGTAAAAAAACCTTTTACCATTAGTTCTGATGTTTTGCAAATATTAATTGCGTTTTTGATAGGAATAATTGGAGTTTGTGCTTTTGTTATATTTTATTATAAAAAAAGAGGCAAAGGAATGTTTGCTGCAGAGTATAAAAGTGAAAATGTGTTTAATTTTAAAGAATTTATTGAATCAAGTTCTTTTATTGAAGATACAAATAATACTGAAAGTATTAAAAATGAATATCAAAAGGAAGATAATATTTCAAACCAATCTTTGGATTCAACAAAAGAAACTTACAAACGTTATTATAGAAACGTAGAAGAAGAATATTCTGGGTTTGACATAAAAAAACATTTAAATTCTAAGAATTTATCATCTGAATATTCAAATCTTGATAGTATTGAAAAAAATAAAATAATGTTGGAATTAATGACTTTAAAAAATAAAAATATCATTACTAATGATGATTATTTAGAAGAGACAATGAAATTATGGAAAGAATAAGAGTAGTTGATTTTTTAAAATTTAAAAAATGTGATTTAAAAGGGAAAGTAATATGCTTTCCGACCGATACTGTTTATGGGTTTGGGGCAATGATTGATGATTCTTTTGGTATTGATAAAATATTTCAGATTAAAGGTCGAGATTTTGTTAAACCTCTTGCTAATTTAATTGGAAATATCCAAGATGTGTATAAATATGTTTCCGATATTCCTGATTATGTTATTGAGATAATTGAAAAATATTGGCCTGGTGCTCTGACAATTATTTTTAACAAAAGAAAAGAAGTTAATATAAAAAATAATATTGATACAATTAGTTTTAGAATGCCAGATTCATTAGTTTGTTTATCGATATTAAAAAAATTTGGTCCTTTTGCTACAACATCTGTAAATAAAAGTGGGGAAAAAGAATTATCTAATTTAAAAGATATAGAAAATGAATTTAGTAATGTAATTGATTTTTTAATTATTGATGAAGTTAACTTATCTAATGTACCATCAACTGTAATTGATGTTACTAAAGATAAAATGGTTGTTATTAGAAAAGGAGGGGTGTTATTTGAATAAGAAGATATCTTCTTTTACTGTAAATCACGAAGTTTTGCTTCCAGGATTATATGTATCTAGACAAGATAGGTTTAATAATGAATGGTTTACAACACTTGACTTACGAATGACTATTCCCAACAAAGATGAAGTTATGGAAACTAGTGGTATTCATACTCTTGAACATTTAGGGGCAACTTACTTAAGGAATAATATAAAATTTGGCGAAAAAATTTTATATTTTGGCCCTATGGGGTGTAGAACTGGGTTTTATTTAATTGTTTTTGGTAAATATGAATCTATTGATTTATTGGAAATTGTTAAAGAAATGTTTTATTTTATTACAAAATATTCAGGAAAGATTCCTGGTGTTAGTAGTATAGAGTGTGGAAATTATTTAGATCATGATTTAGGTAAAGCAAAACAATATGCTTTAAATTATTTGAATATATTAAATAATATTAAACCTCAAAATTTAAAATATATAAAATAGATATATTTTATAGTTATTGAACGGTGATTATGTTATAATAGTTTGTAATTAAACACAAAGGAGAATTAAATAATGAACGGTAAATTAGTTATTTTTAATCATCCATTAATTCATCATAAACTAGGATTGATTCGTGATGAGAAAACGGGCACAAAAGATTTTCGCCAAACGGTATCAGAAATATCGATGCTAATGGCTTATGAAGTTACAAGAGATTTGCCTACTGTAGAAGTAGAAATACAAACTCCAGTTGGAATTGCAAAATGTAAAGAACTTGAAAAACAAGTTGTTATTATTCCGATTTTAAGAGCTGGATTAGGAATGGTAGAAAGTATTTTAACTTTGATACCAACTGCTAAGGTAGGTCATGTGGGAGTTTTTAGAAATGAAGAAACTTTGGAGCCTGAACAATATTATGCTAAGTTTCCGGATATTATTAAAGAAGCTACAGTGTTAGTTGTTGACCCAATGCTAGCTACTGGTGGTAGTGTATGTCATACTTTTAGATTATTAAAAGAAAAAGGTTGTAAAGACATATGTTATGTCGGTTTAGTCGGTGCACCTGAGGGAGTAAAAAGAGTACAAAAAGAATTTCCTGAAATAGATATCTTTTTAGCAGCATTGGATGAGAAACTAAATGAAAAAGGATACATTGTCCCTGGACTAGGCGATTGTGGAGACCGTTTGTACGGAACAAAATAACAGGGTGCAAAGGCACTCTTTTTAAATTATAAATAGAGAACGGTGGTGGTTAAATGTCAATTATACAGGCAATTAAAAAAACTGAAGTTAAGGTTGAATTAGCTAAGATTGAAGCTAATGATAAAGTTAAGAAATTACTTATACAAACTAAGGAAGATGCAAATCTTCTTGTTGAAGAAATGCATAGTGATTTTTTATTAGAAAAAGAAAAACAAGAGATTACTTTAGAGAATGAAGTAAAAGCAATGGAAAAAGAATTTAATAAGCAATATGAGGATTTAAAAATAAAAATTGAACAGGTTGCTCATAATAACGAAATAAAAGCAGTAAATTATATTTTAAAAAAGGTATTTGAAATATGATTGTAGAGATGAAAAAGTTTCATTTAGTTGTTCTTGAAGAAGACAAAGACAATTTATTACGAGCATTACAAAAAAATGGGAACATAATGTTGATTAATCAAGACGATACAGATATTAATAATAAAAAATTTGATGATGCTATTGCGAGAGTAAAAGAATCTTTGAAAATTTTGCAGCCATATCAAGAAAAGAAAAAGTTTATTACAGAAGTTTCTGAGGTTAAATACGATGATTTTATTAATGTTGAAAAAAAATCAGAAGAACTAGTTGATAAAATAAGAAAAATAAATTTTGATATTGAAAATATGGAAAATAAAATTTCTGCATTAAAAGAAAATAATAATGAATATCTTTTTTGGAAAGATTTTTCTTTTAAATTAAGTGATTTAGAAAATACAAAGTATACTTTTGTTCATACAGGAATTATGCGTAATGATAAAATCAATTTATTTATTGAAAGTATTAAAGATTTAAGTGTAGTATATGAATTTAAAAAGATAAGCTCAACTTTGGTAAGTTTAGTTTTGTATACATATTTAGATGATGAAGTTCTTGTTGATGAGCAATTAAAAATTTATGATTTTCAGGACGTATCATTACCTAAAGATGATAAAACAGCAAAAGAAATTATTGATATTAATAATAGTAAAATTGAAGAGCTTACTTTTAAAATAGATGAGCTTAAAAATAGTTTTTTTGAACTTGCTAAACAAAAAAAAGAAATTGAGTTATATAGTGATCAAATGAATTCAATAAAGGAGTTAAATAATGCTTCTTATAGAGAAACTTTAGACGCAATTTATTTTGAAGGATGGGTTCCAAAGAAAAAATGTAATATTCTTGAAAAAACTATTTCAAATGTTACTCCATTTTATGATATTAATTTTGAAGATCCTGGAGAAGATGAGATTTCCCCAACAAAATTAGAAAATAACATTTTGGTAAAGCCTTTTGAAACTGTAACAGAGATGTTTGCAACCCCTTCTCAGGGAGAGATTGATCCTAACCCAGTTATGAGTTTTTGGTATTGGATTATTTTTGGAATGATGATGGGTGATGTTGGGTATGGGATAATAATGACATTGTTTAGTACATTATTTATTAGATTTAAAAAACCAAGAGGTGGAACAAAAAAAATGTTGAAAGTATTTGCCTATACTGGTATTTCAACAATAATTTGGGGAGTAATGTTCGGAAGTCTTTTTGGTTTTGAATTGTGGAAACCAGTTTTGGTTGCTCCAATAGAAGAACCACTTATTCTATTAATTGTTTCTATCATAGTTGGTGCTTTACATATTATAACGGGTTTGCTTGCTAAAGCCTATTCGTTAATTAAGAAAAGAAAAATTTGGGATGCAATTTTTGATCAATTTAGTTGGGTGGCAATACTATTAGGCATTGGTTTTATTTTTATTCCTATACCAGGTTCAATATATATTACTTATGGCTTAATTGGTTTTGGAGTATTAACAATTATATTTACTGCTGGAAGAGCAAAGAAAAATATTTTTGGAAAAGCTGCAAGTGGTTTATTAGGTTTATATGGAATAACATCATATATGAGTGATATTTTATCTTATTCCAGAATACTTGCTTTAAGTTTATCAACTGCTGTTATAGCTTATGTTATGAACTTACTTGCTGGAATGGTTATGGGGTCAATCATTGGTGTTTTTTTTGGAATTTTAATTTATTTAGTTGGACATACATTTAATATTGCAATGGGTTTATTGTCAGCTTATGTTCATGATGGACGTTTGCAATATGTTGAGTTTTTTGGGAAATTTTATGAAGGTGGGGGTTATCCATTTACACCACTATCATTGAAATTAGAATATACATATAAAATTATTGAATAAAAGGAGAATTTATTATGACAACAGGTACAATTATTGCAATTATTGGTGCAGCACTAGCTGCAATTTTACCAGGTATTGGTTCGGTTTTTGGTGTTTCTATGGGAGGAAAAGCAGCAAATGGTGTTATGTCTGAAAAGCCTGAATTATTTGGTAGAATTTTAATTTTAGAAGCCTTACCAGGAACTCAAGGAATTTATGGGTTTCTTGCTGCAATATTATTAATGGTTCAAATAGGATTATTGGGTGGTACTCCTTTAGCATTAGAAACGGCACAAGGATGGTCTTATTTTGGTGCATGTATGCCTATTGCAATTGTAGGATTAATATCTGCTATTAGTCAGGGAAAAGTTGCAGCTACAGCTATTCATATGACTGCTAAACAACCAACTGCTTCTGTAAAAGGTATGACTTTAACAGCTATGGTTGAAACATACGCTATTCTTACATTATTAGTATCAATTTTATTGATTTTCGGCATTTAAGAGAGATTGGTTTTATTAATGGAAAAACAAGATATTTATAAAAAAATTGAAGATAAAGGGAAACAAGAAGCTCAAAAAATAATTTTTGCTGGAGAGCAAGAAGCTCAAGCTATTAAAAAAGAAATATTAGAAAAAGCTGAAGCAGAGATATTAATTAAGAATAAAGAATTAAGTAAATATATAAATGAGGAACTTGTTACAAAAGAATCGGTTTTAAAACAAAAAGAAAAAATGAACATTTTACGAGATAAGAAAAATTTAATGCTTTCAACATTAAATTCTGCATTTGAAAAAATGAGGAATATGTCTGATGAAAGATTAAAAGATTATGTTATAACAATTATAAAAAGTGAATCTATTATTGGAGATGAAACTATATTGGTTTCTAATACTGAATACAATAGATATCTTAATTTGTTTTCATCGGAAAAAAGCATGAAAGATTCAGTTGTTCTGGATTTACTTAATACAGAATTAGGTAGAAAGTATAATCTTGTTTTGTCAAATGAAGGCGCAGATATTGATGGTGGTTTTCTTATTATTAGTAAAACTTATGATATTGATGGTTCGTATAAAACTATATTAAATAATGTTTTGGAGAATAACGAATCAGAAATTGCAAAAATACTATTTTCAGAGGAAATATAAATGAGCTATCCTTATGCAAATGGGATAATTAGTGCAAAGATTGAAACGATATTAACAAGACAGAAACTTACAAAATTAATAGGATTAAACAAATCTGAAATCATAAAGAATTTAATTGATATGGGATATGGAGAATCTAAGGAAAAAGTTAGTTTGGAAAAACTTATTGATCAAGAATTAAATAAAACGAAAGCATTTTTAAATAATTTACAAATTGATAAACATTTAATTGATATATTTTATTTATCTTATGATTTAATAAAATTAAAAGGAATAATTAAAGCAAAAATGTTTAATCAAAATTTTTATAGTGAAAATAATTTGGGATTATTTAGTAATGAGGCAATTGAAGAAGCATTGGATGGAAATTATGAGTTAATTTCCAAAAGTTTTATTAAATTATTTGTTTCAATTAATTCAAAAATTTCCAAGGATTTTACTTCTAGAGAAGTTAGTAGCTTAATTGAAGAAGAAGTAACTAGTTTTATTCTTAATAATATTAAAGGTAGTAAAAGTTTAAAAGAATATTTTGAAATGATTATTGATTTTTCTAATATTAGAACTTTTATTAGATGTAAGAAACTGTCATGGAGTCAAGATGAAATGAAAAGCATGTTGCTTTCTAATGGCAAAATAGCAACTAGTATTTATTGTGATGTTTTTCAAAAAAATGATTCTGAAATCGTAAAAATTTTTAGTGATTATTACCAAGAAAATTTAAGCAATATTGTACATAAATATTTTCAAGATCATAATTTAAGTAATTTAGATTTTAATCTTGAAAATTTAAAATTAAAATTATCTGAACAATTACAGTTTGATGTTTTTGGTATGGGACCTATAATTGATTATTATTTAAAAAAAGAAGCTGAAATTACTAATATTAAACTTATATATTTAAATACTTCAATTAGTGTAGATATGTTATTAGGGCGGTAAGTACTTATGAATGAATTGAATAAGATATGTGCAATTGGAGAAAATAATAATATTTCTGTTTTTAAAGGCATAGGAGTAAATACTTTAGTTTCTAATGATATTGATGAAATAGATAAGTATATTTTTAATATGGTTAAAGATGGTTGTAAGATTATTTTTATGAGTGAAAAATTATATAAAAAAATTAGTGAAATACTCGATAAATATAAACATAAACCTTTTCCAATGATTATTCCTATTCCTGTTAATGAAGAATCAGAAGGAGTAGGAATTGAAAAAATAAGAAAAAATGTGGAAAAGGCTATTGGATTTGACATATTTTAGAAAGGATAATGAGATGAATCCTAATGATGTAAATAAAAAAATAGGAATAATAACAAAGGTTTCTGGACCATTAATTGTTGCTAAAAATATGGCAGATGTCCATATGTTTGATGTTGTTAAAGTTAGTGAAAAGAAACTTATTGGAGAAATAATTGAATTACGTGGAGATCTTGCTTCTATTCAAGTGTACGAAGAAACTGCAGGGATTGGTCCTGGAGAACCAGTTTATCTTACGGGGGAAGCATTATCTGTTGAACTTGCACCGGGTTTAATTGAGGGTATTTTTGATGGTATTCAAAGACCTTTAGATGTTATTGCAGAAAAAGAGGGTGATAGAATTCCTTTGGGAATTGATGTGCCTAAATTAGATAGAGAAAAAAAATGGACATTTAAAAAACTTGTTAATGTTGGAGATATGCTTAGTGGTGGAGATATAATTGGAGAAGTTGTTGAAACCAATGCTGTTTTACATAAAGTAATGCTTCCTCCTAATGTAAATGGAGAAATTGTAAGCATTAATGAAGGTAGTTTTACTATTACTGACGTTATTGCAAAATTAAAAATTTCAAAAGATAATATTATTGATATTACAATGTTGCAAAAATGGCCAGTTAGAAAGGGTAGACCTTATAAAAATAAGTTGTCACCTGATCAGCCAATGGTAACTGGTCAAAGAGTAATTGACACCTTGTTTCCAATTGCAATTGGTGGTGTTGCTGCTATTCCTGGACCATTTGGTTCTGGTAAAACAGTTGTGCAACATCAACTTGCTAAATGGGCAGATGCAGATATCATTATTTATGTTGGTTGTGGAGAACGTGGAAATGAAATGACCGATGTTTTAAATGAGTTTCCAGAATTAAAAGATGCTAAAACTGGTGAATCATTAATGAAAAGAACTGTATTAATAGCCAATACATCAAATATGCCAGTTGCGGCTAGAGAAGCATCAATTTATACGGGCATTACTATTGCTGAATATTACCGAGATATGGGGTATAAAGTTGCCATTATGGCAGATTCAACATCTAGATGGGCTGAAGCACTTAGAGAAATGAGTGGAAGGCTTGAAGAAATGCCAGGTGAGGAAGGATACCCCGCCTATCTTTCAAGTAGACTTGCTGAATTTTATGAAAGAGCGGGTAGTGTTTCGTGTTTGGGAACTAAAACAAGGACTGGTGCTATAACTGCAATTGGAGCTGTATCGCCTCCTGGAGGAGATACCTCAGAACCTGTTTCACAAGGAACATTAAGAATTGTAAAAGTGTATTGGGGATTAAGCGCTAATTTAGCTTACCAAAGACATTTTCCGGCTATTGATTGGTTAACAAGTTATTCTTTATATGAAGAAGATTTAAAAATATATTTTGATAACGATATAGAGAAAGGATGGTCTAATCAGGTAGTAGAAGTGAAGAAGATTCTACAAGAAGAATCTAGCTTAGGAGAGATCGTTCGTCTTGTTGGAGTTGATTCACTTGATTATAAAGATCGATTAACATTAGAATGTGCAAGAAGTATTCGTGAGGATTATTTGCATCAAAATGCATTTGATGATATAGATACATACACATCTTTACATAAACAATATTTAATGATGAAGTCTATTCTTCATTGGTATCATTTAGGGCAAAAGGCTTTAAAGAATAATGTGGCTTTTAATGATATTATGAAAATGTCTATTATTGAACCTATTGGTAGATTAAAATATGTTAGTGAAGATAAAATTAATGATGTTGTGAAAAAAATCATAGATGATATTGAAATGGAGTATCAACAACTGGAAGGAGGACTTTCAAATGGCTAAAGAATATAAAACTATTACTGAAGTTGTAGGTCCTTTGATGCTTGTTGATCAAGTAAAGGGAATTAAATATGATGAGCTTGTCAAAATTAAACAAGCAAATGGCGAACAACGAATTGGAAAAGTTTTAGAAGTTTATGATGATAAAGCGTTGGTTCAATTATTTGAAAGTTCACAAGGATTAAAAATTAGTGATTCAAAAGTATTATTTTTAGGAAGAGGAATTGAATTAAAATTAGCACCAGATATGTTGGGTAGAGTTTTTGATGGCCTAGGAGTACCAATTGATGGTGGTGGAGATATTATACCTATTAAAACAGCTGATATTAATGGTGTTCCAATGAACCCTGTTGCTAGAAATTATCCTTCTGAATTTATTCAAACCGGAGTTAGTGCTATTGATGGTCTTAATACGTTGGTTAGAGGTCAAAAATTACCAATCTTTTCTGGATCAGGATTACCTCATGCTAAATTAGCAGCCCAAATTGCAAGACAAGCAAAAGTAATTGGTGGAAGTGCAGATTTTGCTGTTGTTTTTGGAGCAGTAGGAATTACTTTTGAAGAAGCGGATTTTTTTATTAGAGATTTTAAAAAATCTGGATCTATTGATAGATCTGTTTTGTTTATGAATTTAGCTAATGATCCTGCTATTGAAAGAATTGCAACTCCAAGAATGGCAATTACTTGTGCAGAATATTTAGCTTTTGAGTTAGGTATGCATGTTTTAGTTATAATTACTGATATTACTAATTATGCTGAGGCTCTTCGTGAAGTGTCTGCTGCTAGAAAGGAAGTTCCTGGTAGAAGAGGATATCCGGGGTATATGTACACAGATCTTGCTTCTTTATATGAAAGAGCAGGCAGGATTAAAGGGAAAAAGGGTAGTATTACTCAAATCCCAATTTTAACTATGCCGGAGGATGATAAAACTCACCCTATTCCCGATTTAACTGGTTATATTACCGAGGGACAAATAATTTTATCAAGGGATTTATACCTAAAAGGAATACAGCCTCCAATTGATGTTTTACCTTCTTTAAGTCGGTTAAAAGATAAAGGGATTGGAAAAGATAAAACAAGAGAGGATCATGCTGAATCAATGAATCAATTATTTGCTGCTTATGCTAGAGGGAAAGAAGCCAGAGAGTTAGCTGTAATATTGGGTGATTCTGCATTATCTGATGCGGATAAATTATATGCTAAATTCTCTACTGCATTTGAAGAGGAATATGTTTCACAAGGATATGCTCTTAATAGAACTATTGAAGAAACATTAAAAATAGGTTGGGAATTATTAACTATACTTCCAAAATCAGAATTAAAAAGAATTAGTTATGAAACTTTAACAAAGTATTACCCTAAAGAGGTAGAATAAAATGGCTATAATGCAAATTAATCCTACTAGAATGGAATTAACGCGAGTTAAAAAGCAGTTATCGATTTCTTTAAGAGGACATAAATTGCTTAAAGATAAGCAAGATGAAATGATTAGACAATTTATGCTTATTATTAAAGAAACAAAAAAATTACGAGAAGAAATTGACAAAGAGTTATTAATAATTAATCGACAATATCAGAAAGCAAGAATTAAAATAAGCAATGAAGCAATTGATGAGGCGTTGTTGGTTCCAACAAAATCATCGCATTTTAAGACAAGTTCAAAAAATATTATGAATTTATCTGTGCCAATTATTGAATATGAAGAAAACAAAGAAATTGATTTAACATATTCACTATCTTTTACACCAATAGAACTTGATGAGGCTATTATTGGCTTATCTCAATTACAATCTAGATTAGTAAAACTTGCTGAGTTAGAAAAATCATGTGATATTTTAGCTGATGAAATTGAAAAGACTAGAAGAAGAGTTAATGCTATAGAATATATAATGATTCCTAATTTAAAAGATACAGTTAAATATATTTCTCAAAAATTAGATGATGCTGAGAGAAGTAACATAATTAGATTAATGAAAAGTAAAGAAATTATTTTGGCTAAGCAATTAAAAAACCAATAGATTGAACTATTGGTTTTTTATTTTATATGGTATAATTATTATAGAGGTGAGTATATGAAGATATATACAAAGACGGGAGACAATCAATTTACTTCAACTATTTTAGCAGAAAACGTTAAAAAATCTGATTTGATTATTGAAGTTTCGGGAAATATTGATGAGACGCAAAGCGCTATAATGGTTGCTTACAATTTTGTTATAAATAATGAGGTTAAAGATTTATTAAAGAATATAGCAGAAAAATTATTTTTAGTGGGTTATGATATTGCTTCTAATAAAAATGAAATTAGTGAATCAGATATTTCATATTTGGAAAATAAAATTGATTATTTTAGCAACATTTTACCGCCATTAAATTCATTTATTCTTCCTGGTGTTTCTAAAAGTTCTAGTTTTCTTCATTTAGCTAGAACAATAGTAAGAAGATTAGAAAGAAGCGTTGTAGAGTATACTTTAAAAAATAAAATAAATAGATTTTGTTTAATGTATTTAAATAGATTATCTGATTTATTATTCGTAATGGCAAGAATTGAGGAGAACAATGAATAGATTAATTTTGCTTGCTAGTATTGAACCAATTTTAATTGCTATTTGGTATTTGTTTATTTTTTTGATTATTTCTGTTTTTGTTTTTAGAGCTTTAAAAGCTATTGATTTTTCAAAAATATTTAAAAAATCTTCAACATGGCAAATTAGAACTTTAGTTTATTTAATAAGTTTTATTGCTGGTGGAGTTGTTGCTGAATTAATTTTTAGAGTTGTAGAAGTAATTGCAAATATATTTGGATAAAAAAGCAGATTATATAATCTGCTTTTTTTAAATATTTATTTTTTTAATTATTAAATAATAAAGACTATAAAATAATATAGCAATGATATAAAGAATAGAAGAAATTAATAAGTAATTAATTCTGGAATTAAAATTAAATAATTGCCAATTAAGGTTGATATTTGTAATAAAAGGAAAAGAAATAATTAACAAAATAAAAATTATTAAAATAAATATTTTAAATAGTATATGTTTGTGTGCTTTAATAATACCTAGAATACTATTAAATGAGTATAATAAAATATAAAGTGAACTAATAAATAAATAAATGTTAATATCGAATAAGTTAAATAAAGAAAATTCAGTTAAAGCATTAAACAAAGTGTTTAGTAAAAAAAGCAGTAATAAATTTATTAGAGAATTAACAATTCCAAAAATAATTGTAGAAAAAACCCATGTTAATCTATTGCTATTTATGTTTAAATAAATGGAGCCTAGGCGATAGTTTTCAAAATAACCAATTAAAGATGTTTGAATAATAGTAATAGAAATAAAAATATATATTAAATGAGGAATGAGTTGGTGGACTGAATCTAGAGAAGAGGTTACTAATAAAAGAATAAATAAAAGTAGGATATATCCAATATAATAATATCGATAAGTTAAAAAATGCAACATAAAAGACTTTTTAGCTTTCATTTTAAACCTTTTAACTTTCTTAAATTAATTAAATATATAAATACTTTTTGTATTGGTACTGGAGATATTTTAACCATATATTTTTGGTATTTTCTAATATCATCTTTTCTCAGTTTTTCTCTAATACAAACGGTTAACATATTTCCTCTTTCTTCTAAACCTATTACTTTTATTCCAGATATTAATGATGATAATACTTCAGTTTTACCTGTTAAATATTTAAAGTTATTTTTTAAAGCTTCGGTATTATAATTATCAAATAAAACTCCATTATCAATAAAAAGTATTTTATTAGTTAAAAAATCAATTTCATCAATATAATCAGTTGACATAATAATTGTTCGGGGATTTATTATATAATCGTTATAAAAAAAATTAAAAAAATCATATCTATCTTTTACATCACAACCTTTTAAGGGATTATCAAAAATAGTTATATTAGCTTTAGAAGATAATCCAATAATTGCATTTAATAAAGATTTTTGAGTTGGTGTTAAACGGTAATATAAAATGTTATCTTTTAGGTTATAATTTGCAAGAATTTCATATGCCAGATTATTATCCCATTTAGGGTAAAATGAGGAAAAATATTTTAGAATTGTTTCTATTTTAAAGTTTGCTGGAAATTTCATTTTTCTAGAAATGTAACAAAGTTTTTGTTGAATATCCATTGAATCATTTAATAATTCACCATCTAAATAAACTGCACCAGAATCTAAAATGGCTTTGCCTGAAATTAAATCTAGTAGTTGCTCTCTTAAAGAATCTGTTTTACCAATTAGAGAATAGATATTATTTTCTAAAAAATTGTAATTAAAGTCATTAATATTTATTTTTTTATTAAATTTTTTTGTTAAGTTTTCACATACTAATATTGACATAAATTACTCCTTTTTTGCTTGTGCTTTATTGATTAGCTATTTTTAATAACAAAACTTCTGCTTTTCCTTTACTATAGCTAATTGTTTGTTCTAAAAAATCATCTTTTTCTGATGGGTTAATTTTATATATTAACGATACTTTAGTTTGGAATTTTTTTTCTATTAAAGAATAATTTTCTAAATATCGTATTAATGTATTTGCAGTTTCATAATCCGTTTTAATTTTGTAATAATGATAATCTATAATATCTTCTATTAATGCAATTTTTAAAGCTTCACTTGTTGATGAAGAATATGCTCTAATTAATCCACCTGCACCTAGTTTTATACCTCCATAATAACGGGTAACGACAGCAAGAATATTTGTTAATTCGTTTTTTTCTAAAACATTATATATAACTATGCCTGCTGTTTGGCTAGGTTCACCATCATCAGAATATTTAATACCATCATTTTCATTTGTAATTATGTAACAATAGCAATTATGGGTTGCATCATAATATTTTTTTTTAATTTCTTTTAATTGATTTTTAGCAATATCAACAGAATCAACAGGAATTAAATTAGTAATAAATACTGATTTTTTAATAGTTTGGGTATATATTGAGTTTTTTATAAGTTTTTTCATAAAATCACCTTATTTTTATTATAATTGATTTTTAAAATAAAACAAGAGAGAATAATATTAATTTGTGGAAAAAGTACTTATAATTTGTTATAATAGCTTTAGCAATTATATTTTTGAAAGGAGGGAAACAATAGTGAGTGATTATCTAGAGAAAGGCAAAGAAGTTTTGTCAGTACTAACAAATAACGGACATCAAGCATATTTGATTGGTGAAGTTGTAAGAAGCATAATGTTGGATACAGGTTATGATGAAATAGATATTACAACAAGTGCTTCTATTGAGCAAATAACAAAGTCTTTTTCTCAATATAAACACGAAATTTTTGATGAAGATAAAGTACTTCTTTATTATGAAGGATATTTGTTTTCTGTTAGTCCTTTTAAAAATATTGATGGTAGTAATTTTGCGAAAAAGAATAAGCGAATACATTATTCTGAGATTTTAGAAAAAGATTTAGCAAGTAGAGATTTTACTATTAATGCCATTGCTATGAGTCATGGCGGAATGCTTACAGATGCATTTAATGGATATAAGGATTTAACAACAGGAAAAATTAGAGCTATTGGAAATCCTTTTAAAAGATTTAAAGATGATCCAATTCAAATCATAAGAGCTGCTAGATTAGTTAGTGAATTAAACTTTAAAATGGATAGAAAAACTGCTAATGCTTTTAAAAGAAGAGCAAAGTATGTTAGTATGCGAGATAATGATTTTGATTTCATGAGTGAAATTAAAAAACTTATTGATGGCAAATATCTTAAAAAAGCTCTTGTATATATTAATGATGCCAAATTATATAAATATATAAATTATTTTGGTTTTCCTTTAAAAAGATTAGCTAAAAAATATATGGAGTGCGATTTCGCTGTTTTTTCTATTGCTGCTTTTGCTTATAATAGTATTATACCAGATGAATTTGAAGATTTTTTTTCTGATTTAGATAAAATTAGAGAATTAGTTGAACTTGCTTTATTAATAGCAAAAAAGAACAATGAAACTATTTTATTATATAAGTATGGACTTGATAAATGTTTAATTGCTAATAAAGCAAATAGATTGTTAGGTAAATCAAAGAAAAAAGATAAACATATTATTAAATTATATAAGTCACTTCCTATTAAAAGTAATGAAGATTTGCTTTTTAAACAAAAAGATTTGATTAATCTTACAAATGGGATTGTTAATCAGACAATTATGGATATTTATGAAAATATAGAATATAAAGTGATAACTAAAGAATTAGCAAATAATTATGAATTATTAAATGATTTTGCTATAGAACAATTAAAAAGTGTAAAATTTTCAACAATGGAAGAATTAAAACCAAGCAATTTAGTTGATGAGCCTCAAGAACGTGTTTTCAGTTTTGAAGATAGTTATTCTGAGAAGCAAACGCCTATTTATTCTAATGATGAAGAAAATGAAGTGGGATTAAATAATGAATCTATTAGCGAGTATGAGAAAAAGCTTGCTGAAAGAGAGTATAATTTAAGGAAAAAAGAAGAAGAAATAAGGATGTTAGAAAAACACACCTTAAAACAAAAATTAGATGTAGAAGCTAGGGATTTAGCAAATCAAAGCATTGAAATTTTAAAATCAATGAAATATATTGAACATGATTCAGTTTCTACTGAAGTAAAAAAAGAGTTAATGGATACTTTTGAAAAAGTTCTAGTGAAATCTAATCCAAAATATGACTCTTTAAAGGAAGGAAATAGAAATGAAGAAGATTAAAGATTATAAAGCAGGAGATGAAGTTTCTGATTTAATTTTAAGATTAAATGATGTTCAACTTCGTAAGACGACATCTCAAGCTGATTATGCAACTATGCTGGGATTTGATGGAGAAAATATTGTTGAAACAAAAATATGGAATTTAACTGATGAGTTAAGAGAAATTTTAGTTAATGGCAATATCTATGCTTGTTATGGAAATATGAAAGATTATCAAGGGAAAATGCAGTTGAATATTAAAGAATTACGAATTCCCAAGGATGATGAGTTTGATAAAAAAAGTTTTTTTGAATTTGCAAAAATGAGTGAAGAAGAATTAAAGTCTGCAATTATGGATTATGTTTTAAAACTTGATAATACTATTATTAAACAATTAGTTGTGGAATTATTAAAAGAGTATATTAATGAATATTTTGTTCATCCAGCAGCTAAAACAATGCATCATAATTATGTTTCTGGGTTGGCTTACCATGTTTTTACCATGTTAAAGTTAAGTGATACTTATTTACTCTTATATCCATTTTTAAATAAGGATTTAGTTCGTGCGGGCATAATTTTGCATGACTTAGGAAAAATTATAGAAATGGATGCTCAAACTGGCGAATATAGTAAAACTGGGAATTTAATTGGGCATATTACTATTGCAGCAAATAAATTGTATCAAAAAGCAGTTGATTTAAAATTAGATGAGAGTGAAGAATATTTATTGTTACAACATATTTTAATATCTCATCATGGCTTGTTAGAATATGGTTCACCTAAACCTCCTCTTATTCCTGAAGCTGAATTAGTTTTTTTGTTGGATTATTCAGATTCTAGAATGGCAGCACTTGAAAAAGAGATAACAAAAGATGGTGTGATTAACGAGGAATTAATTGGTGAATATACACAACCAATTTATGCATTTGATAGAAGAAGTTTTTATATTCCAAATATAAATAAAAAATAAAGTCTTTCTAAAAAGACTTTTTTTTATTTATTAAGAAATATTTAAGACAGTTGAGTATAATAAGATATAAATGGAAATATTTTGGTTTTTTAGTCTTTTTTCAGCAAATAATATATGTTGATAAAAAGGATAAAAAGTGGTAAAATATCAATGTTATAAAAATTTCTATTGAGGAGAGATAAAAATGAACAAACAAAAACAAGCACAAAAAGACTCAACGATAAAATCGGTTTTAATTAAGGTTTTACCTATACTACTAATAATTATTGCAATTATCGTTATTGCTGTATCATGTACGGCAGCAAGTAATAATAAAAAGGGACCTACTATCACAAATGGTGATGAAACTTATCTAACTGTCACTGAAGGAGATAAGAGTTATTCATTTGATAAACAAACTGTTTATGACTTACTAAAAAATTCTTATGTTATTTCAACATTATTTTCTTTAGTTGATGAAGATTTATTACAAAAAGAAAAAGTTAATAATGTATCTTATTTAGATATGGTTACAGAAGAACAAATTGCAGAAGCAATTGAAAAAGCAACTTTTGAAAATGGAAAAGAAGATTTAACAGAAGATGAAATTGCTGAACTTGAAGAAGAGTTTGATAAAAAGATGTTTTCTAGCGGGTATCGCAGTGCAGAAGCAATTAATAATTATTATAAATTAGAAGTTGCAAGAAAAATATATGCAACTGATATGTTAGAAGAAGCTATTGAAGAAAAAGATGCAGCTGCAAAAGATGATACTGAAAAGTATTTTCCAACATCAAAAATTCAAAGTAAATATGATTCTTTATATAAAGATAGTTATTTTGCAATTGTAGTTAAATATAATACAGTAAAAGAAGTAGAAAATGCTTTAGAACAATTAGGAATTAAACTTGTTCCAAAAGATACATCTGTTAGTGGAAGTTATCCAAAATGGGTTTGGATTACAGATGATTCTGAATTAACTGTTGAAGAAACTATTCAAGCAATGATAGATTTATATAATACTGAAAATAGTTATAAGGTTGATAATTATCCAACTGAGTCTTTATCGTTAATTGAAGGCGTTCATTATACAATTGATGAAGGAAAATATATTTTTAATACTACTGTTCAAGAAGATGAAGAAGATATATTAAATGAATTACACTATACACAAGCAGAATTAACTGCAATAAATAGTGGAGTTTTGACTCAAGTTAAAACAAATTTAATTTCTTATGATCCTGAAGAATCAGTTGTTAATGATAAACAAAAATGGTTTACTAATACAGTTAAAGCATTAGACAGTGGGAAAATTCAGTATCTAGCAATGAAATTTGCGACAATTTCAGCACCATCTTTAGAAACTGTTAAAGAGGAAATTATTGAAGCGTTAAAAGAAGAAATATTAGAATTAGAATTCATTAATGAACAAATGTATAAATTACGTAGTAATTATGATATTGTTATTTATGATCAAGAAGTTAGAGATTATTATATTTCACAAGCAGAAACATTTAAAATTGATTTTGAAGGCAGCAAAAAAACAAGCAAAGATATAATTGCTGAAATTGACGGGGTTGAATATTCAGCTAATACAATCTTCGAAATTATGAATGATAGATATGGTATGAATTTTATTTCTAATCAAATTAATTATGAGAGGCTTCTGTTAAACCAAGAATTAAATACTGTTTTTGATTATAAAAATGATAAAGTTCTTGACAAAAAGGCTTGGGATGAACTTACATTAAGAGTTCAATATTTAAAACAAGAATTTGCAGCTGGACAATACGCTGGAATGGGTTGGGCTAATTATATTAAATATGTTTATCAAGTAGATAATGAAACTGATTTAAAATTATATTTACTTTATGAAGATTTAAGTAAAGATTTTATTGATAAAAAATATGGTGTTGAAGATATTGAAGAATCTTCAAGCATTTGGGATATATATGTAGCTAATATGGAAAAAATTGTTGAAGATTATTATAATGTTGCAGGATATCATTTGTTAATTTCTGTTAATGATAATACTGGCACACCAATTAATCCAGATGAGTGGACTGATTACCAAAAAACACTTGCAGAAGAATTAGATTCTCAAGTTAAAGTTTATTTACAAAATACTCCGGGGAAATACAGTGAGAATTTTGAGAAAATTGTTTCTGAATTTGCAAAAGCTCCTAAATTATTAGTAAAACCTGAATTTGATCCAATGCCAGTAATTGAAGATGCATTATATGTTTTAGATAATATTGAAATTTCAAAATTTAAATCTGCAGGATTATCGGTGAAATATGAGGATTTAGGTTCATTTGAAAACGGTAAAATGGTTGAAGCTTTTAGTGTTGCTATGAGAGAGATATGGAATGCAGCTTATTTTACTGATGGAGCAGATGAAACTACTCTTATATATGGAGTTGATATTTCTTTAGGAAAAAATATTGTTAGTGAATTTGGATATCATGTATATGTTAATGTAAAATCTCTAGATATTGCAAAATGGGAAGATGAAAGTGAAAATGAATATATTTTACCAACATTAGAACAAATTCAAAAATATATTGAAGATAAAGCAGATGAAACTTTAACAGCACAAATGAAAACTGCGATTACTACGTATTTTACTCCTATTACAACTGAACTTCTTGGTGAGTCTTTGACTTCAATTGAATTACTTAATGATCAAAAAGAATTAAATATTAATTTTGAAATTACTAGTTTTTCTCGAGAAGATTATAATAAATTTTTAGATATTAATATTGATAAATTGACTGAAGAGTTAGTTTATACTGCACATTTAGCAAAATAAACTAATTAAATCATTAAGCAAGAGGGTATCAGGTTTCCATCTGGTACCTTTTGCAAAGGTATGAAATTATTTGACACTTTTGGTCTTTTAATTTATAATGTTACCTAGACTTATTAAATACGAAAGGATTTTATAATGATTAAAAAAATTATTTTTATATGTATGTTGTCACTTCTTGGAGTAACACTTATTGCTTGTGGAGGGACAAAGGATTCTGCTCCAACTATTACAAATGGAGATGAAACGTACTTATCAGTTACTGAGGGTGGAGTTACTTACTCTTTTGATAAAAAAACAGTTTATGATTTACTTAAGAATTCTTATGTTGTTTCAACATTATTTTCTTTGATTGATGAAGATTTATTAAATAAAGAAAAAGTTAATAATGTATCATATTTAGATATGGTTACAGAAACTGAAGTTTTTGAGGCAATAGAAGAAGCTACATTTGAAAATGGGAAAGAAGATTTAACAGAAGATGAAATTAGAGATCTTGAAGATTTATTTGAAGAAAGAATGTTTTCAAGTGGATACCGCACACAAGATGAAATAAAGAATTATTATAAATTAGAAGTTGCAAGAGAAAAATATGCACGGGAAATGTTAGAAAAAGAAATTTTAGAAAAAGATGCTGAAGCAGAAGAAGATTCAGAAAAGTATTTCCCAGAAAATAAAATTTTAGGTAAATATAATTCTTTATATTCTGATAGTTATTTTGCCATTATTGTAAAATATAATACAGCTAGAGAAGTTAATGATGCTTTAGCACAATTAGGTGTTAAAATAATACCTCAAGACGTAAATGTTGCAGGTAGTTATTCAAAATGGGTTTGGATAGAAAATGAGCTAGAGTTAACTGTTTCTGATACAATTCAAACAATGATAGATTTATATAATTCGCAAAATAGTTATCGTGTTAGTGGTTATCCAGATGAGTTTTTATCATTAGTTGAAGGGGTTCAATATACAATTAATGATGGCAAATATCAATTTAATAAAATTGTTTCAGAAGATAATGAAGCACTAAATGAGTTAAATTATACTCAAGGAGAATTAATTGCAATAAATAAAGGTGTTTTAACAGAAATTAAAACTACTTTAAATGCTTATAATCCTATGGATTCAAAAGTTGATTCTTCACAAAAGTGGTTTACTAATACAATTAAATCTTTAGATAGTGGAAATCTACAGTATTTAGCAATGAAGATATCTACAGTTGATAAAAGTCCATTAGAAGATGTTAGAGATGAAATTATTGAATTATTAAAAGAAGAAGTTTTAACAGTCGATTACATTAGTAAACAAATGGTAAAATTACGTAGTAATTATGAAATTGTTATTTATGATAAGGATATTGAAGATTATTATCTTTCTCAAGCAGAAAATGCTGATGTTGAATTTAAGACAAGTAAAAAGACAAGTAAAAATGTAATTGCTGAAATTGATGGTGTTGAATATACTACTGATCAAGTTTTTGAAATAATGAATGATAGATATGGTATGAATTTTATATCTAACCAAATTAATTATGAAAGATTACTTAGTAATAAAGAGTTGAATACTGTATATGATTATACAGGTAGAGCTTCTTTTGATAAAAATAAAGTATTGGATAAAACAGCATGGGAATCTTTGGATAATGATATTATTAAATTAAAACAAGAGTTTGAAAGTGGCCAATATGCTGCAATGGGCTGGGAAAATTATATTAAATACATTTATCAAGTTCAAAATGAGCATGAATTAAAATTATATTTACTTTATGAAGATTTGGGACAAAAATTTATTGATGAAATATATGGAGTAAAAGATATATCTGAGGATTCAGAAATTTGGGATTTATATTTATATAATATGCAACAACGTGTTGATGAATATTATAATGTTACTGGTTATCATTTACTTATATCTGTTAATGATTCTAATGGTAAACCTATTAATCCAATTGAATGGACAGAGTATCAAAAAATATTAGCAGAAGAATTGGATCAACAAGTTAAAGTATATTTAGAAAATACTACAGGGAAACATAGTGATAAATTTGCAAAAATTGCTTTAGAATTTGCTAAATCACCAAGATTTGTTGCGAAAACTGGATTTGTTACTCAACCAGATATTACAAATTTAGATTATAATTTAGATAATATTGAAATTTCAAAGTTTAAATCTGCAGGATTAACAGTAAAATATGAAGATTTGGGATCATTTGAAAATGGAAAAATGGTTGAAGCTTTTAGTAACGCAATGCTTGACATATGGAATTCAGCAACATTTACAGATGGAATTGATGAGTCTACTGTAATCTATGGTGTGGATGTTTCATTAGGAGAGTATATTATTAGTGAATTTGGTTATCATGTATATGTAAATACAAAATCAACTGATATTCCTAAATGGATGGATATTAATAGAAATAAACATATTTTGCCAACATTCGACCAAATTCAAATGTATTTAGTCGATAAAGAAAACGAAACTTTATCTAAAGAAGTTTTAGCAGCAATTGAAAAGTATTTTAATCCATTATTAAAAGAGCTTACAAGTGAAACCATAATTGCTGTAGAATTGATTAAAGAACAGAAATCTTTAAATATTGATTTTAAAATAGATGCATTTACTATAGAAGATTTTAATAGATTTTTAGATATTAATCTTAAGCAATTAGAAGAACAATTAACTTATAAAACTAGTTTACCTATCTAATCCAATTTATATTTTAATAATAAGGTATCGGATTTTTATCTGATACCTTTTAACTTGAAAAAAAAGAGCATTAATTATATAATAGTTATACATAAATAGGAGATTAAGTATGAAAGTATGCGTTTTAGCAAGTGGTTCAAAAGGGAACTGTACATATATTGAAAATGAAAATTATAAGATTATTATTGATTGTGGAATCACTTATAGAAATGCTTATCTAAAGGCAGAATCTTTGGGTATAGATATAAGTAACATAAATGCTATTTTTATCACACATGAGCATGGAGATCACTCTAGGTTTTTATATCAATATTATTACAGGACAAAAGCAAATGTTTATGTTGGCAAGCCTACGATAAAAAGTTTGATGAAAAATAATCTTAGTTTAAGAAAAATTCAAAATATTTTAATTTTAGATCCGGATTTTACTTATAAGATTTTTGGTTTTGAAATTATTCCTATTGAATTAGCTCATGATGTTTTTTGTTTAGGTTATTTTATTAAATATAATAATAAATCGCTTTTATATGCAACAGATACAGGTTTTTTTCCAACAAGATATCTCGAGTTATTACAACTTTCTAATCTTGTGATTATAGAGGCTAATCATGACATAAAGATGTTAATGGATAGTGAAAGACCAAATTATTTAATTAATCGTGTTTTATCGGAAAGTGGTCATATGAGTAATCTTAGTTGTTATAATTTATTATCGCGTAATATTAATGGTAATAGTTTACATATAGTATTAGCTCATGTTTCTGAAGAATGTAATACCGAGGAAATAATTACAAATGATATTATTGATAAATTATATAATGAGTTGGATTATCGTGGTAAAATTCATATTGCTAAGCAGTCAAGTTCTTTGGTTATAGAATTATGATGGAAATAAATTTAGTTTGTGTTGGTAAAATAAAAGAAAAGTATTTAAGAAATGCAATAGATGAATATGTAAAAAGAATTCAAGGTTTTGCTAGAATAAACATTATTGAAATTAAAGAGAGAAATTCTGATGATTTTTTAAAGAATTTGAGAGAAGAAGGAACTGATATTATAAATGCTGTTTTAGATGGTTATGTCATTGCTTTGGAAATTAATGGAGAAAATATGGATAGTATTATATTTAGTGAGCAAATTGAGCAATATTTTCTTTATAATACTAAGAAATTATTTTTTGTTATTGGGTCAAGTTGTGGTCTTGATAATGAAGTTATAAAAAGAAGTAATAGATCTTTATCTTTTTCAAAGATGACTTTTCCTCATCAATTAATGAGAGTTATTTTTTTAGAACAAATATATCGAGCTTTTTCGATAATAAACAATAAAAAATATCATAAATAGAAGGTAATAAATGAGTGTTTTTAAATTACATAGTAATTATAAACCAACAGGAGATCAGCCTAAAGCTATCTCTTCTTTGGTGTCTAATATAAATAAAGGTATAAAGGAACAAACTTTACTTGGGGCAACGGGTACAGGTAAAACTTTTACTATTGCTAATGTTATAGAACAAACTGGTCTTAAGACTTTGGTTCTTGCTCATAATAAAACATTAGCAGGACAATTATATAGTGAATTAAAATCATTTTTTCCTGAAAATAAAGTGGAATACTTTATTTCTTATTATGATTATTATCAACCTGAAGCATATGTAGTTTCTAAAGATTTATATATAGAGAAAGATTCATCAATTAATGATGATATTGATCAAATGCGGCATTCTGCTGTTAGCTCATTACTTACTAGTGATGATGTAATAGTTGTAGCTAGTGTTTCTTGTATATATGGTATTGGTGATCCTGAAGATTATTTAGAGAAGATGTTAACTATTAGAGAGAAAGATATAGTTGATCGTAATGATTTATTAAATCAACTTATAAAAATGGAATATGTTAGAAATGATTATGAGTTAAAAAGAGGTACTTTTAGAGTTAAGGGAGAAAGTATTGATATTATCCCAGCATATTTTAAAGATCAAGCAATTAGAATTGAATTTTTTGATAATGAAGTAGAAAGAATATTAATTGTAGATATTATTACGGGAAAAGCATTATCTAAAAAAACTATTATGAATGTTTTCCCAGCAACTCTTTTTGCTACAAGTGAATATAAAAAAGAAGAAGCAATAAAAAGAATAAAAAATGAGTTAGCTGATCAAATAGATTATTTTAAAAACAATAATAAATTACTTGAGGCTCAAAGGATAGAACAAAGAACTAAATATGATATTGAAATGTTAGAAGAAGTTGGAACTTGTTCAGGAATAGAGAACTATTCAAGGCATTTTAGTTTAAGAGAAGAAGGGGAGACGCCGTATACATTAATTGATTTTTTTAAAAAAGATTTTTTATTGATTGTGGATGAATCACATGTTTCTTTACCTCAAGTAAGAGGAATGTATAATGGTGATAGAAGCAGGAAAATGAATTTAGTAGAGAATGGTTTTCGTCTTCCATCTGCACTGGATAATAGACCACTTCGTTTTGAGGAGTTTCAAGAGAAATTAGATAAAGTAATTTATTTAAGTGCAACACCTTCAGATTTTGAAAAAGATAGAAGCTTTGATGTTATTGAACAAATTATAAGACCTACAGGATTAATTGATCCCATTATTGAAGTAAGAGAAACTAATGGGCAAATCGAAGATTTAATTAAAGAACTTAAAATGAGAATTAAAGCTGGAGAAAGAACTTTAATTTTAACGCTAACAATAAAAATGTCAGAAGATTTAACTAGATATTTAAAAGATTTAGATATTAAAGTGGCTTATTTACATTCGGAAGTTAAGACTTTGGAAAGACTTGAGATTATTAGAAAATTAAGAATGGGAACTTATGATTGTTTGGTTGGTATTAATCTTTTAAGAGAAGGATTAGACATTCCTGAAGTTTCTTTAATCACAATATTAGATGCAGATAAAGAGGGATTTTTAAGAAGTGAGACTGCGTTGATACAAACTATTGGTAGGGCTGCTAGAAATGTAAATGGTAAAGTTATTATGTATGCTGATAAAATTACTAATTCTATGGAAAAAGCAATTGTTGAAACATATAGAAGAAGAGAGATACAAGAAAAATATAATACTGATAATAATATTATTCCCCAGACAATTTATAAAGATATACAAGATGAGATGGTTATCACTAGAATAATTTCTGAGGATATTGCTAATGTTGATTTAGATAATTTGAGTAAATTAAGTAAAATAGAAGTAGATAAATTAGTGAGTAGTTTAGAA
This sequence comes from Bacilli bacterium, assembly GCA_028691515.1. GTDB lineage: Bacteria > Bacillota_I > Bacilli_A > ML615J-28 > CAG-698 > DUUA01. The sequence continues at coordinate 155,294 of JAQUZE010000001.1, forward strand.
AAACAAATGAAAGAAGCTGCTAAGGAATTAGATTTTGAACAAGCTATGGGTTTAAGAGATATTATTTTTGAACTTAAAAGCAGTAAGTAGGGAACATGAAAAAAGTAATTGTAGGTTTAAGTGGTGGTGTTGATAGCGCTGTTGCTGTTATAAAATTAAAAGAGGCGGGTTATCTTGTTGAAGGGATGTTTATGCGTAATTGGGATTCTTCTCTTAATAATGATGTATTGGGTAATCCTAATAATTTTGATGAAATTTGTCCTCAAGAGCAAGATTATAATGATGCATTGATTACTGCAAATCAGTTAGGAATAAAACTTCATAGAGTAGATTTTGTTAAGGAATATTGGGAATATGTTTTCACATATTTTTTAGATGAATATAAAAAAAATAGAACACCTAATCCAGATATATTATGTAATAGTGAAATAAAGTTTAAATTCTTTTTAGAAGCAGCAGTGAAATTAGATGCTGATTATATTGCTATGGGGCATTATGCAAGAGTGGTACATTATCCTGATGTTGTTTTAAAAAGGGGAATTGATGATAGTAAAGACCAAAGTTATTTTTTATGTCAGTTAAATAGAGAACAATTAAGTAAATCATTGTTTCCTATTGGTGAGTTAACTAAAAAAGAAGTTAGAGAAATAGCTTTAAAACATAATCTTAAAATTGCAAAGAAAAAAGATTCTACTGGAGTCTGTTTTATTGGTGAACGAGATTTTAAATTATTTTTAGAAAATTATTTGCCTGCAAAACCAGGATTAATGAAAACTTTAAGGAATGAAGTTGTTGGTAAACATGATGGTTTAATGTATTATACAATTGGTCAACGAAAAGGTTTAGGTTTAGGGGGAGATTTTGGTCCTTGGTTTGTTTTAGGAAAAGATGTAATAAATAATGTTTTAATAGTGGGTTATAAAGATGATCAGAATTATTTGTATTCTGATATGTGTTTTGCCATTAATTTTAATTGGTTGAGTGAAGATTTTACTGAAATTTTTTGTACTGCCAAGTTTCGTTATCGTAGTAAAGATATAAAAGTTAAAATAACAAAAATAACTAATAATAAAGTAAAAGTAGAATATCCAAATAAGTTTAGAGCTGTAACTCCAGGTCAAGCTGTTGTTTTTTATGATGGTGAAGTATTACTTGGTGGGGCTACAATAGATGAAGTATATAATGAAGGTATTAAAAGAAAGTATTAGAGGATAAAAATGGAAAAGGTTTGGGGAAGTGTTAACCGGGTTATTTATTATAATGATAAAAACGGGTATGGAGTAATTAGAATTACACTTGACCCTAAAAACCCAGAAATAAAATTAGTAATGGATAAACTATATTCTTCTTTTGTAACAGTTACAGGTGTTTTTGAGAGAAAACCGATTGAAAATGAAAATTATACTTTTTTGGGTGAGTTTGTTGATACTGAATATGGGTATCAATTTAAAGCAAGTTCATTTGATCGGAAAACAGAAAATACATTAGAAGGAATTATAAATTATTTATCAAGTGATTTATTTCCAGGAGTAGGTAAAATAGCTGCAACAAAGATATTTAATACTCTTGGAGAGGAAAGTTTAAGCTTGATATTAGAAAATAAAAAGAATCTTGATAAAGTTCGTGGAATAAATAAATTGCAGAAAGATACAATATATGAAAATCTGCAGAAAAACCTTTCTTTTAAAGAAACTACTTTAGCATTTTTAAGTTTAGGTTTAACTATGTCTGTTGCATTAAAATTAATAAATCATTATGGACCTTCTGCATATGAGATTATCAAAAATGATCCTTATATTTTAATTGATCAAGTTGAGGGGTTCGGCTTTATTAGGGCAGATAAAATAGCTTTTTCATTGGGTATTAAAAAAGACGCTTTAGTTAGGGTTAAAGCATTGTTGATATATATATTAAATCAATATACTTATGGAAAAGGAAATTCTTATGTAAAAAAAAGTGAGCTATTTAATTTAATGCACAATGAAGTAGAAAATGAAGATAGTTTTTTTGATGAGGAATTATTAAATAATGTTATTAAAAGTTTAGTTATTGATAACAAAATAGTTATTGAAGAAGAAGATATCTATTTAAAACCTATTTTTTACTCTGAAGTTGATTTTGCAAATAAAATTAAACAAATTGTAAATTATGAACATCAGAATGACTTTATAGAAGCAGATATTATTAGTGAATTAAATAAATTAATGAGAAAAATAAAAATAACATATACTAGTGAACAAAAAGATGCCATTGTTTTATCACTTTTAAATAATATATCAATTATTACTGGTGGCCCCGGTACTGGTAAATCTACAATAATAAATGGAATCATTAAAACATATACCTCTCTTTTTAACAAAGAAGAATTAGTTGGCGAAGCTATATATTTGCTTGCGCCTACAGGTAGAGCTGCAAAAAGATTGCAAGAGATAACAAAGCATAATGCTATGACTGTTCATAAGTTTTTGGGTTATGAAGGGAATGGTAATTATCGATATGGAAAAGATACTATTATTGCTTGTAAAATGGTAATTGTTGATGAATTTTCAATGGTTGATATTGAATTAGCATCAAGGCTTTTAAATGCGTTATCTTTAGATGTGAAAATTGTTTTTATTGGTGACAAAGATCAACTACCGTCTGTTGGTCCAGGCAATGTTTTAGATGATTTGATTTCATCAAATATAATTAAAACGATAAAATTAACGCAAATACATAGACAACAAATAGATTCATCTATTATTGATTTTGCTCATAGTATAAATAAAGGGATTGTTCCAGACAATGTTTTAGATATGCAAAGTGACAGAAGCTTTGTTAGAATGAATGATAATTCTATTATACAAAATTTGGTTTTTACAATAAAAAGAGCCATAGATAAACAAATGGATTTAATTAAGGATATTCAAGTTCTTGTTCCAATGTATAAGGGTGAACTGGGTATTATAAATATTAATAAAGTTTTGCAAGAAGAATTTAATCCTAAAAAGGATTTAGAAATAACAAAATTTAATTATTCTTTTAGAGTTAATGATAAGGTTATTCAATTAGTTAATAGAACGGAAAAAGAGGTTATGAATGGAGATATTGGGCAAATAATTAGTATTGATTATCAAAATAATGACTATTTAGGGTTAACTGTTTTATATGATTTTGGTCCAGTTTATTATAATGAAGATGAATTAGATGATTTAAGCTTAGCTTATGCCATTTCTATTCATAAAGCTCAAGGAAGTGAGTTTGATTTAGTGGTTATTCCCTTTACATCCAAGTATTATATTATGCTTAAAAAGAAATTAATATATACTGCTGTTACAAGAGCAAAAAAATATCTAATAATGCTTGGATCCCTTGAAGCTATGGTTCAAGGAATAAAAAAAATAGAAGTAAAAAAACGGACAAAATTAGTTAATAGATTAACAAATGTTTTACAAAATAATGATAGTGAAATTATAAATGATGAGGATATTTCCCCGTTTGATTTTTTATAAATATTTTAAAATAAAGCAAAAAAAAGTTGAATTTACCATTTTTTTATTTTCTTTATTTTGATTTCTAATCAAAGAACTCTAGGGGGTTGTTAATTAGCTGTGAAAGGGTTAAAAAACGATTAAAGGTTAAATAACAAGTGAATTATTGGAAAGAATGAACATGTGTAAAAATATATTATAAGAAATTTAAAAAAAGACTTGAAGATAATACTTCAAGTCTTTTTTGGTTTTTAGTTATATATATAATCGATTTTTAGTATCCAAAATTAAATCGATTTGTAGGTGCAGCTAAAGAAGATTTAGCTGGAAGAATTGTATCTAATACAACTGTAGCATCATATTCTTCATTATGAATTCTTACTTTGTAAGTAATTGTAGTTTCTACATCAGGTAAATTAAATATTCTTCCTCTAGAATCAACATATTGGCTTGCAGTTGTTGAAAAATCTAATTGATAACCTTTTAATTTTGTTTTTACAAGGTATTCTGCTTCAATCATGTCACGGAAATGTTCTTCAAGTCTTGCATTTCTCATAGTTCCTGGGCAGTTTTTACCACTAAAGTAATGATGAGGTTGAACTTCATACATTTCTAGGTTATGATCATCCATTAATTTAGCAATTAGTTTTGCTAAGTTATGCCATGTAGTATAAAGATCTGAACCTTTGTTTATTGCTGATTCAATACCGATACCAGCTACATTTCCACCTCTATTTGCAATATAATTATAGTCTGTACTATACCAAGTAGGTCCCATATAATAATATCCATCTTTAACTTCAACTAATAAGCCGTTATCATTAATATCAGATGTTTTTGCAATAGCACCATATTTTAATGGAGCAACATAAGTTGTTTTTTCACCATCTAATGCATAATAACCATCTGTAGTAATTGTAACATCAGGGTGAAGATTACCATTAAATTTAACACCAGTTGCAATATAGTTAAATTTTACAGAAGTTCCGTCTCCTGCATGCCAAGCTTGCATATTTGTTGGAAGTTGTTGATAAACTGCATCATCACCAACAGTGAAATGCCAAGATACTTCAGCATCACTATTGTTATAATTTGAATTTGCTAAAGCAGTAGAGCCAGCACCAGCTGCTCCGGTATCATGATATGTTATATATTTTGTTTCTGAATCATGAATATTACCGGTATATCCAACAGCGGTTGTTTTCATCATATTAGGAGTAATTACTAGGTCTTGGAATAAAAATTTGCTTACACTACCAATCATTGGTTGTACGGGATAGACTCCACCAGCCGTAAATTCATATCCATATAAAATTATTTCTTGATTAATAATATTTGTTTGATGAAGAGATTCAATTATTTTCATAGGATCAAATTGTTCTTCAACATTTATATTAATTACCATAGTTATTTCCTCATTTGATGCAACTTTTCCAGTAATTGCAACATTTCCTGTTTTTGTTCCTGTTACTAAAAAACCAAAATCATTTACATAAGCAATATTTGTATCACTTGATGTAAAGATAATTTCTTGATTTGCTTGTCTTGGTTCAACCGAGAAAATACCTTTATAACTTTTTTCAGTTTCAAATGGTCCTTCACCAAAGCCAATTGTTAATCCTGTAGCTGGTTGATATGTAACTGTAACTTCAAATGCTAGTTGTTTACCGTTAGCATAAGACATAATAGTTATTGTTGCTACTCCACCACTAATACCTTTTATAGTTCCATCGCTTGATACTGATAAAATTTTTGAATCACTTGTTTCAAAGTTCACACCAAGGCCATATTTGTCAGCAGAGTCAGTATATACGATTTTGTGCGTTTCACCAACATCAATGGTTGTGATTGTTTCAACAATTAATGTTGAAGAATTAATTACTTCTACATTTATTGTAGTTTGAATATCAGTTCCATCAATTTTAGCTATAATTGAAGTAGTTCCTACTTTTAAAGCTGTAATTGTATGTTCTTGAATAGTTAAAATTTCTTCATCATCAATTTCATAGATAACTTGCATTGTTTCTGAATTTTCACCAGTAATAACTGGAACTAAAATAAATGAATTTGAAGTTTCTAAATCAATAGTAATATTATTATTATCAAATGAAAGAGAAGTTTTTTCTTTAATTGTAAGTGTAATAGAAGCGCTAATTTCTGTATTTTTAATTTTAGCTGTAATAACTACTTCTCCACTAGCAAGAGCTTTAACAGTACTTCCTGTAAAACTTACTTTTTCACTTGGAACAGCAGAATATTCTACTTCTAATTCAGAGTTACTTAGATTAGGAGTTAAAGTAAATTCTTCATCAACCTCTAATTCGATTTCTGAATTTTCAAAACTAATTGTCGGATCAATTTTTTCTTCAATAACTGTAATTTTTATTGTAGCAGCTATTTCTGTGTTTTCTATTGTTGCAGTTATTGTAACTTCGCCAATAATTAATGCTTTTACTTTGTTTCCAGTAAATTCAACTGAAGTCATAGGATCAGCTGAATAAATAACTACTAAACTTGTATCACTTAAAGTTGGATTTAAAGTATATTCTTTACCGATTTCTAATTCTACTTCATCTTCAGTAAAAGAAATTGTTGGTGTTTCACTACTTTCTTCAACAACATTAATTGTAATAGATGCAGATATCTTCGTTTCATCAATAGTTGCAGTTACTATTACAGAACCTAAAGCAATTGCTGTTACTTTTCCGTCCTCGATTGTAATAATATCATCTTTATCCATAGTATAGTTAACTTTTAAAGATTCTTGACTTAGTACTGGTGAAAGTGTATATTCATCACCGACTTTAATTTCTATATTTTGGTCAGCAAAAGAAATAGATTCACCATTACATGCAATAAGTGTTACACCGAGAAGTAACATCATGCATATAAATGCGATTTTTTTGAACATTGTGTTCTCCTTTCAAATATGTTAATTACATTTTATATTATATAAGAAAACGTTTGAATAGTCAAATTAGATTATAAATAAAATAATTTCTTTCTTTTTAGATAATATATAGTAAATGGAGGCAATTATGAATAAAAAGAAGATTATAATTAGTGTAATTGTTTGTATATTAATAATTTCTGGAATAATTATTACTGTTGTATCTAGTAATAATCAATCACGTATTGAAACTCCAGAAAGCAATTTTAATAATAATAAAAATAATATTATTATTGAAGTAAAAGGAGAAGTTTATAAACCGGGTATTTATATAGTTTTAGAAGGGTCAAGGGTTAATGATATTATTTCTTTGTGTGGTGGATTTACAAATAATGCAGTTACAGAAAATATAAATCTTGCAAGAGTTGTCAATGATGGGGAATTAATTAATATTAATTCAAAAAATGAAAAAGAAACAGATAATATAAAAATTAATATTAATACTGCTTCTATTGAACAGTTAATGAGCTTAAGTGGAATAGGAGAGACAAAAGCAAAGGCCATAATTAATTATCGTACTGAAGAAAAAAAATTTACAGTGATTGAAGATATAATGAATGTTAGTGGGATTTCAAGTGTTTTATTTGAAAAAATTAAAGACTTTATTACAGTACAAGATATTATTAAATAATTATTTTCTTATAGCGATATTTATATTTTTAACTCTTTTTTCAATAAAACATATAATAGTAATTATTTTTTTAATAATTTATGGAATATATTTATATAAAAAAAGTAAATTTATTTTTTGGTGTTGTTTTATTCTTTCTTTATTTAGTGTGTTGATATATTTAATAACAATTAATTATAAAATTGAAGAAAAAAAACATTATTATGGTCAAGTAATTAGTATTGATAAAAAAGAAGATTATCAGATAATAATAATTAAAAATAAAATTAAAAACATCATGATATATGAAAATGGTAATGCGGAATATTCGGTACTTGATTATATTGAAGTAGAAGGAGAAGTAAAAGAGATTGAGCCTAATAGAATTCCTAGGGGGTTTAATTATAAAAAATATTTACAAAATGAAAAAATAGGGTTGGTTATTTCTGGAGAATCTATAAGGATAGTTGATCAAAAATTTAATATTAGTTATATTAGAGAGTTGTTAATCAAATATGTGGAAAGATATTTTCCGGAAAATGCTAAATCTATTATTAAAGGACTTGTTATTGGAGAAAATAAAGATTTTAGTGACGAGTTTATGGATAGTTTAAAAATTAATGGGATTATGCATTTATTCGCTATTTCTGGAACTCATATTGCAATTTTAGTATTATTTTTAGAAAAAATATTAAAACGTTTTAAAAATAAGTCAATATTTATATCATCATTTTTAGCAATATATTTAGTTGTTACAAATTTTTCTCCTTCGGTATTAAGGGCGGTATTGATGTACTATTTTATCTTAATTAATAAAAAGTTTAAACTTAATTTATCTTCGTTAGATATTGTTTCTATTGTGTTTATATTTTTATTAATTTATAATCCCTTTTATTTAGAAAATCTTGGATTTTGTCTTAGTTTTTTAATGGCATTCACAATAGTTCTTATTGCACCATTAATGGAAAACAAAAATGACACTTTAAAAGTTTTCTTTATTTCTTTGTCAGCATTAATTATTACTCTACCTTTAGTTATTAATATTAATCATCAAGTTAATTTATTGTCGCCTTTAATTAATATTCTATTTATTGTGTTAGTAGGAGAAATTATGCTGCCTTTTGCGTTTGCAAGTTTTATGTTTTTTCCAATTGGGTTAATTTTTAATTATTTATGTAAAGGATTTATGGTATTTAGTAGTTTAATATCAAAATATTTTTGTATTAATATAAAAATGCCATATTTTTCAATTTATCATTCTTTAATATACTATGGTTTGATAATTTTAATTCTTATTGTTTATAAAACAATTAAAAAAAGATATCTTTTTTTAGGGCTTTTACTTATTTTTTTGACTTGTTTTCTTCTTTTTAATTCAGTAAAACCCTTTTTGAAAGTAGTTTTTTTAGATTTATATTATGGTGAATCGACTGTTATTACATATGGGTTTAACACGATTATTATTGATACTGGGGATGGCAAGAATAATGAGGTTACTGAATATTTATTAAGAGAGGGTATTTATAAAGTTGATTATTTGATTTTAACTCATAACCATAATGATCATAATGGAGAGGCAGAACATATTACTGCTAATATAAAAGTAAAAAATACTGTTATGAGTATTTATGATAATAACAATTATTTATATACAAACAATATTCACTTAAATAAAGAAATGAAAATCAGTATGCCAAAAATGGATTTGATAATTTTCCCTCCTCTTTGTCAATATGCTAATGAAAATGATAATAGTTTAATTACTTATATAAAAACTGATGTTAATATGTTGTTTTTAGGAGATATTGAAAAAGAAGGAGAAAAGCGACTTAATAATTTTTTATATGATGTTGATATTGTAAAGATTGCTCACCATGGAAGTAAAACATCTACAGGAATAAATTTTTTAAATATGGTTAATTTTAAATATGCAGTAATTCAATCAGGAAGGATAAAAAGTTTTGGTTTTCCAAATGTTGAAGTTATTAATAAACTTAATAATTATAAAAAAATAATTTATAGAACTGATAAAGACTATACGATTACATATAAACTGGGTAAATTTTATAGGCTAAATAATTAATTTTTATAAAGATATAGAAAAGGGGATGATAATATGTTAAAATAAAAATAGATTAATTACTGGAGAATTATATGGAAGATTTAAATAATAATATAATAGAAGCAAAGCCAGTTAATAGCAGTTTAAAAAAATCACGTAAATATTCTTATATTGCTTTAGGATTAGGAGTGCTTTGTTTGTTATTTTCGTTAATATGTTTTATTGAATATGTTTTTAACATATTGAGCATTGTTTGTGGGTTAGGAGCTTTTGTATTTGCAATACTAGGAATGAATTCAGATAGAAAAGGATCTGGTTTTTTTGGGGCAATTATTTCTATTATTGGAATTGTAATCTCATTGTTTTTGTTAATTACATCTATAAGAAATTATCAAGATGTTTCTAATCAAGCTAAAAACACAAGTGAAGATGTTGGTATCTATTTAGTTGACAAAAGACCAATTGAGTTTACTTATAATATAGATGTTAATAAATACATTTTACAAGGTTCTTATTTATATGATTATAATGAAGATGAGAAGCAAGATTTTATAACTAATATTAGTGAAAAATGGAAGCAAGAAAAAGTTAACGCTGATTTAAAGGTGTATTTGGCTGATTTCAAATTAATTCCTGATGAGTTTTTTGAATCTGAAGGATATTATATATATCATAATATTGATCTTAATGATGAATCATTTGATAAAGAATCATTATATTATAATTTCATATTTATATATTTTGATAAAGATAATATATATGAACATGATTTATATTTATATACTTTTGAAAAATACCAAGAATATAGTGAAATTCCTGATGAGGATGCGAATACAGAATAGGAGAAAAATATGGCAGATAATATTTATCTTTTTGTTGGTGAGGAATATTATTTAATTCGTTTAAGAATTAATAAAATTATTAAAGATTCTAATGCAGATGAATATAATGTAACAAGGTATGATTTGGAAGAAGTAAATGTTAGCGAAGCAATACAAGATGCTCAAACTACGCCATTTATATCAGAGAATAAAGTTGTTATTATAAAAAATCCAACTTTTCTAACTGCAACTAAACCAAATATATATCAAAATGTTTCTGCTTTTATTAAGTATTTGCTTAATCCTTCTCCATCATGTACTTTAATAATTGATGCATATAATTTAAAGCTTGATGAAAGAAAAGATGTTGTTAAGAAATTGCATAAGATTGCAATTTTAAAAGAATGTAACTTTATGACTTCTATTGAATATAAAGGGTGGATTAGAAGAAAGTTTGAGATTAATGGTATTAGTATTGGAAATGAAGCAATTGAAACTTTTTATCAAAGAGCAGGAAATAATTTAGAAAATGCGGATAATGAAACAAACAAATTAATTAGTTATGCATCTTCAACAAAAGAAGTATCTGTTGATGATGTTTTAAATTTAGTTATTAAGGAAATGGATACTAATGTATTTAGTTTAAGTAATGCAATAATTGCAAAAGATAAAGAAAAAGCACTTAATGTTTATAATAATTTATTACTCGCTGGCGAAGATCCTGTTGGTCTTCTTTCATTGAGTAGTAGGGCATTAAGAGAATCATATTTAGTTCAATTATTATTACAAAAAAAATATTCACAAAGTGATATTGCTAGAGAAATGAGAGTTTCTAATGGTAAGGCTTATTATTTAATAAAAAATGCTAAGTCAATTGTAAAAGAAAATGTTGAGTATTTTATTCATCGATTTGCTGAGTTAGACTATAAAATTAAAAAAGGCTTGATTGATTCAAAGACAGGATTAGAGTTTTTGTTATTTGAAATATAAAAAAAGTCGCATATTTTGCGACTTTTTAATAATAATTAAATTATGCTATTTCGTTTAATAATAATGAAAGACGAGATTTATTTCTTGCAACTTTGTTTTTATGATAAATGCCTTTTGCTTGTGCTTTATCAAGTTTTTTGAAAGCAAGATTATATGCTTTTTTGGCTTCTTCAATATTTCCTTCTTTAACAGACAATTCAAATTTCTTAATTGCTGTTTTTAAACCGGATTTAAAAGAAGCATTTTGTAATCTTTTCTTTTCATTTGTTAAATTACGTTTAGCTTGTTGTTTAATGTTTGCCATCTTAATTTATCCTCCGAAATTTCGTATGTGTTATTATAACAAATTTAAATAAATAAATCAAGTTATAAATTTGATAATATATTAAACTATTTTTATAAGGAGAAAATAATGAAAAAAATCAGTATAATTGGGGCAGGAGCTAGTGGGATGGCTGCCGCTATCTACTTAAAAAGCAAAAGAGAAGATTTAGACATTACTATTTTTGAAGCTGATGAGAGGGTTGGGAGAAAGATATTAAAAACAGGTAGTGGTAAATGCAATATAAGTAATAACTTAATTAGAGCAGAAGGATTTAATAATTCTGATTTTATTAATAAGCTTTTAAAAAAAGTTTCAATTGTTGAAGTGTATCAGTTTATAGAAGAAGAATTAGGAATAATGTTGAAGAGTGATTTTGAAGGGAGACTTTATCCTTTTAGTGAATCTTCAAAAAGTGTTGTTGATAGTTTTAAAAGAAGATTAGACGAATTGAATATTAAAATTATCTATAATTCATTTATTGAAACATATAATGAGAACTATATTTCTATTTTTGCATGTGGATCCAAAGCACAATCAAAATTTGATGGGTATCAATTAGTTAAAAATTTAGGTCATACTATAAAAGAATTAAAACCTGGTCTTGTTCCTATTGCTATTAAAGAAAAGATACCTCATTTAAGAGGAATAAGGGTAAAATGTAGTGCGAAAATTATAGTTGGTAATGATATTTTGCATGAAGATTCTGGAGAAATATTATTTAAAGATGATGCCTTATCAGGAATATTAGCTATGGATTTATCAAGATTCTATTGTGAGAATTGTTTTGTTTCTTTGGATTTAGTTAAAGAAAAAAGTTTAAATGAATTATATGCATATTTTAATAAACACAAAAATAAAGGAAGAAGTGTAGAAGAAATACTTTTAGGTATGTTTCCTAAAATGTTAGTTATGGAAATTCTTAAAAGAGGGGAAGATGTTGTTAAGACTTGTAAAAATTTAATTTTTAATGCTGTCGGATTAAATGGTTATAATCAAGCTCAAATAACTGTTGGTGGCGTAAACATTAACGAAATTAATGAATGTTGCAAATCATTAATTAATGAAAATGTTTATATTGTTGGAGAGATGTTAGATATTGATGGTAAATGCGGTGGTTATAATTTATCATTTGCTTTTTTGTCTGCGATAGCAGCAGGTAAAGACATTATTAACAAATTAAATTAATCTTACAATATAAGTATAATTATAGTATAATAAGATAATTAATAACATTATGGAAGGAGTAAATTGATGAATTTACCAAATAAACTTACAATGTTTCGGATAATGTTGATTCCGGTCATTATCATTATTTCTTTAATTAGTTCGCTTCAAGAAATTTTTTTGTTTTCTAGCGTAACTGTTGGTAATTTTATAATTTTAATAATTTTTTGTGTTGCATCATTTACTGATTTTCTCGATGGTAATATAGCTAGAAAAAGAAATTTAGTAACTGATTTTGGAAAGTTTATGGATCCATTAGCAGATAAGTTGTTAGTTATTTCTACAATGATAATTTTATTGGAACAAGGAAAATTTCAAGCATTTAATTATGGATTGGGTTTTGTTTTGATTATAATTATTGCAAGGGAATTTATTGTGACAGGCATTAGGTTATTAGCTGTACAAAAAAATATTGTAATTGCAGCAAGCAGTCTCGGAAAAGTTAAAACAATTAGCCAAATATTTATGATAATCATATTATTATTAGAATGTTTTCCGATTACTTTATTTAAAGGGGATAGTCAAGATATTACTTCTTTAGTAGTAATCAGTATTGCAGGTTTATTTACTTTAGTATCGGGGATAGATTATTTTATAAAAAACAAAGAATTAATATTAAAATCAAAGTAAGGAGAAAATTATGAACGAAGTAAAAGATAAAGCTTTACAAGATGCGTTTAAACAAATTGAAAAACAGTATGGAAAAGGATCAATTATGAAGATGGGGGAGAAAGTATATGATAATTTAGATGTAGTTTCTTCTGGTTCTTTAAAATTAGATATGGCTATGGGTGTTGGTGGATATCCTCGGGGGAGAATTATTGAAATATATGGTCCAGAAAGTAGTGGAAAAACAACATTTGCACTCCATGCAATTGCTGAAGCACAAAAGACTGGAGGTTATGCAGCATTTATAGATGCAGAGCATGCACTTGATCCAAGATATGCAAAAGCTTTGGGTGTTGATGTAGACAATTTAATTTTATCTCAACCTGATACTGGTGAACAAGCTTTAGAAATTGCTGAGTATTTAATTAGAAGTAATGCTATTGATATTGTTGTTATAGATTCTGTTGCCGCGCTTGTTCCTAAAGTAGAAATTGATGGAGATATGGGAGCTACGCATATCGGTATGCAAGCAAGACTTATGAGCCAAGCAATGCGAAAGTTAAGTGGTGCTATTAGTAAAAGTAAAACAATTGCTATCTTTATTAATCAAATTAGAGAGAAAGTTGGCGTTATGTTTGGAAGTCCTGAAACCACATCTGGAGGCAGAGCTTTAAAGTTTTACGCAACAATACGTTTAGATATTAGAAGAATTGAACAAATAAAAAAAGGTGTTGACATTGTTGGCAACTTAACAAGAGTTAAAGTAGTGAAAAATAAGGTTGCTCCACCATTTAAGTTTTGTGAAGTAGATTTAATATATGGACTTGGTGTATCTAGAGAAAGTGAAATTATTGATTTAGGTGTAGAAAAAGATATTATTCAAAAATCTGGTTCTTGGTATGCATATAATGAGGAAAAAATTGGCCAAGGGAAAGAGAATGTTAGAAATTATTTGAATGAAAATCCAAATCTTATGAAAGAAATAGTTGAAAAAATATACATTGCTTATGGTTTAAAAAAAGAAAATTAATATTAAATTGTAAAGTGTTAATAAACACATAATTATTTTATGTATTTATTAATACTTTTTTTATTTTCTTTTTGTTTATTTTTATAAAATAAATATAGATAACTAAATAATTGACTAATAAGGAAAAGTATAGTATAATTTAGTTTAGAAATGATTATTATAATTTAAATAATATAGATCTAATAAAAACAAATGGAGGAGAAAATGAACTTAGGAAGTTTCCTTGCACTTGATGCAGGGGTTATTATTCTTATTGTTCTAGGCTCCATTTTGCTATTGGGCGGAGGATTGGTAATCGGTGTATTTATTATTCGCTCCAGATTAATTAAAGCCGGTAAATCTGCTGAGAGCATCATTGAAGAAGCAAAAAAAGTTTCTGATGAACAAAGAAAGATGATGGTACTTGAGGCAAAACAAGAAATTCATCGTTTAAAACAAGAATTTGATAAAGAAACTCGTCAATTAAAACAAGAGACCGAAAAAGAAATTAAGGAGAGAAAACAGACAATTAATGAAATGGAAAACAAGCTCAACCAACGTGAAGAGCGTTTTGAGCGCCGTTTTGATAATTTGAATCATCGTGAAGAATCTTTAATTCAAAAGGAATTAAAAATTGAACAAACTAAAACAAATCTTGAAAAACAAACTAGCAAGATGGAAGAAATTATTCAGGAACAAAATCAAAGATTACTAGAAATTTCTGGATTAAGTGTAGAACAAGCAAAAAAAATTATTATTGAACGTGTTGAAGATGATATGACAACGGAGATATCGAATATCATTAGAGAAGGTGAAGAAAAAGCAAAATCAGAAGTTGATAAAAAAGCTAATGAATTATTAGCTACAGTTATTCAAAGTTATGCAAGCGATGTTGTTGCAGAAAAAACAGTTTCGGTGGTTGTACTTCCGAATGATGAAATGAAAGGTAGAATTATTGGACGTGAGGGTAGAAATATAAGAGCTATTGAAGCTTCTACAGGTGTTGATTTAATAATTGATGATACACCAGAAGCGGTAGTTGTTTCATGTTTTGATCCAATAAGAAGAGAAATAGCTAGAAGAACATTAGAAGCTCTTGTATCTGATGGAAGAATACAACCAACAAGGGTTGAAGAATTAGTTCTTAAATTTCAAAAAGAAATGGAAAGTGAATTAAGAGAAGCTGGAGAAAAAGCAGTATTTGAAACTGGAATTGGCAAAGTTCACCCAGAACTTATCAAGATTTTAGGAAGATTAAAATTTCGAACAAGTTATGGGCAAAATGCTTTAGCACATTCAATTGAAGTTGCTTTCTTATCTGGAAAATTAGCAGTAGAAATTGGAGAAGATGAAATTCTAGCAAGAAGAGCTGGCTTGCTTCATGATATAGGTAAAGCTATTGATGCCGAAATGGAAGGTAGTCACATTGATATTGGCATTCAAATTGCTACAAGATATAGAGAGAAGCCAGAAGTTTTAGATGCTATAGCTTCTCATCATGGTGATCAAGAAGCTAAAACGATTATTGCTCAATTAGTTGCTGCTGCAGATACTTTATCTGCTGCAAGACCGGGAGCTAGAAGAGAATCATTAGAAACATATATAAAAAGACTTACACAACTTGAAGAATTATGTAATGAATTTAAGGGAGTTGACAAAACTTATGCATTACAAGCAGGAAGAGAAATTAGAGTGCTTGTAAAACCTGAAGAAATTAATGATGCTCAATCTTATAAATTAGCAAGAGATATAAAAACTAAAATAGAAAATTCACTTACTTATCCAGGTACTATTAAAGTAACAATTATTAGAGAAACAAGGGTAAGTGAAGTTGCAAAATAAAAAAGAGTTTTAAGAGTTTAAAAACTCTTTTTTTTATGCTATAATTAGGTAACTAGAAACGGAGAAAGATATGAAAATTCTTATTGTTGGAGATATTTTTTCTAAAATGGGAAGAGAATCTTTTGAAAGGAATTTAAAAAA
>JAQUZE010000002.1:0-1720 GCA_028691515.1 Bacilli bacterium
TTTATTAAAATAAGGTCTTTGAAAACTGAATGGAACAGGTGGAGCGGGATATAAACTTTATTTGAGAGTTTGATCCTGGCTCAGGATGAACGCTGGCGGCATGCCTAATACATGCAAGTCGAACGGAAGCAGCAATGCTTTAGTGGCGAACGGGTGAGTAATATATAGACAACCTACCTTTAAGACGAGGATAGCAGTTGGAAACGATTGGTAATACTGGATAGGATACAAGTTCACATGAACTAATATTTAAAGGGGCAACTGCCCCGCTTGATGAGGGGTCTATATCGCATTAGCTAGTTGGTAGGGTAACGGCCTACCAAGGCGATGATGCGTAGCTGTGCTGAGAGGCAAAACAGCCACATTGGGACTGAGACACGGCCCAAACTCCTACGGGAGGCAGCAGTAGGGAATTTTCGGCAATGGGGGCAACCCTGACCGAGCAATGCCGCGTGAATGATGAAGGTCTTCGGATCGTAAAGTTCTGTTATCAGGAAAGAACGACATAGAGAGTGGAAAGCTCTATGCATGACGGTACCTGATTAGAAAGCCCCGGCTAACTATGTGCCAGCAGCCGCGGTAATACATAGGGGGCGAGCGTTATCCGGAATTATTGGGCGTAAAGCGTGCGTAGGCGGTTATTTAAGTCTGGTGTAAAAACCCAAAGCTTAACTTTGGGAGGTCACTGGAAACTGGGTAACTTGAGTATGGTAGAGGTAAGTGGAATTCCAAGTGGAGCGGTGGAATGCGTAGAGATTTGGAGGAACACCAGTGGCGAAGGCGGCTTACTGGGCCATTACTGACGCTCAGGCACGAAAGCGTGGGGAGCAAACAGGATTAGATACCCTGGTAGTCCACGCCGTAAACGATGAGTGCTAAGTATCGGGAAGAATTTCGGTGCTGCAGTTAACACAATAAGCACTCCGCCTGGGGAGTACGGTCGCAAGACTGAAACTCAAAGGAATTGACGGGGACTCGCACAAGCGGTGGAGCATGCGGTTTAATTCGATGCAACGCGAAGAACCTTACCAGGTCTTGACATCCCGTTGACAGGTCTAGAGATAGATTTTTTCTTCGGAACAACGGAGACAGGTGGTGCATGGTTGTCGTCAGCTCGTGTCGTGAGATGTTGGGTTAAGTCCCGCAACGAGCGCAACCCTTATCATTAGTTGCTAACATTAAGTTGAGCACTCTAATGAGACCGCCGGCGATAAGCCGGATGAAGGTGGGGATGACGTCAAATCATCATGCCCCTTATGACCTGGGCTACACGCGTGCTACAATGGCTAATACAAAGAGTTTGCAAAACTGTGAAGTCAAGCTAATCTCATAAAGTTAGTCTCAGTTCGGATTGTAGTCTGCAACTCGACTACATGAAGTTGGAATCGCTAGTAATCGCAAATCAGAATGTTGCGGTGAATACGTTCTCGAGTCTTGTACACACCGCCCGTCACACCATGAAAGTTTATAATACCCGAAGCCGGTGGCCTAACCGTAAGGAAGGAGCCGTTTAAGGTAGGATAGATGATTGGGGTGAAGTCGTAACAAGGTATCCCTACGAGAACGTGGGGATGGATCACCTCCTTTCTAGGGAGAAAGGTTGATACCTTTTAACAAGAATGATTGACTTAAACAATCAGAATAATTGACTTAAACAATTAAACTTTGATATTTCCCCATCTGTTCCATTCGGTTTTGAAAGACTTTGTCTTTCACTTTT
>JAQUZE010000002.1:1820-22642 GCA_028691515.1 Bacilli bacterium
AGAAAGGTTGATACCTTTTAACAAGAATGATTGACTTAAACAATCAGAATAATTGACTTAAACAATTAAACTTTGATATTTCCCCATCTGTTCCATTCGGTTTTGAAAGACTTTGTCTTTCACTTTTAATTATATATCAGGGGCCTATAGCTCAGCTGGTTAGAGCGCACGCCTGATAAGCGTGAGGTCGATGGTTCGAGTCCATTTAGGCCCACCATGCTTTAACTAGTTTGGTCAAAGTGCATGATATATAATCTTTTAGTATGTAAAATAATAGATCTTTGAAAATTGAATAGTACTTGTCGCAAAGTATAATAAATTAATATTTAAATTAAATTGTAAGGTTAAGAAACAAAGGGTGCACGGTGAATGCCTTGGCATTAGGAGCCGAAGAAGGACGCGACGAACAGCGATATGCTACGGGGAGTTGTAAGTAAACTACGATCCGTAGGTCTCCGAATGAGGAAACTCACTAGCATGAAGTGCTAGTATCCCATAGTGAATAAATAGCTATGGAGAAGGGAACTCAGCGAACTGAAACATCTAAGTAGCTGAAGGAAAAGAAAGCAAAAGCGATTCCCCAAGTAGAGGCGATTGAACGGGGAACAGCCCGTTACCAATAAAGAGTTACAAAATTTTAGAATAGTAGAACTATTTGGAATAGTAGGCAATAAAGGGTGAAAGCCCCGTATATGAAATTCTAAAATCTCTTGGTAACAAAGAGTAGGACGGAGCACGTGGAATTCTGTCTGAATATAGCGAGGACCATCTCGTAAGGCTAAATACTACCTAATGACCGATAGTGAACCAGTACCGTGAGGGAAAGGTGAAAAGAACCCTTGGCAGGGAGTGAAAAGAACCTGAAACCGTGCACTTACAATTAGTCAAAGCCCGTTAATGGGTGATGGCGTGCCTTTTGTAGAATGAACCGGCGAGTTACGATAATTTGCAAGGTTAAACTTTTAGGAGTGGAGCCGCAGCGAAAGCGAGTCTTAATAGGGCGAAATATAGTAGATTGTCGTAGACCCGAAACCGAGTGATCTATCCATGAGCAGGTTGAAGCTTGGGTAATACCAGGTGGAGGACCGAACCAGGGTCTGTTGCAATAGACTTGGATGACTTGTGGATAGAGGTGAAATTCCAAACGAACTCGGATATAGCTGGTTCTCCCCGAAATAGCTCTAGGGCTAGCGTCAGGCTTATAAGTTTTATGGAGGTAGAGCTCTGAATGTGTGATGGCCACACCTCGTGGTACTGATCTCAATTAAACTTCGAATGCTATAAAACATGCCTGGCAGTCAGACTATGAGTGATAAGGCCCATAGTCAAAAGGGAAACAGCCCAGACCGCCGATTAAGGTCCCGAAATATATGCTAAGTGGGAAAGGATGTGGAGTTATTTAAACAACTAGGAGGTTGGCTTAGAAGCAGCCACCCTTTAAAGAGTGCGTAATAGCTCACTAGTCGAATGATTCTGCGCCGAAAATGTATCGGGGCTAAGCATATTACCGAAATCGCGGAAATGTATTTAATATATATTTGGTAGGGGAGCGTACTTAGGGCAGTGAAGCTAGACCGGAAGGACTAGTGGAGCCCTAAGCAGTGAGAATGCCGGTGTGAGTAACGAAAAGATAGGTGAGAATCCTATCCGTCGAATGCCTAAGGTTTCCAGAGGAAGGTTCGTCCTCTCTGGGTTAGTCGGGTCCTAAGGTCAGGCTGAAAAGCGTAGCCGATGGACAACAGGTTGATATTCCTGTACCTCCTTAGTGACTGATGGAATGACGGAGAAGGCTAGGTCGAGCAGATTAGTGGATTTCTGTTTAAGCCCAAAGGCAGATGTTTTAGGTAAATCCAAAACATCGTTAATGCTGAAAGGTGATGAAGTAATTCGATCGATGCCACGCTTCCAAGAAAAGTTTCTAAGGTTAATCATTAAGGAGCCCGTACCGTAAACGGACACACGTGGGCGAGGGTAATATACCCAAAGACGCGCGAGAAAACTCTTGTTAAGGAACTCTGCAAAATTACCCCGTAACTTCGGAATAAGGGGGGCTTTAGAAAATAAAGCCGCAGAAAATAGACCCAAGCGACTGTTTACCAAAAACACAGGTCTCTGCTAAACCGCAAGGTGAAGTATAGGGGCTGACGCCTGCCCAGTGCTGGAAGGTTAAGAGGAGATGTTAGGAGCAATCCAAAGCTTTGAATTGAAGCCCCAGTAAACGGCGGCCGTAACTATAACGGTCCTAAGGTAGCGAAATTCCTTGTCGGGTAAGTTCCGACCCGCACGAAAGGCGTAACGATTTGGGTGCTGTCTCAACTCGAGACTCGGTGAAATCATACTACTAGTGAAGATGCTAGTTACCCGCGACTAGACGGAAAGACCCCATGGAGCTTCACTGCAACTTGATATTGATATTGGGTATTGGATGTACAGGATAGGTGGGAGACTATGAAACCGGGACGTTAGTTTCGGCGGAGTCGCCCTTTGGATACCACCCTTCTAATGCTTAATATCTAACTTTTACCCCTGATCGGGGTAGAGGACAGTGTCTGGTGGGCAGTTTGACTGGGGCGGTCGCCTCCTAAAGAGTAACGGAGGCGCCCAAAGGTACCCTCAGAATGTATGGAAATCATTCGAAGAGTGTAAAGGCATAAGGGTGCTTGACTGTGAGACCTACAAGTCGAACAGGAACGAAAGTTGGGCTTAGTGAACCGGCTGTGCTGAATGGAAAGGCAGTCGATCAACGGATAAAAGCTACCCTGGGGATAACAGGCTGATCTCTCCCAAGAGTTCACATCGACGGGGAGGTTTGGCACCTCGATGTCGGCCCGTCGCATCCTGGAGCTGAAGTAGGTTCCAAGGGTTGGGCTGTTCGCCCATTAAAGCGGTACGCGAGCTGGGTTCAGAACGTCGCGAGACAGTTCGGTCCCTATCTGTCGTGGGCGTTGGAAATTTGAGAAGAGCTGCTCCTAGTACGAGAGGACCGGAGTGGACACACCACTGGCGAACCAGTTGGCTTACCAGAGCCATAGCTGGGTAACTAAGTGTGGAAAGGATAAACGCTGAAAGCATCTAAGCGTGAAACCAACTTCAAGATGAGATTTCCCAATTAGTAAGACCCCTTATAGATGATGAGGTTGATAGGTTAGAAGTGTAAGTGCCGTGAGGTATTGAGCTGACTAATACTAATAGGTCGAGGACTTAACCTTAAATGACAAGTACTATTCAATTTTGAAAGAAAAGTTTGGTGACGATTGGATGATGGATCACCTGTTACCATCCCGAACACAGAAGTTAAGCATCATTACGCTGATGATAGTAAGTCTCGAACTTGCGAAAGTAAGTGTTGCCAAGCTTTCTTTCTATTATTTATATTTACATGGGGGATTAGCTCAGTTGGGAGAGCATCTGCCTTACAAGCAGAGGGTCGGCGGTTCGAGCCCGTCATCCCCCACCATTTATAATAATTGCGCCGACTTAGCTCAATTGGTAGAGCAACTGACTTGTAATCAGTAGGTTGTGGGTTCAATTCCTATAGTCGGCACCATTCATAAGTCCCCGTAGCTCAGGCGGTAGAGCAACTGACTTTTAATCAGTGGGTCGGATGTTCGATTCATCTCGGGGACACCATTTTTTGCCTGAGTGGCGGAATAGGTAGACGCGCAGGACTTAAAATCCTGTGGTAGATAATACCGTGTGGGTTCGATTCCCACCTTAGGCACCAATATATAAGTCAAGGGGGTCCTTAGCTCAGCTGGGAGAGCGCCTGTTTTGCACGCAGGAGGTCGACGGTTCGATCCCGTTAGGATCCACCATTATTTAAATAAGAAACTGGTAATATAGTTAACTGGCGGTGTAGCTTAGTTGGCTAGAGCGCACGGTTCATACCCGTGAGGTCGGGGGTTCAAATCCCTCCACCGCTACCAATTTGATACACGGACCCGTAGCTCAGTTGGTTAGAGCTACCGGCTCATAACCGGTCGGTCGTAGGTTCGAGTCCTACTGGGTCCACCAGTATTAAAATTTAATTTATATACGGAGGAATACCCAAGCCCGGCTGAAGGGATCGGTCTTGAAAACCGACAGGCGTGAGAGCGCGCGGGGGTTCGAATCCCTCTTCCTCCGCCATTATCTTATTTAAAAATTTAATATTTATATCGCGGAGTAGAGCAGCTGGTAGCTCGTCGGGCTCATAACCCGGAGGTCGTAGGTTCGAATCCTACCTCCGCAACCATAAGGTTCCGTGGTGTAGGGGTTAACATGCCTGCCTGTCACGCAGGAGATCGCGAGTTCAAATCTCGTCGGGACCGCCAATTTGGGGCTAAGTAGCTCAGTCGGTAGAGCAATAGACTGAAAATCTATGTGTCGGTGGTTCGATTCCGCCCTTAGCCACCATCTAAATATTTTTAAACATTGACTTTAAGGAATTAGGGTCTTTTTTTTATCTAATAAATAATTATCTATTATAAAAAAAGAGTGTTTATAACACTCTTTTTAATAATTAATTAAATGTGGTTTAATATTTTATTAATATTTATTAATATAATTGATAACTAACTTAATTTTATTAATTTTAATATTGACATTATTAATAATAAGTATATAATAAAAAGCAAATAACATATTATAATATTAATATATTTAAGTTTTTGTATATTGTATTAAAAAAGTAAGGAGAAAACAATGAAACATTATAATATTTTTCAAAATGCAAATTACATATATTCGCAAGCGAATAGTTTTAATAAAAAGTATAAGTATAAATTAGCAATTACATTAATTTTAAAATTAATAATACCGATAATTGCAACATTTATTCCAACAATTGTTGTATATTTAATTGTAAATAATTTTAAAATTAATATCTTTGTTTTATTAATAGGAATTGTTGTTTTAATTTATGCAATACTCAATTATATAAACACATATCTTTCTTTATCTGTAGATATTGAAAGTACATTTATAAGATCAAAAAGATTTTTTGAATTGCTTTGTGATAAAAGCAGAACCACTGGATATGAAAATATAGAATTCGAAGATGGAAGAGAAAAAATGATGAAAGCTTTTGGTGCAATTAATTCCAACTGGGTTGGAGTAGAACTGCATTTAAAGACATTCCCCACATTTATTATTAGTTTCGTGGGTTTGCTTTTATATAGTTCTTATATTGTATCTATAAATTTCTCAATTGTTATTGTTTTATTGGGAATGACTTTATTAAATTTTTTACTAAACATATATGCTAGAAAATATGAGAAAAAAACAGAAAAAATACTAAATAGTCATAGAACTAAACTTACATATTTTCAAGAAGAAGCTAATAAATTAACAAATGCTAAAGATATAAAAATATATAAATTAGAAACTATGTTTTACAAAGGAATTAAATTATTTACAAAGAAATATTCAAAAACAATAACTAAACAGAAATTTAGATATTATTTTGCTAATTTTTCAGATTCAATTTTTTCTATCTTTCGCGATATATTGGCTTATACAATTTTAGTAACAATGGTTTTTGATGGAGTCATAGACGTTACTCAATTTACCTTTATGATTGGTATAATCGTGGGGTATTCTGTTTGGTTAAATCAATTTTCTAATAGCTTTGGAAGATTGAAGGAAGCAAACATTAGCATCAATAATTTTAGGGATTATATTTTGCTTGATGACCGTATTAATATGGAAGATGGGGATGATATTGAGCAATTTAAAAATAAAAAAATAACAATAGAATTTAAAAATGTATCATATAAGTATCCTATGACTGAAAAACCGGTTATTAGCAATTTTAATTTAAAAATTGATGGTGGAGAAAAACTTGCTTTAGTTGGCCTTAACGGGGCAGGAAAAACAACATTAGTAAAATTATTAACTGGATTATATCAACCCTTAGAGGGAGAAATACTAATAAACGGAATTTCAAGTACTAATTTTAATATATATGAGTATTATAATTTGTTTGGTGTTGTGTTCCAAGATATTAATATTTTTTCTTTTACTATTGCGCAAAATATTTCTGGTAAATCAGATGAAGATACTGATTTTAAGCGAATAGAATATGTTTTAGAGAAAGCGGGTTTAAAAGAAAAAATTGAAATGCTTCCTCAAAAAGAGAATACTTATTTAACGCAAGAAATAGATGAAGATGGCATATTGTTATCTGGTGGACAATTGCAAAAATTAATGTTAGCTCGTGCTTTATATAAGGACGCTCCAGTATTAATATTAGATGAGCCAACATCAGCACTTGATCCACTAGCAGAACAGGAACTTTATTTAAAATATCATGCTCTTACTGAAAGCAAAACATCGATATTTATATCACATAAACTTTCTTCTACACAGTTTTGTAATAAAATTTTATATTTGGAAGATGGAAAGATTATTGAAGAAGGAACGCACAAAGAATTAATGGATAAAAAAGGCAAATATTCAAAAATGTTTGCCATACAAAGTCAGTACTATAAGAAAGATAACAAAGAGGGTAAAGTAGATGAACAAACTATATTATTTTAAAGAAATTATTAAAGTAATTAAGCTTTCTAATAAAGCTGATAAAGCTTATTTTCCTTTGGTTATTATTAAGTCATTGGTTACTGCTTCGTTTCCATTTGTAGCTATTATATATAGTGCAATTATTTTGGATGGTTTAATAGATGGAATTGATAAGTCTCTTGTTATGAGTTCTGTATATAAAATGATAGTAATAGGGTCTGTTTTATTGATAGCAAGAACTGCACTTAATTTTATATGTGAACAAAAAAATAATCTAATTAATTTAAGGCTGGAAAGTGAAATTTCTAGTAAAACATTAAGTCTGGATTTTGAACAATTAGAATCACAGGAAATAAAAAATAAAATTTCTAAAGCAAAGCAAGGCATTAACACAGGGGGAGGTATCGGGTCTTTTGTTAATATGATTGGACTTTCTATTGAAAACATTGTTTCGTTTATATATTCGCTTGTTTTAATGATGACTTTATTTAAAGTTTTAGATATAGCTAATCCAGATACGATTACAAAAATATTTAATAACCCATTAATGGGAATAGCGTTAATCTTGTTAATAAGTCTTAGTTTGTATATAAATTATAAGATTTTAAATAAAGTTAATAAATTGGAACATGAAGTTTTTACTAATACTGTTGTTGTTAATAGACTATTTGGTTTTTTAATGAATTCTTCATTAGATTATAAATTTAGTAAGGACATGCGTTTATATCATGTGGATAAATTTATTTCTGAACTTCAACATAAATATTCATTAGACTTTATAAAAAATTACGGAGCATATGCTAAAAAAGCTGGTCATATGATGTCTAATGTTGGATTGCTTAATCATTTAATTTTATTTTCTGCATATTTAATTATTGGAATTAAAGCATTATTGGGATTAATTTCTACTGGTGAAGTTTTGCTTTTAGTAAGTGCAATAACAACATTTAATACTGCCATTACTCAGTTTATAACAAATATATCTACAGTTAGTATACAAACAAAATATTTATCTTTATATGATGAATATTTAAAAACAAATACAAATATGTATAATGGTAATATGCAAATTGTAAAAAATAACGGCAAAGAATATAAATTTCAGTTTAAAAACGTTTCATTTCATTATCCCAATTCTGAAGAAATAATTTTAAATGATGTTTCGTTTGATATTGAGGTTGGTAATAAGCTAGCAATTGTTGGCCCCAATGGCGCTGGTAAAACCACATTAATTAAATTGCTGTGTAGATTTTATGATCCAACAAAGGGACAAATTTTATTAAATGGAATAGATATTAAAGAATATGATTATAAAGAATATATTGATTTGATATCTGTGGTTTTTCAAGATTTTAGAATTTTTTCTACTACATTTAAAGAAAATGTTACTAGCGGTATAGAAGAAGAAGATAATGTTGTGCTTGATTATTTAACTCAAGCGGGACTAAATGACAGAATTAGAAAATTAAAAAAGGGTATTCATACATACATTTATTCTAATTTTGGAGAACAAGGCGTTGAAGTTTCTGGTGGTGAAGCGCAAAAAGTAGCAATTGCTCGAGCTCTGTATAAAAATTCTCCAATGGTAATTCTTGACGAACCAACCTCAGCTCTTGATCCGATATCGGAATATGAAATTTATACTAAATTTGACAATTTAGTCCAAAATAAAACAGCGGTATATATTTCTCATAGAATGGCTTCTTGTAAGTTTTGTGATAAAATTATTGTGCTTAATAAGGGAAAGATTATTCAGTCTGGAAGTCATGATGAACTACTTGATGAAAATGATGGCTTGTATAATAAAATGTGGAAAGCACAAGCAAAATATTATAATATGTAGATTATATTACTTAAAAATAAAAATATATATAATAAAATTCTGGTCTTAATAATTTAAGGCCATTTTTTTACGTTAAGTAAACGCTTTATAATCATATTGACCTTTAATCACTTTTCAGTTATAATATATATGTGTTATTTACAAGGAGGACCTATGAAAAGAGTAGTTAGTATATTATTTATTTTAATATTATCTTTAATATTAATTGGTTGTAAAGAAGAATTAAATAAGGAAGTCAATCAAATTAATGACTTTGTATCTAATCTTCCTGAAGAAGTAACTATTGATTTAGAATCTGATATTGATTCAATGATTACTTTATATAATAATTTAAGTGCTGAAGAAAAAGAAGAAGTAACAAATTATAATAAATTACTGGAAGCTAAAGAAGTTATTATAGATTTACATAACGAAGAAGCTGCTTTAATCATAGTTAATTTAATAAATGATTTAGATGAAGAAGTTACTTTAAGTGATGAAGATAAATATTTAAATATTAAGGAAAAATTAGATGAAGCGACAGCAGAAGTTCTTGCTAAGATAACTAATAAAACTTCGTTTGATAATAAATACACACAATATTTAGAATTAAAATCTGGCCCATCTGATGAAGATAAAAATAAAGCTTTGGCTGTTGATACCTTAATTCTTAATTTACCTGAAGAAACAACTTTAGAAGATAAGGAAGCGATAGAAGCTGCTAGAAGTGAATATACTGCTTTAACAAATGATCAAAAAGAATTAGTTACTAAATTAAGTATTTTAGAAGAAAAAGAAGCAGAGCTTGTTGTTTTAGAAGAACAAGCTAATAATAAGTCAGAACTAGAGTTACAAATTGAAGCTCTTCCTGATATTATTACTTTAGACCAGGAAATTGAAATTTTAGACATTAAAAACAAGATTGAACTATTAAGTACAAATGAATTAGATTTAATAAAAAATTATGATAAATATTTAAATAGTTTTTATCATTATCAAGAATTAAAAATTAATGAATATATTGAGTTATCGATTCCGGATTATTTAATTGATGAATACTCATTTCCAGATAAAGATCCATATTTTGGAATTAGTTTAGAATATACACCGCTAGATACAAATTTGCTTTCTGATGGATGGGTTTGGCATCAAGCTAGCGAAGAAGAAACTTTTATATTGGTAAAGTATAATATTAATAATGTTGTTAAGGAAAAACAAGTAAAAGCGATTGTTTTATCGGAAAAGTATGCTTATTCTGCTTTGGATTTCATAGGTCAGTTTAAACAGCCTTTAGCAAGAAGCTATGAAAATATTAGCCTTGTTAGCGTTAGTTATCCAGATGCGGTTATTAGTTTTGATTCATTAAATAAGGATATATTTTCTAATGAAGGTACTTTAGTTCGACCAACAAAAGATTTATCTGTGACACTAAAAATTAGTGTAAAGTTTCCTGAAGAGGAGCTAAAAACATTTGAAGTTGGAATAAAGGTTAAAGGCTTATTGATGAGTGAAATTGCAATTTTACTTGAAGAAGAATTTACAAAATCCTTAGGCAATAATGGTTTAGTAACAACTGATTTAAATTTGCCTGTTTATGATGAGTTTTACAATGTAAATATTTACTGGGAATCAGGAGATACAGGTATAATGTCAAATGATGGTCTGTTTAGTAATCCGGGAATGGATAATATTCCTTTTTCTCTAAAAGCAAGAATAGTTAGAGCTGACGATGAAAGTAAAGAAGCAAATCTTGAATTTGTTTTGCTTGCAAAGGGACAACCATATGAAGATCAATGGGAAGCAGCACAACATTTATTGCAAATGGTAAATTTAGAAGAAGTTAATAACCAAAAATTTACAATGTTAGGTGTAACTAATTATGTTGCTTATAATTTTGGATACATTCCTTTCTTTACTAATACTAGATCAAATATTACAGAAGGAATGATTCCCTTGTCAAATACAAATAGACCAGGTAATATTAGACCAGGGACTAAATATATAACAATACATGATACCGCTAATGCAAGAGAAGGAGCAGATGCAGAAATGCATTATAGATATGTAACAAATCCAGAGACAACAAATGCAAGTTGGCATTATAGTGTTGATGATGGAGCTATTTATCAACATTTACCAAATGATGAGGTTGGTTGGCATGCGGGAAACACTATTACAGATTTGTTTAGTGGAAATCAATATAGTGTTGGTATTGAAACATGTATAAATGAAGGCGTAGATTATAATCAAGTTATGCGAAATACAGCAAAATTAACTGCTGAATTATTAAAAAATTATAATTTAACAATTAATGATATAAAACAACATTATGATTTTTCAACAAAAGATTGTCCAAGAAATATGAGACATTATAATAGATGGAATGAATTTTTAAATTTGGTTAAAATTGAATATTTTGCTTTATATAATTTAGAAGGTGTGAATTTCACATGGGAGTCTTTAAATCCTAGTGTTTTGGATCATACTGGAAAAGTTATCAATCATCCTGGACCTGATACAAGAGTAAATTATAAAGTTACTGTTGAAATATCTGGAGAACAAAGAATTTACGAATATAGTACATTGTTGAAAGGCTTAACATTTTAAGGAGGACCTATGAAAAGAGTAGTTAGTATATTATTTATTTTAATATTATCTTTAATATTAATTGGTTGTAAAGAAGAATTAAATAAGGAAGTCAATCAAATTAATGACTTTGTATCTAATCTTCCTGAAGAAGTAACTATTGATTTAGAATCTGATATTGATTCAATGATTACTTTATATAATAATTTAAGTGCTGAAGAAAAAGAAGAAGTAACAAATTATAATAAATTACTGGAAGCTAAAGAAGTTATTATAGATTTACATAACGAAGAAGCTGCTTTAATCATAGTTAATTTAATAAATGATTTAGATGAAGAAGTTACTTTAAGTGATGAAGATAAATATTTAAATATTAAGGAAAAATTAGATGAAGCGACAGCAGAAGTTCTTGCTAAGATAACTAATAAAACTTCGTTTGATAATAAATACACACAATATTTAGAATTAAAATCTGGCCCATCTGATGAAGATAAAAATAAAGCTTTGGCTGTTGATACCTTAATTCTTAATTTACCTGAAGAAACAACTTTAGAAGATAAGGAAGCGATAGAAGCTGCTAGAAGTGAATATACTGCTTTAACAAATGATCAAAAAGAATTAGTTACTAAATTAAGTATTTTAGAAGAAAAAGAAGCAGAGCTTGTTGTTTTAGAAAATGAGCAGGCTGATAAAGATAAAGCTTTTGAAATTGATACATTAATAGCTAATTTACCTGAACAAATTACTTTAGAAGATAAAGAGGCAATAGAGGCTGCAAGAAGTGCATATACAGCTTTAACTAATGATCAGAAAGCATTTGTTGAGGAATTAGAAACATTAGAAGCCAAAGAATTAGCGTATGATAATTTATTAGCTGAAGCAAATACTAATGCCAATCAAGTAGTTAATTTAATTAATGAGATACCTTCTCCAGTAAAAGCAAGCGATAAAGAAAATATTGAATTTGCTAGAAATGCATATGATAATTTGAGTGAGTTTGAAAAATCTTTAGTTACAAACTATAATGTTTTAGAAGAAAAAGAATTAGAACTGGCAAATCTTCCTCCTGAAGAATTAACATTTGAAGAGAGAGTTCAAAAGTCAATTGAAAAGATTACTACTTCACTTAGTAATAATTTAACTGTTAGTGGTGATTTAGATTTTTATTCAAAAGACACAGAATTTGGTCCATCTATTTTATGGCAAACAAGTAATTTAGATATTATTAATAGTAGTGGGCTTTATACTGCACCTTTATATGATACAGATATAATAATTACTTATACTGCTTCATTAAGAGGAATTACTTCTTCAGGTTCTATTGCAGTGAGAGCTTCTTCGGTATCAACTGAAGAAAAATGGGATATGATTGACACATTTTTAAATTATATTAATAAAAAGAGAATTGAAAATTCAAAATATACAATGTTTGGTTATGAAGCAGGATATGAACAAAATCCTGGAGAGGATTTAGGTTTTCTTATGTTCTATACGGGAGAAAATCCTGAAATTATTGAAGATATAGTTACAAATAATCCTTATGTTAGAACTAATATTATTAAAAAATCTACAGAGTGGATTGTTATTCATGATACTGGAAGTGGTTCACCAAGCGCTGATGCATATATGCATAACAATTATATTAAGAGTATTTCTGGAAGTTCAAAATCATGGCATTATACAGTTGGTGATGACAGAATATATCATCATTTACCTAATGATGAAGTGTCATGGAATGCAGGAGACGGAAGTACTGAATATGAATTAATTCCAACTGGTGTTAAAGTTGAAACACCTGTAAAACCTAAAGTTACAATTGATCCTGTTGATGGATATTTCTATCTTGATAATAAGAAAACAGATATTGTTGCTCCAACTGGTAATATTGGCCAAATTTTAACTAATGATGATATAAACAGTACTGGATTACATGTTGAAGAAGGAGAAGATGGCTATTATTATATGGCTAAAACACATTTTGGCTCTTATGGTAAAATATGTAATACTGGAGGTAATAGGAATTCAGTAAGTATGGAAACATGTGTAAATGCTGGTAGTAATTATATGATGACAATGAGAAAAGCTGCTGCTTTAACAGCTATGTTGTTAGTAGATTTTGATTTGACTCCTGATAGAGTTCGTCAGCATCAAACCTTTTCTGGAAAAAATTGTCCACAAACAATTAGAACAGCGGGCAAATGGGATGAATTTATGTATATGGTTAAGGTTGAATATTATGGAAGAAAGTACCTAAATGATGTTACTTTTGAATATTTGCCCAAAGCTAATTATTTTGATAAATTAGGGATGGTTGTTAATCATCCTGGAAATCAAACAACAGTTACTTATGATGTAAAAGTTACATTCGGTGGAGAAACTAAATTATTTACTTATAG
Source organism: Bacilli bacterium (assembly GCA_028691515.1). GTDB lineage: Bacteria > Bacillota_I > Bacilli_A > ML615J-28 > CAG-698 > DUUA01. The sequence continues at coordinate 15,123 of JAQUZE010000002.1, forward strand.
TTCAGTTATCGCTGGTAAAATTGCTTAAAAAATTACCCTTTATACAAAAGTATAAAGGGTTTTGAATTTTAATAATAAATTGCATAAATAACTAATTTATGCTATAATCTATTCGAAATTGAGGTATTGTAATATATGGAAAAAATAAGAAAAATTAAATATTTTTTAGATCAGTTACATCAAGATGAAATAAAAAATCAAGTTTTTTATCTTTTTGGATATGAAAAAGGGTATGAAAAAGTATTAAGCTATAATTATGGCTATTTACCTTTTTGTATGGTCGATGACTTAAAGATTACAGAGCATATCGTTCCAAGTAAAAATACTACAATTAGATCTAATATAAAGAGAAAAAGCACAAACTATATTGTTATTCATAATACTGGTATGGCTCATCCAACAGCAACTGCAAAAGGATTAGATGAATATATACATACAACAACAAGAGAAGCCTCTTGGCATTTTAGTGTTGATGATAAAGAAGCTTTTCAACAAATTCCTATTGATGAAGTAGGGTGGCATGCGGGTGATGGCAGAAATATATACCCAGAAGTATGGTTGAATGATAAGGGATTTCATTTAGGTGGAGGAAACCTTTGTGGAATAGGTATAGAATCTTGTGTTTATAAAGGTGTTGATTTTAATAAAGTATTGAGAAATCTTGCAAATTTAACTGCTGATTTGTTAATTAAATATAATTTAGGGATTAATGCTATTAAACAGCATTATGATTTTTCTTCAAAAAATTGTCCACAAGTTATTAGAGAAGCCAAAAGATGGGATGAATTTATCCATCTTGTAAAATTAGAGTTATATAGAAAAACACAATTAAATGATGTTATATTTTCTTTTAAAAGTTTAGATCCAGATGTTATGGATAACTTTGGAGCTATAATTAATCATCCAAATAAAGAAAAAGAAATTTCTTATCAAGTAACGGTTAATTATGAGGGTAAAACTGAAATTTTTAAGTATAAGACGAGGGTTGCTAGATTGGATTATGGATTTATGGAGGATAAAAATGAAATATATTAAAATGTTTCTTGTTTTATTTCTGCTTATTTCACTATTTGGTTGTAAAAAAATTGATAAATTTGATCCTAACAGAGAAGGTGTTAATGCTTCAGAAGTTTTTGATTTGATTAATGGTTTAGCTAATGAAGAATTAAACGAAAAGAAAGTTACTGCTGTAAGAAGTTTTTATGAAAATTTATCGGATAATGAGAAACAACAAGTTACTAATATTGATATTTTAATTGATTTAGAGTATCAAATTATAGCATTAAAATTTGATGAATCTTTTGAGACTTTACAATGTAGTAATGAATCTATTGACTTTCTTTTGGAACAATACTATATCTTAATTGATAGGTATTTACTTTATCCAGTGGGTATTACAAAATATATTACAAAATATAATGATTTAAAAACAAATATTGATAATATTATTTATGAAGATGTGTGTAATTATTTAGATGAAATAAATCCTACCTATTTAATTGAAAAACTTCCATATCCTAAATATATAAAAGATTATGGAATTGAAATAAGTTATGAATTTTCTAATCAGTTTTTAGTTAATGGAGTATTTTTAGTGCCTTCTGATGATGATGAGATTTTAACAATTACTGCAAAATATACTAAAAGTGGAAAAGAATATAAACACACTCTTGAAAGTATTGTTTTGGAAAAGAAGTATGCTGATCCATTAAGAGATTTTTTGAGTCAATTCACTTTTCCTTTAGAAAAAAATTATGAAGAAATTTCTGTTATTAGTACTTCTACACCAGAGGCTACGATTTCATTTAAATCACTAAATGAAGATGTTTTTACTAATAAAGGAATTTTATATCAACCTGATAATGATACATTAATTACATTTGCTGTTACCATTAGTTTTCCTTTAGAAGAAAGAACAATAATTTATAAAGTTAGAGTAAATGGGAAGATTGCAAATGAACCACATGAATTAGTGTTTGAAGCAATAGATAATATTCCTAATGAAGTAACATTGGAAGATGAACCTCAAATCCTTCTTGCTGTAGAGATGTATACTAATTTAAATGATGAAGGCAAGAGTTTAGTTAAAAATTATGATGAACTTCTTCTTGCTATTGAGAAAATAAATGTTCTAAAAGATAAAGCAGTTGCTTTTCAAATTGATGGATTGATTGATGGTCTTCCTGAGGAAGTAACTTTAGAAGATAAAGAAGAAATTGAAGAGATTAGAAGTCAATATGAAAATTTGACTGACGTTCAAAAAACATGGGTAACTAAATTAATGATTTTAGAAGAAAAGGAAGAAATTTTGAATTCATATGAAAGATATATAGAGTTAGAAATTAAAATTTCTTTTCTTCCAGCAATAATTACTTTAGAAAATGAAGAGGCTATTTTAGATATTCAAGAAGAAATAGTTAAACTAACTTTAGAAGAAATAGCGTTTATTAGCAATTATTCGAAATATTTAGATTTATATTATCAATATCAAGAACTAAAAATAAATAATTATATTGAAATAATTATTCCTGATTATTATTTTGATGAGTATTCTTTTCCAGATAAAGAGCCTTATTTTGGAAAAAAATTAGAATTTGTTATTTCTAATTCGGAGTTATTATCTGATGGTTATGTTTGGCCACAAGCCGATGAAGAACAGGTGGAAATTATAGCTAAATATGAAATTAACGCGCAGACAAAAGAGAAAAGCGTTACAGCGGTTGTTTTGTCTGAAAAATATGCTTATACAATTTTAGATTTTAAATCTCAATTTAAAGAACCTTTGGCTAGAAGTTATGAGAATATAAGTTATGAAAGCACAACATATCCAGACGCTTTTATTCAATTTGATTCATTGGATAAAGATATTTTTACAAATGAAGGCGTTCTAGAAAGACCGGGTCAAGATACAACAATTACTTTGCGAGTAAGTATTGGGTTTATAGGATCTAAATTAAAAGAAGTTGATATGAAACTTAAAGTTAAAGGTTTGTTTATTCATGAAATAGCTAGAGTTGTTGAAAAAAAATATTTATCGTATTTAGGTAATAACGGAACAATTAATGCGGATTTAGAATTGCCTACTGAAGATTTATTTTATAATTTAAATTTAGAATGGTTTAGCGGTGATGAGTCAATTATTACTAATGATGGTAAATATATAAATCCTGGTGTAAGTGGAATGCAAACAACAATGTATTTACGTATAATAGATAAAAATAACCAGTATAATACAAGTATAATCCAATATACTGTTTTAGTTGTTGGTGAAGAATATACTGATATGTGGGAAGCTGTTGAGTATTTCTTAAATAGCATTCATAAAGAACATATTACTAATCAAGCTTTTACATTATTTGGAAGTGAACCAGGGTATACATATGTTCCTTCTTATAATATGGGTTATTTACCTTTTTATACTAAAGAAGAAGTAAATATTATTGAAAGTATTGTGCCTGCTCCAAATCATTTAGTTCGTTCTGAAAAAGATAGAGAGATTACTAGATATATTACTATTCATAATACAGGTATGGCCGCACCAAGTGCAACTGCAAAAGGGTTAGATGAGTTTATTAGAACTAAAACTACACAATCATCTTGGCATTTTAGTCTCGATGATAAAGAAGCGTATCAGCAATTGCCAATTAATGAAATAGGTTGGCATGCTGGGGACGGTACTTCAAGAATATTTGAAGATATTCCAACAGGAGTAGAGTTTGATGGAGATTATTATCCTCAAGTAACTATTAGTGTAGATGGATTTTATAATATCAATGGTGTAAAATCTACTATTTTAGCACCAAAAGGAAGTAATGGTGAAACTTTAACTTCTTCTCATATAATTGATAGAGGCTTAGTTGTAAATGTTATTAATGGTTATTATTATATGCCACCAACATGGTATCAAAGTGGGTATATGAAGATTTGTAATTATGGTGGCAACATTGCCAGTATAGGTATTGAATCTTGTGTCTATGACGGTGTTGATTTTAACATGGTTATGCGTAATCTTGGGAAACTAGTTTCAAAATTATTACTTGATTATAATTTAGGAATAAATGCAGTTAAACAGCACTATGATTTTGCTGCAAAAGATTGCCCACAGGTTATAAGAACTGCTAATAGATGGGATGAGTTAATTAGTTTAATTAAAATTGAAATGTTTGCTAGGTTATATCTTGAAGATGTTGACTTTAGTTTTATTAGTTTAAATCCTTCAGTTATGGATAATACAGGAAAGGTTATTAATCATCCAGGTAACGAAAGTGTTATTAATTATAAAGTTTTAGTTACTTATGATGGTTTACAAAAACAGTATGATTTTTCATCTGTTTTAGACGCTTTAAATTTTTAATTAAATAAAAAAGCTCTTAAACTTAATTGTTTAAGAGCATTTTTTTAGTTTTTACAATTTTCACATATTCCTTGAATAGATATATTTTTAATATTATAATTATTTTTCATAAATTTAAATTCTAATTCTGAAAATTCATTTTCGTCTATATCGTATATGTGAAAACATTTATTACAGATAAAATGAATATGGTTAATTCTATTATAGTCAAAATGACTATGCTGATCAGGAGTTATAATTTTATTTATTTTTCCTTCTTCAACAAGATCATTTAGTATTCTATAAATAGTGGTTAATCCAATTTTTGAATTATGCTTTATTAAATCTTCATAAATTTCATTTGCTGTAGGGTGATCAAATCTTTTTTTTATATTTGAAGCTACTATCTGTTTTTGTTTTGTGTTTCGGGTATTAATTTTAACCATCCCCAATATTTATATTATTTTTCTCGTTTGAAGCATAAGAACCAGTCTAGACAATATTTATCTTCTGCTTTGTCTTCCATTCTTTCTTTTGCTGATCCACATGAACCTGGTGTTGGAATAATTGTATCTTCGCCTGGTCTCCAGTCAGCTGGAGTTGCTACACCGTCGTTTTGATTCTTTTGTAGAGCTTGTACTAGTCTTTTAATTTCATCAAAGTTTCTACCTGCAGATGCTGGATAATACATCAGAGCTTGAATTATGCCCTTTGGATCAATTACAAATACAGCTCTTACAGCTTGAGTTGTTGATGAATTAGGTTGAAGCATTCCATATTTTTTTGATACTTCCATTTTAATATCTTCAATTAAAGGGAATGTTACTTCAAGATTTTCCATGTTTTTCCATTTTAAGTCTTTAATTTTTCTAAGCCAAGCAATGTGTGAATATAGTGAATCAATTGAAACACCAACAAGTTGTACATTCATATCATCAAAATCTTTTTGCATTGATGCAAATGTCATAAACTCCGTTGTACAAACTGGAGTAAAGTCAGCTGGGTGAGAAAATAAAATAATCCATTTTCCTTTGAAATCTTCAGGGAAATTAATATTTCCTTGAGTTGTTACTGCCTTAAAACTAGGTGCTACGTCACCTATAAGTGGCAATCTGTTTTGTTCTTCCATAATTTTCCTCCTTAAATTATAATTCCTTATTGAGAATCATTTTCAATAATATTATAGCATATAAGATTTAATTAAACAATTAATATGATTAAAATGGTGTATATTTTGAGCAAATTTTGTGATACAATTTTAATTGAGGTAATAATTATGAGAATTAATAAAACGTTATTTAAAGAAATTACAAGATGTAAAACTTATTATGGGTTACTAGAAATATATAGAAATAAAAAATTTGCTTTTTTAAATGATTTTACAGAAGAAGAATTAAAAGAAAAATTAGACTTAATGTATGATCCTAAAACATATGATGATCTTTTAGCAAATGATAAAGAATTTTATATGAAAGAATATTATGATGATGTTGAAAAAGAAGGAATTAATGTCAGTAATAAGTTATTAAATCTTTCTTTTAAATATAAAGAAGTTGAAAAACAAACAAAATTAGAATTCAAAGATAAATCAGGACATTATTTTGAAACATATGCTGATGGATATTTAGAAGATAAAGAAAGTATTTATTTGTTAGAAGTGAAAAGTTGTTCAAGTAATACAATAATTGGAAAATATAATCGTTTTATCTATGAAGATGGTATTTATAAATTAACAAATAAGAAAGATGAAAAAACAGAGAAAGATTTAAAACATTTGTATAATCGTTTTAGTGATGTGGGTAAGTATATATATGATGCAACCTTTACATATTATTTATCAACAAAAAATAATCCTGGAAATAAAAATATAAAAGTTTATTTAGCTGTTTTAAATAGTGATTACATATTAAATATTAAAAATAATTTTGATAATATATATCCAAAAGACGAAAATGGCAATTATGTAATGAGTGTTTTTGATGTAACAAATGTAGTAAAAGAAAATTTAACATTCTTAATTCAAGATATGAATAAATTAATTAATTTAATTCAAACAAATAAATATTTTCCTCCAATACTGGGTACTCATTGTGGTTATAAAAAGCAAGAAAGTTGTATGTTTACGCCAATTTGTTATAAACCATTTGAAACAAAAGGAAGTATTATTGAATATTATAGACAAATGCGTTATGAAGATATGAATAATGGGAAAAAGTTATTATCGGATGTAACATATGATGAACTAACTACAGAAAAAACAAAACTACAAAGGAGTTGTTTTGTTAATGATGAAAGATTTATTAATATAGATAAAATTGCTGCTGGTATTGATATAATTAAATATCCAATATATTACTTGGATTTTGAAACTTTTCAGTCGCCATTACCAAGATTTTTTGGAGAACGCCCAAACGCTCAATCATTATTTCAATTTAGTTTACATATTGAAACTAAAGAAGGGATATGTGATATCGATAAAGATCATTTTTCATTTCTTGCGAATGACTATAATGATTGTAGAAAAAAGTTGTGTGAGGAGTTAATTAAATTAATTGATTTGGAAAATGGCGGAACAGTTATTGTTTATAATCAAACTTTTGAAAAACAAAGAATTAAAGAATTAATGGAGTTTTATCCTGAATATAAAAAGAAACTGCAAATAATTGATGATCATATTTTTGATTTAATGTATTTACTTGTTGGCAATAAGAAAATGTTTGAAAATTTAGGATATGATGATGATTTGTTCAATTTTTATGATAATAAATTACGGGGTAGTTTTTCGATTAAAAAGGTTCTCCCATTATTTTCTTCTTTAAGTTACCAAAATTTAGATGTCAAAAATGGGCTAGAAGCCCAAGAAGCATATTCTAAATTTAGATATATGTCAACAGAAGATATAGAAGAAGAAAGACAAAAATTGATTGAGTATTGTAAATTGGATACGTGGAGTATGGTAGTAATATTAAACGGGTTAAAAAAATTAATTAATAAAAAGAATGCTAAATAATATTTAGCATTCTTTTGTTAATATATTGTATAATAAATTTAATATACAGATATATAATATCTTGACTTATGTTTAAAAGTGTTTATAATAGCTGTAGGGAATGATGTCTCCCCTAGTATTACTAAAATTGCTATTAGCTAATGACTTCTACAACTTTTTTGTTGTGGATTTTTTATT
>JAQUZE010000002.1:22742-159942 GCA_028691515.1 Bacilli bacterium
TATATAATATCTTGACTTATGTTTAAAAGTGTTTATAATAGCTGTAGGGAATGATGTCTCCCCTAGTATTACTAAAATTGCTATTAGCTAATGACTTCTACAACTTTTTTGTTGTGGATTTTTTATTTAGAAGGGAAAAATGTTATTGAGCATATCATTAATTATTATTATAAGTTTATTGTTAGGTAAAATTTTTAATTTATTAAAATTACCTTCTATATTGGGAATGTTATTAACAGGAATATTAATGGGACCATATTTATTAAATTTGATTGATAATAATGTTTTAAATATTTCTACTGAATTAAGGCAAATTGCATTAATTGTAATATTAATTAGGGCAGGGCTTTCTCTTAATATAAAAGATTTAAAAAAAGTTGGAAAACCAGCAATTTTGTTATCGTTTTTGCCTGCAACAATTGAAGTTATTGTAATTACTTTTTTAGCACCTTTGTTCTTTGATATTAGTTATGTAACTGCATTAATTATGGGTTCAATAGTTGCTGCAGTTTCTCCAGCTGTTGTTGTGCCCAAGATGATTAGTTTAATTGATAAGGGTTATGGACAGAATAAGAAAATCCCACAAATGATACTTGCTAGCGCATCTATGGATGATGTATTTGTTATTGTATTATTTTATTCATTTTTAAAATTGGGTCAAGGTGAAAGTTTTTCATTTTTTACACTTATCAATATTCCTGTATCCATAGTAACTGGGATTGGAATAGGGGCTCTAGTAGGATTTTTGCTTTCGCTATTTTTTAAGAAATTACATATGAGAGATACGGTTAAGGTTTTGATAATTTTTGCGTTGGGGTTTTTATTTGTAACACTTGAAAATACTTTGGGTAAAATAATAGCAATTAGTGGTTTAATAGCTGTAATGTCATTTGGAATTTCTTTAAATAATTTTTATCCAATATTATCTAAAAGGCTTGTTATTAAGTTTGAGAAGATTTGGGTTATTGCTGAAATAATGTTATTTGTTCTAGTTGGTGCTTTAGTTGATGTTCGAGTGTTGTTTGATTTGGGTTTATTAACAATTGTATTGGTTGTTATTTCGATGATTTTTAGAATTAGTGGTGTATATTTGTCTTTGATTCATACTAGTCTTAATAATAAAGAAAAATTATTTACAGCGGTATCATATTTACCCAAAGCTACCGTGCAAGCAGCAATTGGTGCGATTCCTTTATCCTTGGGTATAGAAAATGGAGAATTAATACTAATGGTTTCTGTTTTAGCTATTATTATTACTGCCCCAATTGGTGCGATTTTAATGGATAAAACATATAAAACCCTCTTAGTAAAAACAGAAGATATTGTTATAACAGAAATATAAATATTTATATAATAAAAACCAGAAAAATTAAATTCTGGTTTTTATTGTTTTGTTAAGTTATTTATTTCATTTTCTGTTAAACGGAATAATGTCCAATTTTTCATTGGTTTAGCGCCTAATTTTAAATAAAAATCAATTGCGGGTTTATTCCAATTCAAGCATAACCAATCAATTCTGGAAGCATTGTTTTCTTTAGCTATTTTTACAACTTCAAAGAATAGCTTTTTACCATATCCCCTTTTTCGGTATTTTTCATACACGAAGATATCTTCTAAATATATATTTGCTTTTCCAAAGAAAGTGGAATAGTTGTAAAAATAAAGAGCAAAACCAACAGGAACATTATTTTCTTCTGCAATTAATACTTCGGCTTGATTTAAATCAAAAATTGATTTTTCAATGCTCTCTTTTGTTGCCACGACTTCATTTTCCATTTTTTCATATTTTGCAATGCCGTTTATTAAATTAAGAATAGTTTGAGAATCTTCTTTTTTTGCTTTTCTAATAATAAAATTAGTCATTTGATTTCTCCTTATTAAATTCAATTTTTTTAATGGGGGTATAAGTTAATAGACCATTAATTCTATCACTTCTAAAAATTGTAAAAGAGTCGATTAGAATAGGTGGTTTATAAGTTGGAAGAAGAGGGGGGTTATTTATAGCGCTTGCGTTCGTTAATTTTGCAAGAGTAATGTGTGGCTTCAAAGGTTTTTTATCATAAGAAATATGATTAAAATCTAATATATCTTTGATTGCTTTACTTAATCGAGCTAAATTATTTTCTTTATCGGTTACATCCATATATAAAATATGGTTTTTAGTGTTTTTAAAAGTATTGGGATTAGATAGATGTATTGTAAAATTCGAAATATTATATGTTTTTTTATTTAATTTTGAGATAACAGTGTTAAGAGAAGGAAGATCTAATTCACCAATAAATACTAATGTTAAATGAAAATTATTTATTGGAGTTTTTAAACTATCTTTTAAGTTTAATAACAATAATTCTTGTGATTGTTTTAAATATTTTAAAACGTTATTATTGAATGAAATTCCAATAAATATTCTCATAGCTATACCTCCCTATAAGTTTATCATATATCTAGTAAAATCGTATGAAGAATTTTAAATTGCATGAAGATATAAAATAAGTTATAATAACTGGAGGGAAAGTGTGGAGGGTATAATGAAAAAAATTAAATTTTCAACAATATTAATGTTTTTCATAGTTATGTTTTTGTTTGGCTTTATTTCTAATGTTAATGCATTAACAGAAGCTGAAATAATAAGTGAACTTTCAACTGCTGAATATAGTGAAAAAATTGAAAGAATATATATTAATGGAAAGGGAGCTACTACTTTTTATTATGACAATGATATAAGTTTAAATTCTTATGGGGAATATTTATATAATCAATTTTATGCTTTTATAAAGGATAACCATTATGAAGCGCATTTTGTAATAAAGGAAGGTCCTTTGAATGAATATCTTGATCAAATTGGCATCGCATATCAAGCATTTGTGAGAGATCATTTAGAGTTTTTTTGGTTAACTGAGGGATACACAACAAGTTATAAGTATAATGAAAATCTCTTAGGTGAAAAAACAATTACAGAATTAACTTTAATACCAACCATTTCTGAAACATATATTGGAGATGAAGATTTATTAACTGACGATATTGATAAATATATAATACAAGTAGAAATGCTTGTGGAAGAATCAAAAGATTACCTTTATAATTATGAGAAAGTTAAGTTTTTTCATGATTGGTTAGTTTTAAATAATGATTATTCTGAAGAATCTGAAGATTTAGCTCATTCTTCTATTGGTGCCTTACTTAACAAGTATTCTCCAGTTTGTGAAGGATACGCTAAAGCTTTTATGATATTGTGTAATTATATAAATATAGGTAATATTGTTGCAACTGGAGAAGCTGGAGAAAAACACGCCTGGAATTATGTTGAAATTTTTGGTGAATGGTATTTTACTGATGTTACTTGGGATGATCCAATCACTAATCCTAATGATCCATCTAATATAGAATACACTTATTTTCTATCTGTTATTGATGATGAACATATTTTAGACGAAGAACAAATTTTGCCAATACCGCTTGCTACAAAAAGATTCGATAAGGATAGTATTGGTAATTATTATATTGTTAATTTTTATGATGGTAATGATAAAATTTATTTTACTAATGAAGTTAAAGAAGGGGAGAAATCTTTAGAGCCTTTTGTTCTTCCTGTAAAAGATGGCTACAAATATATTGAATGGGATCAAGAATATGATAATGTCTTAGAAAATCTTGATATTAAACCTATTTTTGATAAGGCAAATATTATAGTTAAAGATGCTGAAGGAGCAAATATTGTAATTGATTATGAATCAATTGAAGATATCCTTTCAATAGATTTAAATATAGATGATAATTTGTTGTTTATTGGATGGAGTGATGGTAATAAGTATTATTCTTCTACAAGTATTATCACTGAGGATGTTGTTATTGTTCCTGTTGTAAAAGAAGTTGTTTTTACGATTAAAGGAATGAAAAAAATTGACGACTCACATTTTACAATTCCTCTTTTTAATATTGAAAATTTAGAAATCGATGTTGAAGAAGGAGTAATTGTTAAAACTATTGAAAAACCAGAAATTAATGTTTTTACAGACGAATATGAAATAGAAATTACTTTTGGAAGTAATTTTTCAAATTCAACTATTACAAAAAAAATTACTATTACAGCAACAGGAATGAAAATTATAAATGATGTAATTAATTGGATTAAAATTAATTACATATATCTTTTAGTTGGTGTTGGTGGAATAATTGTAATAGGTATAGTTAAGAATTCTATTAAGAAAAGAAAAAGGAAATAGATTTCTTTCTATGATATAAAGATTGTATTTGAATAATGCTATAGAAATAGTTATTGTAATAATCAGGGTTTTTTGGGAATGATATTATTATTTAAGTGCTTTAGTAATTTTATTATAAATGTTAATAAGTTTTTATTAATTTATTTAATATAATTACTGCTAGTATTAGGATTGGTTAAAGCTGTTACATTTTTTATTATATAAAAAAATAATTGATTTAAAAGCGTCTATTTAGGTGCTTTTTTTCTTGCAATGAGTATTTCTTTTTGATATAATGTTCGCATACGAACAATTTTCGGGAGGGAAATATGCGAAGAATTGGTTTTGAAGTAAGATATTTAGCGAATTTAATTAAAAAGACTTTAGATAATACTCCAACTTTTCAAAAAAATAAAAGTATTACAGGGATGCAATATTTTATTATTTGTTTTATTTATAAGAATAGTGATCGGGATGTTTTACAAAAAGATATTGAAAAGAGGTTTCATATGCAAAAATCTACTACATCTCAAATTATATATACTATGGAAAAAAATGGTTTAATAATAAGGGAAAAAGTAGATTATGATAAAAGAACTAAGAAGATTGTTTTGACCAATTTAGCATTGATGATTAAAGATGAAGCAAAAAAAGAAATAAATCAATTAGAGCAAAATATTGTACAAGGATTAACAGAAGAAGAAATAGAGCAATTTTATTATGTTGTTGATAAAATTAAAAAAAATATTCAAGATAAGGAACAAAATTTATGATAGAAAAATTACTTAAGAAAAGTGTAAGAGAATATAGAAAGCCTGCTTTTTTAACTTCTTTTTTTGTTGTTATAGAAGTTATATTAGATGTTATAATTCCTATGGTTATTGGGAAAATTATTACTCTTGTTCAAAACCAAGAGCCACTAACTGAAATATATAAGCTTGGAGGTTTGCTAGTTATTTTATCTATGCTAACTTTATTGTTTGGATATTTGAGCGGCAGATATGCAGCATTTGCTGCATCAGGTTTTGGAAAAAATTTAAGAAAAGATATGTTCTTTGCTACACAAGATTATTCTTTTAGTAACATTGATCATTTTTCATCATCTTCAATTGTTAATAGAATGACATCTGATGTTACTAGAGTAGAAATGGCATATCAAATGTCAATTAGAATTGCTATTAGAGCGCCTTTGATGTTATCTGGGGCTTTAGTTATGGCTTTTATTATTAATGCTAAAATATCTTTGATATTTTTGGCAGCTATTCCTTTGCTTGCTTTGGGGTTGTTTTTAATAATTAAATTTGTGAATCCTTTATTTGTAAAGGTTTTTAAAAAATTAGATAAGATGAATAATATAGTTCAAGAGAATGTTAGAGGAATAAGAACGGTAAAGTCTTATGTTAGAGAAGAGCACGAGATTGAAAAGTTTACTGAATCAACTGAAGAGATTAAGAATGAGTTTTCAGTAATTGAAAAAATATTAGCTTTAAATACACCAATGTTACTTGGGTTTGTTTATGCAATTACACTTTTAATATCTTGGTTTGGAGCTAAATTGATTATAGAGGTTGGTGCAGTTCCGGGGGGAATGGAAGTAGGAGATTTAACAGCTTTATTGAATTATTCAATGCAAATACTTATGAGTTTGAATATGCTATCAATGGTTTTTGTTATTAGTATTATATCAAGAGCATCTCAAAAAAGAATTGTTGAATTATTAGTTGAAGAAAAAGATTTACACAATTCTGAAGAACCTATTTATGAAGTTGTAAACGGTGATATTGAATTTGATAATGTATCATTTAGTTATTCAAAAAACTCTTCTTCATCGTGTTTAAAAAATGCAAACATTAAAATTAAGTCTGGTGAAACTATTGGAATAATCGGAGGAACAGGTAGTTCAAAATCTACTTTAGTTCAATTAATTCCTAGATTATATGACGCTACTATTGGAGTTGTTAAAGTTGGAGGAATTGATGTAAAAGATTATGATATTGAAACACTTAGAGAAAGTGTAGGAATGGTACTCCAAAAAAATGTATTATTTAGTGGTACTATTAAAGAAAATCTTCTTTGGGGTAATCCTGACGCTACTGATGAAGAAATTATTCATGCTTCTAAATTGGCTCAAGCAGATAACTTTATTCAAAAAATGCCTCTTAAGTATGATACTTATTTAGAACAAGGTGGTTCTAATGTATCTGGAGGACAAAAACAAAGATTGTGTATTGCAAGAGCTTTGTTAAAAAAACCTAAAATTTTAATTTTGGATGATTCTACTAGTGCAGTAGACACTAAGACTGATTCTTTAATTAGAAAAGCGATGTACGAAGAAATACCAGCAACAACTAAATTAATTATTGCTCAAAGAATTTCATCAATCAGTAATGCTGATAAAGTAATAGTTATGGATGAAGGCCAAATTAATGCTTTTGATACACCTGAAAATTTATTGAAAACTAATGAAATATACAAAGATGTTTATCTTTCACAATTGAAGGGTGGTGGGCTTAATGAATAGAGGGCAACACAGAATAATTGATAAGAAAAAAGGTGCAAAGAATCCAATAAAAACATTAAGAAAATTACTTGGATATATATTTAAAGATTATAAATGGTCATTATTACTTGTGTGTGTTTTAATTATTATTGTTGCAGCAACAACTACAATTAATGCTTTGTTTTTAGAAGTTTTAGTAGATGATTATATCAGACCTTTAATTGGAACAGTAGAACCAGTATATACTGGATTAATTACAGTAATTTTAATTATGATGAGTATATATATTGGTGGAATTATTTCCACATATATCTTTAATATTATTATGGTTAAAGTTTCTCAAGGAACTTTAAAGAAATTAAGAGATGAAATGTTTGTAAAGATGCAATCATTACCAATTAATTATTTTGATACTACTTCTCATGGAGATATCATGAGTAGGTATACAAATGATACTGAAACTTTGCGACAAATGATTTCTCAAAGTCTTCCACAAATATTTAGATTTTCTATTACATTGTTGATGGTGTTTGTATCAATGCTTGTTAACAATTTATTATTAACTTTAATTGTAGTTTTATTTGTTATATTTATGATATTTGCATCTAAATTTATTGCAAAGAAAAGTGGAAAGTATTTTGTAAACCAACAAAGAGCATTGGGTAAATTAAATGGCTATATTGAAGAAATGATTCACGGACAAAAAGTTATAAAGGTTTTTAATCATGAAGAAACAGCTAAAAATGAGTTTGAAATACTTAGTGAAAATTTAAGGGAAAATGCTGCAAATGCGAATAAACATGCGAATACTATGATGCCAGTAATGCACAATATTGGATTGTTGCAGTTTTCAGCCATTGCTATTATAGGAGCAATACTAGCGTTAACATTTAAAGATAACGCAGAGCATTTATTATATATGAGTGTGGGGAAATTAGTATCATTTTTACAATTATCAAGAAGTTTTACTAATCCAATAAGTCAAATGGCACAGCAATTAAATAGCATTGTTATGGCTCTTGCTGGTGCGGAACGTATTTTTGAATTATTAGATCAAGCAGAAGAAATTGATGATGGATTTGTTACATTAGTTAATGCAAATGTAGATAGTAACGGAATTATAAGCGAAGCGGATCATATAACTGATATCTGGGCTTGGAAGTATTCAAGCGAAAATGGGGATGTTGAATACCGTTTGTTAAAAGGTGATATAAGATTTTATGATGTTGATTTTGCTTACCCAACAAGTGAGATGATTTTGCATGATGTAAGTATTTATGCTGAGCCAGGACAAAAATTGGCTTTTGTTGGTGCTACTGGAGCAGGGAAAACAACAATTACTAATCTGATAAATAGATTTTATGATATTGCTGATGGTAAAATTTCTTATGATGGAATAAATATTAATACGATAAAAAAATCTTCATTAAGATCTTCGTTAGGAATTGTTTTGCAGGATACAAGTTTATTTACTGGAACTGTTATGGAAAATATACGTTATGGTAAATTAGATGCAACTGATGAGGATGTATATAAAGCAGCTAGACTTGCTAATGCTGATGAATTTATTAGAAGACTTCCTGAAGGATATAATACTATTTTAACTGGAGATGGCGGGAATTTATCTCAAGGACAAAGGCAGTTATTATCTATTGCAAGAGCTGCAGTTAGTAATGCTCCTGTAATGATTCTCGATGAAGCAACATCTTCCATTGACACTAGAACTGAAAAATTAGTTCAAAAAGGAACTGATGAACTTATGAAGGGAAGAACTGTGTTTGTTATTGCGCATAGGCTTTCTACAATTATGAATTCAGATGTAATTATGGTTCTTGATCAAGGAAGAATTGTTGAAAGAGGAAGTCATGATAAACTTATTGAAAAACAAGGTATTTATTATCAATTATATACTGGTGCATTTGAATTAGAATAAAATAAAAAAGCAAAGTTTAATTACTTTGCTTTTATATTTTTAAAATGATTTTTAATTGCTTTAAAAGAGTCTTCGCTTAAATCATGTTCAATTTTACAAGCGTCATCTGCAGCAATATTACTTGGAACACCTAATTTAATTAAAAAGGTAGTTAATAGGCGATGACGTTCTAACATATTTTTTGCAATTAGTAAACCTTTATTTGTTAAATCAATGTATCCTTCTTTATCAATGACAATAAATTCATTTTGTTTTAAATTTTTCATAGCTCTTGATATGGAGGCTTTTGTAAAATTCATGTCTAAAGCTATATCTATTGATCGAACTTTTTCGTTTTTTTCTTTTAACATTAAAATTCTTTCAAGATAATTTTCTGCTGATTCATATAATTTCATTATTAACACCCCACAAATTAATTATAACAAAAAACAAAATATAAAACAAGAAAGACAAAATATAGATATTTTTTATAATGTTGAAAGCAATTTCACTTACAATATTAATTGACAAAAATTGTAAATAATGTATAATTGTCTTAGTTAGCGTATGCTAACCAGGAGAAAAATATGAAAACATTAAGAGATATAAAAATTGGGGAATCTGCTACTGTTATTAGAGTACATGGTTCTGGAGCAATTAAAAGAAGAATAATGGATATGGGTATTACAAAAGGTTGTGAAGTTAGAGTTATTAAAGTTGCTCCTTTGGGAGATCCTATTGAGATTAGCGTAAGAGGTTATCAGTTATCTTTGCGTAAAAGCGATGGAGATATAATTGAATTTATTTAATGAACAAGTTTAGTAATTAGAGAGGATGAATATGAGTATAAAAATAGCATTAGCTGGTAATCCTAATTCAGGTAAAACAACTTTATTTAATACTCTTACAGGTGCAACACAGTATGTAGGCAATTGGCCAGGAGTGACGGTTGAGAAAAAAGAAGGAAGAATAAGAAAAAATAAAGATATTACAGTGGTTGATTTACCTGGAATTTATTCTTTGAGCCCTTATACTTTAGAAGAAGTGATAGCGAGAAATTATTTACTGAATGAAAAACCGGATGTAATAGTAAATATTGTTGATACAACAAATATTGAAAGAAATTTGTATCTTACAACTCAATTGATGGAATTAGGAATTCCTGTTGTTGTTGCATTAAACATGATGGATGTTTTTATAAAAAGTGGCGATACAATTGATTCAAATAATTTAAAGAAATTATTTAATTGTGAAGTTGTTGAAATATCAGCACTTAAAAATAGAGGAACTAAAGATTTAGTTGAAGCAATTAGAAAAAGTTACGAAGAAAAACTTATACCTAATAATGTGAAGTTTGATGATGAAATTGAACAAAATATTTTTAAAATTATGGAAATAGCTAATGTTGATAGATGGACAGCTATTAAACTTTTTGAAAATGATGAAAAGATTACTCAAGAGAGTGAACTAGATGAAAATATAATTTCAAAAATTGAAAATATTAGAATAAATTTATTAAAAAAAGAAAATAATGATGTTGAATCAATTATTATTGATCAAAGGTATAATTTTGTTACTAGTTCATTATCTTTAATTTGTGTTAAAGCCAATAAGGATAAAAGGACAATAAGTCAAAAAATTGATTTGATTGTAACAAATAGATGGTTAGCTTTACCAATATTTGCTGTGATAATTTTTGCTGTGTATTATTTAGCAATTTCAAGTGTTGGAGGGTTTTTTACAGATTTTATCAATAATACTGTTTTTGGACCAACAGGGATTCCATATTTTGTGGAAACTTTTTTAACAAATATTAATACCGCTAGTTGGCTAATAGGATTAATTGTAGATGGTATAATAGGTGGAGTAGGTGCGGTTTTAGGGTTTTTACCGCAAATGCTAGTTTTGTTTTTATTGTTAGGGTTTTTAGAAGATACTGGTTATATGAGTAGAATTGCTTTTATATTAGATAAAATATTTAGGAAATTTGGTTTATCGGGAAAATCGTTTATTCCCATGTTGATATCAACCGGATGCGCTGTTCCAGGAATTATGGCTACAAGAACAATTGACAACAGAAGTGAAAGAAGAATTACAATGATAACTACATCATTTATGCCGTGTAGTGCTAAATTGCCAATTATTGCTTTAATTTCGGGAGCTATGTTTAGAGGCGCAAGTTATCAATTTTTAATTGCTCCATCAGCTTATTTTGTTGGTATAATAGCGATTATAATTTCAGGAATAATTTTAAAAAAAATTAAAATATTTAGGGGAGATGCATCTCCTTTTGTTATGGAACTACCTAATTATCATTGGCCAAGAATTAAAAATTTGTTAATATTAGTCTATGATAAATTAAAATCATTTGTGAAAAAAGCAGGAACAATTATTTTGCTGGCTGCAGTTGTAGTGTGGTTTTTATCAAATTTTAGTTGGCGATTATCAATGGTTACAGAAAACGAATCAATGCTTGCTGATATAGGCAGAACATTTTCAGTATTATTTTCTCCATTAGGATGGGGAGACTGGAAGGCAACAGTTGCTACATTTACAGGTTTAATTGCAAAGGAAAATGTTGTTGGTACATTTGGTGTTTTGTATGGTTTTACTGAAATAACAGCAAATGGTGTAGAAATTTGGGAAGTTTTGAGCGTTGATTTTACATCATTGTCCGCATATTCCTTCTTAATATTTAATTTACTGTGTGCGCCATGTGTGGCTGCAATTGGAGCACTTAAAAAAGAAGCGGGAAGTTTTAAATGGATGGTTTTTGCAATAGCTTATCAAACGGTGTTTGCTTATTTAGTTTCGTTTATGATTTTCCAAATAGGTATGATGTTTATGTTAGGATTTAGTTTAGGTTCATTAATAGCTGTTTTAGTAATTATCTTGTTTGTTTTTATGATTGTAAGACCAGATTTAATTATAAAAAGGAGGAAAAATATAAATGGTAGAATTCTTAATAAATAATTTAGCAACAATTATTATATCGTTATTACTTGCAATTATCTTTTTCTTCATTATTAAATCTGTAATTAAAAATAAAAAAAGTTGTAATGCTAATTGTGGTTCATGTAATATTAGTAAAACATGTAATAAGGATATATTAGCAGAGTTAAGAAATGCAGTTAAAGAATAGAAGGCAAAAGCCTTCTTTTTCTTTCATTATTAATAATTATGTGATAGAATACAAAATGTTAAGTTAAGGAGATTTAAAAATGGAATGGTTGATTGATTTTTTTACAGCAACACCTTGGTGGGAATTGGTAATTATCTTTGGATGTAAAATGTTAGAAGTTGCAATTATGACTGTAAGAATTATTATTGTTAATAGAGGGTATAAATTGATTGGTTCAATTTTAGCTTTTATTGAAGTTATTTTGTGGATATTTATTGCTTCTCGTGTTATTGTAAATATAGCTGCAGAACCATTTAAAGGAATTATTTATTCTTTGGCTTTTGCTGTAGGAATTTATGTAGGATCAATTATTGAAAAGAAACTTGCTTTTGGTAAAATTATGATTCAAGTGATTTTACCAAGTGAATTGTCTGAAGGAATAGTTTCTGATATTAGAAAGAAAAAAATTGGTGTTACAACCATTGCAGCAAAAGGAGTTTCTGGTAATAAAACTATTGCTATGATTTATGTGAGTAGAAAAAGAGCTGAAAGTTTAAAAAACGAAATACTTCATCAAGCTCCATCTGCTTTAATTGCCGAAAATGATATTGTTGATATATCTGGAGGTACAATGTCATCAAACATGAGAAGGAGAATAATTAAATAAATGGTGGGTTAATTATCCCATCCATGCATCCATAGCTCAATGGATAGAGTCTCACCCTCCTAAGGTGATTGTTGCAGGTTCGACTCCTGCTGGGTGCGCCATTGATTTTTAATACCAGCTATTTTAGCTGGTTTTTATTATATGTTTTGTAGAATTATTATTGTGTTTATATTGCATAATAATTTTGTTACTATATAATATTATATATATGGAGAGTGAATATATGGAATGGTTTGTTGATTTTATGACTGCAACACCTTGGTGGGAGTTGTTAATTATTTTTATTTTTAAGGTGGTTGAAATTTCAATATCTACAGTTAGAATTATAATTGTAAATAGAGGATATAAAAAAGAAGGAGCAATATTATCTTTTATTGAAGTTTTAATTTGGGTATTTGTTGCTTCTGTGGTAATTGCAAATATTAGTGAAGCTCCTTTAAAAGGAATAATATATGCTTTAGGATATTCGGTTGGAGTTTTTTTAGGTTCAATAATTGAAAAACGTTTAGCGTTCGGACAAACAATGTTACAAATAATTGTTGATAATGATGTTGCTAAAGAGATTACTACATTAATTAGATCAAAGAAAGTTGGAGTGACAACAATAGATGCTCAAGGAGCTAGTGGAGTAAAAATGTTAATAATAATATATATCAACAGAAAAAATGTTGTTGAGATAAAACAACAGATTTTAGCAATAGAACCAGCAGCTTTAATTGCTGAAAATAATGTTGATAGTATTTCAGGTGGAACAATTTTAAAACAAAAAAGAGGAATTAGAAAATAAAAACGCAGTTAATAATACTGCGTTTTTTATTTGTTAATAATTATTTGTCGATATCGGTTATGTAATTTTTTAAATAGGTTGCTATTTTATAAAATCCTAAATCAGTTAAATGCGTGCCATCAACAGATTCATCAAATGAGTATTCTTTTAATATATCTATTCCAGAAATAAAGTTGCAATTATATTTTTCACATATATCTTTTTGAATTTTTCTTGTTTCATTACGAGTTTTTCTTGTGTTTTCATCGATTAATTCAAAAGCATCAGGAAAATGAGAAATAACAATAATGTTTAAGTTTCTTATTTTGTTTAGGAGTATTTCTAAAAACAATGGTAACCTTTCTTTAATTATTTTAGGGTCATTTATATTTGCTTCAGCTTCAATTATAAGATATTTTAAGTTTTTAATTGTTGTAATTTGTTCAGCAATTTCTAAATTTAAATGACAATTACCAGAAAACCCTAAATTTATAATTTCATAATTAATTAGTCTTCCAAGAATTGAGGGATAGCTCATTCCTGGACGAGTTGCACAACCGCCTTGAGTTATTGATGTGCCATAAGTAACTATTTTGTCTTTAATAATATTTGTATTAGATTGTATTGTGGAATTTTGGTCTATTCCTATTTCTAGTTCTTCTAATGTAATATATAAAGGCAAATATAATCTAAATGATCTTGTTTCAGGTAACAAATTTTTTATCAATGTTATTAAATATTCTTTTTGATCTATTTTAGTTGTAGCAATAAAGATATATTTATTATTTTGTTTATAATATAAATCAATTCCTATTTGACCTATAGCGGTCATATGAGCCATATATGAAGAACTAGATGTTTTAACATGTAGATTAATGGATGTAGAATTAGTAGTAAAGTCGATGTATAAACCAGATGAATGTTTTGCAAGATATTTAATTTCTTTTGTAGTTTTAATTTTATCTGGTAATCTTGAGTACAGCAAAGAAGAGGCCATTTTTCCGTTGACTTGAAAATTTGATTTGGTATTATACCAAGTAATATTTTCACAAGAAAATTTTGTAATGTTCATGTTCTTATCAATTTTTATAGTGTTCATGATTAACCTCCATATTATAATTATACACTTTAAAAATTAGAACTCAAAGAAAAAATGCACAAGTGTTGACAATTATCTGTAATTAAGGTATTATTTATAAGCAACTTAGGTTGTACTTATCCCTCTGCGTTGAATAAATTCAACGCACCCCCCCTTCAAAAGCCGAGTTTTATTTTTAAAACTCGGCTTTTCCTTTTGTGTTTTATTTGTATTATGTTATAATACTTTAGGTGATTAAAATGAAAAAAATAACTATTATTATGTTTAGTATGTTTCTATTTATTCTTTGGGGATGTACTCCTTCAAAAATAGAAGAAGGAGCTTTAAAAGACTTTATACTTCCAGAGTTTATTTATGATGATGTCAGTTTTCCAACTCAGTTTGTTGATAATGATAACAATACTCATCAACTTAATTATTCTTCTAGTGACTCAAACATTTTGACTATTACTGGGAAAATAGGAAAAATAGACAAAGATGAAGAAGTTACTATTTCTGTAACTATGGAATTTGATAAAAAAACTTATCAAAGAGATTATATGATTTTGGTATTAAAAGGACCTTTTGAAGAGGGTGTTTTAAGCGATTTGTCTATACCGGAAATTATATATGAAGATTATACTTTTTTATATACTATGAATGATAATTTAGATCAAAAATATAATTTGACTTATTATTCAAGTAATGAAGATGTTTTAGATAATAAGGGTCAAGTAACTAGAAGTGATAAAGATGAAAATATTGTGATTAAGGTTGTTGCTGATAGAGAAAAACATGTTTATATAAAAGAATATAATGTTTTAGTGCCTAGTTCTAAAACAGAAATGTCAGAAGATATAATTGCAGCGTTAGAAGCAAAAGATTCTTTTGATTTAGGAATTGAAACAATAGAAAGTAATATTAATTTGCCTATTAGTTATTCGGGATTTGATTTAACTTGGGTTTCGTCTAATAAAGAAGTTATAGATGATAAAGGTAATTACTATCCTATTGATCAAGATGAGAATATTACTTTGACAGTAAAGTTTGAAAAGAATGATAAAGTTTTAGCTTCTAAGGATTTTGCTGTTTTAGTTAAAAAAACAAGTCCAGAAGATAGATTGGTCTTTGTTCATTCCTCTATAGTTATTCCCTCAATAATAGCAGAAGATGATGTGATTCAATTGGATAGTTCTTTCTCTTATGGTGTTCAAGGTTCCTGGGAAAGTAGTGAACCAGATGCATTAAGTAATGATGGGAAAGTAGTTTTTAAAACTTATGAACAGTCGGTTGTTTTAACATTAACCTTATCATATCTTGATGAAGTAAAGCAGTTTGATTATATTATAACAATAAGTGCTATAGAAAATTCATTTGAGTTTTTAGAGGCTGTTTCAAGCATAAATATTCCGTTGGAAACAAAAAATAATATATATCTTCCTTCAACAGTAAATATAAACAATGAAGATATAATCTTAGAATATAATATTTCAAAGCCTGATATTATAAGTTATGATGGAATTATTAATAGAGATAATAACGATGAAGAAGTATTAATTGTTATAAAAAGAATATTAGAAAATCGCATTGAAATGATTGAAAAAAATATAGTTGTTTTGGGTTATGATGTGGAAGAAGTAGCTGAATTATTTGATTTAGGTATTGAGGAAACATATGTGGATATAGAATTGCCAAGTAGTTTTATGGGATATGAAATTCTTTGGTTATCATATAATGAAGATGTTATAAGTAGTTCAGGTAAATATAGCTTTGTTTCTGTTGATACTGAAGTAACTCTTTCTGCATTATTTGCTGCTGGCAGCTATCCGGAAAAAGAAATAAAGGTTATTGCAAAACCTATTCCTGATTCTGTTAGGTTAAATATGATTATTAATACTATCGAAATACCGGAAGTTGTAGGAACAAACTTAAATTTGGAAACTGTTTATGATTATAGTGTGACTGGCGAGTGGACAAGTAGTGATGAGGGTGTTATTACAACTGATGGAATAGTGTATTTAACTAGTATTGAAAAAAATGTAACATTATCTTTAACTCTATATTCTGGAGAAGAAACACTAACAAAATTATTTATAGTTAAAACAATTGCAATAGAAGGGAAACAGGTTATGGGTCATAATTATCAAGATTACGCTAAAGATTATAATTTAATGAGTATGGTAGATGTACACTTAGAAGATGAAAGATTAGTTTTAGATGAAGGAAAAACGACTGGTACATATGTATCAAGTGAATTTAATACAATAGGATTTGAGAGGCTGGTAGCGTCTTGGGCAGCAATTAGTTCAATGAAAGGCACTGTTGAAATTGAAATCAAAGTAAAAGTTGATGGTATATGGAGTAAATATTTCTCTTATCAAAAATGGGGATTAGGTTTGCAAAATAAATCTATTGATTCTTCTGATTCAATTGCTAAATTATCAACTGATGAAGTTGTAATTTTAAATTCAAAAACGGCAGTTGCATATCAATATAAAGTAACTTTGAGAAGGAATGCATCTCTAGATGAATCTCCTAAATTATTACTAGTTGCGGTTGCTTTAACTATTCCTAATTATACATATCCGGTTGATACAACAGGATTTCCTGATTTTGTTGATTATGATGTTCCGCTGTTGAATCAAAATGAAGTTCCGGTAATAGGAAACTCTATATGTAGCATTACTTCTTCAACAATGTTGTTAAAATATAAGGGGCATAATTTTGAAGAATATGATTCAGAATATGAGCATCGATATATTGCTGGATTATTTAAAGATTATGGTGCCAATATTTATGGTAATTGGGTTTATAATACTGTGGGTATGAGTGCTTATGGAGAAGAGACTTTTGTTAATAAAATGTATTCTTTTGCAGAATTACAAAAACATTTATTAGAAGTTGGACCTATTTCAGCATCGGTAAAAGGCAATATGGGGTTATATACAACTGCAGGTCATTTAATTGTTGTTCGAGGTTATAGAATTACTAACGGACAAACTTATGTTATTACTAATGATCCAAACATAAATAGTAGATTTGGAAATGATTTGTTTGTTTATTATGAATATCCATTGGCAACATTTATGAATGTTTGGCGTGGAGTTAATTATATAATTAAATAAAAATGAATTATTACTGCCCACATTTGTGGGCAGTTTTTAATATTTTTACCAGGAAATATTCAGAAGAATATTAATATATTTTTTAATGTTTTATTATGATTATAGATAATAATTATTGAAAATTTGATTAGGTATATAGGTTTAAATTTAATTATTGTTAACAAAATATATGAGAAAAAACAATAAATATTATTGGATATAAAATAATTTATATTTTTCTTGCATTATTTTTTTTATTTGGTATAATATACAAGGCTTAAAGAGAGACATAGATGTGCGAGGTTGTTGATACGCACGGGTGCGTTGCCTATACCTCTTGCTATCAAGTAATTCGCATTGAGTCGAAGCTACAAATTAATTATGTAACGAAGGAGTGAAAAAAATGGCAAAACAAGTTTTAAGAATTAAACTTATTTCTTACGATCACAGATTATTAGATGAATCTGCAAAGAAAATTGTGGAAGCAGCGAAAAAATCAGGTGCAAAAGTATCTGGTCCTATTCCTCTTCCTACTGAAAAAGAAATTTTTACGGTTATTAGATCGCCTCATAAGCACAAAGATAGTCGTGAACAATTTGAGAGAAGAACTCATAAAAGATTAATTGACATCTTAGAAACTACTCCAAAAACTATGGACACACTTATTCATTTGGAAATTCCATCTGGTGTGGATATTATTTTGAAATAGTATGATGATGTTTATTTTAGAGAAAGGAGAAACTCATGGCCAAAGGAATCTTAGGTAAAAAAGTCGGAATGACACAAGTGTTTGCAGCAAATGGTGCTTTAGTACCTGTCACTGTTATAGAAGTAAGTGGCAATGTTGTATTACAAAAGAAAACTGTGGAAACAGATGGTTATTCATCTGTGCAAATTGGTTATGCTGAAAAGAAATTATCTCGAAGCACTAAACCAGAAAAAGGACATGCTTCTAAAGCAAGCACAACCCCTAAGCGCTTCGTAAAAGAAATCGCTGGGGAAGACATGCTAGCGTTTGAAGTAGGTCAAGTAGTAAAACCTAATATATTTATAGAAGGTGAATTAGTTGATGTAACTGGAACTTCTAAAGGAAAAGGATATTCCGGAAGTATTAAACGTCATAATTACAGTATTGGGCCAAAAGCACATGGTTCAGGCTATCATCGAGGAAGTGGATCTATGGGCGCAATTGATGCAGCTCGTATATTTAAAAACAAAAAAATGCCTGGTAGAATGGGCGGAGAACAAAAGACAATGCAAAATTTGGAAATTGTTAAAATTGATTTAGAAAAGAATGTTATGCTAATAAAGGGGAATGTTCCAGGACCAAAAGGCTCTTATGTAATTGTATCAAATGCAGTTAAGAGTAATAGTTCTGCTATAAACCCTGAAGCATTGGCTTAGAAAGGAGATAAACACATATGTTAAGTGTTGATGTTAAAAATCAAGAAGGTGCAAAAGTAAGCACAATTGAACTAGCGGAAGAGATATTTGCAATTGAACCTAATATGCAAGTTGTATTCGATGTTGTTTATGCTCAAAGAGCCGGAATGCGTCAAGGAACTGCAAAAGCAAAAAATCGTAATGAAGTTAGAGGCGGTGGCCGTAAGCCATGGCGTCAAAAAGGAACTGGAAAAGCTCGTCAGGGCTCAATTAGAGCACCACAATGGGTTGGTGGTGGCGTAGTTTTTGGTCCTAACCCAAGAAAATATACAAAAAAAGTTAACAAAAAGGTGGCTTCAATTGCAGTTAAATCACTTTTATCAGATAGATTCGCAAATGATAATATGATTATAATTGATAAGATTGAATTACAAGAACAAAAGACAAAGAATTTTGCAAATGTATTAATGAATTTAAATGTTCATCAAAATAAAACAATTGTTGTTTTAGCACAAGATGATTATGATTTATTCTTAGTAAGTAGAAATATTCCTGGTGTTTATGTTCAAACACTTTCGCATTTAAGTGTTTATGATCTTATTAATGCTGAAAAGTATGTTTTAACTACTGCTGCTGTTGAAAAATATCAGGAGGTATTGAAATAATGAAAAATCCTTATGAAATTATAAGACGTCCTATTATTACTGAAAAAACAAGCAAGTTAGTAGAACAAGGACAATATACATTTGAAGTTAAAGCTGGTGTTAATAAAGTTGAAGTCAAAGCCGCTGTTGAAGCTGCATTTGAAGTTGAGGTAACATCTGTAAAAATAATTAACTGTATTAGAAAACTTCGTCGTGTGGGAAAACACGAGGGATTACGTCCAGCGGTTAAAAAAGCAATAGTTACTTTGAAGGAAGGACAAACTCTAGATGTCTTTGAGATCTAGGAGTTGCTAAATATAGGAGGAAAACATGGGTATTAAAAAATATAAACCGACCACTAATGGTCGTCGTAATATGACAACATTAACTTATGATGAAATTACAACTTCTTCTCCTGAAAAAAGCTTATTACAACCTTTAAAGAAAAAAGGAGGACGTAATAACACAGGAAGAATTACTGTTCGTCACCGCGGTGGAGGACACAAAAGAAAATATCGTTTAATAGATTTTAAAAGAAATAAAGATAATATTATTGGTAGAGTAGCAGAAATTGAATATGATCCAAATCGTTCAGCTTTTATTGCTTTAATTAATTATGTTGATGGTGAAAAAAGATATATCATAGCTCCTAGTGGACTTACAGTAGGAATGGAAATTGTATCTGGAGAAGGTTCTGATATTAAAATTGGAAATGCACTTCCCATTAATAAAATTCCTGTTGGAACAAATGTTCACAATATTGAATTATATCCAGGACATGGTGGCCAACTTGTTAGAGCTGCAGGAACAAGCGCTCAAATATTAGGACGAGAAGAAAGATATGTTCTTGTTCGTTTAGCTAGTAGTGAAGTGCGTAAAATTTTAAATGATTGTCGCGCAACTATTGGTACTGTTAGTAATAAAGATAACGAATTGGTAAATATAGGAAAAGCAGGAAGAACAAGATATACTGGATTTAGACCTACTGTTAGAGGTTCAGTTATGAATCCAAATGATCATCCACATGGTGGTGGTGAGGGAAAAACGCCAATTGGCCGTAAAGCTCCACTTACACCTTGGGGTAAATTAGCTATGGGTAAGAAGACAAGAAAAACTAAGAAAAAATCTAGCGACTTGATTGTACATCGTCGTTCTAGTAAATAAGGAAAGGAGAAAATAAATGGCACGATCATTAAAAAAAGGACCTTTTGTTGATGACCATCTACTAAAGAAAGTTATGGAACAACAAGGTGCTTCACATAAAAAAGTTATTCAAACTTGGTCGAGAAGATCTACTATTTTCCCTGAGTTTATTGGTTTTACAATTGCTGTATATAATGGTAAAGAACATGTTCCAGTTTATATAACTGAAGATATGGTAGGGCATAAGTTGGGTGAATTTGTTCCAACAAGAACTTTCCGTGGACATGGAAAAGATAAAAAAGGTATTTAATAGGAGGATATGAAATATGGAAGCTAAAATTGAAGCTAAAGCTATAGCAAAAACTGTTCGTATTGCTCCTAGAAAAGTTAGACTAGTAGTTGACTTAATTCGAGGCAAACAATTAATGGAAGCATATGCGATTTTAAAGTTGACTGAAAAAAGAGCGACGAAACCGATTGAAAAAGCATTAAAATCTGCTGTTGCGAATGCAACAAATAATAATAATATGGATAAAGACAAATTATTTATAAAAGAAATATTTGTTGATGAAGGTCCAACACTTAAACGTTTCCTACCAAGAGCAAAGGGTAGTGCTAATCAAATATTAAAAAGAACCAGCAACATTACAGTAGTAGTTGCTGAGAAAGAATAGGAGGAACCTCAATGGGACAAAAAGTCAATCCAAAAGGAATGCGTCTTGGCATAATTCGTGATTGGGATTCAAAATGGTATACGAGCAAAAGAGAAGTTCCTACTCTATTACATGAAGATTTAAAAATTAGAAAAGAAATAGATATGTTCTATAAAAGAGCATTTGTTTCTCGAGTTAAAATTGAAAGAACTAAAACAAAAATCATGTTGACAATATATACAGCTAAACCAGGAGTGGTTATTGGCCGTGAAGGATCAACAAAAAATGAGATTGTTGAAAAGTTACAAAATATTACTGGTAAAAGAGTATATCTAACTGTGTTAGATATAAAAAATCCTGATATTGATGCAACATTAGTTGCAAGAAATATCGCTGAACAATTGGAAAATCGTGCATCGTTTAGAAGAGTACAAAAAATGGCTATCCAAAGAGCAATGAGAGCAGGAGCAAAGGGAATCAAAACCGCTGTTTCTGGTCGTCTTGGTGGTGCTGAAATGGCTCGTCGCGAAGGGTATAGTGAAGGAACAGTTCCTCTACATACTTTACGTTCTGATATAGATTACGCAGTTTCAGAGGCTAATACTACTTATGGAAAATTAGGAGTAAAAGTTTGGATTTGTAAAGGAGAAATTTTACCGACAAAGAAAAACGTAAAGGAGGCTGAGTAATTATGTTAATGCCAAAAAGAACAAAGTATCGCCGACCTCATAGAGTAAGTTATGAAGGGAAGGCAAAAGGCGCTAAAGAAATTAATTTTGGTGATTATGGTCTTGTTTCTCTTGAAGGGGCATGGATTACACAACAACAAATTGAGTCTTCTCGTATTGCTTTAACACGTTATATGAAACGTTTAGGAAAAGTTTGGTTAAGAGTTTTTCCTCATATGGCACAAACAAAGAAACCTTTAGAAGTGCGTATGGGTGGAGGTAAAGGTAGTCCTGTTGGCTTCGTAGCTGTTGTTAAAAAGGGAACTATTATTTATGAAATTGCAGGTGTAAGTGAAGAAATTGCAAAAGAAGCATTAAGACTTGCATCACACAAGTTACCTGTAAGAACCAAATTTATAAAGAAAGAAAGTGGTGAGATCAATGGCTAGAGCAAAAAAAGTTGAAGCTGCATCTGCTGCTAAAAAAGTTACTGAGACTGATGCAATTAGAAAATTAGACGAAGTTACTATTCATAATAAAATTGGTGAACTAAAACAAGAATTATTTAATTTACGTTTTCAGGCAGCTGTTGGTAAACTAGAAAATACTGCCCAAATTGGTAAAACAAAAAAGCAAATTGCTAGAATGTTAACAGTATTAAACGAGCGCGGAAAGGCTCTTAAGTAAGGAGGCCCATAATGGAAAGAAATAGTAGAAAGATTTATACAGGTACAGTTGTATCTGTAAGTAATGACAAAACTATAAAAGTTGAAATTGTTAGGGCGAAGCGCCATCCAATTTATGGCAAAAGAGTAATCAGAAGTAGTAAATTAACTGCGCATGATGAAAAAAATGAATGTCAGCTTGGTGATAAAGTTAAGATTATGGAAACAAGACCATTATCAAAAACTAAGCATTTTCGTTTAGTTGAAATTATAGAGAAAGCTATTCAGTTGTAGGAGGCGGAATTTATGATACAACAAGAGACGAGATTAAAAATTGCTGACAATTCAGGCGCGAAAGAAATTTTAACAATTAAAGTTTTAGGCGGTACAAGAAGAAGATATGCAAACATTGGTGATATTATTGTTGCTACAGTTAAATCTGCATCTTCTGGTGGTACTGTGAAAAAAGGTGAAGTCGTAAGAGCAGTTATTGTAAGAACTAAATACGGCTTGAGAAGAAAAGATGGATCATATATCAAATTTGATGATAACGCCGCAGTTATTATTCGTGATGATAAGACTCCAAAAGGAACAAGAATTTTTGGGCCAGTTGCAAGAGAACTTCGTGATAAAGAATTTATGAAAATTATTTCTCTTGCTCCTGAAGTTCTGTAAGGAGGATATTTATGTTTATAAAAAAAGGTGATACTGTAAAAGTTATTAGCGGAAATAGCAAAGGTAAAACAGGAAAAGTACTTAATATACTAATTAAGTCTGATAAAGTTGTTGTTGAAGGAGTAAACATTGTTTCTCGTCATACAAAACCATCAAACGCTAATCCTGATGGTGGAATTATTAAGAAAGAAGCTCCAATTGCTATATCTAATGTACAATTAGTTGATACAAAAAAAGATAATATTGCATCTAAAGTTGGGATGAAAATTGTTGATGGTAAAAAAGTACGTTATTTTAAAAAAACAGGCAATGTATTGGATAAGTAGGAGGATATAATGAATAGAGTTAAAAGTTATTATGATGAAACAGTTAAAGCTGCGTTAGTTAAAAAATTTAAATATACTTCAATCATGCAAGCTCCTAGACTTATGAAAATAGTTGTTAATATAGGTGTTGGTGAAGCAATAAATAATTCAAAATTGTTAGATGCTGCTGTAGAAGACTTAACTGTAATTACTGGTCAAAAACCAATAATTACGAAGGCTAAAAAATCAATTGCTGCTTTTAAATTAAGAGAAGGTGTTGCAATTGGCTGTAAAGTTACTTTGCGTGGTGAGAGAATGTATGATTTTTATGATAAACTAGTTTCTGCTGCACTTCCAAGAGTTCGTGATTTTAGAGGATTGAGTAAGGATTCATTTGACGGACACGGTAATTATACTATTGGTATTAAGGAACAATTAATTTTTCCAGAAATCAATTATGATAAAGTACTTAAAATCAGAGGTATGGATATTGTTATTGTTACAAATGCTAAGACCGATGAGGAAGGACGCGAATTACTTAAGCAATTAGGTATGCCGTTTAAAAAGTAGGAGGATTTTATGGCTAAAAAATCATTAGTAATTAAAAATAAGAAAAAACAAAAGTATGCTGTAAGGGAATATACAAGATGTGAACGCTGTGGAAGACCACATTCAGTATTCCGTAAATTTAAATTATGCCGTATATGCTTCCGAGAATTAGCACAAGAGGGACAAATCCCTGGTGTTAAAAAGGCAAGCTGGTAAGAAGGAGGCTATCATATGGGAATGACTGATCCAATTGCTGATATGCTCACAAGAATTCGTAATGCTAATCACAGAAAGCATCCGGATGTTGAGATGCCAGCATCAAATGTTAAATTAGAGATTTTAAAAGTAATGCAAGATGAAGGTTTTATTGGAAACATTGAAGAAATTCAAGACAATAAACAAGGTCTTTTAAAAGTTACTTTAAAATATACCGAAAATAAAGAACAAGTAATTAAAGGTATTACACGTATTTCTAAACCAGGATTGCGTGTTTATGCCAGAGCAAGTGAAATGCCTAGAGTTTTAAACGGTTTAGGCGTTGCAATCGTTTCAACATCAAATGGAGTAATGACTGATAGAGAAGCCCGCAAATTAAAAGTGGGTGGAGAAGTTATTGCCTACATTTGGTAATTAAGGAGGAAGTAAAATGTCTAGAGTCGGGAATAAATCAATCACAATACCTGAAGGAGTAAATGTTTCTGTAGATGATAAGAATTTTGTTGTTGTTAAAGGACCAAAGGGAGAATTATCTTTTGGTTTTAATGCAAAAATGAAAGTTATCATTGATGGAAATATTTTGAAGGTTGAACGACCAAGTGATTCAATAGAAGATAAAACTCTTCACGGCACTACTAGAGCTTTACTGCACAATATGGTACAAGGTGTTACTACTGAATATAGTAAAACATTACTTATGGAAGGTGTTGGTTATAAAGCCACTCTTCAAGGGAAAAAACTAGTTATTAGTGCTGGTTATTCTCACTTAGTAGAAATGCCACTCCCTGAGGGGATAACAGTTGTGGTTTCTTCACCAACAGAGTTTTCAATACAAGGTATAGATAAACAAAAAGTTGGCCAATTTGCTGCGGAAATAAGAGCAATTAGAAAACCAGAACCATATTTGGGTAAGGGTATCCGTTATAAGGATGAAGTAGTTCGTCGCAAAGAAGGAAAGAAAGCTAAGTAGAAAGGGACAGTAAAATGAGTAAAAATAATTCGAGAAATGCTAGTCGTGTAAAACGACATTTAAGAATTCGCCAAAACATTAAGGGAACTCAGGCTGTACCTCGATTAAATGTTTTTAGATCGAATGCTAATATATATGCTCAAATAATTGATGATGTTGCAGGAGTTACTTTAGTAAGTGCTTCAACTATTGATAAAGAGCTTAAATTAGAGAATGGATCTAATATTGAAGCTGCAAAGCAAGTAGGAGCATTAGTTGCAAAAAGAGCAATTGATAAAAAAATTGAAAAAGTTGTTTTTGATCGTGGTGGTTATTTATATCACGGTCGTGTAAAAGCTTTAGCTGATGCTGCTAGAGAAGCCGGGCTGAAATTTTAGGAGGTACTATGCGACAAGATAAAAGAAAAACAAAGAAAGATGCTTTTGTGAAAGAAGAAAAGCAATTTGAGGAACGAGTTGTCAGTATTAATCACGTTACAAAAGTTGTAAAAGGCGGTCGTAGATATCGTTTTAGTGCTGTTGTAGTTGTTGGTGATAAAAAAGGCAAAGTTGGTCTAGGAACAGGAAAAGCAATTGAAATTCCTGATGCAATAAAGAAAGCTGTTGAGGATGCTAAAAAGAATTTAATTAATGTTTCAATTGTTGGAAATACAATTCCACATGAAGTTACTGGAGTTTTTGGTGCTGGAAGAGTATATCTTAAACCTGCAGTAGAAGGAACTGGTGTTATTGCTGGTGGACCTGTACGTGCAGTTGTAGAACTTGCTGGTATTGAAGATATCATTTCTAAATCTTTGGGTTCATCTTCACCTGTTAATATAGTTAGAGCAACTCTTATGGGTTTAGAGTCTGTAAGAGATGTTGAAGAAGTTGCTGAAATTAGAGGCAAATCTGTTGACGAGATTAGAGGTTAAAAGTATGGCTAAAGAACAAGTAATCACAATTAAATTAGTTAAAAGTGGAATAACTCATAAGCCTAATCAGGTTAAAACCTTAAAAGCTTTGGGATTAACAAAAATTAACAAACAAGTAACTAAACCGGATAATGAAGCTATCAGAGGCATGATTGCTACTGTGAGCCATTTAGTTGAAGTTATTGAAGGTTAGGAGGTTAACAATGCAATTACATGATTTAAAGCCTGTTGAAGGTGCTAGACATAAAAAGAAACGCGTAGGTAGAGGGACTGGAAGTGGACACGGAAAAACAAGTGGTCGTGGTCATGATGGTCAAAACCAAAGAAGCGGTGGCGGAGTTAGACCTTTATTTGAAGGAGGACAAACTCCATTATTTAAACGTCTTCCAAAAAGAGGATTTACAAACATAAATAGAGTTGAGTTTGGTTGTGTCAATGTTGGTGAATTACATATTTTTGAAGAAGGCACAATTGTAAATAAAGAGTTACTATACGAAGCAGGTTTAGTTAATAAGAAATATAAAAATGTTAAAGTTTTGGGAAAAGGAAATGTGGATAAAAAGTTGACGGTTATTGCCGATAAATTTTCTAAGTCAGCAGAACAAGCAATTGTTAATGCTGGTGGGAAAATCGAGGTGATTTAATTGGCTAAAGCAATTTTAAAAAGTAAGAAATTATGGATAATGATTTTATTCACTGCTGTTTTCTTAACTATTTGGAGACTTGGCTATTTTATTCATTTACCATTTATTGATGTTAGTTTGATAACATCAGGTATTGATTCAAATAATTTATTTGGTTTTCTAGATATATATAGTGGCGGTGCTTTATCAAACTTTTCAGTATTAGCTTTAGGTATTTCACCATATATTACAGCTAGTATCGTTATTCAATTATTACAAATGGATATTGTTCCAAAATTAAAAGAATGGTCTGAAGAAGGACCTTCGGGTAAAGAAAAAATCAATCAAGTAACAAAATACTTAGCATTATTTTTAGCATTTGTACAAGGTCTTGCTATTTCAATTGGTGTTTCTGCTCAATATGGAGATATCTTATTTGAAGGAATAGGTAATGTTAATGCATTTACATATGTTTATTTAGCATTGATTATTACTGCAGGTACGGCATTCTGTTTGTGGTTAGCTGAAAAAATCACAAAAAGAGGAATTGGTAATGGATCATCATTATTAATTGTTGCTGGTATCGTAGCTAGTTTTCCTCCAATGATTAATGATTTAATTAAATCATTTATTAGTGCTGAGGGAGCTGGTGTAGGAGATGCATTTATTTTTGTTGGTGTTATCTTACTTTTAATTTTAATTATAATCGGTATAGTATTTATGGAGGGAGCTCAAAGAAGGATTCCTATCCAATACGCAAATAGACCAGCAGCAGCTTCATTTAGAGGAAAGAGTGATTCAAACATTCCTATTAAGTTAAATTCTGCATCTGTAATTCCGGTAATTTTTGCTAGTACATTAATGTCTATACCAACAACTATCGCAAACTTTTTAGACACAGGGTCTAGAGCTTATTATTGGATTGTTGAAATATTTAGTTCAACAAAACCAATTGGTTTTGCGTTATATATTATTTTAATTTATGCTTTTTCATTCTTCTATTCATTTTTACAAATGAATCCTGATAATATGGCTGAAAATTTACAAAAACAAAATGCATATATTCCAGGAATTAGACCAGGAGATGAAACTGCATCATATATTTCAAGAGTGTTATTCAAAATTACCATGGTTGGTTCAACTTATTTAGCATTAGTTGCTATTACGCCAATTATTATGACTTGGATCTTCAAGCTTCCTGGTTCAATCCAAATAGGAGGAACTGGACTTATAATTGTTGTTGGAGTTGCTTTAGAAACAGCTAAACAATTAAAGACTGAAACTGAAGAAAAACAATACCGAGGATTTTTAGAATAGGTGTGTCTATGCGATTATTAATAATGGGGCCCCCTGGTGCAGGAAAAGGTACTCATGCAAAATTACTTTGTAAAGAGTATAATATTGTTCATATTTCTACAGGTGATATGTTTAGAACTGCTATAAAATTAGGAACAGCTGAAGGAATGATTGCAAAGCAATTTATTGATAAGGGTAATCTTGTTCCTGATGATATAGTTATAGGAATTGTTAGAGAAAAAATTCAAGAAAATGAATGTAATAATGGTTTTTTATTGGATGGTTTTCCTAGAAATATTGAACAGGCAAAATCTTTAGATATAATTTTAGATGAATGCGGTGTAAAAATTGATGCGGTTTTAAACTTGCAAGTTAGTGATGATATTTTAATTAAAAGAATTAGTGGAAGAAGAGTTTGTTCAAAATGTGGAGAGACATATCATGTTGTAAATCATCCACCTAAAGTTGAAGGAATTTGTGATGTTTGTGGTGGGAATCTGGTTCAAAGAAAAGATGATACGGAAGAAACTATAAAAACTCGTCTTAAAATATATAATAAACAAACTAAACCTTTATTGAAGTATTATGAAAAACAAAATCTATTAAAGAATCTAAATGGAGTTGAAGATATTAATTTACTTTTCAACAATATAAAAAAACTTCTAGGAGGCATGAATGATTAGTATTAAAAGTGATCGTGAAATTGAAATAATGAGAAAAGCAGGAGAGATAGTTGCTTTGGCCCATAAAGCCGTTAAAGAAGCAATTAAGCCTGGTGTTTCAACATTATATCTTGATAAGATTGCTGAAAAAACTATTAGAACCTATAACGCTATTCCTTCATTTAAAGGATATAATGGTTTTCCAGGTTCAATTTGTGCCTCTGTGAATGAAGTGGTTATCCACGGAATTCCTAGTAAAAAAATAATTTTAAAGGATGGAGACATAATCTCTATAGATATTGGAGCTATATATAATGGCTACCATGGAGATAGTGCAATGACACATCAAGTGGGAACAGTAAGTGAAGCTAAGAAAAAATTATTAGAAGTAACTGAAAACTCACTATATATTGGCCTAGCACAAGCAAAACCGGGAAATCATTTGTCAGATATTTCTCATGCAATTGAAGAATATGTGCTTGCAAATGGTTTTAGTGTTGTAAAAGAATTTACTGGACATGGTGTTGGAAGAGAATTACATGAAGACCCTTCAATTCCTAATTACGGAGAAGCAGGACATGGTCCAATTTTGCGTAAAGGAATGACTTTGGCTATTGAACCGATGGTTAATATGGGAATTGAGGATATTAAAATTTTGGAAGACAACTGGACAACAGTAACTTTGGATTATCAACCAAGTGCACATTTTGAGCACTCGATTGTATTAACCGATACCGGATATGAAATACTTACCAAGCTAGGAGGAGACCAATATGTCTAAAAATGAAGTCATTGAACTAAAAGGCACAGTTATTGACGCTCTACCTAATGCACAATTTAAAGTGAAATTAGAGAATGGGCATCAAATAAACGCTCACGTTTCTGGTAAAATACGGATGAATTTCATCACTATTTTACCGGGTGATAAAGTAACTGTTGAGCTGTCACCATATGACCTTACACGAGGGCGTATTACTTATCGTTTTAAGTAATTAAATAAAAATTTGTTTTTCCAAAAGGAGGAAAAAATATGAAAGTCAGAGCATCTGTCAAACCAATTTGTGACAATTGTAAAGTTATAAAACGTAAGGGTAAAGTTATAGTGATCTGTAAAAACCCTAAACATAAACAAAGACAAGGATAATTAGGAGGTGCAATTATGGCACGAATAGCTGGTGTTGATATCCCAAGAGATAAAAGAATTGTTATTTCTTTAACATATATTTACGGGATTGGAAATGAGACATCTAGAGAAATTCTTAAAAAAGCGGGAGTCAGTGAAGATAAACGCGTTAAAGATTTGAGTGAAGAAGAGCTTGCTTTAATTAGAAAAGAAGTTGCTGAATTCAAAGTTGAAGGTGACCTACGTCGTGAGGTTGCAATGAATATAAAAAGATTAATGGAAATTGGAAGCTATCGTGGACTTCGTCATCGTCGTGGGTTGCCTGTAAGAGGACAAAACACTAAATGTAATGCACGTACTCGTAAGGGTAAAGTCAAAACTGTAGCTAATAAGAAGAAATAATAGGAGGAAGAGAAAATGGCACGTACAGTTCGTAAACGTAAAGCTAGAAAGAATATACATAGCGGAGCTGCTTATATTCATTCTACTTTTAATAATACTATTGTTACTATTACCGATGAAGCTGGCAACGCAATTGCTTGGAGCAGTGCTGGAGCTTTAGGCTTTAAAGGTAGCAAAAAATCTACTCCTTTTGCTGCTCAGATGGCTTCAGAAGCTGCTGCGAAAGCAGCAATAGATAATGGCATGGTTAAGGTTGAAGTTACTGTTAAAGGTCCTGGACCTGGAAGAGAAGCAGCAATTAGATCATTACAAATTGCAGGTTTGGAGATTACATCAATTAGTGATGCAACACCAATTCCTCATAATGGATGTCGCCCATCAAAAAGACCAAGGGGATAAGATAGATATTGCAATTTTTAAAGGAGGAAAGTCATGCGTAGATTTGAGTTTATAAAACCTCAAACAGAACCAGAAGTGAATGAAGAGAAGAATTATGGAAAATTCACAATTACTCCACTTGAAAGAGGTTATGGTTTAACTATTGGAAATGCTTTAAGAAGAGTTCTAATGTCTTCAATGCCTGGAATTGCTATTGTAGCAATGGAAATTGAGGGTGTATCTAATGAATATATGGCATTAGATGGAATTATAGAAGACGTAACTGAAATAATACTTAATTTAAAAAATGTAAAGCTATCTATTGATGGTGACGATTTATTTAAACCAATGGGAGATAATCTTGATTTTAAGTTAGAAATTCATGCAACTAAAGCAGGAGTTGTTACTGCTGGAGATCTAATTCATGAAAGTGAATTAGTAGTTGTTAATCCTGACCAAGTGATTCTTACACTTGCAAAAGATCGTATATTTGATGGTGTTTTCTTTGCAAGAAGAGGAGTTGGTTATGTTAGTTCTGAAGAAAATAAAGTTTTTTGTAAAGATGAAGCAGGAAATATTTATCAACAAAGAATCGCAATAGATTCAATATATACTCCTGTTACAAAAGTCAAATATGAAGTTGAAAAGACTCGTGTTGATGAAGATGTTAATTATGATAAACTTACTCTAGAAATATGGACAGATAAGAGAATTAGTCCTGAAGACGCAATATCTTTAGCGGCTGCATTTTTATCAGAACATTTTGATGTAATTAGTGGATTAAATGATTTGATTAAAAATCAAGAGTATATGAATGAACCTGTTGAGAAAGTATCAAATAAAAAATTAGAGAAACCGATTGAAGATTTGGATTTATCTGTAAGATCATATAATTGTCTAAAGAGAGCTAATATTCATACTATTGGAGAACTTACTCAAAAGACAGTAAATGAAATGATCAGAATCCGTAATTTAGGTCGTAAGTCGCTAAAAGAAGTTGAAGATAAATTAAAAGAGTTCGGATTGTCTTTACGTCGCTCACTAGAAGCTGATTATGAAGATTTAGATGAATTTGATGATGAAGATTCTTCTTCTAATAATGAAGATTAGGAGGAATAGACAAAATGTCATTAGGATATAGTAAATTAGGTCGTAATCAGGCCCAAAGAAAAGCACTTTTACGAGACTTAATTACTGATTTAATTATTAATGAACATATCGAAACAACTTTTTCAAAAGCAAAAGAACTTAAAAGATTAGCAGATCGTATGATTACGTTAGGTAAAAAAGGAACTTTAGCTGCAAGAGTTGATGCTGCAAGCTTAATTCGTTTTGAATATGTTGATGAAGAAAAAACTCAATATGCTGTTCAAAAATTATTTTCTGAACTTGCACCTAAATATAAAGAAAGACATGGTGGTTACACTAGGGTATTAAAATTAATGCCAAGACGTGGTGATAATGCTCCTATGGCTTTAATTGAGTTTGTTTAAAAATCAGTATAGTTAATAAAAAAACCATCAAAGATTTTGATGGTTTTTATTAATTTTTATATATAAGTGTTATTAATTATTTAGGGAATATATAATTTTTACTTCTATTCTTATGTTTGCAAATAGTTGTATAAAATGGTAAAATATGGAGATACATATAGGTGTAAATATGAAAAAACTTGATTATATAATAATAATATTTATTTTTATTTTTTCTCTTGGTATATATGGAGTCTATTTTTATTATAAAGGACTTGGTAGTGATCAATTAAAAGTTGAAATTAGATATCAAAATGAAATATTAGCTTCTTATGATTTTGTTGAAGGGTTAGATAAAGATATATATATTGATTTTTCTGATGGTCAACTTAATTGGACTGTTAAGTCAAAAGGAGTTATAGAATTAGAAGAGTCAGTGGCTATTAATAATAGCACTCATGAACAAACTCATAATGTTGTTCATTTAGCATATAAAGATATTTATATGACGGAAGCGGATTGTCATGGTGGACAATGTTTAAGGATGAAGATTTTTGGATCTTTTTCTCCACCAATTTATTGTACAAATGGTGTTACTGTTTCATTGACAGGAACCGAAATTGAAATAATTGTATAGGAAATGAAAAAATGAATATAATAGAAATTAAAAATTTAAATTTTAGATATACTCGTAAATATCCCGTTATTAGAGATTTAAACTTATCGATAAAAAAAGGAGAGTATGTATCTATTCTTGGGCATAATGGTTCAGGAAAAAGTACTCTTGCAAAATTAATAGTAGGTTTACTAGAAGCGGAAAGTGGTGAAATATATATTGATGGTAAATTGCTTTCCGAGGAATTTATTTATGATATTAGAGAAAAAATAGGAATAGTTTTTCAAAATCCAGATAATCAATTTGTTGGTATTACTGTAAAAGATGATATTGCTTTTGGCCTTGAGAATAGAGGGATTGAACGAATGAAGATGCTTGATTTAATTGACGAATTCTCAACTTTGGTTAGAATGAATAAATTTTTGGAAAAAAATCCAGAAGAATTATCTGGTGGTGAGAAACAAAGAGTAGCAATTGCTGGTGTTTTAGCTTGTAAACCTGATGTGATTATTCTAGATGAGGCTACTTCGATGTTGGATCCAAAAGGAATAAAAGAAGTAAATGAGGTTATTGACACATTAAAAGGTAGTAAAACGATTATTTCTATTACTCATAATTTGAGTGAGGCAATTAATGCTGATAGAGTATTAGTTATGAGTGAAGGAAAAATTATTCTTGATGGAACACCATTAGATGTATTTAAAGAAGAAGAAATATTAAAAAATGCTCATTTAGATATATTAGAAAGTATGAAATTAATTTCGATGATTAAAAGTGGAACCGATATTAAAAATAAAGAAGGGATTGAAAACTTATTATGGGAATTAACTTTCAAAAAGTAGGTTTTTATTACTATACCCCTAAGAAAAAGCAAGTAGTAGAATACACGCTTTCAAATATAAATTTAAATATTGAAGAATCAAATGAATTTATCGCTATTGTTGGTCATACAGGTTCCGGTAAATCAACTTTAGTGCAATTGATGAATGCTTTACTTTTACCTAAAACAGGAGAAATCACTATTGGGAATAAAGTTTTAACTAAAAAAACAAAAGTGGAGATGAAACCTATTCGTAAAAAAATTGGGCTTGTTTTTCAATTTCCTGAGTATCAATTATTTGAACAAAGTGTATTAAAAGATATCATGTTTGGACCAAGAAATTTTGGTTTTTCAGTAGAAGAAGCTAATGAACAAGCTATAAAAATGTCTCAAGTTGTGGGGTTAGAAGAAAGTCTGTTATCTAGAAATCCTTTTTCTTTGTCTGGTGGACAAATGAGAAAGGTTGCTATTGCTGGTATTTTAGCAAGTAATCCAGAAATATTAATTTTTGATGAACCAACTGTTGGTCTTGATCCTCTTGCTAAGAATGAATTAATGTCTTTATTAAAGAAATTAAACGATGATGGAAAAACAATTATTATTATTACTCATGATATGGAAGTAGTATCTAAATATTGTAAAAGGGTAATAGTAATGAAAGAAGGAGAAATTGCTATTGATACTACAAAAGATCAGCTTTTTAAAACTGAAGGTCTTTTAGAAAAGTATAGTTTAGATTATCCTATTTTACTAACGTTATTAAAAAAAATTAAAGAACAATATAATGTTGATTTAGATATCTACAAATATAATACTAATGATGCTTATTTAGAGTTGGTAAGGGTATTTGGTGATAGTTATGGGAAATAATTTAGTATTAGGGCAATATTATAATTCTAAATCTTGGTTTCATGCTCTTGATCCAAGGACTAAATTACTGAGTATTTTATTATTGATGGTATCTGTTTTTCTAATGAGCAATTTTTACTTTTTACTTGGTACTTTTGCATTAATAATAATTTTAATTTTATCAACAAGGATTCCTTTTGGAAAGTTTCTTAGAAGTTTAAGAGCAGTTGCAATGCTTTTATTATTTACGATTATTTTTCAAATTGTATTTAGTAGGCAAGGAGAAAAACTTTGGGAAGGGGAATTCAAACTTGATGGTTTAATTATTGTGTTTGGAATTATATTGTTTATAATATTTTCTTTAACAAAGAAAATATTTCCAAAGTTTAGAAGTATACAGTTGTTATTAATAATAGCATTTGTATTTGTGATGCAATATTTTAAAATATTTAATTTTAATTTTAATTTTTTCTTAACAGATGATTTTATTAGTTATCCAATAAAAATTTATAATGAAGGATTAAGTTTAGCGGGGACAGTAATTTTAAGAATATTATCATTAGTTTTTGTTTCTTCTTTATTAACCTTAACAACAAAACCATCAGACTTAACAAATGGTATTGAAAGTTTATTAAAACCATTAAAGAAAATAGGAATAAATGTTTCTATTTTTGCAATGATGATATCAATTGCTCTTCGTTTTATTCCCACATTGATTAATGAAGCTAATAAAATATTGAAAGCTCAAGCATCAAGAGGAGTAGATTTTAAGGAGTCTAAATTTAGGGAAAAAATTACTCAAATAATATCACTTTTAATTCCGATGTTTGTTATAGCTTATAAACGAGCAGGTGATTTAGCTGAGGCTATGGAAGCACGAGGATATGTTCCTAATAGTGAAAGAACCTCAATTAATGAATTAAGACTAAAATTATCTGATTATACAGTAATAAGTGTAATGATATTATTTTTATCAGGAGTTATTACTATTTTGGCTACGGGACTATATGCGATATAAGTGTATAGTTACTTATGACGGAACTAATTATTTTGGTTTTCAATTGCAAAAGAAATTTCGAACAATTCAATCAGAAATAGAACAAACAATATCAAAGGTTCTAAAACAAGATATTAAAATTTATGCGGCTGGAAGGACAGATGCAAAGGTTCATGCTTTGGGCCAAGTATTTCATTTTGATACTGATGTAATAATGAGTGCTAAAAGAATGCAAAATGCTATTAATTATCGAATTTCAAAAGATATATATATTCAAAGTGTGGAATTAGTGAGCGAAGAATTTCATTCTCGTTTTTCTGTTTTAAAAAAAGAATACCATTATTATATTGATTTTGGTAAACATAATCCATTTTTAAAAAATTATCGTTATTTTTATCCTTACAGTAAAAAAGTTGATTGGGAAAAATTTAAAAGTGCAGCTAGTATATTTATTGGTACACACGATTTTAAATCATTTACTAAAAATCATAAGTTGGAAAATACGATTAGAACAATTTATTCAATTGATTTTTCTATTAAAGATACATTAATTATCGTTAAGATTGTTGGAGATGGGTTTTTACATAACATGGTTAGAATTTTGATTGGTATGCTTCTCGAAGTGGGAAGAGGTAATTACACTATTGATGATTTAAAATTGATTATGAATGAAAAGAACAGGGAATTAGCTCCT
This sequence comes from Bacilli bacterium, assembly GCA_028691515.1. Taxonomy (GTDB): domain Bacteria; phylum Bacillota_I; class Bacilli_A; order ML615J-28; family CAG-698; genus DUUA01. The sequence continues at coordinate 58,812 of JAQUZE010000002.1, forward strand.
AAAATTGCTCCTCCTAATGGTTTGTATTTATATAAAGTATATTATAAATAAAAAAATCCAGATTAATTAAATATCTGGATTTTTATTTACGATTTAAATATATAAGACGAATTTTTTTAAATATCATGATACTAAACAAGAAGAATATACATAACAAGATAATGGTTGCTCCTGTAGGTAAATCAAAATAATAGGATAGGAAGAAACCTAGTATAACACTAATTTCACTAAAGACAATAGAAACTATTAGAGCATTTTTATATGATTTTCCTATTAAGATACCAATAGAAATTGGTACAATCATTAAAGCACTTATTAGTAAAACTCCAATCAAGTTTAGGAAAAAAGAGATAACAAAAGCTAAAGTAATTGTTATTAACATTTGTAAAAATTTTACGTTAATTCCAGAGACTATTGCAAATGTTTCATCAAAACATAATGTTACTATTTTTTTGTAAGAAGTAAGGATAAAAATTATTATTAATAAGGTAATAATAAGAATAAGAATAAAGTCGGTTAAACCAACAGCTAAAATAGAGCCAAATAATAAACTGTTAATAAATTTGGAGTCCACACCAGTGCTTAAACTTAAGAATAAACTACTTAAAGCCACACCTAAACTTAAAATAATTGGCATTGAGAGCTCTTTATAGTTTTTATAAAAGTTTCTTAGTTTTTCAATTAAAAAAGTTCCTAAAACGCCAAAAATTACTCCCCAAATTGTGGGATTTAATAATTCAAATTGAAATACATTAGCAATAAGTACGCCCATTGTTACACCAGCAAGAGAAAAGTGACTTAATGTATTTGCAATAAACGATAATCTTCTAATAACTACTACTGATCCAACAACTGGAGCTAATACCCCAAGAATAATTGCTGAATAAATAGCATATCTAAAAAAGTCTTGTTCTATAAAAAAATCAAAAATACTCATTAAACTAATCATATGTTTTACATCCTTTTTCAAAAGAAAAAAAGCCTAAATCATCTAGTATTAGAGTATAAGTAGATAAGTCTTTACAGAAAACAGGGTCATGAGTAATTAGAATAATAGTAATTCCTTCTGATTTAAGTTTTGAGAGAATTTTATACATTGCTTCAATATTCTCTTGGTCAACGCCCACAGTAGGCTCATCTAATACAAGCATTTTTGGATTGCAAAGAAGCGCTCTTGCGATAAAAACTCGTTGTAATTGACCTCCAGATAAATTATTGATATTATCATTATAAATAACATTTAAATCTAGGTCATTAATTATTTGTGTAAAAAATGCATCTTTTCTTTTAGGGTATGCACAAAGTAGTAATTCTTTTACAGAGATTGGGAATTCATAATTGAATTCAGATTTTTGAGGAACATAGCCAATATTAAATAATTTTTTTAATTTGTTGATATCAACATCATCTAAAAATATTTTTTTATCAGGAATTTTTAAAAGTTTCAACATGCATTTTGCAAGTGTAGATTTTCCTGTTCCGTTTCTTCCAATTACAGATAAAAAGTCTCCACTAACAAGTGAAAATGATAAATTATTTAAAACTATTTTGTCATCATAGGCAAATGACAATTTGTCAACTATTACCCTCATTGGATTCTCCTTTATTTTATACGTATATGATTTTATCATAGAATAGACTTTTCTTCAAGCAAGAATACATTAATTATAAGATTGAATATAAAACTGTTTCTTTTTTAGGCAATTTATGAGATAATAATATAAAGAAACATATGTCAGAGGGTGAAAAAATGAGTTTATTCATTACATTTGAAGGCGGAGAAGGAACGGGAAAAACTACCGTCATAAATAATTTATATAATTATCTTATTTCTTTGGGATATGATGTTATTAAGACACGAGAGCCAGGTGGTTCTAAAATATCGGAATCTATTAGAGGTATTATTCTTGATCGTAACAACACTATTATGGATTATAAAACAGAAGCATTAATGTATGCTGCATCAAGAAGACAACATTTAATTGAAGTAATTATACCAGCTCTTAAGAAAAATAAAATTGTAATTTGTGATCGTTATATTGATTCTTCACTTGCATATCAAGGTTATGCAAGGGGATTAGGAATTGAGCAAGTGAAAACTATTAATGAATATGCAATTAGTGGATATTGGCCTGATTTAACAATATATATTGATTTAGATCCTAATATTGGTATAAACAGAATTAAGAATAATAATAGAGATGTTGATCGTTTGGATGAAGAGACAATATCTTTTCATGAGAAAGTGAGAGAAGGATATATAAAATTAATTGATTTATATCCAAATCGAATTAAAAAAATTGATGGGAATGTTTCTTTGGACATATTAACACAGATTGCTAAAGAAATTGTTGTTAATAAATTAAAAGAAGGATAGGAATATATATGAACTTTGAAATTTTGAAAAAAAACCAACCTAAAGTTATAAAACTTCTAGAGAATAGTTTTATGAAAAATCGCTTAGTTCATACTTATTTGTTTGAGGGGCCAAGTGGCACTAATAAAGTTGAAGCTGCTTTTTATTTAGCTTGTTTGCTTTTTTGTGAAAACAGTGAAAAGCCTTGTTTAAAATGTAAAAATTGTCAAATGATATTAAATAAGACGCACCCCAGCGTTTTTTATATAACTCCAGAAACGGAAGTAATTAAAAAACAGCAAATTGAATCATTGATTCATGAATTTAGTTTAACCGCTTTAGTAGAAGGAAAAAGAGTATTTATTATTGATGGAATTGAAAAAGCAAATATATTTGCAGCAAATTCTATATTAAAGTTTTTAGAAGAAATGCATGAAAATGATTATGGTATTTTAATTTCCGAAAATTTAAGTTCTATTTTACCTACTATTAGATCAAGAAGTCAAATTATTAATTTTCACAAAACATCTGAAGGTGATGTAGTTAAAGAACTTGTTAGTGAAAATGTTGATGAACAATTAGCAAGAGTAATTGTCAAATTAACTAATAGTGTTAGTGAAGGATTAGAGCTTGCAAATGATAAATTATTTACTTATGTATATGATCTTGCTATAAAAATAATCAAGACTATTATTTTAAAAGAAGATTTTCCTTTAATAGTTTTAAATAGAGAAGGAAATGAATTATTAAGAGAAAAGGAAAAGAAATATCATCATTATTTTTTAAACATGTTGGTTCTTTTTAATAACGATATGTTATATTTTTCACTTGGAAATAGAGATAAAATTGTTTTTTCTGAAGTAATTGATGAATATAAGGCAAGAATAGAAATTATTAATGAAAAAATAATTAAGAATATAGAGTATATAATGGAAATGAAAGAAAGAATTAATTCTAATGTTAATCTAGACCTTTTATATACAGACTTATTTATAGAAACGGGGAAGTTAAATGGTTAAAGTTGTAGGTGTAGCTTTTAAAGAAGTAGGGAAAATATATTGGTTTGATCCAAACAATTTAACTTTATCAGAAGGTGATAAAGTTGTTGTGGAAACGATTAGAGGCTTAGAAATAGGTTTAATTGTTAAGGGAATACAGGAAGTTAATGAAAAAGATGTTTTTGAATTAAAACCTGTTTTGCGAGTTGCTAGTATGAAGGACATCAAAAGAAGTATTGATAATGAAAGTGAAGAAGCGGAATCGCTTAGAATTATTAAGGAATTAGTAAAACAAAATAATTTACCAATGAAAGTATTAAGTTGTGAATTTACACTTGATCATAAAAAAATAATAATATATTATAATTCAGATTCAAGGGTGGATTTTAGAGACTTATTAAAGGATTTAGCAATTGCTTTTAGGCTAAGAATAGAATTAAGGCAGATTGGTGCTCGTGAAGGAGCAAAAATAATTGGAGGATTAGGAGTTTGTGGTAGAGAAGTATGTTGTAAGAGCCATTTAAGAGAATTTAGTGCAGTAAGCATGAAAATGGCTAAAGAACAGGATATGACTTTAAGTGCAGCAAAAGTTGCAGGAATTTGTGGAAAATTAATGTGTTGTATTGGTTATGAGTGTGATTTTTATAGAGAACAAAGGAAAAAAATTCCTGGTGTTGGAGATATGGTTAATACCCCAATAACTCAAAATTGTCCTGTTATTAGTGTAAATTATTTGCGAGAATTAATTAAAACAAGGGATTCTGATGGGAATGTAAAAGAATGGAAAGCAAGTGAAGTTGTTAGAGTTAAACAAGCACAAATGCAAGCACAACCAGATGATGATTCTGATGATATAGTTGATGATTAATATATGGAATATATACATGAATTATTGGGATATAAAAATATAAAAATTATTCAAAAAGAAGAAATGTTTCGTTTTTCCTTGGATTCAATGTTGTTAGCTTATTTTGTTAATGTAAAAAATGAAGATAGAGTTGTAGATTTAGGTTGTGGAAATGGTCCAATTCCCTTATTTTTATCTTTAAAAACAAAAGGTAAAATATATGGTATTGAAATACAAGAAGAAGTATATGATCTTGCTAAAAGAAGTGTTGTTTTAAATAATATTGAAGAACAAATTTGTATATTAAATGAAGATATTATTGATATATATAAAATAATTGGTGCTAATTCTTTTGAAATTGTTACAACAAATCCGCCTTATTTTAAGTATAATCAAAGCAGCAATGTTAATAAAAGTGATTATAAAACGATTGCTAGACATGAAGTATTAATTAATCTAGAACAAATCATTAAAGAAGCATCTAAATTATTAGTTGATGGAGGAAGCTTGAACATAGTTTATCGTGTTTCAAGACTAAATGATTTATTATTGGAGTTTAATAAATGCAATTTTGGGATAAAAAGGATACAATATGTATATCCAAAGATAAGTTCAAATGAAGCTTTAATAATGCTTGTTGAAGCGAAAAAAAATCGGCCTTCAGATGTAAAAGTTCTTAAACCTTTATATGTTTTAGATAAAAATGGAGAATATACACCAGAAGTATTAAAAATATTTAATTTTAAAAAATAAATAGGAGGAATTAAAATGTTATTATATTTATTAAATAAGGAAGAAAAAGGTTATTTCTTAGATTTGCTAGCTAAATTAATTAGAGCTGATGGAGATCCATCACAATTAGATTTACAAACAGTAATTGGTTTACGCAATGAAATGGGAGAAGAGGGGATTAGATATCGTAAAAGTAATGCAAGTTTAGAGAAAATTATTGATTATTTTTCAAAAACTTCTAAACCTACAAGAAATTTAGTTCTTTTAAATTTAATTGGAGCATCATTAAGCGATGAATTTTATAGTGTAGAAGAGCATTTTTTAATTGAGAAAATTCAAGAATCTTTTCAAATTAGTAATAAAAAAAGAGCAGAGTTAACAAGAATGGTATATCAAGATAGAGATGTTCGTGAAAAAACAAAAAGAGTGATTGCAGATTAATGAAAATACAAAAATCATATCTTGATAAAAAACCTAGTTTGTATTTAGTTCCGACACCAATAGGCAATTATGATGATATGACTTTTCGGGCAGTCACTACTTTAGAAGCTGTTGATTTTATTTATTGTGAAGATACAAGAATTACTAAAGTTTTACTTAGTCATTTTAAAATTACAACGCCTCTACTTAATTATCATAAATTTAATGAAGATGTAGTTTCAAAAGAAATTATTGATAAAATATTAAAAGGCAGTAATGTTGCTTTAGTTACTGATGCTGGGACTCCTTGTATTAGTGATCCGGGATTTCTTGTTGTTAGGAGTGCAATTGAAAGTGAAATACCAGTAATTTCCTTACCTGGGCCATCTGCTTTAATTACAGCACTTTCAGCTTCTGGAATTGAATCTGAAAAATTTTTCTTTTATGGATTTTTATCACATAAAGATTCTCAAAAAAAAGAAGAATTAAAGACATTAACAGATTATAAAGAAACAATAATTTTTTATGAATCAGCAATTAGGATAAAAAATACGCTTTTATTGATTTGTGAAATAATGGGTAATAGAAAAGTAGTAATAGCTAGAGAAATTACAAAAAAATATGAAGAATATATAAGAGGAAATGTTGCTGATTTAATTGAAGAAAAATTAGATTTAAAAGGGGAGATTGTTTTAGTTGTTGAAAGAGCAAAACTTTCCAGTTTTCAAAAAGAATTAAATAATTTAACAATTAAAAAACATTATGAATATTATTTAGGACTTGATTATAATAAAAAAGATGCTATGAAAAACACAGCAGCAGATCGAGGAATTTCTAAAAGTGAAGTGTATAAAGAGTTATTGGAAAAATAAAAACTGGATGGGAATCCAGTTTTTTAAATTTTTAATTCATAAAATTTATTTTTATTATTTTTATAAATTATTATAAAATAATAATTTTCATGATTTAAAATGTATCCATATCTATATAATGTTTCAATTGATAAATCTGTAAAATTATTATTAAAAGCTTCATAAATATGTTTTTTTTCTTTTTTTGTAATAGAATATTGCCAATATATTTTAGGTCTTACTTTAAAAAATTTTAAATAATCTTTTTTTATTAAAAAATTAATATAGGGATTATTGGTTTTTTGATTTAAAAAAGATGTAAATATTTGCGCTATTTCATGCACTTGACTATTTGTATAGTTTTTTTCTTGGCTTTCCATATATTCATCAAGTTCCAAAAAAGTATAAAAGGGATTTAGCGAAAGTTTTTTAAAAATAAATTCAATTGTATCTTTAAAATAGCCTTTATTATAAAATCTATCTACAGCTTTTTCAACTCTTCTTATTATATCAAGTTCTGTTTTGGTTATATATTTATTTTCAATTATTTCATAAGGAGCATTTTTATGAAAATTAAAACCGTGAATTTCTTTTGTTTGGCTTAATAGAGTTCCTTTAAGTTCTTTTAAAAAACCAAGTTGAAGTTCTTGAGCAAATAACTTAAATGTTTCATTAAATGTTGCAATGAAACTTTCTAAGTTTTCAAAGGGTAAACCAGCAATTAAATCTGTATGAACTATTTGAGATTTACTTAGTCTTTCAATATTATATTTTAAAAGACTAAAATCTTGATTTCTTTTAACAGCTTTTAATGTTTTTTCATTAAATGATTGAATTCCAATTTCAAATCTTAAATAATTACTTCGCATTGTTTCTATAAATGTTAAAATTTCTTCGTCCAATCTTTCGCCAACAATTTCAAATTGAATTGTTGTGTAATTATTATCGTTATTTTTTAAAAAATTTAGGATATTTAACATATGGGTCTTATTTATATTAAATGAACGATCAAGAAACTTAATTGTTTTTGCATTATTTTTTAAAAGATACAATAATTCTTGATAAGTATTTTCAATGTTGAAAAATCTTACTTTATTGTCTAATGATGCAAGACAGTAAGTGCATTTGAAGTAACACCCCCTGGATGCTTCTAGATATACTACTCTGTTATTTATGTTACTTATTAAGGACAAATCATGTTTAATTAAATTAATGTTGGGTTTCTTATTAAAAGTAAATTTAATAATATTATTTTCTTTATAATATAAATTTGATACTTGAGAAATCGGAATTAATCCTTGTAGATATGTAATTAATTCGTTAAATGATTCTTCACCTTCGTTTTTAATTATGTAATTTATTTTTTTATTATTTAATAATTTAGGATTATAGCTTGCTTCAGGTCCGCCTAAAAGAATAGGATAATTAGTATCCAGTTTATTTATTAGATTTAGGGTATATTCTATATTAAAAATATATGTTGAGAAAGCTAATAAATCAAAAGTTTCTTTTTTGATTTTAGCAATTGCATTATTAATATCATCATTAATTGTGATCTCTAGGACAGAACAATTAGAGGTGGTATTTGCTTGTATTTGAAAGGCACCCATAGCTGGATGAATATATTTTGAATTTATTCCTATAATTAATGTTTTCATAAATTATCTCCTAAGTTATTATAACATATTTTTAAAAGCTTATTCATAAAATAGTGCTTAACAATAAAGGTTTAATGTGGTATAATAGTAAATGTAAGATTTTGTATATTTAACTTAAACAAAATTATATTATAAAAATATGGAGGTAATATATGTCTAAAAAAGTTTTGCAATCTATGGATGGAAATCAGGCAGCGGCTTATACAGCGTATGCATTTACTGAAGTAGCGGGTATTTATCCAATAACACCTTCTTCTGTAATGCCTGAACATGTTGATGAGTGGGCTAAACAAGGAAAGAAAAATTTATTTGGAACAACTGTTAAAGTTGTGGAAATGCAATCTGAGGCTGGTGCAGCTGCAGCTGTTCATGGAGCACTACAAACAGGCGCTATGACAACTACTTTTACTGCAAGTCAGGGATTGCTTTTAAAAATACCAAATATGTATAAAATAGCTGGTGAGCTTTTACCAGGAGTTATTCATGTAGCGGCACGTTCAATTGCTGCTCAAGCATTGTCAATTTTTGGAGATCATCAAGATGTTATGGCTGCAAGACAAACAGGATTTGCAATGTTATGTTCTTCGTCAGTTCAAGAGGTTATGGATCTTGGGGGGGTTGCTCATTTAGCGGCAGTTAAGTCAAGTTTACCATTTGTGCATTTCTTTGATGGTTTTAGAACTTCTCATGAAATTCAAAGTGTTGAAGTTATGGATTATGAAGTTTTTGATCGTTTATTAGATAGAGAAGCAGTTAAAGACTTTAGGCAAAGAGCTTTAAATCCAGCAAGACCTGTTACTCGTGGAACAGCTCAAAATGACGATGTATATTTCCAAACAAAAGAAGTTACTAATAAATATTATAATGAACTTCCAGATATTGTTAATAATTATTTACAAGAAATATCAAAGGTTACTGGAAGAGATTATGCTCCTTTTACATATTATGGCGATAAAGAAGCAACAGATGTAATTGTTGCAATGGGATCAGTTGTAGAATGTACAAAAGAAGTTGTTGATTATTTAAGGGAAAATAAACATAAAAAAGTTGGAGTTTTGTCAGTTAGATTATATCGCCCATTCTCTAGTAAGTATTTCTTTGAGGCTATGCCTGAAACAGTAAAAAGAATTGCGGTTTTGGATAGAACAAAAGAGAGTGGATCAGTTGCTGAACCATTAAAACTTGATGTTATGGGTGTTTATTATGGTAGAAAGAATGCACCTATTATTATTGGTGGTAGATATGGTCTTTCTTCTAAAGATACTACTCCAGGACAAATTTTTGCTGTTTTTGATAATCTTGCAAAAGGAAATAAAGCTAAAAAAGAATTTACTATTGGAATTGTTGATGATGTAACTAATTTATCACTTCCAATCACAAAAGAAATAAATGTTGGATCACCAAATGTATCTGAATTAATTTTTTATGGTTTAGGTAGTGATGGAACCGTTGGTGCAAATAAAAGCACAATTAAATTAATTGGTGATCATACAGAGTTTAATGGACAAGCATATTTTGCTTATGATTCACGAAAATCAGGAGGAGTAACAAGAAGTAATCTTCGTTTTTCTCCAGATCCAATTAGATCAACTTATCTAGTTCGTCATGCAGGATTTATTTCTTGCTCACTTGATTCTTACACACATAAATTTGATATGTTACGTAATTTAAAACCAGGTGGAACTTTCTTATTAAATACTGTTAAAAATGAAAAAGAATTAATTGAATATTTACCAAATAGTTTTAAAATTTCTCTAGCAAAGAAGAAAGTTAAATTTTATGTAATTGATGCTGTTTCTCTTGCTGCTGAAATTGGTCTTGGTAATAGAACAAATACAATAATGCAATCTGCGTTCTTTAAACTTAATGAACAAATAATGCCATATGAAAAAGCAAAAGACTTAATGAAACAATACGCTTTAAAATCTTATGGTAAAAAAGGTGATGCTGTTGTTCAAATGAATTATTTGGCTATTGAAAAAGGTGCAGAAGGATTAAAACAAATTAAAGTAAAACCTTCTTGGGCTAAATTAGAACAGGAAAAAGAATTATTTGATAAAGATAGACCTGATTTTGTAAGTAGAATTGCAGATAAAATTAATGCTTTAAAAGGTGATGATTTACCAGTTTCAACATTTGAAAAATATGATGATGGAACTATGAGTTCAGGAACGACAGATTTTGAAAAACGATACATTGCAAGTTTTGTTTCATCTTGGAATCCAGATAATTGTATTCAATGTAATCAATGTTCATTTGTATGTCCGCATGCAGTTATAAGGCCATTCCTTGCTACTGAAGAAGAATTAGCTAATGCTCCAGAAGGAACAGTTACTTTAAAGGCAAACGGAAAAGGATTTGATGGATTACAATATGCAATTCAAGTTTCAATTGCTGATTGTACAGGATGTGGAGTTTGTATAAATCAATGTCCTGGCAAGAAAGGCGAAAAAGCTTTATCATTTGCTCCAATTGAAGAAGAAGTTGAAAAAGGCAAACAAGAAATTGCAAGATATTTCTATGAAAATGTTACTTATAAAGATGACTTAATTGATAAAATGCAAAGCCCTAAAAATTCACAATTTGCGCAACCATTATTTGAGTTTAGTGGAGCATGTGCTGGATGTGGAGAAACTCCATATATTAAACTTGTAACACAATTGTTTGGAGAAAGAATGGTTATTGCTAATGCAACAGGTTGTTCATCAATTTATGGTGGATCTTACCCTATGGCACCATATACAACAAATAAGAAAAATCAACGTGGACCAGCTTGGGCAAATTCCTTATTTGAAGATAATGCTGAATTTGGATTTGGTATGGAAATCGCAGCAAATGTATTAAGAAGTAAAGTTGCAGTTTTAATGGAAAAAGGTTTAGATGATGTTAATTTATCTGAAGAATTAAAATCATTGTTTACTGAATGGTTGGAAAATAAAGAAGATGGACAGGCAACTTTAAAATTATATGATAAATTAGTTCCAGCATTAGAAAAATCTGATTCAGAGATTGCTAAGGAATTATTAGAAAATAAAGATTATATAATTAAACGTTCACAATGGATTATTGGTGGTGACGGTTGGGCTTATGATATTGGTTTTGGTGGACTTGATCATGTAATTGCGAATCAAGAAGATGTGAATATTTTAGTACTTGATACTGAGGTTTATTCAAATACTGGAGGACAATCTTCTAAATCAAGTCAAACTGGTTCGATTGCTAAATTTACAGCTGGTGGAAAAACAGGCATGAAGAAAGATCTTGGCGCAATAGCAATGACTTATGGTCATGTTTATGTTGCATCAATTGCTCATGGAGCAAGTCAAATGCAAATGCTTAAGGCAATGAAAGAAGCAGAAAGTTATCCAGGACCATCAATATTGATAGCATATTCTCCATGTATTTCTCACGGTATTTCTGGTGGATTATATAATTCTCAAATGCAAGCAAAAACTGCTGTTGAAGTAGGATATTGGCCACTATATAGATTTGATCCTAGAAGAATAACTAATAATGAGAATCCTTTTGTTATTGATTCAAAAGAACCTAATTGGGATAAATATGAAGAGCATTTATTGTCTGAAGCACGTTATGCCATGTTAAAAAAGGCAAATCCAAATGAAGCTGAAAAGTTACTTGCTATTAATAAAGAACAATCTCAAAAGAGATATAGAATGTATCAACGCTATGCAGCTATGGATTATTCAAAATAATTAAATTAAAAATTAAGGATACTTTGGTATCCTTTTTTTGATGGAAACATTTTACTTGTTATTAATCTTTCTTTTTTTACTCTAAAAGAGTATAATAAGAAAAGAATTGAGGAAAATGATGTATAAGTATACTTTATGTTTTATAAAAAATAAAAATCAACTTTTAATGATTAATAGAAATAAAAGTCCATGGATGGGGTGTTGGAATGGACTTGGTGGTAAAATTGAAGATGGTGAAAAACCTGATCAATGTATTAAAAGAGAAATAATGGAAGAAGCAAATCTAGATGAATCATTTTATGATTTAAAATTTAAAGGAATTGTTACATGGAACGATGAAGAATTTGGTTTTGATGGCGGATTATATTTATATATTGCAGAACTTAAGAAAGATATAACATTTTCTTATCCATATAAAACCAAAGAAGGAATTTTGGATTTTAAAGATATTGACTGGGTTATCAGTAGTGAAAATTATGGGACAAGTCATAATATAAAATATTTTTTGCCTTATGCACTGGAAAGCGATATATTAAGAGAATATAATTGTTATTTTGAAAAAAATTTATTAAAGAAAGTTGATGTAAAATTAATAGCTAATGATTATTATAATAAAATAAGTTATTAATTAATTGGTGATAAATATGATATTTGGAAAACATATAAATAAATATTATTTAAAATATCTTTGGATTTTTCTTATTGGAATATTTGCACTATTTGCTGTTGATATCTACCAATTAAGAATTCCAGAAATTTTTGGAAGTATTGTTGATTCTTTAGAAGAAAAGCTTTTAACAAGAGAGATGTTAAGTGAACATATGTACAATATGTTTATTATATTGTTAGTTATGTTTGTGGGAAGATTCTTATGGAGAATTACATTACTAGGAAATGGTGCAAGGATTGAGGCAAGAATTAGGGATGATATGTTTAAGCATAGTTTAATTTTGTCACAAGATTATTATCAGCAAAATAAAACAGGAGCATTAATGGCTCTTTATACAAATGATTTACAAACAATTAGAATGTCTGTTGGTTTTGGTTTAATAATGTTTTTTGATGCGTTAGTGTTAGGAAGCTTAGCTTTTTATAAAATGATTACACTAGATCTTGAATTAGCTCTTTTATCAACAATTCCTCTTTTTTTTATTGCTTTGGGAGGAAGAATTATTGGTAAATATATGGCTAAAAAGTTTGAAGCTAGACAAAAAGCTTTTGCTGATATGTCTGAGTTTACTTTAGAAAACTTTTCTGGAATTAGTGTTATTAAAGCTTTTGTAAAAGAAGGTAAAGAGTTAATTGCTTTTTCTAAAATTAATAAAAATAATTTTGATAAAAATATGGACATGGTTAAAGCTGGAATATTATTACAGGCTATAATATCAGGTTTAATTAGTAGTATTATGGTTTTGATTATTGGTTATGGAGGATATTTGGTTTTTTCAAGTACTCCAGAGAATCTTTTTACTGTTGGAAATTTAACTGAATTTATGGCTTATTTTTCTTCTTTATTATGGCCAATAATGGCTATTGCTCAATTAATTAATTTGAGCGCTCAAGCAAAAGCTAGTATGCGTAGAATAAGTAAATTATTAGATGAAAAACCAACCATTATTGATGAAGAATGTGATGAAGTTTCTGAACTTAAAGGAAATATTAGAATTCAGAATTTATATTTTAATTACCCTGAAAAAGAAGATGTTATTTTAGATAATATTTCTCTTGATATTAAAAAAGGGGAAAGTATTGGTATAATTGGAAGAACAGGATCAGGTAAATCTACATTTGTTGATTTGTTATTACGAATTTATAATGTTGATGAAGGAATGATATTTTATGATGATCATGATATTAGAAGAATACCACTTAAAGTATTATATGATTCAATTGCTTATGTTCCTCAAGATAATTTTTTGTTTAACGACACTATTTCAGGAAATATTCGCTTTGGAAAAAAAGGTGAAATATCTGATGAAGAAGTTATTAAAGCTGCTACACTAGCTGATTTAAGTGAAAATATTGATGAATTTAAAGATGGTTATAATACTCTAATTGGTGAAAGGGGATCAACTATTTCTGGGGGGCAGAAACAAAGAACTTCAATTGCAAGAGCTTTGATTAAAGATGCGCCAATTTTAATATTGGATGATTCAGTTTCAGCTGTAGATACTGATACTGAAGATAAGATTATAAAGAATTTAAAACAAACTAGAAAAGGAAAAACAACTATTTTAATTGCTCATAGAATTTCTACTGTTAGAAAACTAGATAAAATATTGCTTTTTGATGATGGCAAAATTTTAGGATTTGGAACTCATGATGAATTAATGAATAATGCTACATATGCTCATATGGTACAATTACAAGCATTGGAAGATGAAGTAATGGCAGGTGGGATTAATGATTAGAAGACAATCAGAATTTAACGATTCAACATTATCAAAAAGATTATTAGCATATGGTTATAAGCATTGGAAATCATTTTTAGCTGTTTTTATTATGATGATAATTACAACTGTTGTAGGTTTATTAAGTCCTCTTATAACAGGAAAAGTTATTAAACTATTAGAAGATCCTTTATTAGACTTTATTAAAGTAATCTATTGGATAATATTTTTAGGTGTTGTAGTTTTTGCTTCTGTTATTTTAGAAGTAATATTATCTTATATCTTACAAAAAACAGGGCAAAGGATAATTTATGAAGTAAGGGAAAATGTTTTTTCAGCAATTGAAAGTTATTCTATTGCTCAAATGAAGGAGACTCCCGCAGGTAAGTTAGTTACTAGGGTAACAACAGATACTAATACATTAAATGAGATGTACACTTCTGTGATTATTAATGTGTTGAAAAATGTACTTACTATTGTAGGTGTTTTAGTTGCTATGTTTATTGTTAGTACTAAATTAACATTATATATATTATTATTTACGCCAGTTTTAGTTATAGTATCTTATATATTTAGGAAGTATTCTCGTAGAGCTTATAGAGAAGTAAGAAAAAATGTAAGTAATGTTAATTCATTTATATCTGAAAATATTAGTGGAATGAAAGTAACAAAAGTGTTTGGACAAGAAGAAAAAAAATACAAGGACTTTCATGTTGAAAACACAAATCTTAAGAAAAGTTCATTAAAAGAAATACTTGCTTTTGCCATTTTTAGACCTAGTATATATGTAATTTATATTTTAGCTGTTATCATGGTTCTTTGGATTGGTGGTAACGAAGCAATTCAAAATAATATTTTAATTATAACTGGATTTACTTATGTAGAATTAATAGTGTTTTATCAATATATTGACAAATTATTTAATCCTCTTCAACAACTTGCAGAGCAATTTAATATTTTACAGTCTTCACTTGCTTCAGCAGAAAGAATTTTTGAAGCTATTGATAAAAAGTCTGATATTATTGAAGTTGAAAATCCAATTGAATTAACAGAAATTAAAGGCAAAATAGAATTTAAAAATGTATGGTTTAGTTATATTCCGGGTGAGTGGATTTTAAAAGACGTTAGTTTTACGGTTGAGCCTAATGAAACAGTTGCTTTTGTTGGAGCAACAGGTTCAGGTAAAAGTACAATTTTAACATTAATTACAAGAAATTATGACATACAAAAAGGAAGTATTTTTATTGATGGTGTTGATATTAAACAAGTTAAGATATCTTCACTGAGAAAAGCGGTAGGTCAAATGTTGCAAGATGTGTTTTTATTTAGTGGGACCGTATCATCAAATATTGCACTTAGAGATGAAGATATTACTGAAGATGAAATAATTCATGCAGCAACTTATGTAAATGCAAATTCATTTATTGAAAAATTACCTAATAAATACGATGAAGAAGTAAAAGAAAAAGGAGCTAATTTTTCTAGTGGTCAAAGACAATTACTATCTTTTGCAAGAACAATTGTCCATACTCCCAAAATTTTAATTTTAGATGAAGCTACAGCAAACATAGATACAGAGACCGAAAACCTTATTCAAGATTCTTTGAAGAAATTAATGAGTATTGGGACAATGTTAATTGTTGCTCATCGTTTATCAACCATTCAACATGCTGATAAAATAATTGTTATTGAATCAGGAAAAATTATTGAGGAAGGTACTCACCAACAATTATTAAAAAACAAAGGTCATTATTATAAATTATATAAACTACAATATGAAGGGTCAGATATTTAGGTAAATTATAATTTTGAAAAGTAGTAAGATTAAATTAATATAAATTAAGTTAACACCCCTTAAATATTTAAGGGGTGTTAATTAATTAAGAAAATTTAAATACCTTATTATATAAGGTGCAAAAATTATATAAATTTGTTATAATATTATAGCTTAATGGAGGAAATGATGAAAAAAACTTATAATGTATTTTTGATTTTAATATTAGTATTTACTCTTTTTGGTTGTGTAAATAATGAAGAGAAAGACTCATATATATATACGTTTAATTTGGGAAATGCTTTTGAAACAGTAAATAAAGTTCAGATAATTTCTAAAACGAAAGTTGAGGAAGACAAAAGGACAGAACTGTATGATGATATGGTTTTAATTCTTGATGATTTAGATAAAAAATTTAATGTAGTAAAAAGAAGTGATAATCATATTACTGAAGTAATGCAGATAAATAATTCTGCAGGTGTAAATCCTGTGAAAGTTAGTGAAGAGGTTATATATGTAATTGAAGAAGCCATTAAGGTTGCTGATATGTCTATAGTTGATGATGTTGCTTTATTTGATCCAACTATAGCACCTGTATGGCAAAAATGGGATTTTCCTAATTTGATTTTTTCTGTTATACAACAACCAGTTTTAAATGAATATATACCTACAACTGAAGAACTAAAGGAATTATTAAAATTAGTTAATTATAAGAATATAGTTATTGATAAAGATAATAATACAGTCTTTTTGAAAGAAAAAAATATGGCTCTAGATTTAGGTGCTGTTGTAAAAGGATATGCAGCAGATGTAATTGAACAGTTTTTATTATCTGAGGGATTTGAAAAAGCAGTAATTGATATTGGAGCCAATATTTTATTAATGGGTAGTTATATTGATGATAAAGGAAAAGATGCTCCTTGGAATGTATCTATACGTACACCTTTGAAAGATTTAAACGCAATGCTTCCAACTAATAGTGATGTGCTTACGATAGGATCTTTAAAGGTTATTAACAAAACTGTTGTTACTAGTGGTATTTATGAAAAATTTATTCGAACTGAAGATGGTATTGACTATCATCATATTTTAGATCCGAGAACGGGGTATTCAATTGAAAATCATGTTGTATCTGTTTCTATAGTTACTGATCTTTCTATTAAGGGTGATGCATATAGTACAGCATTATTTTCTTTAGGTTTAGAAGAAGGAATAAAGTTTGTAAATAATAATGATAATATTGAATGTATTTATGTAGTTAGTCAAAAAAACGAAGAAAATAAAACAGAATATTTAGTATATGTTTCTGATGGTTTAGCAGATTCTTTTGAATTTAATAAAGCAACTGAAAGACTTCGTATTAAATATATGGGAATATTGGAGGACTAAATGTCAAGAGTATTAAAAATTGAGAATTTACATGTTAATGTTGATGGAGTGGAAATTTTAAAGGGAATTAATTTAGAAATTAATACTGGAGAGTTTCATGCAATTATGGGACCCAATGGTTCAGGCAAATCTACATTGGCAAGCACTATTATGGGTCATTATAAATATGAAGTAACGCAAGGAAAAATATTACTTGATGGATTGAATGTTTTAGAAATGAGCGTTGATGAAAGAAGTAGAAATGGATTGTTTTTAGCAATGCAGTATCCTAATGAAGTTAGTGGGATTACGAATTCAGAGTTTATTAAAACGGCAATGCAAGCTAGACTTCCTGAAGGTAAACATGTATCTTTATATAAATTTATTACTGAGTTAGAGTTATCAGTTAAAGATTTAAAAATGAATAGTGATTTACCTCATAGATATCTAAATGAAGGATTTTCTGGTGGGGAAAGAAAGCGAAATGAAATATTACAATTAAAAATGTTGAAACCAAGTTTTGCTATTTTAGATGAAATTGATTCTGGTCTTGATGTTGATGCCTTAAAAATTGTCGGTGAAAATGTAAGTAAATTAAGAAGTCCTAATTTTGGAGGATTGATTATTACTCATTATGAAAGATTGCTTGACTATATTAAATGTGATTATGTTCACGTTATTGTTGATGGGAAAATAATTAAAACTGGTGGACAAGAATTGATTGAAAAAATTGATACTGAAGGTTATGATTGGGTAAAAACGGAATTAGGAATTTTTGAAGAAGGTAAGAAAAAGAAAGCACGAGTAGTATTGGGCACTTGTGCTGTAAAAGAAGCTATTTCTAAAGAAGTAAAGGTTAAGTAACTATGGATATTATTGAATTTATAGAAAAAGATGATTTTTTTGTTATTTTTGATAATGGATTAGTTAAAGAAAGTAATTTTATTTCTAATAATAATTTTGTAATTAGCAAAAATGGAAATTATAAAATTATATATTCTAATGTGGTTGCAAACCAAAATGTTAGTTTTAAAGTAGATAAAGGGGTAAAGGCTAATATTACTGAAATATATAGCAAATATAGTAATAATAGTAAATATAATTTATATATTGAATTATTGGATAATGCTGTTGTTGATTTTTTAACAATAAGGTTTGTTGAAAATGAAATTAATTATACTTCAAAAGTAGTTTTAAGTGTAAATTCTATATTTAGACAAATAAATGTTTGCAAAATTAATGAACAAACATCAGGAAAAGTTGTTGTTGAATTAAATGGTAATTTTAGCAAAGCAGATATTAAAAATATTATTTTGAATGAATCTTCCAAAAAACAAAAACATGAATTTAAGATAATGCATAATATTTCTGAAACGGAATCATATTTATTAAATTATGCTGTATGCGATAATAAATCAATTCTATTTATTGATAATGAGGGATTTGTTTTTGAAGGTGCTGAAAAAAGCAATATGAATCAAATAACAAAGGGAATTATTCTTGATTTAGAATCAGAAATTTCTGCGAATCCAATTTTAAAGATAGATAATTATAATGTAATTGCTAATCATGGAGCTTCTATTGGAGCAATAGATGATGAAGAATTATTTTATCTTATGAGTCGTGGTTTAACAAAAGCAGATTCTGAAAAGCTTATTTTAAGTGGATACTTTACATTTGTGGTTAATGAAATTAAGGATGAAAAAATAAAAGATTATATATTAAATAATCTATTAAGGGAGTAGTTATGTTAGATGTAAATAAAATAAGAAAAGATTTTCCTATTTATGATAAGCATCCTAATTTAGTATATTTAGATTCAGGGGCAACTTCATTAAAACCAAAAGTTGTTTTGGATAAAATGAATGAATATTATATGGAATATGGTGTAAATATACATAGAGGGGTATATTCTTTATCTTACAAGGCTACAAATGAATATGAAAATTCCAGAAAAAAAGTTGCTAAATTTATTAATTCTATGTTTGAAGAGGTTGTTTTTACAAAAAACACAACTGAATCTTTAAATTATGTTGCTTTAGCTTATAGTAAAAAATTTTTAAAAACAAATGATGAAATTATTATTTCTGAATTAGAGCATCATTCTTCAATTCTTCCTTGGCAACATATTGCAAGGGAAAAGAATCTTAAACTAAAATATATTCCGCTTGATGAAGATGGAAGAGTTACTATTGAAAATTTTAATAAAGTAATATCTAAGGACACTAAAGTAGTTTGTTTAAATTATGTTTCTAATGTTATGGGTTATATTACTCCATTAAAAGAAATAATAAAAAAAGCTCATGAAGTAGGAGCTATTGTAATTGTTGATGCAGCTCAAGCAGCACCACATATTAAAATTGATGTTAAGGCTTTAGATTGTGATTTTTTAGCTTTTTCTGCACATAAAATGTTAGGGCCAACTGGTCTAGGAATTTTATATGGTAAGAAAAAAATTATGAAGAATTTAGAACCTTTGTTTTATGGAGGAGATATGATTGATGAAGTAGAAAAATATAATTCTACTTATAAAGAACTTCCATATGGGTTAGAAGCTGGAACACCACCAATTGCGGAAATAATTGGTTTTTCTAAAGCTATTGAATATTTAGAAAATATTGGGTTTGAAAATATTAGTAAGCATATAAGTGATTTAAATCATTATGCGATTAATCAAATGAAAGAAATAGCAGATGTAAAAATATATAATGAAACTGCAGATATGGGGATCATTGCTTTTAATGTAAAAGGTGTTCATCCGCATGATGTAGCAACTGTGTTTGATCAATATGGTGTTAATTTAAGAGCTGGGCATCATTGTGCTCAGTTAATAATTAAGTGGTTACAATGTGTTGGCACTTTAAGGGCTACTTTTTATATTTATAATAATTATAAAGATGTAGATATCTTTATTAAGGCTTTAAAAAATGCGGTTAGTTTTTTTAAGAAATTTGAAGGTGATAACGATGAATAATGATTTAAACAGTTTATATAGAACAATTATTATGGATCATTATAAAAATCCAAGACACAAGGGTTTAAAAGGATATCCGCATGTACATATTAAAAATCCTTCTTGTGGGGATGATATTACAGTTGAAGCTAAAGTTGTTAATGGAGTTGTTGAAGAAATAAATCATGTAGGAACTGGTTGCTCTATATGTTGTTCTTCAGCTTCTATTTTATCAGAATTACTTTCTGGTAAAACTGTGGAAGAAGTAAATGAAATAATTGGTTTGTTTTATGATTTAATTCAAGGTAGAGAAATAGAAGATTTGCAAAAGTTAGAAGAAGCGTTGGTTTTTCAAGGTGTTTCTAAATTTCCAGCAAGAATTAAATGTGCAACTTTGTCTTGGAAAGCTTTAGAACAAGTTATAAATGGTGATATAGATGAATAAGCCTAAAAATAATGTTGATAAGATTGTTGGCGACTATAAATTTGGCTTTTCTACTACTTCAAAAGAAGTTTTTAAAACTGAAAAAGGATTAAATGCTGAAGTCGTTAATATTATTTCACAAAAAAAACAAGAACCTGAATGGATGAATGAATTTAGGTTAAAAGCTTATGATGAGTTTGTAACTCATCCTATGCCTAAATTTGGACCAGATTTATCATTTATTGATTTTCAAAATTATACATATTTTATTAAATCTAGTGACCAAGTTAATTCTACATGGGATGAAGTACCTGAATCTATTAAAGAAACTTTTGAAAAAATAGGAATTCCTGAAGCGGAAAGAGCGTATTTAGCGGGAGTAACTACTCAGTTTGAATCGGAAGCTGTTTATCATAACAATTTAAAAGAGTTGGATGATATGGGAGTTTTATTTACTGATATGGATTCTGCTTTGAAAAAATATCCAGAAATAGTAAAAAAATATTTAGGAACTGTAGTCCCCTTTGATGATAATAAATTTGCTGCTTTAAATTCTGCGGTTTGGAGTGGAGGATCATTTATTTATGTACCTAAAGGTGTAAAAGTAGAAAATCCTTTGCAATCATATTTTAGAATTAATAGTGAAAGAATGGGACAATTTGAAAGGACTTTGATTATTGTTGATGAAGATGCTTCTGTGAATTATGTTGAAGGTTGTACAGCGCCAATTTATTCAAATGATTCACTTCATGCGGCGGTTGTGGAGATTGTAGTGAAAAAGGGTGGATATTGTCGTTATTCAACTGTTCAAAATTGGTCTAATAATATAGTCAATTTAGTTACTAAACGAGCTGTTGTTGAAGAAAATGGGCATATGGAATGGATTGATGGAAATATTGGATCTGGACTTAATATGAAATATCCTGCATGTATATTAAAGGGAAGAAAAGCAAAAGGAACGTGTATTTCAATTGCTTTTGCAGGAAAAGGGCAATATCAAGATGCTGGTGCTAAAATGATACATTTAGCTCCAGATACTACGAGTACAATTATAAGTAAATCAATTTGTCGTGGTGGAGGACAAGTAAATTATCGTGGTACTGTTAGACATGGAAAAAAGGCTTATAACGCTAGAAGTCATGTTGAGTGTGACACTATAATTTTAGATGATATATCTAAAAGTGATACTATACCTTTTAATTTTGTTCAAAATCAAAAATCGCGAATAGAGCATGAAGCATCGGTCTCTAAAATTAGTGAAGAACAGCTGTTTTATTTAATGACAAGGGGTTTAACTAAAGAACAAGCAACAGAAATGATTGTTATGGGATTTATTGAACCTTTTGCTAAGGAGTTGCCAATGGAATATGCTGTTGAATTAAATCAATTAATAAAATTAGAGATGGAAGGCTCTATTGGGTAGGAGGTTATATGAAAAAAATATTTCTAGCATTTATATTATTGGCAAGTTTGTTTTTGGTGGCTTGCAATGGAACATCTACTGGTGAGATTACTGTAAATATATATGATAGCGAATCTAATGTCGTAACTAAAGTTGTAGAGATTAGTAAAGAAAGTAATTTATTAAATTCTTTAGAAGAAACAGATGAAATATCATTTATTATTGAGGAAGGATTAATAAAATCTGTTAATGGTATAGAGGCTAAAGATAGTTATAATTGGCAAGTTTATCTTAATGATGTATTAGTTGTTAATTTAGGAGCACAAGTTATTAAAGATAAAGATATTGTTGAATTTAAGCAAGTATATGTTGAAAAAATAACTGTTGAAGTTATTCAAAATGGACAAGAACCAACTACTTATTTAGTTCCATTAAATGGAAATTATCTTTTATCTGATGTTTTAATATCATTTGATGAACTAAAAGTATTAATAGCTGATGATAAAGTTATTTCTGTTTTAGATGTTACTTTGCAAGAAGGAAACTATTGGCAAATTAAGAAGAATAACGATATTGTTGATAATATTTCATCAATTAGTGTTAGTGAAGGAGATATTATTAAAATCTCAAGTTTAGAAAATGATTTTTTTAATGTAATTATCCAAAATATTAATACTGATGCTTTTAGTAAAAAAGTATATATAAATGGTTTAAATATTATTGAGACTTTAACAAATGACCAAGATATTAAATTAATATATAATAATAACGATATTGAAAGTATTAAGAATATAAATCTTGAAGAAGATTATAAATGGGTAATATATTTAAATGAGGAAATTATTGACTCGTTAGAAAATCTTACTATTAATAATGATGATGAATTAAAATTTGTAGTTGAAGAGAATATTACAATTAATGTTGAAGTATATAATGGGGATTCATTAATTTATGAAGCAAGTATTAACACAGATAGTCTTAATTTGCTTACTGTTTTAACAAGTGATAGTGAGTTAGCATTTAATTATCAAGAAGGTGTAATTAAATATGTTAGAAGCATATATCCTAAAAAGAATTTTCAGTGGGAAATTTTAAGTAATGGTTCATTAATTGAAGATATTGAAAATCATATAGTTAGTGCTAATGAAGAGGTTTCTATAAGATTAGTATATGTTCCAATTATTGTTGATTTTGAAGTTTCTTTTTCTGATGTTGAATTTAGAGTAGGCAATGTAATAGGATATAGTATTAAAATTAATTCAGGTCCAAGTTTAGGTGCTAAAGTAACATCTTCTAATACGGATGTTTTAGAAGTTAATGGTTTGAATTTATATGCAAAGGCTAGAGGAGATGTAACGTTATTAATAGAGATAGGAGATTCAAAGCAATCATTTGAGTTGTCTGTTGGTTTCAAACGTTATGAAGATATGAGCGATGAAGAATATATGGCGCTTTCTCCTGAAGAACAGGATCAAGTTTGGGAAGAACATTTAGCGTATCAAGCAGAGTTAAGACATTTAGAAGTTGAAAGAATTGTTGAGTTTGCAAATAATTTACCAACTGAGGTTTCGGAAGATATTGAGCTAATACTTGGAACTTTGGTTCCAAGCGTTTGGGTAAGTTGGGAATCAAACTTTCCTGGAAGTATTTCAAATACAGGAAAGGTTATGAAAAAAACTTATGACACTGTTGTTACTTTAACTTTGACTGTATGGTCAACAGAAGAAAGTGTTTCAGTTAGTAGAGAAATTTTAGTAAAGGGGTTTGATATGGAACCATTACCAACTAATAATTTAACATTTGCATATTTACCGCCGTATAATTTTCAAGGGTTTAAGGAAGAAGATATAAAAAAAGTTGATGTAATTAATTTTGCAGCAGGAAGTATTGGAGCAAGTCATCAATTGGTTATTACAAGTACGAATGTATTTTTTGAATTACTTAAATTAAGAGAGCAAGGATTAAAAATAGTAGTTTGTGTACAAGGAGGATCTTGGTTTAGTGATCCATATACAACAATTTTTGAAGATATGGCAATTAATCCTGAGAATAGAGCAGCATTCGTTCAATCTGTAGTTGATGCAATTGAAATGTATGATTTTGATGGTATAGATATTGACTGGGAAATTCCTGCTCCAAATAATGCTCAATATTTTACTGCTTTGGTTCGAGATTTAAGAGAAGCTTTTGATAAAATAAATCCTGAATTAATTGTTTCTGCAGCTGTTCCTAATTCAAATTTAAGTTCTAATTTTGAATATGACAAGATTGGCCAATATATGGATTATTTACATTTAATGAATTATGATCTAGGATGGAAAGAACGAACAAGCCATAATAGTGTTTTATATTCTGGAAGTAATAATACGTATTTAGATTTAAGTGTAGATAAAACTGTAAATGTATTTAAGAGTTTAGGGTTTCCTAAAGAAAAAATGGTTATAGGGTCAGCCTTTTATGGAAAAATATATAAAAATGTATTTACTAGTGGAAATGGGTTAGGAGTTAGTGTTACTGGAGCAGATAATCAAGCGAAAACAATTAATTATCATGATGTATATAATAATTATTTAACTGTTAATCCGCAATATATTAGAAGAGATGAAATTGCGCATGCTGATTATTATTATGATAATGTTAATGGTATTTTTATTACATATGAATCATTTAATGTTTTGAGAGAAAAAACTCAATATGTAGTTGATAATGAACTTGCAGGAATAATGTTTTGGGATTATAATCAAGATCAAACAGGTGATTTATTGCAAGCAATATATCAAACATATCCAACTAGATAGAAATGGAAAAAGAAATTAGTTTATGCTAATTTCTTTTTTAATTCTTTAATGTTGTAGAAGATATAAAAAAGTGATAAAATACAATCATATAAAGAGGTGTTAGGAGGTTATATGAAGAAAACTATACTCTATGATGAACATGTAAAAAGGGGAGGAAGTATTGTTGAATTTGGTGGTTACTTAATGCCAATTCAATATCAAGGAATTCCTTTTGAGCATGATGCTGTTCGCAATAATTTGGGGGTGTTTGACTGTTCTCATATGGGAGAGATCTTAATTGAAGGTCGTGATGCTTTACTATTTGCTGACTATATTGTTACATCAAATATTGGTGAATTGAATGATATGCGTATGCTTTATGGTTTCATCTTATATCCAGATGGTGGCATAGTTGATGATTTGATGGTTTATAAATATAATAGTGAAAAAATATTATTAGTTGTAAATGCTGCAAATACTATCAAAGATTATAAATATATTATTAGTAAATTTCATAATATGAAGTTTAATTGTACCGTAACAAATGTTTCAGCAACAATGTCACAATTAGCTTTACAAGGACCCAAAGCTGCTGATTATTTACAAAATCTTGTTGATATTAATTTAGATGATATGATAATGTATGATTTTTTGGAAATGAAAATTAATAATATAATATTTCTTGTTTCAAGAAGTGGATATACTGGTGAAGATGGTTTTGAAATATATGGTTCTAATAATGATATATTAGAGTTATTTATAAAACTTGCTGATGATGGTGTTACTTTGTGTGGCCTTGGAGCAAGAGATACATTGAGATTTGAAGCTGGGCTTCCTCTCTATGGACATGAGATTAGTGAATCAATCAATCCTCTTGAATCAGGTTTAAGTTTTGCATTAGCTTTTGAAAAAGATTTTTTTGGGAAAGATGTTTTATTGGAGATTAAAAAAAATAAATTAAAGAGAAAAGAAGTTGGCTTAGAATTAATTGGAAGAGGCATACCTAGAAATGGTTATTTGATATATAAAAATAATAAAGAGATAGGTTATGTTACTACTGGGTATATGATTCCTAATACAAAAAACAGTTATGCAGTTGCATTAATTGATAATGCTTATTATGAAAAAAATGGAATTGTTGAAGTGTTAATTCATAATAAGCATGTACAGGCTAGAATTAGAAGTAAGAGATTTATTACAAATAAATACAAAAAATAAAAGGAGAAAAAAATGAGTAAAGTATTGAAAAATTTAAAGTATGCATCTAGTCATGAATGGATTAAAGTTGAAGGAAATGTAGGAATTATTGGTATTTCTGATTATGCACAAGATTCATTAGGAAATATTGTTTTTCTTGATGTTCCTGAAGTTGGAGATGTATTCAATAAAGGAGATGAGTTTGGAGTATTAGAATCTGTAAAAGCTGCATCGGATTTGTATTTGCCAGTTGGTGGGGAAGTAATAGATGTTAATTTAGAATTAGTAGATAGTCCAGAATTATTGAATGAATCTGCATATGATAATTGGATTTTAAAAATATCTATTGCTGATTTATCTGAGTTAGATGACTTATTAACAGCAGAAGAATATGAAGCGGAGACAAAATAATGCATAAATATTTTCCTCAAACAAGTTCTGATGTTTCAGAAATGAAAGAGGTTATAGGAATAAAACAGTTAGATGAATTATTTAGCGATATTAATCCTAAAGTAAGAATAAATAACAAATTAAATTTACCTGAAGCTATGTCAGAGGAAGAATTAAGAAAGCATATGGATGATTTGGGGAAAAGAAACAAACAATTTTCTTCATTTTTGGGAGCAGGTACATATGATTCTTTGCAGTTTTCAGCAATCTCTGCATTGACTTCTAGACAAGAATTTTTAACTTCTTATACTCCTTATCAACCAGAGATATCTCAAGGAACATTGCAATATATTTTTGAATATCAAACAATGATTTGTGAATTAACGGGAATGGATGTTAGTAATGCTTCAATGTATGATGGAACAACAGCTACTGCTGAGGCAATGTTTATGGCTGTTAGTTATACTAAAAGAAATAAAGTTTTAATAAGTAATACTTTAGATAAAAACACTATTGATGTTGTTAAGACATATGCAAAGTATCGAAATATTGAAATTGTTCTTATTAATGATAAGGATCTTAGTTTTGATAGAGAGAAATTATTATCGTTAATTGATGAAAATACTTCATGTTTTATTAGCCAAACACCTAATTATTATGGTGTTTTAGAAAACTATGAAGGCTTAAGTGAGATTTTACATAATAACAATTCTTTATTCATCATAAATTCTGATCCTTCGAGTTTGGGTTTATTTAAAAATCAAAAAGAGTGGGGTGCAGATATCGCTTGTGGTAATGCTCAGACTTTAGGAATACCTAAATCATTTGGCGGACCCACTGTTGGATATTTAGCTTCCACAAAAGCATTGCTTAGAAAAATGCCCGGAAGAATTTGTGGCGCTACTACTGATAAAGATGGAAAAAGAGGATTTGTATTAACGCTTCAAGCAAGAGAGCAACATATAAGGCGAGAAAAAGCAACTTCTAATATTTGTTCAAACCAGTCTTTAATGGCTTTATATATTACTATTTATTTAAGTTTAGTTGGGAAACGAGGCATAAAAGAAATTGCTCAAAGAGCATATAATAATGCTCATTATTTTGAAGAAAAATTATTAAAAACAAAAAAGTTTATAAAGGTAAGCAATCATCCCTTTTTTAAAGAATTTGTTTTGGAATATTTAGGAGATATTGACAAGTTAAATCAAGAATTGTTGAATAATAATATTTTAAATGGTTTAAATATTGGCAATAATAAATTATTATTATGTGCTACTGAAACAAAAACGGTTAAGGAAATTAATGATTATCTAAATGTTTTGGAGGCTTTAAATGTATAATAAATTAATATTTGAAATTTCTAAAAAAGATAGAATTGCATACTCACTTGCTAATTCTAGTATAGATAATTATGAATTACCAAAGGAATTATTAAGAAAAACAGAACTTAATTTGCCTGAAGTAAGCGAGTTAGATGTTATTAGGCATTATACTAATATTTCTCAAAAAAATTATGGTGTTGAGTCGGGGTTTTACCCATTGGGCTCATGTACTATGAAATATAACCCTAAAATAAATGAGGAAATAGCTAAAAATACTAATTTTACCAATATACACCCATTACAGCCTGAAGATACAATCCAAGGAGCTTTAAAAGTATATTATGATTTATCTAATTATTTATCTGAATTAACGGGATTAGATAAGTTTTCCTTTTCTCCTTTTGCTGGTGCACATGGTGAGTTAACAGGTCTTATGATTATGAGGGAATATTTTATACAAAGAAAAGATTTTAAAAGAACAAAAATAATTATTCCTGATTCTGCTCATGGTACAAATCCAGCAAGTAGTGCGGTTGTGGGATTCAGTGTTGTTAATGTTAAAAGTAATGAAAATGGAACTGTGGATATTGAAGCTCTGAAATCTTTATTAAATGATGAAATTGCAGGCATTATGTTAACTAATCCCAACACTTTAGGTTTATATGAAAATGATATTTTACAAATTTCAGAATTGCTACATGAAAACGGAAGTTTGTTATATTATGATGGTGCTAACTTAAATGCTTTACTTGGAATTGCAAGACCTGCTGATATGGGTTTTGATATAGTGCATTTAAATTTGCATAAGACATTCTCTACTCCTCATGGAGGTGGAGGTCCAGGATCTGGACCTGTTGGAGTTTGTAAAAGGTTAATTCCGTATTTGCCAAATCCTCAAGTTATAAAGGATGATGAGGGTTATCATTTTTATAATTCTGATAAAGCAATTGGAAGAATTAGCGGGTTTTATGGTAACTTTTTAGTGTATTTAAAAGCTTATGCATATATTTTAAGCATTGGAAAAGAACATATGGATAAAATTGCCAAGTATTCTGTTCTAAATGCTAATTATATTAAAGAATCATTAAGGAAATATTATAATTTACCAATTAATAGAAGTTGTATGCATGAAGTTGTTTTTGATGGTTTGATTTCAAAAAAAGCTTCAACATTGGATGTTGCTAAAAGATTACTTGATTATGGTTATCATCCGCCAACAATTTATTTTCCACTTTTGTTTCATCAATCAATGATGATTGAACCTGTAGAAAATGAAACTAAAGAAACATTAGATAGTTTTATTGAGGTTATGATTAAAATTGCAAAAGAGGCCGAAGAAGATCCAGAGTTGTTATTCTCTGCTCCTCATAATACAGTTGTTAAGAGATTAGATGAGGTAAAAGCTGTTAGAGAATTGAAAGTTAAATTTGGTGATTTACTATGAAAGATTTAATAGTAATTGGAGCAGGTCCAGGTGGTTATGATGTGGCAATGGTTGCTAAGAAAAAAGGACTTGATGTATTACTAATTAATGGTGATAAGCTCGGTGGAACGTGTTTAAATTATGGGTGTATACCTACAAAGACGTATCATAAAAATGCTTCTTTAATTAAAGATTTGAAAGAAGCTGAAATTTATGGTTTAAAAAATTTATCATATAGTTTTAATTATCTTGAAGTGAAAAACCGTAAAGAAAAAGTGGTTAACACTTTGAAAGACGGTATTAATTTTTTGTTAAATAAGTTAGAAATTGAAGTAGTTAATGGTTATGCAACTTTTAAAAATGATAATACTATTGTTGTTAATGGAGTTGAATACCAAGCAAAGAATTTTATTATTGCAACAGGATCTAAAGATAGACAATTGTCGACTTTTCCTGATGCATTAAATAGTGATGATATGTTGGATTTGGATATATTGCCAGAAAAATTAGTTATTATTGGTGGCGGAGTTATTGGAATTGAATATGCTTCAATTTATAATCAATTTGGTATTGATATAGAAGTAGTAGAATTTATGGATAGAATTGTACCAACAATTGATTCTGATTTAAGTAAAAGATTATTAAGTTATTTAAAAAGACAAAAAATTAAATTTCATTTAAGTTCTAAAGCTTTATATAAAGATGATGAATTTGTATATATTGAAGAAAAGGGAAAAATTGTAAAAATACCTTATGATAAAGTATTAGTTAGTATTGGTAGAGTTGCTAATTATCAAGGACTTTCTTTAGAAAATTGCCATGTTGAATATGATAAACGGGGAATTATTACAGATGATAATTTTCAAACGAGCAATCCTAATATATATGCAGTCGGTGATGTTACCGGTAAGAATATGCTTGCTCATTATGCAAAATATAGTAGTTTAAGAGCTTTGAATCATATATTAAAAGAAAAAGATAACATTAATTTTGACTTAGTTCCTAGTTGTATTTTTAGTTTTCCTGAAATCGCTTCTGTTGGTATCAGTGAAGATTATTATAAAGATAATGATTTGCCTTATGAGGTATATAAAACAGTTTATCAAAGTAACGGAAAAGCATTTTCCGCAAATGAAACAGATGGTTTTGTGAAAATTGTTGCTTATGAAGGAATTATTACAGGAGCAGCCATAATAGGTTATGATGCTTCAACATTGATTCATGAAATGGCTATTGTAATAACAAAAAAAATGAGTGTTTTAGAATTTAAAGATGTTATTCATGCTCATCCTACATTAAGCGAACTTTTTAATGAAGGTTTATAGTATTTTGATTTAAAAAGACTAGTAGTTTTACTAGTCTTTTTTTTATTCTTTATTAATTAAGTAATTTCGGTTATAATGTTAAGAGAGGTGTTTATGAGTTTAGAATTTAAGCATGTTTTAATTAAAGGTAGATTGAATAATTATAAATTAAACGTAGATATTAACGATAAAATAATTATTGGCGTTTTTTCTAATGATGAAAAAGCAATTAATGATTTTTTTCTTAAAGCATCTGGTGTAAATACTAATGAAGGAAATATTTTTTTCAGAGGATATTCTGTTTTCGATAATAAGGAATATTTTAAAAATCGTTTATTGATTAATTATAAACAGCCATATATTACATCATTAGATAAATCATATTTACAAAAATATTTTAAGGAAAATTATAATATAGATATAGATTTAAATATCTTTGAAAAGATTAATAAAGATTTAAAATTAAGGAATGAATATTTAATTAAGGATAAGTATATATTTACTAAACGAGGGTTAAATCTTGTAAATTATTCTCTAACAAAATGTATTTGTAAAAAAATTAATTTTATTTATAATGTAATCAGTAATTGTAGTAAAGAAGAAAGAGAAATTATTTTGTTAGGACTTGCTGATAAAGAGAATTTTGATGTTAATTTTTTGGACTTTAATGATGTTTTAGTTTCTTCAAAATTTATAGATAAGTATTTATTTTTTTCAAATAGTGGAGAAATTGTTTTTCTTACTAATGATGATGATGTTTATTTAGTTGGAGGAGAAATTTTAAATAGTTTAATATATAATAAGACTAAAGATATTTCTATTACAAATTATGAATATACAAAAGAAGAAATAAAAGCTTTTAAAAAAAGAAAAATAATATTAAAGAAAATTAAATTTATTGATGTAGAGAGATATTTATGAAATACATATTCAAAAATTTTTATGTAAAAATTTATTTTTTATTTATGTTGGCTACACTTATTACAGCTTTGTTATTTGTTTTTTCTAAAGAAACATTGTTTCTAAAACTTGGTGTGAATAATTTATATCTAATTATAGTTCTTTATGGGCTTATTGTGCCTGTTCTTACTATTGAAAAGAAGTTAATTGATCAAGTGAAATTTGGTGTAATAAGAAAACAAGTATTTATAGAAAATCTTATTTCTTATTTTGTAATTGCGAGTTTTGTTATAATCTATGAGTTAGTTATTTTTATTATGCAATTTTTATTTGATTATATATATATTATAAATATTAATTTATTGTTTACTGCGTTTTTGAGTTTTTTGGTTTTTACAATATATGGGGACATTATCGGGTTAAGTAATTTTAATAAATATTTAAAAATAGTTTTAATTATTTTATTTTTATTTTTTGTTATTTTATTTTATTGCTTATTACAAAACTTTATTAATATATTGTTAATAATTATTTTTGTATTGTTTATTTTATACTCCTTAAAAACATATAAGATTTATTTAGTTAAAGAATAGAGGATATATATGTATAAGTTTTTTCAAAAACATAAATTTATAATTTTTATAGTTTTCATTTACTTTTTAAATATAGTAAATGCTTTTTTATCAACAACAGGAATTTTTAATAATTTACTTAGTCCTTATAAACGTGATTTTTTCATGGTTTTTAATGCATTTATTGGTGATGTAGCTTTTATTAGTATTTTTGTTGGATTAGGTTTTATTATTTTTAAAAAAGAAAAATCGATAATTAAATATATGATTGTAATTACTTTTATATTATCTTTCTTTTGTTATGCAATGAGTAATTATATACCAATATATGGAATGATGTTTTCTTTTTGGAATTTAAAAGCTTTTAGTGGTGGAGGTGGAGGAGAAGCTTTTGATTTTGTTATTGATTCTTTTGCTCTAATTGTTAGTTCAGGAAAACTTATATTTTTCTTTCCAGCAATTCTTATATTAATACTATATTTTACTATGTATAAAAGAAATTTAAACATCAAAGATAATAGTAATTTTGCTTTTGTAAAAAGAATATATATTGGGATTATTGTTATAATGTTTGGTTTGATTTTTTCAAATGTAAGTTATTTAAATTATAAAAATGTCAATAAAGATAATTGGTTTAATGATAATTCGACACCGCTTCATGGGACCGAGTCCATTGGACTTTATAATTTTTATATTTATGAAGGTTTAGAATTTGTATCAAATGAGTTAAATCTTAAAAAGAATACAAATGATAATAGGGATAAAATTTTAAGTGATTTAAAAAAATACGAAGATGATTGTCAGTTAAATATGATTGATGGAAATATGTATTGTAATACAGTGGAAAATAATGGTTTGGCTGAGGGCAAAAATTTAATTTTAATGCAAGTAGAATCTTTAAATAATTTTGCTATTGGATTGAAAGTAAAAGTAAATAATGAGTATTTAGAAGTAACTCCTAATTTGAATAGATTGCTTGAAAGTTCAGTTTATTTTAATAATTTTTATACAGCTGTTGGCATTGGTAATACTTCTGATGCGGAATTTTCTGCACTTACAGGATTATATCCAAGTGGCCCTAAATATACTATTTATGAATATGGTAATGTTGAGTATCCAACTCTTGCAAGATCATTTGAGGATTCAGGATACTATAGTTTTTCTATTCATGCCAACGGAGGAGAATTTTATAACAGAAAATATATTCATGAAAATATATATGGTTTTAGTGATTATTATGGTGAAGAGGAATTAGAGGAAATGGGGTTAATTAATCGTGATGATTTTGTACATTTGTGGATGGGAGACACAGAATTTTTAGAAGCGACAGTTGATATTATTAAATCACAAAATGAATTGGGGAAAAATGTCTTTAGTTTTCCGATTACAATTTCTACACATCTACCATATAGTGAAGATGAAAATTTATATAAAGATATTGTACCTTTATTTCCTGATGATTATAAGGATTTACATGGTTATTCTTTGGGATATTTAAAACATCTTTATTATACAGATTATGCAATTGGAAATATGTTTTCGAAAATGGAAGATTTGGGAATGTTAGAAAATACAATTGTGGCTTTGTATGGTGATCATGGATCAACAATAAATTTTGCAGAAACTATGAAGTACAATACCGAAATATTTGAAAATGATATTAATGGTGTTTTTGGGAAAGATTTTGCTGTTGAAGGAAATAATATTATTGCAGAAAGACGTTTTGAGCAAAATGTTCCATTTATTATTTATGATAAAACAAAAACGATTGAACCAAGAGTTATATCATATTCTAGAGGACAAACTGATATTTATAGAACTCTTGCTAATTTATTTGGATTAGAACAGCAATATTATTTTGGACAAGATGCATTTATTGATGTAGATCATTTTGTATATAGTCCAAGAACAAGTGATATATTTATTGGAGATATGGCGATTTCTTCAAGTTCTTATGAGTTTTTTAGTGTTAGTTCAGTAGTTAAGTACGATAGTTTAGATAGAAAAAGAATTATTGAAGAATATCAAAAATATTTAGATTTTAATAATAAATTATTAGAATATGAATTATTTCCTAAAGTTAGTAAATAAATATTCTAAAGATGGGGGTTATATGAAAGAACTTATATTTGAATATTCAAGTATTATTAGCAGCGTAATGTTGTTGGTATTTTATACTAATGAAGTAATTAGTATTTTTGAGCAAAAAAAATATAAATTATTACATAGTTGCGAAGTATTTAAAATATATTTTAGTAAATGGTTTAATTATTTCCCACTAATTTTAATCCCTTTTATATTTTTTATTGATATTTGGTTTGTTGGATTAATATATAGTTTGATTGCGTTATCGTTTTTTATTTATTTGAGATTATGTCATAAAAATGTTATTTTAAATTTTTGGAAGACTTTAAGGTTGTATATTGTTATTTTGATTATCGAGACAATATTTGGAACTATTTTAATGCTTAATGTAAAATTAGTAGAATTAACATCTTTGTTAATAATTGTTTTAAATATAAACTTACTATTTGTATTTTTGTGTTATTGGATTAGTTGGCCAGCAGAAAAATTATATGATAAAATTATAAATAAAGAAGATAAGTAGAAGATGCAAAGCTTTGCATCTTTTTCATTATTGAAACAAATCTCTAAATAGTATATAATAATTTAGTATAGGAGAAAGCAAATGGATAATGATTTGACTGCGTTTTTTAAAAAAAATAATTTAAAACTTAATAATAAGTCAATTGTGATTGCTATATCAACTGGCGTTGATTCGATGGTTTTACTTACTCAATTTCTAGAGATAAAAGATATTTATAATTTAAATATCATATGTGCTCATGTTAATCATATGAAAAGAGAACAGTCTATAATTGAAGAAAAATATATAATTGATTTTTGTCATAATAATAATTTAAAATATTATATTAAAAGATTAGAGACCTTAAGTGAAGAAGAGAATTTCCAATCTGAAGCTAGAAATGAACGATATTTATTTTTTGATGAGATTATAAAGACTGAAAATGCAGATTATTTAGCTTTAGCTCATCATGCTAATGATAATATGGAGACAATTATGATGAGAATCCTTAGAGGATCAAATCTTTTGGGGTATGCAGGTATTAGTCCTATTATTAAAAAAAATAATTATTTATTAATCAGACCATTATTTGATATTTTAAAAGAAGAGATTATTGATTATGCTAGTAAAAAGAATATAGTATATTTTGAAGACGAAACAAATAATCAAGATTATTATACAAGGAATAAAATAAGACATGAGGTTATTCCACCAATGTTTATGATATGTGAAGATGCAAATAGTAAGTTTTTGGATTTTGCATTTAATATTAGAGGAGCATGGAAAATAGTTGAAGAGAGAGTATTAGATTTTATTAAAAAAAATATAAGGATAGATAAAGATATTGAATTTAATAAGAATAGTTTTTTAAAAACAGATAAATATTTACAAGTTGAAATCTTATTTAAGTTGTTAAAAAAATATAATTTAAGTAAAGATGTAATTTTAGAAATTATTGCTTTAATTAATTCAAAGAAAGCAAATATTAAGTCTTATATTGTAAATAGTTTTACCTTTTATAAAGAATATAATATTATTTTAATAAAAGATGGATTAATTGAACCTTTAAATATTTGTTTGGTTATAGATGATTTTAGTAAACAATATCAATATGACAATATTAAGGTTATATGTCAACCATTTGAAAGCAAAAACATACTAAAATCAGACGAAATATGCTATAATACAAATATGCTGCCAGTTATTCTACGAAGTAGAAGACCGGGAGATAAAATTAAGTTATCCGCTGGGGAAAAGAAAGTAAAAGATTTATTAATAGATGAAAAAATTGGTATTTCAAAAAGAGAGAGAATTTTAATTTTAGAAGATAAAAATCAAAAAATACTTGCAGTTATAGGACTTAAGAAAAGTGTTTATTTAACAG
Source organism: Bacilli bacterium (assembly GCA_028691515.1). Classification (GTDB taxonomy): domain Bacteria; phylum Bacillota_I; class Bacilli_A; order ML615J-28; family CAG-698; genus DUUA01. The sequence continues at coordinate 94,554 of JAQUZE010000002.1, forward strand.
AAATAAAAGATTGCAATATTGTTTTGAAAATAAAAACAGGAGAATAATAAATAAATGGATTATTTTGTTGAAGAAGTTTTACTAAATCACCAACAAATTGTGGACAGAAGCAAGGAGCTAGGGGACATAATTACAAGTGAATACAAATTTAAGACACCCATTTTGATAGGGTTATTAAAGGGATCTGTTCCATTTATGGCGGAGCTTATTAAATATATTGATTGTCCTATGGAAATGGATTTTTTGAAAGTTTCTAGCTATTCAGGTACTGAATCAACTGGTCGAGTAAATATAAAATCAGATTTAGCTGTAGATATCTTCGGAAGAGATATTTTAATTGTTGAAGATATAATTGATAGTGGACTTACTTTAATGAAAGTCATTGAGCTTTTAAAAGAAAGAAAACCAAAAAGCATAGAAATTGTTACTCTTCTTGATAAAAATGAGGGAAGAATTGTGAAGGAACTAATTCCTAAATATATTGGGTTTAGTATTCCTAATAAATTTGTGATTGGTTTTGGTTTAGATTATAATGAGTTATATCGTAATTTAGATTACATAGGGGTTTTAAAACCTTCAATATATATGAAGTAAAAATTTAAAGGAGAGCTTTTTAAGCAACGTAGTTTATGGCAAAGAAAAAAGAACAAAAATTTAAAAGATCCAATCTTGCACTTATTTTATTGTTAATTTTATTAATACCTGGTTTGTTTTTATTTATTGGAAATTTAACAAATCAGCCAACAAAATTAACAATAACGGAATTTAGGGCAAGGGTTGAAGGAGCACCTGCTACTTTTACAGAAATATATGCATCACCATATACAGGTGATAATGATTCACTTTACAAGATTACAGGAACATATTTGGATGGAACTGGAGAGCCTGTAATGTTTATTGTCAATGTACCAAAAGATGAATTTCATGAGATATCTAAGGATTTTGGTCCAAACACAAAAATTGATTTTCAAACTGTTTCTAATTTTAATTGGTTTAGTATAATTATTTGGGGAGTATTGCCAATTTTATTAATTGGCGGTGCCCTATATTTCTTATCTAAATCAGCTATGGGTGGCGGAGCTAATAAGCAAGCTTTTGATTTTGGTAAAAGCAAAGCAATTTTAAATAAGAAAAGTAAAATTACTTTCAAAGATGTTGCAGGATGTGATGAAGAAAAAGAAGAAATGGTAGAAATCATTGATTTTTTAAAAACACCTAAAAAATATTTTGATATTGGAGCAAGAATTCCTAAGGGAGTACTTTTAATTGGTCTTCCGGGAACAGGTAAAACTTTACTTGCAAAAGCAGTTGCTGGCGAAGCCAAGGTACCATTTTATTCTATATCTGGTTCTGATTTTGTTGAAATGTTTGTTGGTGTTGGGGCTAGCCGTGTTAGAGATATGTTTAAAACAGCCAAACAAAACGCTCCATGTATTTTGTTTATTGATGAGATTGATGCTGTAGGTCGTCAAAGAGGAGCAGGACTTGGTGGTGGACATGATGAACGTGAACAAACATTAAACCAATTGTTAGTTGAAATGGATGGCTTTGAGGAAAATTCTGGTGTTATTGTTATGGCCGCTACAAATAGAGCAGATGTATTAGATCCAGCGTTACTTAGACCCGGTCGTTTTGATAGACAAATAAGGATTTCATTACCTGATGTTAGAGGAAGAGAAGCTATTCTAAAAGTTCATGCAAGAAATAAAAAAGTTTCAACAAAAATTATATATAATGATATAGCAAAAAGAACTCCAGGATTTAGTGGTGCAGATTTAGAGAATCTAATGAATGAAGCTGCGTTACTTGCTGCAAGAGAAAATAGAAAAGAAATTAAAATTTATGATATTGATGAGGCAATTGATAGAGTTCTAATGGGACCAGCTAAAAGAAGTAGAAAATATACGGATAATGAAAAATGGACAGTTGCTTACCATGAAGCTGGTCATGCAGTTTTAGGAGTAAAACTTGAAAAAGCTGATATAGTCCAAAAAGTTACTATTGTTCCTCGTGGAGATGCTGGTGGTTATTCAATGATGACACCAGAAGAAGAAACTTTTTTACAAACACGAAAAGGTTTAATTGATACTATTACAGGATTATTAGGTGGAAGAGTTGCTGAAGAAATTATGCAAAATGATATTAGTACTGGAGCCAGTAACGATATACAAAAAGCAACATTTATTGCTAGAGCAATGGTTACACAATATGGTATGAGTAAACTTGGTCCTATTCAATATGAAAGAGGCGATCAATCTGTATTTTTAGGAAGAGATTATTTGTCTGAGAAAAACTTTTCTGATCAAGTTGCTTTAGAAATTGATAAAGAAGTTCAATCTATTATTGAGGAAAGTCATAAATTAGCTACAAAAGTATTAACTGAGCATAAAGATTTATTAATTTCCATAGCTCAACATTTATATGAAATTGAAACTCTTACAAAAGAAGATATCTTAGAACTTGTTGAAACAGGTAAAATAGTTTGGTGGGAAAAGAAAAAAGCTAAAGATGAAGCTGAAAGAATAGCTAGATTAAAAGAACAAGAGTTGCAAGATATTTATAAAAAACAACTTGAAGCTATGACTGAATTAAAGAAATCTCAAGAACTTAAATCTGAAGAGCAAGTAAAAAAAGAAACAGAAGAAAAGTCTTCAGAAGAAGATAAGAGCAAATAAAATGCGTTTAGATAAATTTTTGAAAGTCTCAAGAATTATTAAACGAAGAAGCGTTGCCAAGGAAGCATCTTTGGGTGATAAAATTTTTATAAATGGAAAAATTGCTAAACCAAGTACGGATGTTAAAGTTGGAGATATAATTGAAATTAGTTATTTTAAAAAAATAGTAACAATAAAAGTTAAGGATATTATTTTGAGTACAAAAAAAGAAGATGCATTAGAAATGTATGAATTGATTGAAGCAAAAGACCACTAAAATGTGGTCTTTTTTTTAATTTTATTATATAATAATATATGAGGTGACATATGAAAATTGTTTTGGGATCATCTTCTCCTAGACGTAGTGAATTGATGAGATTAATTGGGTATGAATTTATTGTAGCTGTTCCATATATTAATGAGGAAATAGAAGAGGATAATCCTATTAATTATGTAAAAAAGATTGTTAGAAAAAAAGGAAATTTCATTAATTGTGAATTTTCTTCTAATATTATTGTTTGTGCGGATACTATTGTTGTAAAAAATAATGTAATTTTAGGGAAACCTAAAAGCAAAGAAGATGCTTTTAAAACACTTAAAATGTTGCAAAATGATGTTCATTATGTTTATACAGCAGTGTTAATTCAATATAAAAAATATAAAAAAGTATTTGTGGAAAAAACTAAAGTTTATATAGATTCATTAACTGATGAAGAAATTGAACTATATATTGATACTACTGAGCCGTATGATAAGGCAGGTAGCTATGCGATTCAAGGTGTATTTGGAAAGTATATAAAAAAAATTGAAGGTGATTACTATAATGTTATGGGGTTACCTATTAATTTAGTGTATAGGGAAATTGAAAAAATAAAAAATGGGGGAAAATATGAAATTTAAATATTTATTATTAATTTTTGTTTTAATGTTTATTCTTACTGGTTGTGTAGGCAAGGAAATTATTTTAGAAAATGAATCTGATGTAATACTTGAAATTGGTGATGAAAAGGTAATTGAATACGAAGTTAAAGGAAGCGACGAAGACACATATTTAAAATCAAGTAATGATGAAATTGTTTCAATTAATGAAAATAAAATAAAAGCCGTTAGTGAAGGAACTATTAATATTAATATTTATTTTAAAGGCGATGAAAAATCTTATGCTTCTTTTAAAGTAATTGTTAATTCTACAACTATAGATAAGAATATTACTACGAATTATACAGATATGATAACTATAGAAGTAGATGAGGAGAAAATTTTAGAATATGAAAGTGTTGGTGGCACTAGTGATGTTGTTCTTACTACTGATAAACCAGATGTTTTATCAATTGAAGGAAATAAAATAATTGGTAAAAAAACAGGAACTGCTGTAATTAGTTTTTCTTTTGCAAATGAATCATACATATATGTTAATATTGATGTTGAAGTAGTTGATAAAAAAGATATAGTTTGTTCTAGTGATTTAATTAATTTGGAAGTCTTGGATGAATATAATTTATTATATGAAGTTATAAATAGTGAAGAAGAAGTAGTATTAGTTTCTGATAACCCTGAAATTGTTAAAATTGAGGGAGATACATTAATTGCTTTAAATGTTGGAGAGGCGACAATAAGTTTAAAATTTGTAGGTGATGATAAAATATACAAAACTGTAGAAGTAATTGTGAAGGAAAAACCATTAGTTAAAGAAATTAATATTGCAGAAGATAATATTAGTTTATTTATAGGTGATGAATATTTAGTTAGTTATGTAGTGGTGAATTCTGATGAAAATGTAGTTATGGTATCTTCTAATCCTGATGTTGTAAGTGTTGTTGATGATAAGTTAATTGCAAATAGCACTGGTGAAGCAAGTATTTCATTAATGTTTGCTGGTGATGATAAAGTATATAATAATATAAATGTTCTAGTAAGTGAACCAGAAAAGAAAATTGAGATTTTAAATGAAGAAACTGAGTTATCACTTTTTACAACTTTGCAAGTGGTTTTACATCTTGAGTATGTAAATGAAGTAGTTTATGAAAGCAGCAACCCTGAAGTGGCTATAGTTTCTATTGATGGGTTAATTGAAGCGTTGAAAGAAGGAGAGTTTATACTTTATGTTAAAGATGCCAATGATGAAGGCGTATCAATTTCTATGCCCTTAACTGTAAGGGTTGATCCATTTGTTATTTTAGATATGGCTCATATTGAGAGACCAATTACTCAATATGTTTCTAGTTATGGCTATAACCCGGATGTTAGATACCAATGGGTTTATGGAAGTGTTAGCGCATATAGTACAATGAGCTTAAATTTAGTAGAAAACATTGTTGATATAACGGAAAATATATATCAAAGAACTACAGCAACTGAAGAAAAATTGACCATTGCAGAGGAGATGAAATTAGTTAGAAGTGGTATATTACATGAGAAAACAGAATATATTACTTATCACGATACTGGAAATCATACCCCTGGTGCTAATGCTTTAATGCATGCTAATTATATGGTTGGAGCTGATAATAAAAATAATAGAGCAAGAAGTTGGCATTATACTGTTGATGAAAATCAAGTAATTCATCATATTCCAGATAATGAGGTTGCATGGCAAGGAGATAGTTATATAGCATATGCAAGATCTATTGGTGTTGAAACATGTGTGGATTTTGGTTCTGATTTATATAAAACTTGGCAAAGAACAGGTAAATTAATGGCTGGGTTATTATTTCAACATGACTTAAAATTAGATGCAGTTAAGCAACATTATGACTGGAGCCAAAAGAATTGTCCCCAAACATTAAGAAGAAATAATTTATATGATTTAGCACTTAGTATGATAGAAGCTGAATACAATGTTTTGAAGTATTTAGAAGGTTATGATATTGAGTATGTATCATTGAACCCTGAGTATATTGATAATACAGGTAAAGTTATTAAATTACCTAGTAAACCAATTAGAGTAGGGTATAAAGCTATTGTCACAAGCCCTAGTGGAAATGTAAGTGAAAAAGTTTATTATTCTTATTTAAAATTAGAAGATGGATCTACATTAACCCCTTCTATCGAAGATATTGAGTTAGCAAATAGTTTTGATAATCAAGTTTGGGCAATTGATGATATTAGTTATAATATAATTGATCCTTTGATTAGTGATTATCAATCTTATTCTAAAGTTGTAAAAGAGTTAATTATTAGTTATCCATTATTGCAATCTTATGAGATTTTATTAATGGAAAAAGATAGGGTTGATACCCCTATATTAATTTATGAAGTTCTTCCAGATAATAGCGCGTATAAAATAAATAATAGTTATATAATGTTGTATAATACAACTAATAGTGATTTTAGTTTAAAAGATAAATATTTAATAGCATATAATAATACAACTAATTTTTCACTTGATGGATTAGTTGAAAATAAAGATTGGTATAAATTTAGTGATGATATGCTTATTAAAGCAAATAGTTATTTCTTAATTCAAACATCAATTAATGTAAGTGATGAATATCCACCACTTGCTGATGCTGTTGTTGATTTAGATATTTCATTTAATTTAGTTTTAGTTTTAGCTGATGAATTAAAAGATATCAGTGAAAAACAAGATATTGTAATAGATTTATTAGTTACTAATAATGAAGTTATTATTGGGAATCCTATTACTTTTGATAATGAGGCGAGTGCAATTGGCAGAAAATATTTTATTGATACAAATGATTGTAAAAGGGATTTTCAAATTAAAGATCCTAATCCAATAAATTCTCAAAAGCAAAGTGTTAAGGAATTAACAGTTATGGAAACACAAGCTTTAATTTTTGATACATATGTTAGATTTCTTGATAGAGATCTTACTGTGGCTGATGAAGGAGATATTAATTATTTGATTTCTTTATATGAAGGATTAACAAATGAATTAATGAATTTGATTGTATTAGAAGATTTATATAATAATATTATAATGAGATGGAATGTAGTTAATAATCCTGATTTAAAGGTTATTAGTGATGCTGTTATACAAATTCCTAATCAAATCATTAATGATTTTGTGTTGCCTAGTTATGAAGGATTGACTTATTCATATGGTGAAGATCAAGACAGTAGTTATTTTAATTTAGAAACTGGAGAGTATTTAAAAATTAGTTATGAATATAATCCAATTATAATTAGACTTTCATATAATAATTTAACTCATGACCTACTTATCAATTTTGGTGTTGCAAGAGATGATGAAACTGTTATTTATGCTACTGGTCTTAAAGCAACTGCTTTTGAGGGAAGTACCGCAAATGGCGGAGGTACTTATGAAGAACAGGCTAAAACCATCGGATTTGGAAATGTAGTTATTAAAGTTGATAAAAAGGTTTATATTATTGGTGAAAAAGCATATATTCCTGTAATTGGCACTTGTATTATGAATGAGTTAGGAATTGCTGAGTTAAGACCTTATGGTTCTTCATCTGATACTACAGCAACATATAATCAAGGATTAATCAAAGGTGTTCCTACAGCTTATAGTGGTAGTGGAGCATTGTATGAAAATATTTCTGATGCAATTTTAAATTTTGATCCAAGCAATACATATGGAAGAAATAATTCTGGTAATTATGGATATTTTAAAGTGATTTTTAGTAAAAATAGTGATGGTAGTTATATAGTTTCACAAATAGTATCTAATAGTGGAACTAATACAACAACAAATAATGACAAAATTTCTTTAGAACCTGATCAAATTTTGTGGGCTCCACATACTTATGAAACAAATGTTACGAGTGGGACATGGTTAATGAATGGTGGGCTAAATGGTTCAGTAGGGGTTTTAACAATTGGAAAGCAAATTGAAGTCATAAAGTTAAATAAGTAAAGGAGTTTTTATGAATAATATCAAAGTAATTATTTGGGGTTTTGGTGCTATGGGAAGAGGTATTGCTGAGACATTGTTAAGTAAAAAAGGGGTAGAAATTGTTGGAATTTGTGATGTCAATCCAGCTTTGAAAAATAAAAAATTATCAGAAATTATAAATTGTAGTAGAAATTCTAACGTTTTAATTGAAGAAGATATTGATAATGTTTTAAAGCATGAGGCGGATATTGTTATGCTTTGTACTGATAGTTTTGTTAAGGGAGCTTATCCTAAAATTTTAAAAATTTTAAGTAAAAAAATGAATTGTATTAGTACTGCAGAACAAATGGCTTATTCTTGGGCAAGTGAAAAAGAGCTTTCTGAAGAAATTGATAAGGTTGCTAAAAAAAATGGAGTAACTGTATTGGGTACAGGTATTAATCCTGGGTTTATTATGGATTATTTAGTAGTTGCATTAACCGGAACAATGACAGATGTAAACCATATTGAAGCTAAAAGGGTTAATTCTTTAAGTCCTTTTGGGCCAACTGTTATGGTTGAGCAGGGTGTTGGAATTTCTTTAGAAGAGTACAAAAATAGAGTTTCTAATAATGAACTAGCGGGGCATGTTGGGTTTTTAGAAAGTGTTAATATGATTGCTGCGGCTCTTGGGGTAAAACTTGATGATTTTAAACAACAAATGAGTCCAATTATTACAGATATTGAACGTAAAAGTTTATACGGAAAGGCAAAACCTGGAAATTTAGCAGGTATAAATATGACTGGTCAAGGTTTTGTTAACGGAAAACAATATATAAATATGATTCATCCACAACAAATAGAACCAGAAATGGTTGGGATAGAAACGGGAGACTATATAAATATTATAGGTACTCCCAATATCAACATGAGTATTAAGCCTGAGATTAATGGCGGCATAGGTACAATTGCAATGTGTGTAAATATGATTCCACATGTAATTAATGCAAGAGCAGGTTTAAAAACTATGATTGACTTACCAGTTCCAAGAGCTATTATGGGAGATATGAGGGATATGATTGAATAAAATAAAGAGGAAATCATTAGGATTTCCTCTTTTAGGTGGTTTGTAAAAGCTATACAAAATAATAAAAAAATGGTATTCTATAAATATAATGGGAGGTAAAAAATGATTAAAGAAAACACTGTTGTTCAAATTGAAAGAGTTGTTTTAAAAAGTGTTGAAAGAACTGGAAATTTACCTGATGATACTAAACGTGTTCCATTAAAAATGAAGTTAAAGGGAAGGTTAGTTACAAAGAGTAATCTAGGTGATTATGTAAAAATAGTTACACAAACAAACAGAATTGATGAAGGCTATTTGATTGATGTTGAACCTTATTTCAAACATGATTATGGTCATTATGTGGAAGTACTTGATGAAGTTAAAGATATTATTTTAAGAGAAAATGAGAATAGCTTATGAAAAAATCATATAAAGATGTAATGGATAGAAAATCTGAAATTATGAAAAATGCTTTGAATTTAGATTATACTAAATTTGAAAAAGAAGGAATTGCTTTTGATTATGAATATATGATGAATTATTCTGGGTATACATTAGATGATGTAAAAAAAATCCAGATTGAAAACAATATAGGCAACACTCCTTTAATAGAATTAAAGAGAATTACTGAATATGCCAGAAAGTTTTCTAAAAAAGGTTATGGAGCAAGAATATTTTTGAAAGATGAGGCTGCTAATTTGAGTGGTTCATTTAAAGCAAGACGAGCAGCTATGAGTATTCATCAAGCTAAAAAATTGGGATATAAGGGGGTAATTGCAGCAACAAGTGGAAATTATGGAGCAGCAGTTGCGGCACTTGCAGCTAGGGCAGGATTAAAGTGTATTATTGTTCAAGAGTGTTTTGATTCTAAAGAAATTGAACAACCTGAGATTACCGAAAAAGCAAGAGCATGTGAAGCTTATGGTGCAGAAGTAATGCAACTTTCAGTTGGTCCAGAATTATTTTATCAATTTTTAGTTTTATTAGAAGAAACGGGGTTTTTTAATGCTTCTTTATATTCCCCTTATTGCATAATGGGTATTGAAACATTAGGTTATGAGATAGCATCAGAAGTTAAATCTAAGTATGGGAAATTTCCAGAAGCGGTTATATGTACAAATGCAGGTGGTGGAAATTTAACTGGAACAGCAAGAGGATTAATAAAAGCTGAAGCATTTGATACTAAAGTTATTGCCTCAAGTGTTGATCTTACAGGGCTTCATATGGCAAGTGATAATGATTTTAATAAAAAATCATTTACAACAGGACATACTGGCTTTGGTATTCCCTTTTCTACATTTCCAGATCGCAGTGATGTTCCAAGAAGTGCAGCAAGACCATTAAGATATATGGACAAATACGTTCTTGTTAATCAAGGGAGTGTTTTCTTTATTACTGAAGCACTAGCATTGCTTGAAGGTATGGAGAGAGGACCAGCTGGGAATACTAGTTTGGCTGCAGCTTTCCATTTAGCTCAAGAAATGAAAGAAGACGAAATAATTGTTGTACAAGAAACAGAATATACAGGAGCAGGGAAACATTTAAATGCTCAAATTTCATTTGCTATCGATCGTGGTATAGAAGTAAAGGTTGGGAATCCACTTGAAGAAATTCCGGGAAAAAACATTATTTTTCCAACAAGTGGACAGTATTTGAAAATTAAAGAAATATCATTAAATGATTTAAAAAAATCTTATTTAAAACATTATAAAGGGATGGATTTATTAAATACAGATTATAAATATTTATCTGAAGAATTAAAGTGTAGTGAACAATTAGTGAAAAATATTATGGAGGAATTAAATGAAGAATAGAAGTGATGATTATTTAGAAAGAAGAAAACATTTAAGCAAGTTAAGTAAAAGTGAATTGAAAGAATATTTTTTTGAACTTACAGATAAAATATTGGACCCTCTTTTAGATTTATCATATGAATATACTTCTCCAGCAATTGAAAGAAGTGTTTTAATGAGAATGGGGTTTTCTAGTCTTGAAGCAAAAGGTATTACAGATAAAATATATGAGCATAGTTTATTGGAACATGGAGCTGGGCATTTAGTCTACAGATATTCAAAAGATAAAAATATGAGTATTAGAGAAGCGGGATTAGCTATTCTAGAAAGTGATGCTATTTTATATCTATTGGAGGTGTTCAAGTGAAACCAAATGAGAAGTTAGATATTAGAAATATTTTAATGGATTTAAATAAATATCGTCCTAGAAGAAGAGGGTGGACTTGGCGAGATATAAAACCAATACAAATGGGTGAATTTAGATATGAACAAGTTAGTCAGGGTTTAACAAATTTTGTACCACTTCCTGGAGCAAGATATTTAAATAATATTGATCCTCAACCTGATGCTGTAATTACATCAGAAATTGCATCAGGGCGTTTTGAAGATGATATTAGACGTATGAGAATGGCTGCTTACCATGGAGCCGATCATATTATGGTTATTAGAACTGCTGGTCAATCTCATATTGATGGTTTGTTAGAGGGAACACCACAAGGGGTTGGAGGTATTCCAATTACCAGAAAGCAAGTTAGAGCACAAAGGAAGGCATTGGATATTATTGAAGATGAGGTTGGAAGACCAATTAATTATCATTCATATGTATCTGGAGTTGCTGGTCCAGAAATTGCTGTAATGTTTGTTGAAGAAGGCGTAAATGGGGCGCATCAAGACCCTCAGTATAATGTTTTATATCGTAATGTAAATATGTTGAGGAGTTATGTTGATGCAGCAGAAAGTAAAAAAATCATGGCGTATGGAAATATGGCACAGATTGATGGAGCACATAATGCTAATGCTACTGCAAGGGATGCTTGGAAAGTTATGCCAGAACTTTTGGTTCAACATGCAATAAATAGTAGAATGAGCGAACGAATTGGTATTTCACCTGATTTAATATGTTTGTCTACTGTTCCACCAGCTGCATCGCCAAGTCCAGATTTAAAACTTAATTTGCCTTATGCTATTGCTTTAAGAGAATTTTTTGATAAATATAGAATGAGAGCACAAATGAATACTAAGTACATATCTTCTTCCACAAGAGAGGCTACTGTTACTCATGTTTTAAATCTTTTAATTTCAAGAATGACTTCAGCTGATATTCAATCTACAATTACTCCTGATGAGGGGAGAAATGTTCCTTGGCATATGTATAATATTGAAGCATTAGATACTGCTAAACAAGCAATGGCTGGTTTAGATGATTTAATGAGCATGATTGAGTTTAAAAAAGAAGGATATTTACCAAATAAAGTAAGAGAAATACAAGAAAGAGCAGTTTTAATGTTAGAAGAAATTTTAGAAATGGGGGGTTATTTTAAAGCTGTTGAAGAAGGAATGTTTGTTGATAGTGGGTATTATCCTGAGAGATCAGGAGATGGAATTATTCGAAAAAGTGAAGGTGGAATTGGAAACAATACAATAATTAAAAGAGCAAGTGACTATTTAGCACCAGTAACTGCACATTATGGCTATAATAATGTTGAACAATATAATGTTGAATATATTAATGATCCAGCTAAATTAATTGATAAATGTACTTTTGAAGATCCGGATTTAATTCAGTATATTGATGAATTAGACGAAGAGGATAATGTTAATAACAGGTTAGATGATAACGAGAAATATAGATCTAGTAGTTTAATTAAGCCAGAAGTTCAGTGGTTGGGTGATGGCGTCATAACTTTTGATTTAGTTTTTCCTGTAGCAAGTGATATTGCTGAGGCTAGTGCTTTATTAGTTGCAAAGAATATGGGGCTATTACAACCAGAGATAATACATGTTGAAGTTTTGCATCCAAGTGAGGGAACAAGAGTTCAGGTTAAAGGAGTATTAAATTTTGACATTGACACTTCTAAAATTGTTATTCCTAAAAAAGAAAAATTGCTTGATGATGATGAAATCACAAATTATGTAAAAAAACACAAACTTAAGGTTGTTGCTGGTACAGGTGGTAATGATGAGCACAGTGTTGGAATGAGAGAAATTTTAGATATTAAACATGGAGGAATTGAAAAATACGGATTTGATTATACATATTTAGGAACTAGTGTAAGCATAGAAAAGTTTATTGATGCTGCGATTGAAGTAGATGCAGATTGTGTTTTAATATCATTAATTATTTCTCATGATGATATACATTATAAAAATATGAAAAAATTAAATGATTATGCAATAGAAAAAGGTGTTAGGGATAAACTGTTGTTGATTGCTGGGGGAACTCAAATTACACCAGCATTAGCAAGAAAACAAGGAATTGACCAAGGCTTCGCTAGAGGAACTAAAGGAAAGGATGTTGCTAGTTTTATAGTAAAACGGCATAAGCAAATTCATGAAAGTTGATTGTTTAGTAGCAGAAATTGGTAGTACTACAACAAAAGTGCTTGCTTTTAATCTTCACAATAGTTCTGCACAATATATTGGTAGAGGTATGTATAGAACAACTGTTGAGAGTGATGTTACCATAGGATTAAATGAAGCGATTGAAGATTTAAAAAGAAATTTAAATGTTAAAGATTTAATATATGATGAATTTTTTTCTTCATCAAGTGCTGCAGGTGGTTTAAAAATTACTTGTCATGGTTTAGTTTATGAAATGACAGCAAAAGCTGCAAAGGAAGCAGCTTTAAATGCTGGTGCTAATGTTCATTTAATTACAGCAAATTTATTGGAAGACGAAGATATATTAAAAATTAAGTCAATTAATCCCAATATTATTGTTATTGCTGGAGGTACTGATTATGGTGAAAAAAAAGTTTCCTTTTCTAATTTAGAAAAAGTAATTCCTTTAAATATACCAATTATTTATGCGGGTAATATTGCAAATCATGATAAAATTAGAAAATTGTATCAAAATAAAGTTACTATTGTTGATAATGTATATCCACGTGTAGACTTTATGAATATACTTCCTTTAAGAGAAGCTATTTACAATGTATTTGAAAAAAATATTATTTATGCTAAGGGTATGAAAAATATTTTTAAAATGATAAATGGAACAATTATTCCTACACCAGGAGCGGTAATGGATGCCACAATAATTTTTGATGAGGAATTAAAAGGTGTTATGAGCATTGATGTTGGCGGAGCTACTACCGATATACATTCAGTTTGTGATCCTAAACCTGAATATATTAAATATAGTGAAGGAGAACCTAGATTTAAAAGAACTGTTGAAGGAGATTTAGGAGTTTTTATTAATCGAGAAAATGTTTTAAGTTTGGTTAATAAAGATTTGATTACTTCTAAATTGAATTTATGTTATCAAGAATTAATTGATATTATAAAAAAAGAACCATTTATTCCAAAAACAATAAATGGTAAAAAAGTAATTGATTTTTTAGTTAAACAATGTGTTTTTCTAGCTCTTGATAGACATATTGGAGATTTAAAAAGAGTTTTCACTACAAATGGCTATAAAGTAATTCCAGAAGGAAGAGATGTTAGCCAAATTAATACAATTTTTTTAACTGGTGGAGCTTTAAGGTCTATAGAAAATCCTGAATTAATAATCCAAGAATATATTAATAAAAACAATACAAAATTAATATTTAGTCAAGATGTAAAAATATATGTAGATAAAGATTATATTTTATCATCTTGTGGTGTTCTTTCACATAAATATCCGAAGAAGGCTAAAGAGTTATTGTTTAACTCTTTGATAAAGGAGAATTAAATGAGCGCAAAGATACACATTAATTTGGATAAGTTTAAAAAAAATGTTGAATTTTTGACAGATAAATTACATGAAAGTAACATTAATGTCTTTGCTGTTTCAAAAGTATTTTGTGCCGAGAAACCATTAATTGATATTCTTAATAATTGTGACATTGCTGGCATTGCAGATTCAAGAATTTTAAATTTAAAAAAGATTAAAACAAACAAATCTAAAATGTTGCTACGTATACCTGCTATATCTGAAGTTTCAGATGTAATTGAATATGCAGATATTTCATTGAATTCTGAAATTGCAGTTATTAGAGAACTTAATGATTTTGCAAAAAGAAAAAATGTTATTCACAAAATTATATTAATGATTGATTTAGGTGATTTGCGTGAGGGTATATATTTTAATGATTTTGATTATAATATAATTAATGAAATACGTAATTTAAAAAATATTAAATTGTTAGGAATTGGAACAAATTTAACATGTTATGGAGCTGTTATTCCAACAAAACAAACTTATGAATTACTAAATGAAATAAAAAATAATATAGAAAAAATGTATAAAATTAAGTTAGAAGTTATTAGTGGGGGTAATTCTTCCTCAATCTATTTATTAGATGGAAAAATTCCTGATTTTATTAATCAATTAAGAATTGGTGAGGGGTTTGTATTAGGTAGAGAAACAGCATTTGGAAGAAATATTGAAGGAATGCATGATGATATTTTTACTTTAGAAGTTGAAATAATTGAATTAAAGAATAAACCAACAATACCATTTGGTGAAATTGGTGTAGATGCTTTTGGAAGAAAATTGAAATATGTTGATAAAGGAATAATTAAAAGGGCTATTTTAAATATTGGAAAGCAAGATGTTTCTTGTGAGTATTTAATACCGCCTAAAGGAGTAAATATAATAGGGTCTAGTAGTGATCACTTAATTGTTGAAATAGTTAGTGGGAAATATGGAATTGGTGACAAAATAGTATTTAAACTAAATTATGGAGGCATTTTAGGATTAATGACATCATCTTATGTGGAGAAGGTTTATGAATGAAATATATAGACAAACATGGGCGGAAATAAATTTAGATAATCTTGCATATAACTATAATAGTATTAAAAATTATCTTAATAATAAAATTGTGATTCCGATAATTAAAGCTAATGCATATGGACATGGGGATATAAAAGTCATGGAAAGGCTATATAAGGAAGGTGTACGTATTTGTGGGGTTTCTCTTTTAGAAGAAGCTCTACTTTTAAGAAATATATTTTCAGATATAGTAATTATTATGTTAGGACCAGCTCTTGAAAAGGATTTAAAAATTTGTTCTAACAATAGAATTGATATAACCATTTATAATGAAGATATATATGAATTAGTATTAAAGTGTGATTTTAATTTGAATTGTCAATTTAAAATAGATAGTGGTATGTCAAGATATGGAATTAAAGATATTAATAAAGCTGTGAAAATGGTTAATTTATTAATGGAAAAGGATAATATTAATCTTCGTGGTATTTACACTCATTTTGCAACTGCTGAGGATAATAAAGAATTTTATAATAAACAAATAGAAGTTATGCAATTAGTTTTATCAAAACTAGATAAGTTACCATCAATGGTACACATGTCTAATTCAGCATCTATTTTACAATTTGAAAATGATTATGATTTTACTACACATGTAAGATTAGGAATTTCCTTATATGGTTCTTTACCAGTTTCTTTTGGCATAAATTTAAAACCTGTTATGAGATTATGTACTAAAATAGTTCAAATAAAAAAATTAAATCCTGGTGACTGTTTGGGATATGGGATAACATATTGCCCAAATAAGCCTGTCTATGTTGCTACGCTTCCAATCGGTTATGCTGATGGGATTTGGAAGGCTTATAAAAAGGGGTATGTAGAAATAAATAATAAAAAATACAAAATAATTGCAACTATTTGTATGGATGTTTGTTTTGTAAAAGTTGATAAATCTATCAAAATCGGAGATGTTGTCACAATTTTTGGAGGGTTAATTCCTGTAGAAGTTGTTGGTTCAACTGTAAAAACTAATAGTTATGAGATATTTACATCAGTATCTTACAGAGTTCCTAGAATATATGTAGAGGAGAAATAAATATATGATAAAAGTTAATTCTGAGATTGGAAAACTAAAATCAATATTATTACATAGGCCAGGAAAAGAGTTAGAAAACTTGACTCCTGATTTGCTTGAGAAATTATTATTTGATGATATTCCTTATTTAAAAGTAGCCCAGGAAGAACATGATGTTTTTGCTGAAAAGTTAAGAAAAGAAGGAGTAGAGGTTTTATATGTTACTGATATGATATCTGAAGCATTAGAAGCACATCCAGAAATTATTTCTGAATTTATCAATGTTTTTATTGAAGAGTCCAATGTTAAATCTAATTCAATTAAATCTAAATTATTTCAATATTTAGTGAATTTGTCTCCAAAAGAAATGATATATAAAATGATTGAGGGAGTAAAAAAACAAGAAATTGTTTTAGGGAAAAAAGGGTCAATAATTGATATGTTGGAAGATGAATATCCATTTTATACAGACCCAATGCCAAATATTATGTTTCAAAGAGATCCATTTTCTAGTGTTGGTACAGGTGTGGCAATTAGTAGTATGCATACTGATGCAAGACAAAGAGAAACAATATTGTCTGAATATATTTTAAAGTATCATCCAAGATTTTATAATGATAAGCCTAAATTATATTATGAAAGGCTAAGTAAATATTCAATAGAAGGTGGAGATATTCTAATATTAAATAAAAATGTTATTGCTATTGGAATTTCTAGTCGAACTGATCCAAGAGGAATCGAAAAACTTGCTGAAAAGATTTTTAGTGATGATTCAGAATTTAATACAATTTTAGCTTTTAATATTCCAAAAATTAGAGCTTTTATGCATCTGGATACTGTTTTTACACAAGTGGATTATGGTATATTTACGATACATCCAGAAATTGAAAAAGTATTAACTGTATTTGAAATTGTCAAAACAGGAAAGGGAACTTTCAATATTATAAAAATAGTTGAATCATTAGAAACAGTGTTATCAAAACATTTAAATAGAAAAGTTTCATTAATTCGTTGTGGTGGTAAAGATATTATTACTAGCATTAGAGAACAGTGGAATGATGGAGCTAATACACTTGCAATTTCACCAGGGAAAGTTATAGTTTATGATCGAAATTATGTAACAAATAAATTATTAACTGATGCCGGTGTTGAAGTTTTAGAAATTAAATCAAGTGAATTATCTCGTGGTCGTGGAGGACCACGATGTATGGCAATGCCATTACAAAGAGAAGATATTTAAAGGAGTATTTATGAATTTAAAAAATAGAAGTTTATTAACTTTACTTGATTATACGCCAAAGGAAATTAAGTATCTAATTTCATTAGCAAAGAAACTAAAAAAAGAGAAACGTAAAGGAAAGATAAATAAAAGTCTTTTTGGTAAGAATATTGTTATTCTTTTTCAAAAAGATTCTACAAGAACACGTTGTGCTTTTGAAGTTGCTGCAATGGATTTAGGAATTGGAGTTACATATATTGGACCAACTGGCTCACAAATGGGAAAAAAAGAGTCTGTTAAGGACACTGCTAGAGTTTTAGGAAGAATGTATGATGGAATTGAATTTAGAGGATATTTACAAAGCGATGTAGAGATATTGGGTAAATATTCTAATGTACCAGTATGGAATGGTTTAACTGATACTTATCATCCTACACAAATTCTTGCAGATTTATTGACTATAAAAGAAAAATTTAAAAAATTAGAAGGCATTAAATTAGTATATTTAGGTGATGCAAGAAATAATATGGGAAATTCTTTAATGATTGGGTGTGCTAAAATGGGAATGCATTTTGTTGGTTGTGCCCCAAAAGGGCTTTGGCCTTCTCCTGATTTAATAAATACTTGTCAAGATATAGCTAAAGAAACAGGAGCCATTATAGAGTTTATGGATAAACCTTTAGAAGCAACAAAAGATGCCGATGTTTTGTATAGTGATGTTTGGGTTTCCATGGGTGAGCCAAAAGAAGTATGGAAAGAGAGAATTCAACTTCTTCATCCATATCAAATTAATAAGAAATTAATAGGGAATGCTAAAGAAAATGCCATATTTATGCATTGCCTTCCTGCATTTCATGGGATGGATACAGTGCTTGGGAAAGAGATTGCAGCTGAATTTGGATCTTTTTATCAAGAAGTAAAAAATGGAGAGATGGAAGTTACAGATGAGGTGCTTGAATCTTCACAAAGTGTTGTTTTTGATGAGGCAGAAAATAGAATGCACACAATTAAAGCTGTTATTTTATCAACTATGGGGAAATAATATGGGAAGATTTGTTATTTCTCTTGGAGGGAATGCTTTAGGCAATAATGCTGAAGAACAACAAAAACTATTAGAAAAAGTTGCAGAGGCTATTGTTCCTTTAATTGAAAAAGGTGAGGATATAGTTATTGTTCACGGAAATGGTCCTCAAGTTGGAATGATTAATTCAGCATTTTCCGCTTTAGATGTGTCTAATCAAATGCCTTTTGCTGAATGTGGTGCCATGTCTCAAGGTTATATTGGTTTTCATATTCAAAAAGCTTTACAAAATATTTTAAAACAAAAGAAAATTGATAGAAATATTGTGACTCTTGTTACTCAAGTATTGGTAGATAAAAATGATCCGGCTTTTTTAACACCAACAAAACCAATTGGATCTTTTTATAATAAAGAAGAAGCTGATTTTATTGCAAAAGAAAAAAATTATGTGATGAAAGAAGATTCTGGGAGAGGATATAGGCGAGTTGTTGCAAGCCCCAAACCTATTGATATCATTGAAAAAGAAAGTATTCTTTCTTTACTTGAGAAACATCATATAGTAATTGCTGCAGGTGGAGGCGGAATTCCTGTTATTGAGGATAAGGGAGTTTATAGAGGAATTGATGCAGTTATTGATAAGGACTATGCTAGTGCAAAGATGGCTGAGATTATTTTAGCTGACGAATTAATTATTTTAACTGCTGTAGATTTTGTTTATATTAACTATAATAGTATAAATCAAGAAAAAATTAATAAAGTAACATTAATTAAATTGAAAAAATATATTGAAGAAGGACATTTTAAAGAGGGTTCAATGCTACCTAAAGTTTTAGCTTGTATGGATTTTGTAGAAAAAACAAAACGAACAGCGATTATTGCTTCTTTGGATAATGCTGCTTTAGCGTTTGAAAAAGAACAAGGAACTAAAATTATATATTAAAAAAAGGAGATTTATAATCTCCTTTTTATTTAGTAATATATTTAATTAATAATTTAATTGTTGCGTCTACACCATCTTTATGAGTTCGTTCCATTCCATGAGATGCAGCAACTCCTGGTCCTACTAATGCACCTTTGATATCATTTCCTGCTCTGTAAGCTGCTGACACATCAGAACCATAATATGGATAAACATCAATACCATGATTAAGTTTTTCTTTTTCAGCAATCTGAATTAATTCGTTTGTAATATTAAAATCATATGGTCCTGAAGAATCTTTAACACAAATTGAAACATCATATTCTGTACAATTTAAGTCCTTTCCTACACAACCCATATCTACAGCAATTAATTCATCTGTTTCTGGAATATTACTTCCTCCATGTCCTGTTTCTTCATATGTTGAAAATAGAAAATTCAAATTAGAATTAGGTATAATATTTTTTTCATTGATATAATCTATAATAGTAAATAATATCGCAACACTAATTTTATCATCTAAAAATCTTGACTTAATAAAGCCGCTGTCAGTAATAGTTGTTTTGGGGTCAAGAGCAATATAGTCCCCAGTATTAATTCCTAAATCTAAAACTTCTTTTTTGTTTTTTACTACTTCATCTATTCTAATGTGCATATTTTCTTCATTTCTAGGAGAAGTAGATGCATCTTTATAAACGTGTGATGAAGGAGAGTTTGATAAAAATGTACCACGATATTTTTTACCTTTTCTAGTAATGATTGTGCAATATTCTCCGTCATATGTTGCTAATTGCGGACCGCCTAAAACACTAAAAATTAATGTTCCATCAGATTTAATACTTCTTACCATTGCTCCTAAAGTATCTATGTGAGCCGTGAAAGTAATTGTGTGATCCGTTTTTCCTTTCAGAGGAACAATTATATTTCCTTTTTTATTTTTATGATAAGCTAGTTTCCTTTTTTTTAATTCATTTTCTATAAAACTAGCTATTTCGATACTGTATCCAGTAGGACTAGGTATTTCTAAAATTTTTTTAGCAAATTCTAATGTATTATTCATTTGTTTTCTCCTTTAAATATTTTAATATTTCTTGCAATTCTTGTTTTGAAAAGACATATTTTTTATTGCAATAATTACATACTGTTTCTGCAGTTTCATCTTCGATAATCATTTCTTCAATTTCTTTTGCTCCTAAAGAAATAATTCCTTTTTTAAAGTGATTTTTATTACAGCTACATTTAAAAATAGGTTTTATTTCTTCCAGTGTTTTATAATCTGGAAAAAGATGTTTTAATATTTCATGAGGATTTTGTATTGAAGAAAATAGATTGCTAATATTATATATTTCTTCAAGTTTAGATTTAAGGAAAGTAATTACATTTTCAGAATAATTTGGCATTAGCTGAATCATTATTCCTCCGGGATTATCTAAATTAGAGAGACCAATAAAAGTCACAATTTGTTCACTGTTGATATAGTAGTCCATAAAATTATCTTGTATTAAGGGATATTGTAAAGGAATCGTAGAACTATAAAGATTTTTAAGATCTAAATCTTTAATGATATCAATAATCCCATTATTTCCCAATGTTTTAAATTCATTAATTTCATCGTTTTGTAAAATAACAGAAGGATTATCTACATAACCTCTAACAATTCCAAAACTATTAGTATCAACAACAACATTTCCAATAGGTCCTTTTCCATTTAATTTAATAGTTAATCCTTGGTCCCCTTTTAAAGTCCCTCCCATTAGTATTGCCATAGATAATACTTTTGATAAAACCAGTCCAGAATTAGATGACAGTTTATGAAGTTTATCTGCCTTTTTATATACTAATCTTGTTTTTGTTATATATACTCTTATTTGATTGTCTAAAGCTAAAGCTTTAATTAAAATATCCATCTTATTCACCTTTCATAATTATAACATAATTTAGGAAGTTTAGTAATATAAAACATTTCTAAAATTGTTAAATTTATGTTATACTATTAATATATTTAAAGGAGATATTATGGATAGAATAATAGTAAAAGGTAAATTTGACAAAAAAATAAATAAAAAATATTATAGATTCCATGCATTTCATAAATCTATATCAATTTATATGGTTATTTTATTAGGTATTGCGGTTTTATATATGGCCATATCTACAACAGTAAGAGCTAATGAAGAAATATCAAGTACAACAATTATATTTACGTGGGTTTTAGCTTCGTTTACTTTTTTGTTTGCTCCTGTATTAATGCTTATGGGAATTAATAGAAATGTTTCAAAAGAATCAAAAATTAGAGAAGATTCTGTAGAAACTGTTATAATAACTAAGGCAAAAATCGAAAGAAAAATAGAAGGCAAAGAGGGTAGTTTGGTATTTGGATGGACAACAATTGATGCAGCCTATGAAATGGAAGATATGTTTTTATTATATGTTAATAAAGATGCGGCTATTGTTTTAGGTAAGGAGTACTTTATTGAAGGAGATAACGAAACTCTAAGAAAAATGATTAATTATTGTATGGTTCCTGGAAAAAAAGGGAAAATAAAATTTAAATCATATTTGAAAAAAAACAAAAAGAAGCATAAAGAAATAACTAATAATATGGAGAAATTAAATGATTAATTCGCGTGAATATGAAGCCTATATGAAGGAAAATAATGATTTTCTTCAAGCTTTTCAAAATATAAATTCACTTACTTATATTAGGTTATCTAATTTAATAAAATTATTAAATATTATTGTTGATATGGACAAAAGAAAAAAGAATATAAGTGATGAATTAGAAATTATTTTTGATTCTGGATTTACTTTTTTATCTGATCAAATTGAAGATATAAAAATATATTTTAATAATTTTTTTGATGAAGATTTTGATTTACTATTTAAATATGAACATTTAATTAATGTTTATTTAACATATGAAGATTTAATGGTTTCTATTAAGGAACAAAGTGTATTAGATGCGGATACAAAAAAAACAATTGAACATATATTATTTGAAATAGAAGATGTGTTAAAGTATAGAAAAGAATTTGTAAATGAAAAATATCAAGAATTTGATGAAGTAATTCAAGATATTTCCAATAGATTTCCCAATGTAAAAATAACTTTAGAAATTTTTGAGGAAATATATGATCAATTAGCAAATTAAAAGACGCAAAATTGCGTCTTTTTTTACTTTAATTATATTATTTGTTTCGCATATGAGGAAATAGAAGAATATCTCTAATAGAATCAACATTAGCAAGCAACATACAAGTTCTGTCAATTCCAATTCCTAAGCCTCCTGTAGGTGGCATACCATATTCTAAAGCTTCAATAAAATCTATGTCCATTTCATTTGCTTCATCATTTCCAAGTTCTTTTTCTTTCAATTGTTTTTCAAATCTTTCTCTTTGATCGATTGGATCATTTAATTCAGTAAAAGCATTTGCATATTCTTTTGTATTGATAAATAATTCAAATCTTTCTGTGAATCGTGAATCTTTTGAACTCTTTTTAGCAAGTGGACTAATATCAAGAGGATGTCCGTATAGGAAAGTTGGTTGAATTAATTTATCTTCAACATATTTTTCAAAAAATAAGTTTACTATGTGACCAAAAACTTTTTCATGTTCTTTAAGCTTTATGTTATGCTTTTTTGCAAGAGATATTGCTTCTTCATCAGATACTGTAAAAAAATTGATTCCAGTTTCTTCTTTGATTGCATCTACCATATGAATTTTTTTAAATGGTTTTGAAAAATCAATAGTAACTTCTTGGTAATTTATAATATTAGTATTAAGTAAGTTTGTAGTTAAGTGTCTAAACATGCTTTCAATAATTTCCATCATACCTTCCATATCAGAATATGCTAAATATGCTTCAATGGTTGTAAATTCAGGGTTGTGAGTAGAATCCATTCCTTCATTTCTAAATAATCTGCCAATTTCATAAACTGCTTCCATTCCACCAACAATAAGTTTTTTAAGAGGTAATTCAGTAGCAATTCGTAGATAAAAATCCATATCAAGAGTATTATGATGTGTAATAAAAGGACGGGCAGTAGCGCCTCCTAAAATTGGTTGTAAAATTGGCGTTTCTACTTCAACAAATCCTCTAGCATCAAAAAAGTTTTGAATGCTTCTAATAATTTTAGGTCTTAAAAAAGCAATTCTTCTAGATTCATCATTCATTATCAAATCTACATAACGGTGTCTTCTTGCTTCTTCTTTATCTTGTAAACCATGAAATTTTTCTGGTAATGGGCGAAGTGCTTTAGATAGATGAGTATATTTAGTAGCTTTAATTGATAATTCTCCCATATCGGTTTTTATTATTTCACCTTCAATTCCAACAATATCTCCTAAATCAGATTTTCTATAAAGATTATATTGATCAACACCTAACATATCTTCTCTTAAATATATTTGAATTTGGCCAAATTTATCTTGAATATGCATAAAACCAGCTCTGCCTTTTCTTCTTTTAGTCATTATTCTTCCAGCGATTATAGCAGTTTTATGTAATTCTAGTAATTCTTCTTTAGTATTGTTTTCATATTTTGTTCTAATTTCTTTTGAATTTGATGTTCTTTTAAATGAAGAACCAAATGGATCTATACCCATTTCTTTTAATTCGTTCATTTTTTCTCTTCTAACAATTTCTTGGTCGGTAAGATTATTTTCATTATACATATATTCACCTCATTTATTTTAATTAATAATTGTATTAATGTATTATAACATATTTTTGATAATTATCAATTGATTTTGTTTTGAGATAAGCAATAAACATGTTATAATTTATAAGAGGTATTTTATGGTATTTGTATATTGTTCAGTGGGAATAGTTGTAATATATATTGTGTTTATGTATTTAATTAAACCTGCAATTATTAATAAAAAAATAATTAGTAATATTTCTCTTCTTAAAGAAGATTATGAATTTTCTTTTTGGAGATCTGATAATATAAATTATGATTATATAATAAAAACTAATACAAATAAATTGCTAATAAAAGTTTTACTAGTTCCTTCTAATTCTTCAATTACTGTTAATTCTAGAAATACTTGGAATTTATCTTGGGGAGGAATAAGAAAAAATAAAGGAAGACATAAGAGAAATAATAAAATTCTTGAAAGAATGATAAGTTTTCTTAATATGAAAGTAAAGGAAGAAGATATAAAAGTAATTTATATATATAAAACCACCGAAAAAATTCAAAAACATTTGAATGAATCTGAAATAGAAATATTTGGATATGGGGAATGGTGTTATGATTACAAAATAACTTCGCATAAAACTCTGATTAAAGATTTTTTTAAACTTAAGGAGAATTAAAATATGAAAAAAATGATATTTGTTTTATTGACGATATTTTCCATGCTGTTGATATCTGGTTGTAGTCGTTCAACAAAGGCTGAAATATATGCCACAGTTTATCCTGTGGAATTTATAGTTAAGGAAATTGCTAAAGAAGAGTTTACGGTTGCAAATGTTTATCCTAGAGGTTCAAATGTTCATGATTATGAATTATCTATCAAAACAATTGCTAATATGACTGAAGCTAAGGCTATATTTTATATTGGTCTAAATTTAGAACCAGCTATTTGTAATGGAGTTAATTCTACTTTTAAAAATGTAAATACCGTTGCTTTAACCGAAGGCATGGCGGGATTAATTTCTGGAAGTGATCATGACCATTCAAGTGAGGCACATGCTGAAGATGAAAATGTGATTAAGTATTATGATCCTCATGTTTGGACTGATCCTCTTAAGATGATTCATATGACTAACCTTGTTAGAGATGAATTAATAAATTTAAAGCCAGAAAAAGAGGCATTTTTTAGAGAAAACGCATCAGCATTAATGATTAAATTATCGGATTTAGATTTTAAGCTTAATAGCACAATTAATGATGATAATGTATTATATAAAGTAATTATGGTAGATCACAATGCATATAATTATTGGAGTAGATACGGACTTGAAATATTAAAAACTAGACAAACAAATGACACAACGGAAGTATCTCCTGCCGAGTTTCAAGCAATAGTGCAGTTAGCCAAAGAACATAATTTAAAATATATTATTACAACTAAAAATGAAGCTGGAAATGAAGAATTAATTAATAAAATTGTTCAAGAAATACAAGGTGAAAAAATAGATATGCATAATCTTTCAACAATCACCATATTAGAATATGAATCAAAAGAAAATTATTTTACAATTATGGAGAACAATATTAAAGTACTTGAAAAAGTTTTGCCAAGAAACTAGAAGTAATCGTCATTTATGACGATTTTTCTTTTACATTTTAAAGTTAAAAAGACTTGCCTTTTAGACTTGAATATAGTATAATAACATAGCATTTAGGAAAGATGCTGATATGGTGGGGTAGCGAAGAGGCTAAACGCGGTGGACTGTAAATCCACTCTCTCAGAGTTCGGCAGTTCGAATCTGTCCCCCACCACCATTTGATTTAATTAATGTAGGGCTATAGCCAAGCGGTAAGGCAACGGACTTTGACTCCGTCACTCGATAGTTCGAATCTATCTAGCCCTGCCATTTTAAGATATAAAACCCCTTATATTTATAAGGGGTTTTAATTTATAACTATTTACAAATATATATTTTTCGGGTATACTTAATAAAATAATAATTTACGAGGAGCAATATGGAAACTTTAAAATTGGAAGATAATAATACAAAAATGATTGCTCACCGAGGACTAAGTGGGTTGGAAAAAGAAAATACAGCTGTTGCTTTTATTGCTGCTGGTAACAGAAGTTATTATGGAATTGAAACAGATATTAGATTAACTAAAGATGGTGAGTTTGTTATTAGTCATGATGATAATTTAAAAAGAGTAGCGGGGATTGATATGAATATATCTAACTCAACTTACGATGAGTTAAGCTCTATTTGTCTTTTTGATTTAGAAACAGGAATACCAAAGAATTATTTAAAAATACCAACATTAATTGAGTATTTAGAAATTTGCAAGAAATATGATAAAAAAGCTATTATTGAAATTAAAGAATTATTTTTAGAAAAGGATATTATTCGTTTAATTGAGTTAGTAAAAAAATATAATTATATAAAAAATACAATTTTTATTAGTTTTTATTTAAAAAATTTACAATTAGTTCGAAAGCAAGATTCTGATGTTTCGCTTCAGTTTTTAACAACAGATTTAAATAATAATATAATTAATGAAATACGAAAAATCAATGCGGGTATTGATATAGAATATCATATCCTTTCCAAAGAACAAGTTGAATTATGCCATCACCATAATATTGCTGTTAATGTATGGACTGTAAATAACCCAATTGTTGCCTTGATGTTGATTACTTGGAATGTAGATTTTATAACTACTAATATATTAGAATGAGTTATAAAAAAATAATCTATTTGTTACTAACTGTGATTGGGGTTTGTGGCCTTGTGAGTTTGTTTTTTCTTGTGGCAAGTTATGAGAATATAAGTGACTTTATGAAAATTTGGGGATTTATCATTATTGGCTATTTATCGGTTTTTTTGTTTGCTATTGGATTTTATAAATTGAAACATTAAAAGATATTTATTTTCAAATATCTTTTTTTGGTTATTTATTGTATAATTAAAATGAGGTGATATATTGAGTTTACAAAAGAGTGATTTTGAGATTTTTCAGTTAATTGAAAAAGAAAAAGCAAGACAAAATGATAATATTGAATTGATTGCATCAGAAAATTTTGCATCAAGTTCGGTTATGGAAGCCCAAGGATCTTTATTAACAAATAAGTATGCTGAGGGATATCCTGGAAGAAGATATTATGGTGGTTGTGAAGTAGTTGATGAGATTGAGGATTTAGCAAGAGAAAGATTAAAAAGATTATTTAAAGTTAAATACGTTAATGTTCAACCACATTCTGGTAGTCAGGCAAATATGGGTGCTTATAGGGCTTTGTTGGAAAATGGTGATACAGTTTTAGGTATGGCTTTAGATCATGGTGGACATTTAACTCATGGGAATCCTCTTAATTTTTCTGGAATTGATTATAATTTTGTATCTTATTTTGTTTCCAAAGAAACTGAAGCTATTGATTATAATGAAGTTGAAAGAATTGCTATGGAATGTAAACCTAAGTTAATTGTAGCTGGTGCTAGTAATTATTCGTTAGCAATTAATTTTAAAAAATTTAAGGAAATTGCAGATAAGTGTGGTGCTTTTTTGATGGTTGATATGGCACATATTGCTGGATTAGTAGCGGCTGGTATCCATGAGAGTCCTATTCCATATGCCGATATAGTTACAAGTACTACACACAAAACTTTACGGGGTCCAAGAGGGGGAATAATTCTTACAAATAGTTTTGATATATACAAAAAGATAAATAGAGTTGTTTTTCCAGGGATTCAAGGCGGGCCTTTAATGCATGTTATTGCTGCAAAAGCAGTTGCATTTAAAGAGGCATTAAGTAATGAATTTATTATTTATCAAAAGCAAGTTGTAAAAAATGCAAAATATTTAGCAGAAAATTTAAGGAAACTTGGTTATGTAATTGTAAGTGGTACAACAGATAATCACTTGTTTACAATAAATGTGAAAAAAAGTGTAAATATCACAGGTAAGATTGCTCAAGAAGTTCTGGATTCTGTTGGAATTACAACTAATAAAAATACAGTTCCCTTTGATGATGAAATGCCTATGGTTACAAGTGGAATTAGAATTGGAACACCGAGTGTTACTTCTAGAGGTATGAAAGAAAAGGAAATGGAAGAAATTGCTTTACTTATTGATGAAACTTTAAAAAACTATAACAACAAAGAAATATTAAAAAGAATTAAAATTAAAGTATTTAATCTTACAAAGAATTTTCAAGTTTATAAATAATTTTTATGTTATTTTTTCAATGTTTTTGAAAAAAACTAGTAATTAAATAACTTTGAAAATTCTTTATTTAATAGTTGTAATATGATAATATAAAAAAAAGATGGTGAATTTATGAAAAGTATTAATGAAAGATCATTAGAGTTACATGAAAAAAATATTGGTAAATTAGCAATTGTCTCAAAGGTTCCACTTGAAAATTCTGCTGATTTATCTTTGGCATATTCTCCTGGAGTGGCTGCTCCGTGTGTAGAAATTCATAAAAATACTGAAGATGTATATAAATACACTTCAAAAGGAAATATGGTTGCTGTTATTACTGATGGTTCTGCAGTTTTAGGATTAGGAAATATTGGACCGTTAGCAGCTCTTCCAGTAATGGAAGGGAAGTGTTTGTTATTTAAAAAATTTGCAAATGTTGATGCAGTTCCAATTTGTTTAAACACTCAAGATCCTAAAGAAATAATTAATATTGTAAAAAATATTTCTCCAACATATGGAGGCATCAATTTGGAAGATATTTCTTTTCCAAGATGCGTAGAAATTGAGGAAACTTTAAGAAAAGAATTAGATATTCCTCTTTTCCATGATGATCAACATGGGACAGCGATTGTTGTTTGTGCAGCTTTAATAAATGCCTGTAAACTAGTAAAAAAAGATTTTAAAGAATTAAATATTGCTTTAAGTGGATTGGGTGCTGCAGGCAGTGCTATTGCTAAATTATTAAAGCAAATGGGAGTTAATAAAATTTATGCTGTTAATTCAAGGGGAGCAGTTAGTAAACTTAATGATAACAATATATTGATTAATAAATTGCTCGATGAGAAAATTATTGATTCTTTTGATTTTAAAAATTCGGGATTGAAAGAAATTATTAAAAATACAGATTGTTTTATTGGTGTTAGTATTAAAGATGTTCTAACAATAGATATGGTTAATTCAATGGCAGAAAAGCCAATAGTATTTGCACTTGCTAATCCTGATCCTGAAATCTCGTATGAAAATGTAAAAAAAACAAAAGCATTTATATATGCAACAGGTAGAAGTGATATATCTAATCAAATTAATAATGTTCTTGCTTTTCCAGGAATTTTTAATGGAGTGTTAAGAGCAAAAAGCAAAAAAATTACTGATGAAATGTTTGAAGCAACCGCAATTGCAATTGCTAATTTGTTAGATGAAAGAGATTTAACAAAAGAATATATTATTCCATCACCTTTTGATAAAAGGGTAATGCATGCTGTAAGTGATGCTGTTTATAAGAAGGCAAAAGAACAAGGGATTTGCCGTTAGGGAGTTAAGTTATGAGATATCGTCTAGAAAAAGATAAAATAGGAGAGTTAAAACTTCCAGCAGAAGCTTATTATGGCATTCATACTGGTAGAAGTAAAGAAACGTTTGCTCTTACTAAACATGGTTTAAATCGTCAAATGATTAAGGCACTTTCAAATATTAAAAAATCAGCTGCTAAAACTAATTATCAAATTGGGCTATTGGATAAAAAAGTTTCTGAAGCAATAATTTTAAGTTGCGATGAAATTTTAAATGGAAGATTACATGGACAGTTTATTACAGACTTAATACAAGGTGGATCAGGAGTAAGTATGAATATGAATGCCAATGAAGTTCTTGCTAATAGGTCAAATGAGATGCTAGGCGGGAAAAAAGGTGTTTATGATTTAGTGCATCCTATCAATGATGTAAATTTAAATCAATCTAGTGCAGAAGTTGTTTTACTTGCTGGAAAAATGACAAGTATCAAATTAATAAAAAAACTCCTTACGGAGGCAAAAAAATTATCCAATTCTTATGGGTCACTTATTTCTAATATGAAATCTCAAAAGGATGATCAATTTTCGATTGTTAATGAATTTAAGGCTTTTAAGAATTCTTTAGATAGAGATATTAAAAAAGTTGATAAAAGTTTAGAATATTTTCATGAAATTAGTATTGGCTCAAGTTATTTTGAAACTAAAAAGCGTGTTGAAGGGAATTATATTAAATTATTTATAAAAAATTTAAATGATAATATTGGTGAAAATTTTATCCAAAGCAAAGAGATAATTGATAATTCAAGAAATTTAGATTGTTTTGTAATAGCTTCTTCAGCATTAAGGAATTTGGTAATTAATTTGTCTAAATCTTCTTTTGATATGAGAAAGATGATTGAGGATAAGAAAATATCTATACCACAAGTTTATGAAACAATGACTTCAGGTGAAATTAATCCGGTCGTTTTAGAAATGGTTAATCAAATATCTTTTTATGTTATGGGAAATGACATAACAATTGCAAGATCGGTCGAAGCAGGAGTATATGAAAAGAATATTTATTTACCAATGATATTTGCGTGTTTATTTGAGATGATTAATTTAAGCAGAAGGACAATTAGAACCTTAAGAGAAAAAGTAGTAGATGGTATTATTATTTTATAAAGTAAAAGGCGCATATATATGCGCCTTATTTTATAATAAAAATTTCATCATTTTTAATGCTTCATAATAATCTTCTGTGTGGTAATTAATTCTATCGGTTCCAAATAGAGTAGCTCCCGGATAGAATGAAGCTTTATATGCATCGTTAAAATTTTTATATTGTATTTCTATATCAAATGAATCAGGAAGTTTAATAATATTTTGTTTTAGGTCTTTTTTTTCTAAGATCTTTTTTACTTTTTCCTGTATTTCTTTGTTTGTTAGATTTGGATGTCTTGATATTACAGCTCCATGGACACCTTCTTTAGTTGCAACAACTTCAATATTTTTATTAATTGATTGAACATTTCTTGTTAGTAAAGCATCTCCGCTTAAGAATACTACAGGAACTCGTAAGTATGCTGCATAAAAGGCATTGATTAAAAATTCACTAGCCAGTATACCATTAATTTTAATATGGTGGATTTGTGTATTCATTGTATGAGACAAAGGATTACCATCTGATCTTGAAGGGCTATGATACCCAATAAAGATAACTGCATCAAATGAATTATCAAGAGAAGCCATCATTGAACAAGGACCGCCTTCCCAACCCCGATGTAGTTTTACATACTCAGGCAGTTCTTCAAATAAAATATTTCTAGCGTTATCATGTGCATCTTTAACTAAAATTTCAGTTGCTCCAGCTTCCTTAGCACCTAAACAAGCTCTTTTTACTTCTTCTGTCATTTGCTTTCTAAAAGTAGAATAATCATCTCCTGGTACAGTTTCTTTCCAATTAGCGATATTATTTACGCCTTCAATATCAGCACTAATATAAATTTTCAATTAAATCACCCTTTCTTTAATTTGAATTTTTATTCTATATATATATTATAATATAAAGATGCTTTAAAACAAATAATTATTTTTATTTTAATGATTTCGTGGTATAATATAAGATATATCGTAGTGGAGGTAAAAAATGTCTGAAAAAGATTATGAATTTAAAAATGAAGAAGTTAAAGAAGAATTAGAAACGGCACAACCAGAGACAGAGCCGGAAGTTGTTATGGATGACTCATTAGTCAATTTTGAACCAGCAGTGAAGGTAAATGTTAAGTTTGATTTTAAAACTTTAAAATATGCAAATTTATATATAACAAATTTTAAGAGAAAAGCATATATTACAAATATAATATTTTCTGCAGTTGCTCTAGGTTTAGGTGTATTTACATTTATTGAGGGACAATGGATTTTTGGAATAATTTTTATTGCTTTAGCAATAATGACAAGTGTGCAAATTTTCACAATGGAAAAGAGAATTGATCAAGAACTATATAAATATTTTGCAAAACATAGAGTGGGAAATCAAGATGTTTCTTTAAGTGATGAATTAATTGTACTTACTAGACCGGAAGATTTAATACATCCAGTTAGTTACAAGTGGAATGAAGTTGAATCAATTCATGAAATAAATGAATTTTTCTATATTTTTACAAATAGAAATAGAATTCCTATTATTATTGATAAAAATCCTGCATTAATGGAAGTTGGAACACTTGAAGTTTTGAAATCAATTTTAGATAGAAAAGTAAAAGAATCTGAAGATTTGGTTGCATCAGGTCAAAAGAAAAAAGCAATTAAATTTGTGGTTGTTGAAAAATCAATTTCAAAAATTCCTGTTACATATGTTCATAAAGATGATGCAATAGAAACGGCAGTTATTGATGAAGAATTTAAAATTAAATCAGATGATTTGAAAATCGAAGATGAAAAAATTGAAACTATAGTACAAGAGGAAGAAACCGAAGAAGGAAAATAAATAAAGATGAAGGTTAATTACAAAGCTTCATTTACGGAAAGTAGAGCTAAAGATTTTTTTAAATTTCATTTATTTTATAAAAATAAATCAAAGTTTTTTTACTATAGTTTTTCTTTATTATGTATAATTTTAAGTATAGTTTTGTTTATAACTAGGCAAAATACTATTTTTGCTTCTTTAGTTTTAGCATCAGCATTTATAATATTTGGAATTAGACCTATTCAAATTAATCATATAATCAAAAAAACACTTAAAAATCAAAGTTTTATTGATCGAAATTATAGTTTAAAAATTTACGATGATAAAATAGAATACTATACACATGATGATTATTTAGTTAATTATAAATGGTCAGATATTTTATATGTCTATGAACTTAGAAATTATTGGTATTTATATATTTCTGAAAATGGAGCATTAATTATTGTAAAGGATTTAGTTGACTATGAAAAGCGGATGGAATTAAAAAACTTTATTGGTAGTTATTTTATTCCTAAAAAATTATATAAAAAATATAATAAATAAATGCATATAAAAATTTTAATCAGAAGGGTTGTTCGATTAAATGAATATTGCGTATTATGTAAAACAACTTGATGTTTTGTACGAAGATAATCATATTATTGTTGTAACAAAATATAGAGATATATTAAGCCAAGAAGATTCTACTGGCGATTTAGATATGCTTTCCATTGTGAAAGCATATTTAAAAGAAAAGTATAATAAACCAGGTGCTGTATTTCTGGGACTTGTTCATAGATTGGATAGAAGAGTTGGCGGTGTTATGGTTTTTGCTAAGACTAGTAAAGGTGCATCTAGACTGTCCGATTCAATTAGAAAAAAAGAAATGGGTAAAAAATATCTTGCTATTGTAAAAGGATATCTTCAAGGTAGTGGTACTTTTATTGATAAAATTAATAAAGAAAATAAAAAAGCTGTTATTTCTGATTTTGGCGTTGAATCTGTATTGAATTATAATGTGATAAGAAATTTTTATCTAGATAATATTATTTATACGGTTGTTGAAGTTGAATTGATTACTGGAAGATATAATCAAATAAGAATTCAATTTTCTAGTAGAGGGTTACCTTTGTTAAATGATTTTAAATATGATTATCGGGGAACTAATTATAATAATGAAATTGGATTATGGAGTTATGAGTTAACGTTAATTCATCCAATTTCTAAAGAAAGATTATTTTTTAAGAAAGAACCGGATGGTCAAATTTGGAAGTATTAAATAGGGGGTAAAATGAAGAATAATAAAAAAATAATTTTATTGTTATATATAATAGGATTTGTTTTACTTGTATTCGGTTTTTCTTTTTTACTTGATGGTGATATACGAATTTATGAGTTTAATGCTGATGTTACCTTAACTGATAAAGGCGATATGGAAGTTGTTGAAAGATGGGATATGAAATATTTTGGTGACTATAATGTTCGTTTTCGAAATATTAAATATGGCAAATATAATTCTAATAATCCTTTATATCAAGAACCAGATAATATAGCTGATTTTAATACGATTGATGGTAGTTACTCAGTTAAAGTTTATAATGAAGATCATTTGGATGTAACTGGTAGAGTTGGATATTCTTTTAATGATGATATTGATGAACTTGGAGAACCGTTAAAACAAATTTATCATACTAATGAAGAAGTATTATTTGTTGATATGAGTGATAATGGTGGACTAAAAGGTAGATATATTATTGAGTATAAATATACAATTATTGGTGCTATCACTCAATATAGTGATGTTTCAGAATTAAATTGGCGTTTTGTAGATTATGCTGAAGCAAAAATAAAAAAATCAACAATTACAATAAATCTTCCTAATAATGATTTGGATAAAGAGAATCTATTAGCATGGGGTCATGGATTGTCAAGGGGCAATATTGATATTGTTGATAATAAAACTATAAAATTTGAAATGGAAGATATTAGAGTTGATGATTCTGAAAGAATTGAAGTGAGATTACTAACAGACAATTCATTATTTAATAGTATTATGGATTACAATAAGGTTTTAGAGACAGATTTAATTAATAAGAATATTATTGTTGATTACGAAAATAATCTTGCTGAAGAAACAAATTTGAGAATTAAAGTTGCTAATATAATCTTATATAGTAGTATTGGAATTGTTATAATAATGAGCTTATTAATTCTTTATATTTTTAAAAAGTATGATAAAGAATATGAAGCATTATTTAATGAAAAATATCTGTATGCTCCACCATCTGATTTGACTCCTGCACAAATGAGTTATTTATTTTATTTTGAAAAAACAAATAATGAAGATATTACAGCTACTTTGTTAGACTTAATAAGAAGAAAATATTTGAAAATTGTTTTAATAGATGAGTTTATTACCGATGAAGAAGCTAGTTTTAAGCTAGTTTTAAATAAAGATAAATCATTGGAAGATCTATTGCCACATGAAGCTCATTTAATCTATTGGTTTATTTCTAAAATAGGTGATGGTACAAGTGTTTTAAATAAAACTATTGAGCAATATGGTAGTAATTATACTAATGCAGAGATATTTAATAAAGATGTAATTAAATTTAAAAATTTAGTTAAGAAAAGTTGCGAAGATCTGGATTTCTTTGAAAACAGGACGAAAGATAAAATAAAAATATATAAGTATGTTTTAATACCTTTAATGGCAATATTTATTACTGTTATACTTAATAACATTTATAATATAGCAATTTCTTTACCAATAATATTTTTGATAATAATAAGTGTAATTTACATTATTTATGTAAGCAGCATAAAGAAAAGAAGTGTTAATGGAAATGAAGAGTTTGTTAAATGGAATGCATTTAAAAGATTCTTAGTTGATTTTGGTTCATTTAAAGATTATCCGATGCCAGGAATTATTGTTTGGGAAAAATATTTAGTTTTTGCAACTTCATTTAAAATTGCTGATTTAGTAATGAAGCAATTGGAAGTAAAATTGCCTCAAATAATTAATGAAAACAATTCTACATATTTGATATATTCTTATCCGAAGTTTCATATTGGGTTTATGATGTTTAGTTTGAATAGAACTATGACTACTGCCCAAAGTACTATTAAGCAAACTGTTATAAGACATAATCAATCAAAATCTAGTGGTTTTGGTAGTGGTGGTGGTTTTAGTGGTGGTAGTTCTTTTGGCGGCGGCGGTGGCGGCGGTTTTAGTAGATAATAAAAGGAGGAAATAATGTTATTTTTAATGCCTGTTGGGGGATGGATTGCAATTGGTGCTGTATTACTTGTTGTGATTATATTTATTTCGTTTCTTATTTCTCAATATAATAGTTTGGTTATTAATAGAAATAGAGTTAGAAATGGTTGGAGCCAAATTGATGTTCACTTAAAAAGACGTTTTGATTTAATTCCTAATCTTTTAGAAACTGTTAAAGGTTATGTTAAGCATGAAGCGGAAATATTTGGAGAATTTGCTAAAGCAAGAAATTTATATGCGCAAGCAAACAATCCTCAAACTTTAGCAAATGCTGAAAAAGAATTATCGGGAGCATTAAGTAGGTTGTTAATGGTTCAAGAAAGATATCCCGATTTGCAAGCCAATGATAATTTTAAAATGTTGATGTCTGAGTTGAGTGATACTGAAGATAAAATAGCCTATACTCGTCAATTTTATAACGATTCAGTTTTAAAATATAATAATAAAGTTGAATTGTTTCCTTCAAATATAATTGCAGGATGGTTTAAATTTGAAAAGGCAGAGTTTTTTGAAGTTGTTGAGGAATCTCAAAGAGAGGCACCAAAGGTTAGTTTCTAAAATTAAAAAGAGCAGATAAAAATCTGCTTTTTTAATAAATAATAATATAAAAAATAGACCTATTAATGGTCTATTTTTCTTTTTTCTCTAAACGTTTTCTAAATTTTTCAACTCTGCCTGCAGCTTGAGTGAATTTTTGTTCTCCAGTATAAAATGGATGACATTTTGAACATGAGTCAACTCTAATATCTTTTAATACAGAGCCAGTTTCGAATGTATTTCCACAAGTAGTACATGTAACAGTTGTTTTAAAGTACTTTGGATGAATATCTTTTTTCATTGTTTTCTCCTTCCGCCATGATTAATTTGTAAACCATAGTAAGTTTATTACTTATGTATTATACTATAATTGTATTTAGATGTCAACTTTTATTAGTTTAAAAAATTTATAAATGGACTTTGGTAATGTATTATAATATGTTATAATATTATAGTAATAATATCTATAAAGGAAGTGATTCATATGGAATTTCAAACACATGAAGGATGGATTGAAGTTATAACAGGATGTATGTTTGCGGGGAAAACTGAGGAATTATTAAGAAGGATTAAGAGGTTAGAGTACGCTAAAAAAACGATTTTAGTTTTTAAACCTTCTATTGATAATAGGTATAGTGAAAGTGATGTTGTGTCTCACAATAATAAGCGAACAAAGAGCTATAGTGTAACTAGTTCTAGTGAAATATTAGAAGCGGTAAATTTAGAAAAACCTTATGCGGTTGCAATTGATGAGGCGCAGTTTTTTAATGATGATATTATAGAAGTGTGTGAAAAACTTGCTGATATCGGAATCAGAGTTATTGTAGCGGGGTTAGATACAAACTTTAGAGGTGAGCCATTTGGTCCTATGCCAATTATTTTAGCAAGAAGTGAATATGTGACTAAGTTGCAGGCAATATGTCAAGTTTGTGGTGCTCCAGCAACAAGAACTCAAAGATTAATTGACGGTAAACCAGCTAAATATTCTGATCCAACAATTAAAATTGGTGCAAGTGAGCAGTATGAGGCTAGGTGTAGACATTGTCATAAGGTTCCAAGATAAATGTCTGATTTGGAATATATGGAACTTGCTTTTGCAGAGGCAAAAAAAGCATATAAAAAAAGAGAAGTTCCTGTTGGGGCAATACTAGTTCTTGATGATAAAGTAATAGCAAAAGCTTATAATAAAAGAGAAAAAAGTAACAACCCTTTAGGGCATGCAGAGATTAATGTAATTGTTAAAGCTTCAAAAAAATTAAAAAACAAAATTTTAGAGGATGCGACGTTATATGTTACCTTAGAGCCTTGTCTAATGTGTGCGGGTTTAATATTACAAACCAGGATTCAAAAAATTGTTTATGGTGCGAAAGAGCCTAAATTTGGAGTTTTGAACAGTCTTGGCAATGTATATTTAGACTATAATTTTAATCATAAAGTGGATATTGTTGGTCCTATAATGGAAGAAAAAGTTTCAGAATTAATGAAAAAATTTTTTAAAGAATTACGAGACCAAAAGAAACAAACTCTTGAGAATTAAGTAATAAAATGATATAATAATCTAGGATCTCATTTTAATTACCTATATCCAATATCTTGAAATGAATCAGGTCAGGTCGTGATTGAAGCAGCCTTAAGTTATCTAAGATATGTGGGTATGGGTACTTAAGATGAGATCTTTTTGAATAGGTGAAGATATGAAAATTGGAAATATTGAATTAAAAAATAAAGTAATTATAGCACCTTTAGCAGGATATACTAATCAAGCATATAGAAAGATTATGAAGGAAGCTGGTGCTGCTCTAACTTATACAGAAATGATAAGTTGTAAAGGGTTGATATATTCTAGTGATAATACTTGGGATTTAACAAAAATATCAGATGATGAACGACCAGTATCATTACAATTATTTGGGGGTGAAACGGAAGATTTAGTAAAAGCTGCTATATTAATTGACGAGAAAACTAATTGTGATATTATTGATATAAATATGGGCTGTCCTGTTAGGAAAGTACTTAAGTCTCATTCTGGGAGTTATCTTTTACATGATGTAGATTTAATTGAAGATATTGTCTCTAGTGTAGTTAAGACAGTTAAAAAACCTGTAACTGTAAAAATCAGGGCTGGAATTAATCATCAAAAGATTAATGTTATTCAAGTTGCTAAAGCTATAGAAAGAGCTGGTGCTAGTGCTATTGCTGTTCATGGAAGAACGCAAAGTGATTTGTATAGAGGTAAAGTTAATTTAGATTTTATTAAGATGGTTAAAGATAATGTTAGTATTCCTGTTATTGGTAATGGCGATATCAAAACAATTGATGATGCTGTTTTTATGCTAAAATATACTAATTGTGATGCTATAATGATAGGTAGAGGTAGTTTAGGAAATCCTTGGTTTATATATAATTTGGTATCTTATTTTGAGAACAAAAGTGAATTTTTAGAACCAACAAAAGAAGATAGAATTAATATGGTTATTAAGCATTATAATTTATTAAAGGAAGTAAAAAGCGAGTATATTGCTTTGTTAGAAATAAGGTCAATTGTGGCTTTTTATTTAAAGACAATCACTGGAGTTAAAGAGTATAAGCAATTGCTTGTTAATGCAAAAAGTGAAAATGAATTTTTTAAAATTTTAGAAAAATTAAGGGAAAATTAATATGAAAACTTATTCAATGAAAGAAATAGATAATGAATTATATTTAGGAAAATTCAGATTAAGTGATCTTGCTAAAGAATATAAAACACCATTATATGTATATGATGAATTAGGAATTAATAATAAGATTGATATTTTTAAAAAATCATTTATTAGCGATTCTTTTATTACAACAATTGTTTACGCTTCAAAAGCTTTTTTAGCTCCATATCTTTGTAAGTTGTTAGAAAATAAAGGTTTATCTATAGATGCGGTTAGTATTGGAGATTTGTTGCTTTTGAAGCAAGCGAAGTTTCCTATGGAAAGAGTTATTTTTCATGGTAATAATAAAAGCATTGAAGAATTAAATTTATGTTTGGATTTAAATGTTAAATATATTGTAATTGATAGTTTGAGAGAATTAAAAAGATTAGATATATTAACTCAAGAAAAAAAGATAAAATGTAATACGTTATTTAGAGTTAATCCTGGAATTGAGGCGCATACACATGAGTTTATTCAAACTTCTTTGTTGGATTCAAAATTTGGTGAATCTATTAATGATAGTTTGATTTTTGAAAAAATTGTTGATATTTATAAACATTCACCATATTTATTTTTAAAAGGGTTTCATGCCCATATAGGATCGCAAATTAATGTATCTTCTAGTTTTGGAAAAGAAGTTGAGGTTTTATTGGATTTTATAGAAATGTTTCAAAAAGTTAATGGATATAATGTTAGAGTTTTAGATATAGGTGGTGGGTTTGGTATTAAGTATTTAGATACTGATACTCCTTTAGATTTAGAAGAAACTCTTCAAAATGTAGTAAAGATTGTTGAAAATAAAATGAAAACTAGAGGTTTATTTATTGAAGAATTATTAATAGAACCAGGAAGAAGTATTGTTGGTGATTCAGGTATTACTCTATATACGTGCGGTGGAAGCAAACAAACTTTCAGCAAAAAAAATTTATGTATTGTTGATGGGGGAATGGCTGATAATATTAGGCCGGCGTTATATAGGGCAAATTATAGTGTTGATATTGCTAATCGTGTTAATGGAAGTGAAAAATATGTTTATGATGTTGTTGGAAAGTATTGTGAATCTGGAGATATTATTGCTAGAAATGTGATTCTTGGCAAGGTGAAAGATAAAGATATAATTGTAACACATTCAACTGGTGCTTATTGTTATTCTATGAGTTCTAATTATAATGGATCTTTAAGGCCAGCAGTAATTTTTGTTAAGGATGATAAGGTTAAAGAGGCTATTAAAAGAGAAACATATGAAGATTTAGCGAAAACATATATTTTTTAAAAGGAGAATTTTATGAAAGTATTCGATGTACATAGTGATATATTATATGATTTGTATTATCAATATAAGAAAGGTAATTTAAATCGTTTCAAGAAAACACATTTGTCTCAAATGAATAATTCTATTATTGAAGGAGCTTTGTGGACCATGTTTTCGCCTGATGATTTTGATTTGTTAGAAGCTGTTAAGATTTCTCTTGAAATGATTGATTGGGATAAAATATCTAATTACAAAGTTATGCTTGGGTTGGAAGGGTTGAGAAATTTAAAAGAAGCTGAAGACATTAGAAAATTATATGATTTAGGTTTTCGACACGCAATGCTAACTTGGAATGAAGAAAATAAATATGCAACAGGTGTAGCGGGTGACTCAAATAGTGGCGTCAAAGAAGAAGGATATAAATTATTAAAGATTATGGAAGAATTAGATATGATTATTGATGTTGCTCATCTAAATCAAAAAAGCTTTTATGATGTGTTGGAATTTACAAACAAAAACATTATATATTCGCATGGATTAGTTAAGGAAATTTGTGATCACAGAAGAAATTTAACTTTAAATCAAATGAAGGTTTTAAAAGAAGCTAATGGGTTATTTGGTTTAACACTGGCCAAATCATTTGTTTCGAAAGATGAAGATAAAAGAGGGTTGGAATATTTTTTGAATCATGTTGATTATGCAGTTAGTGTTATGGGAATAGATAATGTATGTTTTGGTTTTGATTTTATGGATTATCTTTCTGATTTTGAAAACGCGAATGTCTCAGAAGTTCCAGATGCTACAAAAGTACATTTGATTATCGAAGGCATGGAAAAAAGAGGGTATAGTAAAGAAGATATTAAGAAGATTTCATGGGATAATTTTTATAATAGATTCAAAAATAAACTATTTTTTAAAGGAGAATAAAATGAAGAATAATTTAAACATTCTTAATAGTCTAATTTCAGATGCAATTAAAGATGGATATTTTCCAGGCGGAAATTATTGTTTAGTAGAAAACAATAATGTACATTTAGATTCTTTGGGTTTAAGGGCAATTTTTCCAGAAAAAGAAAAAAACGATTTAAATACAGTTTATGATATGGCATCATGTACTAAGGTTGTTGTTACTACGACTTCAATATTTTTATTAATGGAAGCGGGGAAATTAAGACTATTTGATAATGTTAAGAAATATATTCCAGAATTAAAATATGATAATATTACTGTTTTCGATTTAATGACACATACTTCAGGATATCCTGCAGGAATTTTCTGGTCAAAAGAAATTAATACACGTAAACAAGTATTGGACCAAATATATTCCTTAGATATCAAATATGAAAAAAATAGTAAAATTCTTTATTCGGATATTGGGTTTATTTTGCTTGGAATTCTTATTGAAAATATTAGTGGGCTTAATTTAAGTGAATTTGCAGAATTGTATATATTTAAACCGCTTGATATGAATAATAGTTGTTTTAATCCAAAAAATAAAGAAGCCTGTGCACCAACAGAAATTAGAGATAATATTATTACAAGAGGAGATGTTCATGATGAAAGAGCATATACTCTTGGTGGCGTTGCAGGACATGCTGGTCTTTTTTCAACAGTTGAAGATATCTCTCATTTTATTATGATGATTTTAAATGAAGGTAATTATAACGGTAAGCAATTTTTATCAAAAGCAACTATTGATTTAATGTTTACTCCTCAAGTTAGAGAATTAAATGGTATTAATCTTATTGGAGAACAAAGAGGATTAGGATGGATAATTAAAGGAAGTTTTTCTTCTGCTGGTGATTTAGCTAGTCCTGAAACTATTTTACATACTGGTTTTACAGGAACTAATATTTTTATAGATAGAATAAATAAAGTTGGATTTTCGCTTTTAACTAATCGAGTTCATCCAACAAGAGATAATATAAAAATAATCGCATTTAGAGCAAAAATTGGTAATTTTGTTATAAGTCATTTTGGAGGTAAAAATTAATATGAAATTTAAAATTTTCGATAGTTCTTTGATAGATGAAATTATTAGTTTATGGAATGATGAGATTGCTTCATTAGGTTTTTTTAAGCCTTGGACAGTAGAAAGTTTTACAAATAAATTTTTAAAAAATCCAAGTTTTAAAAAAGAAGGATTAGTATGTTTGTTTAAAGATAATTTGGAGATGATTGGCTTTGGAGAAGCAAATGTTACAAAGAATCAATTAAATCCAAGTCTTACTCCTGGATATATTACATGTATTGCTGTTAGAAAAAAATATCAAAGACAAGGTTATGGAACTTTAATTTTGGAAAAACTTGAGGAGTTTTTAAAAAATGAAGGGAAAACTTTTGTTAGAAATTTCTTTATGAATCCAACAAATTTAGAGTGGTATGTTCCGGGTTATGATAAACATAATCATCCAGGGGCACCTGCAATTAGTTATAATTCTAGTTATTATTTATTTTTACTTGCAAATGGTTATAACACTAATGGCCAACAAGACGCATATCATTTGAATTTAAGAGATTATGAATTGCCGGAGTATGTAATTAAGAAAAAAGCTTTTAATGAAAAAGATGGGTATACGTTAACTTATTATGATGATAAAATCCATTTTGGTTTTGATTCTTTATTCGAGGCTTTAAAAAATGAAGGGTGGAACCAAGCTGTTAAAAGTGAAATTAATAGAGGGAATGGTTCAAAGTTATTGATTGCTCAAAAAGATGGCGAAATATTAGGTTTTACTGGACCAATATTTACAGAAGAATCAGGACGAGGTTATTTGGCTGGCATTGGAATTCATCCAAAGGTTCAAGGAAGAGGACTTGGAAAAACTTTGTTTTGTGAACTTTGTTATCAACATAAAATTAAAGGTTCAAAATTTATGACATTATTTACTGGAAGTGATAATCCTGCTAGAAATATTTATATGTATGCTGGAATGAAGCCAATTCAATCATTTGCAATTATGAGAAAGGATTTTAAATAATGAAACCAATAAAAAAATTTAATGAAGAAGGATATATAACTTATTTTAGAAGTGAAGAAAAAGTAATGATTCCGGATAAATATATACCTAAAAATGAGGAATTAAGAGCAGTTTGGTTTTCAACAGTAGCTAATATTGATATACCAAAATTTACAGACATTGATTCTTATAAAGAATATTTACTAAATGTTATAAAAAAAGTTAAAGAATTTAATATGAATTCAATTATTTTCCAAGTAAGGCCGGCTAATGATGCTTTTTATAAAAGTGATTTAAATCCTTGGAGTTCTTTTATAACAGGAATTCAAGGGAAAGATCCCGGTTTTGATATTTTTGAGTGGTTTATTGAAGAAGCAAGAAAAGAAGGATTAACTATTCATGCTTGGATAAATCCTTATAGAGTTTCTTTAAAAAAACTTCCAGATTTAAAAATGACAAAAGATGAATATTTGGATACATTAGCGGATAATAATTTTGCGCGTCTTAATAAAAATTTGGTTATTGAAACTGTAGGAGGTAGTTTAATATTAGATCCTGCATCAATTGAAGTAAGAGAATTTGTTAGTGATTCTGTTTTAGAAATTGCTAGTAATTATGATATTAAAGCGGTTCATATTGATGACTATTTTTATCCATATGAAGAGATAAAAGATGAAAATGAAGAATTAAAATTTAAAAAATCAGGTATTAAACATCTGGATGATTTTAGAAGAAACAATGTAAATATGCTAATTAAACTTATACATGAAAAATTAGAATCTTTACCTAAAAGAGTTGAGTTTGGTATTAGCCCCTTTGGTATATATAGAACAAATAGCAAATATTTTGAGAATAAAGAAGATAAAAGAGCGTGGGAATTTGGATCTAATAATGATTATAGTTGCTACACTTGTTATCAAGGTTTGTATGCGGATGTTTATTATTGGATGGAAAAGGGTTATATAGATTATGTAGTTCCACAAGTATATTTTAATTTTGATTATCATAGAGTATTAGAAGATGGTAGTAAAAAAGAAATTGTAAAGTATGCTGATTTAGCTAAATGGTGGGATTATATATGCGAAAAAACAGGAACAAAATTGTATATTGGTCAAGGGTTATATAGAGTTGGAAGTGGTGAAAAATCTTGGAATGATCCTATGGAAATTAACAATCAGTTATTGTTTAATCAAACTTTAAAGAATGTAAAAGGAACAATTTTTTTTACTTATCATAATCTTGTTGATAATGATGTAGTTTTAAATGAAGCAAGAAACAATTTAAAATTATTGTGGTTTAAGCAAGCTAAAGAAATATAAAAAGCCGAAAGGCTTTTTTATATTGAATAGAAAATGTTTTTTTTAGTACTATTGAAATAAAGAGTTTTTTTAGTTGGTTTAAAAAGACAAGTAGCTTTTTAATATATACCTTGATAAAAATGGCGTTTTATTATATAATAAGTAGATAAAAGTTAGCTGTTTTTGAATGTTTGCTTATTTAATATAAGTATAATAATGAGATTAAAAAGATAGGAGATAAATTATGTATAAATTGTATCCAAATGTTAGAAACATTACCTATACAAATCAAAATTTTTCGGTTAAAAACAATTATCTTGTTTCTTATGATGCTTCTTTGGAAAA
Organism: Bacilli bacterium; assembly: GCA_028691515.1. Taxonomy (GTDB): domain Bacteria; phylum Bacillota_I; class Bacilli_A; order ML615J-28; family CAG-698; genus DUUA01. The sequence goes on from JAQUZE010000002.1 coordinate 139,436, forward strand.
CGTTTTTAATAAATTAAGCACTTTTCTTTCTGTGAAAAGAACAAAGGAATTTGGAGATATTAATTTTATTTATGATGTTTCATTAAAAGAAGAAGAATATTTATTAAAGATTGAAACTACTAAAATTAACATTTCATATAAGAGTAAAAGCGGTGCTTTTTTTGCTGCTACAACATTGAAACAAATTTTTAGCCAAGTTGAAGGAGAAATACAAAGTTTAGAAATTAATGATTATCCGGATTTAGCTGTTAGAGGATTATTGCTAGATATTAGTCGTAATAAAGTTCCAAAACTTGAAACGGTATATAAAGTTGTAGATTTAATGAGTGACTTAAAGATGAATCATTTAGAATTATATGTTGAAGGGTTTTCTTTTGAATATCAATCATTTAGTAAGTATTTAGTTGAGGATGGTTACTTTACTATATCTGAATATAAAAAGTTAGAAGAATACTGTAATCAACGTGCAATTGATTTAGTGCCTAATCAAAATGGTTTTGGTCATATGGCAGATTGGCTTGCAAAGGATGAATTCCATGATTTAGCTGAGTGTCCAGATGGAGCTTTTATATGGGGAAGACACAGACCAGCAGCAACATTAGATCCAAGTGATCCCAAAGCACTTAATTTAATTACTAAAATGTATGCTGATATGTTGCCACATAGTAATTCTAAATATTTTAATATGAATTTTGATGAGCCTATGGAATTGGGGAAAGGAAAGTCAAAAGATATTTGTGCAGAAAAAGGTGTTGCTAATGTTTATATTGATTTTACTTTAAAGGCTTATGAGGAAATTAAAAAATATAATAAAATTCCATTAATTTGGGGAGATGTTTTAATACATCATCCTGAATCACTAAACAGATTACCTAAAGATATGTTGTTTGTAGATTGGGGATATGATTCTGTATATCCTTTTTCTAAAAATTTAAAAAAATTGAAAGATTTAAATATAAAATTTTTAGCAGCTCCAGCAACTACAAGTTGGTGTAGTTTTACAGGTAGAAGTAGTGAGTATATTGAAAATATAAATAATGCTTGTATGAACACTATAAAATATGAAGGACTAGGGGTTATATTAACTGATTGGGGAGATTTTGGACATTTGCAGTTTTTACCTATTAGTTATGCTCCAATTGTGTATTTAGCAATGACAAGTTGGCATTTCCAAGAAGGAACTTTCATTAAATTATCTGAATATATGAATAAATATGTTTTTAAAGATAAAGAAAATTTATTGTTTCAAAGTATGTTTGACTTAGGAAATTATAATCGTTATGAAAATAAATATACAACAAATGCTACATATACATTTTATGCTTTTATGTGGGCATATTATGCAAGCAAAGAAAAGGACCCAATTGAATACTATAAGAATAAAGTTAAAGATAGTGTTTTAAGTGTTAATAAATTTAATTTATTACATGAATTTTTGAATAATAAAGTTGAGGAAATACAAATTACTAATCTTCAATGTGAAGATGGAGAATTAATAAAAAAAGAACTTTATCAAAGTATATATTTAATTAAAAATATTCAAAAAGTTTTAATTGCGTTTAATGAAGATTTAGATATTAAAAAACGCATTGGATATTTAGAAGAAGTAATGAATTGTAAAAACCGTATAATTGATAGACAACAAAAATTATGGCTAGCAAGGAATAAGAGTGGTGGATTAAAAGAGAGTATCTCTTTATTAGAGGGTTTTCTTAAATTTGCTGAATATACTTTAAATGAATTTAAAAGAGGTGAAGATGGTGGCGAATAAAAAAACAAATCCAGAACTTGTTGATAAAGCAAGTTTGGAATTAAACGAATTACAGGATGAAGAAATTGTAGTTCATAGAGTTTCAAAGTATGACAAAACAAAAAAGGTAAAGAAAAAACCAATTAAAACATCAAAGATTATTTTATATTTAATTGGTTTATTAATTGTTGTATTACTGTCTAGTTCAATTATATCAAGCTACTCATCAGACATTAGACTTTCTAATTCTGAAGTTCCTGAAGCTTTGATTCCTGTTGGTGATTATAATAATTATATAAAGGGAAAAGTAAGAGGTATTACAGATAAAGCAAGATTAGATTTGATTGATATTAAAGATGTTGAATCTGAAATAGTTCTTCCAAGAACTAATCCTATATTGATTGATTTAGAATCGGGAGTTGCAAGTGATGAAGCTTTTGATTTTAAATATATGAATGAAGTTAACAGTACTGCTATTTTACCCAATGGTGAAAAAATTTCTGGTTATTATACATCAAATGATGGTAGTGTTACTTGGAGTGTTCATGTTGCTGAAACTGGGTTTTATAATATTTTAATGACTTATTATCCAGAAAAAACAAGAGATGAGAATTTGGTTGTTTTGGATAAAAGTGGAGGAGCAAATATTGAAAAATCCCTTTATATAAATGGTGAGATTCCTTTTAGTGGAGCAAGTAATTTAAAGTTTGCTAGAATTTGGACAGATGCTCAAGAAATTGTTCAAGATTTAAATGGGAATGATATGAAGCCTGCTCAAAAAGAAATTTTTGATCTAACAACAACTTATTTTAGAGATCATACGGGTTATGTTACTGAACCATATATGTTTTATTTTACTGAAGGTACTAATACAATTAAATTAGACTCTATAAGGGAAAATATGACAATTACTGAACTGAAATTAGTTCAAGTTGATAATAAAATTACTTATCAAGAGTATCAAGAATTATATAGTAATGTTCAAGAAACTTCAGGACATTTACTTCAAATTGAAGGGGAAGATTCAAGCAAAAGATCTTCACCTACTCTATATGCTATAGCTGATAGAACTAGTCCTAAAAATACTCCTACTGATCCTGTTCGTACAAAATTGAATGCAATCGGGGGGACAAAATGGACGAGTCCTGGTGATTGGATTACATGGGATATTGATGTTCCAGAAGCTGGATTTTATCAAATATCATTTAAAGCTAAACAAAATGCTTCAAGAGGTTTGTTTAGTACTAGAAGAGTATATATTAATGGTATTGTTCCTTTTTTAGAAGCTAATCAAGCTAGATTTAATTATAGTACTGATTGGAACTTAGTTTATCTTGGGGATAAAGAAGAACCTTTCTTATTTTATTTAGATGAAGGTATTAATGAAATTACTTTGGAATCTACTTTAGGTTCTTATGGAGAACCTGTAGAGACAGTTAGACAAGTAACTAATGAATTAAATGCTATGTATTTAAAAATTATTGCAATTACTACTGTAAATCCTGACCCTTATCAAGAATATCATTTATATGGTGATAATGCTAGAATTGATGGTTTATTAGAAAGTTTTGAAAAAAATGCTGAAAGATTAAGAAGTGTATCTTCAAAAATAACTGAAGTTTCTGGAGAAAAAAGTGATCTTATTGCAATTTTAGATAAAATGGCGATTCAGCTAGAAGATTTTTTGAAAAAGCCTAGAACAATTCAAGAAAGATTGGGTACTTTTAGTCAAAATATATCTTCTTTAGGAACATGGATTACTGATATTCAAGAACAATCATTAATTGTTGAAGCATTATATGTTTCATCTTCAGATGTCGAAGTACCAGACCCTAATGCAAATTGGTTTGCTAATACTTGGTTTCAAATTAATTCATTTGTACAATCTTTCTTTTTTGATTATCAATCTGTGGGCGTAACTACTGAGGGTGTAAGCGAGAATACAATTGATGTTTGGTTTTTAACAAGTTTGACTTCTGGACGTGAACAAGCTAATGCTTTTAAATCATTAGCAGATAGTACATTTACAAGCGTAACAGGAATTGATGTTAATTTAAAAGTTGTAGCACCGGGAGTACTTTTACCTAATACATTATCTGGTACAGGTCCTGATGTAGCAATAAATGTTGATGGAGGATTACCTGTAAATTATGCACTGAGAAATGCTATATATGATATTTCTCAATTTGATGATTTTATTTATGAAAAAACTGAAAATGGTTATAAAGTACTTATTGATGGAGAAGAAAATTCTAGATTTGCTGATAGTGCTTTTGTTCCTTTTGAATTAAATGGTGGCTTTTATGCTATGCCAAATACACAATCATTTTTAGTAATGTTTTATAGAACTGATATTTTTGAAGATAATGGTTGGTTAGTTCCAGAGACTTGGGATGAAGTTACAAGTTTAGTTACTGAATTACAAATTTCTAACTTACAATTTTACTTGCCATTGAATACAAGTGGGGCAACTTCGGTTATTAATCCAGTATTTGCTTCAATGTTGTTTCAACATGGAGGATCTTTTTATTCAGAAAATAATATTAAGTCGAAATTAGATTCAGAAGAATCAATGGTTGCTTTTGAAGAATGGGCTAAATATTATACGGATTATTCTTTCCCACTTTCAGCAAGTTTTATTAATAGATTCCGTTCTGGTGAGACACCAATTGGTATTGCTTATTATGAAATGTTTAATACTCTAGCTGTATTTGCACCAGAGATTACTGGTAAATGGGCATTTGCCCCACTACCTGGATTTTATAATGAAGAAACAGGATTGATTAATAATAAAGGTGCTGCTGGTGGTAGTGCTGCAGTTATAATGAAACAAACAGAGAAACCTGATGAAAGTTGGGAATTCTTAAAATGGTGGACATCTGCTGATACTCAAGCTAGTTATGGAACAGAGTTAGAGTCAATTTTGGGAGCTGCTGCAAGACATAATACAGCTAATATAGAAGCTTTTACTAATATGGCTTGGACAAAGACTGAAAAAACAATTTTGCTTAGTCAATGGCATAATACTGTAGGAATACCTCAAGTAGCAGGTGGTTATTATACAGGTAGAAATATTGAAAATGCATTCCGTAAGACAGTTAATGAAGATTTAAATGCTCGTGAAGTTTTATTGGAATATGTTGAATTAATTAATAATGAAATATTAAAGAAACGCGAAGAATTCGGTTTACCGATTGCTTAGAAAGGGGAGTCAAATGGAAAATATTGATATTGAAAAAGCTCCCGTTATAAGCGAGGGAAATAAAGAGAAAAAAGGATTAAAAAAATGGATGTGTGCTAAATCTTCTAAATTTAGAAGTTGGTGGGATGATAAAAGACATAAGATGGATAAATGGAGTAGAGAAACACCATTTAGACGAAAAATGTGGTTAAATAAGACACTTTATATGATGATGATACCTTATATGGTTTTGTTTTTCTTATTTACTGTTGTTCCGGTAGTTATGAGTTTCTTATTAAGCTTTTCATATTTTAATCTTTTAGAAGCACCAAGATTTATAGGTTGGGCAAACTATTTAGCATTATTTTTAGATGATCCAATATTTATTACTTCAATTAAAAATACTTTAATTATAGCTTTAATTACTGGACCGTTAGGTTATTTACTATCATTTGTTTTTGCTTGGTTAATTAATGAATTACCAAATAAATTAAGAGCATTTATTACTTTAGTATTTTATGCTCCGTCTATTTCTGGTAGTGCTTTGGCAATTTGGACATTAATATTTGCTAGTGATATATACGGATATGCCAATTCGTTTTTAATAAATTGGGGACTTATTAGGGAACCAATAACTTGGCTTCAAGATTCAGCCTATATTTTACCGATTGTTATTGTTGTTCAATTATGGATGAGTTTAGGAGTTAACTTTTTAACATTAATTGCGGGATTAAAAGGTGTAGATAGGAGTCAATATGAGGCTGGAGCAGTTGATGGTGTTAAAAACAGATGGCAAGAACTTTGGTATATTACATTACCAAATATGAAACCACAATTATTATTTAGTGCCGTTTTACAAATTTCTGGTTCACTAGGAGTTGGAGCTATTACTACAGCTCTTGCTGGATTCCCTTCTGTAAATTATGCTGGCCATACAATTGTAAATCATTTACAAGATTATGGAACAACAAGATATGAGATGGGATATGCATCTGCTATTGCGACCCTTTTGTTTATATCTGCAATTATTTTGAATAAGTTGATTAGAAAAATTATTGGAAGGGTGGGTTCATAAAATGGCTGATAACATAAAAAAATTAGATGCTGAATCAAAAAACTCTTCGGGTAAATTATCAAATAAAGAATTAAAGAATGAACGTAAATCTGCAAGAATAGATTCTCGACCTTTTGCAGAAATAAGCAGTTTAAAGGTTCAAAGAAGATCTAAAAAAAGAAAAAGAATTAATCGTTCTATTGGTGGAGACCTTATTTTGTTTTTATTCTTGGCACTTGCTGGAGTTTTATCAGCTTTACCATTAATATTAACTATTAATAATGCGTTTAAACCATTAGATGAATTGTTTAAATTTCCACCAAACATTTTTGTTAGAAATCCAACACTTGCCAATTTTTCGGATTTGGGTGTTGCCTTATCAAGTTCAATAGTTCCATTTTCAAGATATTTATTTAATACAATATTAATTACTATTGTAGGAACTGTGGGACATGTTATAGTTGCTTCAATGTGTGCTTATCCTTTAGCAAAGTATAAAATTCCTGGGGGAACTTTTATCTTTGGTTTGGTTATATATTCATTAATGTTTCCAGCTGCAGTTACAGCTATTCCAAATTATATTATTTTAAATTGGTTAGGAATGATTGATACTTATTGGGCTTTGATTTTGCCTATGGTAGCATCTTCACTTGGATTATTTTTAATGAAACAGTTTATGGGACAGATTTCAACATCATATATTGAATCTGCAAAAATAGATGGTGCTGGCGATTTTAAGATTTTTTGGAAAATTGTTATGCCTCTTGTAAAACCAGCTTGGATTACTTTAATTATTTTAGTATTTCAATCTTTATGGAATGCAAATGGTGCAATGTATATATATCGTGAAGATTTTAAAATGGTAAGTTATGCACTTTCACAAATTGCTACAGCAGGACCTGCCCGTCAAGGTACGCTTGCTGCAGTAGGGTTACTGATGATATCAGTTCCAATTATAATGTTTATTGTTTCTCAAAGTAATATGTTAGAAACAATGGCTCATTCAGGAATTAAGGAGTAGATAGATATGCGTAAAATATTTATTCTTTCTTCTTTTATACTAATAATATTGATTTCTATTGTGGGTAGTAATGCTGTGACGGGATATAATTACTCACACAAAGGAGAACCAATTCACTCATCTTTAGGATTAACTACAGCAAATGATGGTATATTTACTGTTGTTAGTGATGGATGGAGTCGAATTGATGCGAGCAAATTTACGTCTCCTGAAGATATGTATATTTATACGGAAATAGATGATGAAGGAACAGAAAAAGATATAATTTATATTGTTGATTCCTCATCGAGTTTATTATATGTTTTTGATGAAAATTTAAATCTTAAATCTGGTTCAAACGGAATTATTTCTAAATTTGAAGTTCGACCTGAAAATTTTACTCAAGAACAATATATGAAAGTTAAAACAAGATCTGATACATCGAGTGTTACTCTAAATAGTAGAGTAAATTGGACGAAGTTTTATTCTGCCATTCTTACTCCAGAACCGGTTCGTACTGAAGCTCAAAGAGTATATTTAGAATTAAATGGTGTCAGTGGTGTATATAGAGCAAAAAGACCTGCAAGAGCTGAAGATGGAACAATAATTAAGGGTGAATATCAAGATTTATTATATTTAAGTGATAAAGGTAATAATCAAATAGTAATTGTTGATGCAACTGATTACCATGTTGTTCAGGTAGTTAGTCAACCAACTGATATTACATTTTCTGGAAAAACATTTGCACCGATGAAGCTTGTCACTGATTCAACAGGAAGAATTTTTGTTATTTCTGAAGGTGTTTATGAAGGTATCATGCAAATGAGTTATTATGGTAAATTTATGAGTTATATTGGCGTTAATTATGCTAAGCTTACGGCTTGGGAAACTTTTTGGAGAAGATTTTCAACTGATATTCAATTATCGCAAAAAGATTCTATTTTAAATACTGAGTTTAAAAATATGGCTATTGATTCTAAAAATTTTATTTATACAGTTTCAAGAGCAACAACTGATTCTAATGATATTGTTGATAATAGCGCAATGATTAAGAAGATTAATCCATCAGGGAATGATACACTTACAAAAAATGGTTATTCAAATCCTGTTGGTGACGTTGTGACAATTAATGTTGGTACAAATTTATTATTAAGAGGTCCATCAAGATTTACAGGAGTTGCTGTTAATAGTTATGGTATTTATACTGTAAGTGATGAAAAATCAGGAAGATTATTTTCATATGATGATGAGGGTAATTTGTTATATATTTCTGCAGAATCTGGTCCAGAATTAGGTAATCTTAATAATCCGGTTGCAATTAGATATCAAGGAGAAAATATTTTAGTTCTTGATAAATTTTCAAAAGCGGTTATAAGATTTAAACCAACTGATATTGCAAAAGTTATTAATAGAGCTGTTAAGTATCAATATAATGGACAATTAAAAGAAGCAGCAGAAGAATGGAAAAATGTTGTTTCTGAAAATCCTAACTATGAACTTGCTTATGTTGGAATTGGTAAATCATTACTTAATGATGGAAGATATGAAGATGCAATGGCATTTTTTCAAATAGGATTTAATCAAACTTATTATTCACGTGCATATAAGAGTTATCGTGATCAAGTGATAAAAGAAAACTTTCCAATTGTAATTAGTATGACTGCATTTGCAATTGTACTTTTGTATGGTAGAGGTGCTTTTGAAAAGAAGCGTAAGAAATTTATGATTAAATTGGCAGGTGATAAATAATGAAACAAAATATTATGGATAATAAAGTAGTTCGTTATTTGTTAATTACTTATGAAAAAATAAAAAAATTCTTTAATTTTATAGTTGAAGAGGGAATTAGGTTTCCTGTTTATATCTTATTTCATCCTTTTAAAGGATTTGATGAATTTAAACGTGAAAAAAGAGCGAAGCCAAGTATTGCAATTGCTTTTGTTGTTATATTTATTTTGTTGCAAATAATATCTTTTCAATATGAAGGATTTATGGTTAATCAAAATGATATTAGTGACTTAAATACATTTGCACAAATAACATATGTCTTAGTACCTATTTTAGTTCTTGCATTTGGTAATTGGAGTATTACTACTTTATTTGATGGCAAGGGAACTATTAAAGAAATATTAATGCTTATATCTTATTCGTTATTTCCAATGATTATTACACAATTTTTTGCTTTATTTTTAAGCAATATGATTGCGCAAGAAGAAATTGGACTTTATAGCTTAGTTTTAAGTGTGGGTGTTTTTGCTACAGGATATATGGTGTTTGTTGGTTTAGTATCAATTCATGAATATGGTGTATTAAAGTGCATTATAACGATTGTGTTTACGATTGTAGCAGCGCTTGTAATATTATTCATTGCTTTACTTGGATTTGATTTGTTTAGAAAAATTTATGGTTTTGTGTATACAATTTATCGAGAAATAGCTCTCAGATACTTTTAGAAAGTGAGGTTAATTAATGAAATTTAAATTTAGATACATAATAATAGCTGCATTAACACTTACTATAGGTATCTTTTTATTAGCGTTTTTTGTAGGCGGGTTAATCCCTTCTGTTCTAGATAAAGATAATATTCCTTTTAATGAAGATAAATTTATTGTTGATATGGAGTATTTGCAAAAATATGATAGAAAAATTTCTTTTGGTTCTTCTTTTTCTGAAGAGGATATTAACGATTTAGTTGATAAATTAAAAGAAAATAAATATTTAGCTGAGATTACTGATTTTTATGGAGAAAAAGCTATATATATAGGACTTGGTGTAGGGGATTCAAACGAGGCAAAAGATAAAGAGTTGAAAGATGAAGAAATGTTCTTTGCCAAATTAGTAATTTCTAGAGAATTTGATAAAAATGACTTTAAATTTACTAGTACTGAAACAGAAATTAAAGATTTTGAAATTGAATTTCTTAGTGTTAAAGCAAAGGAAAAGATTGAAAATATTCGTGTTAATTTAATTAGTCAAGGATATACTGTAACTGTTGATGGCGATATTATTTCATTAAAATATAGCGATAATTTAGTAAAAACTAAGTTAACTGAACTTACAAAGAGACAGATGAATCAAATTGCTATAGATGGTGAAGATGCAGATCCGGTGCTTGTAGCAGCGGTTGAGGCAGCAATAGATCAAGCTAAAACAATTTTATCAAATAAAGCAGAATCAATTGCTAGAAGTGAGTTATTGACTGGAATTACATTTGAATCTAGTATTTTTGAAACAAGTAAAATTGTTGCGCAAAATGATAAATTTACAATGTATTTTGATGAAAGTACTACTCATGTAATGGTAGGTTTAAATGAAAGTGCTGTTTTACGAGTTGATATTGATGATAATCCAATTCTTGATAATCAGGGCAATAAAATTTATGATGACTATAAAGTAGTATATCGCTTGTCTGAATATTATAATGAAACAAATGAATTAGTAAATGGGGATTCTATTGTTGTATATTCCTATGGAAGCGATGGAAAAGTCCAAACTTCTGGTCTTGGAACATTTTCAAATAGTGTTCAGTATTATGATTTGATTCAGAAGAAAAATACAAGACATTATAGTATTAATTATGATGTGGAAAATGGATTACAAGTATTATATGATATTGGTAATTTTACTAATATTAATAGTTTCTTTCCAAGACAAATTGATCGTGAAGCTATTGAAGATGTAGTAAGGGGAAATTTTTGGCTAATACAAGAGGGTGATACTACTGCTAATACAGATGAATTTGGTAGATATCAAATGACGTATAATGGAAGAGGTATTACTACTAGTAAAGAAGCTGCTGAATATATAGAAGAACATGAATTAGCAACGGTTATTGAAAAAAAATCACCAGATACTGGTGAGTCATATGGATATTGGGAGTTGGCTGATGCTGTTTGGACAGAAGCAGATTTAAATTCGGGAAAAATAACTGATCCTAATTTGGTTGGTGAACCGAAAGCAGTTTTAGGTGTTCATTATAATACTGCAGTTGCTGGGGAATCACCGCTTACATCTAATCCATTTTTGAGTAATCGTGAATTTAATATTATTTTTAGTTCAAATACTTTTGAATTAGAAAATAACAGTGATAAAGGATTTACAAATAATAATAATCTTCATTATACAAGTGCAAGTCCGCTAAATTATATTTCAAATTTTGCGTTTACTTCATCAATTTTGAAAAATGCGGTTTATGATTATTTATATGATATAAGCGATTCTAATTATTATCGTTTTGGATTAACTCTTGCAAATAAGAATGATCCAAGTAATATTATTTATAGGGGAGATGATCCTGTTATTAGAGGAGGAGTTCATGCAAGGGATGAAGAAGGTAATTTCTTATATGATGAACTTGGTAATCCAGTAAGAGCACAATTCTCTACTCCGTATATTAATAGTGATTCAACAGAAGAAACAAGAAATATTGTTGATGAACAAAATATTAAATATGGTAATGATGCAGCATCAGCAAATAGAGTATTTAGAGTAGGTATTAATTATCAGTTGAATGATGATGGAATAGAATTTACTATTATGAATGATGCTATTATAGAAGGTAGAACAGCAATTGAACGTGGAGATAAATATGCTCATGATGCTAAAATAGCTAGAATGAATGTTTTGCCATATTTTACTTCTAATTATAGTGCTACATCTATTGGTGAGATGATTATTCCTGATGGTAGTGGAGGAGTAATTAGTTTTAATAGTATTATGGATGAACAAAATGTAGTTTCTTATCAATCAAAACCGATTTATGGTGCTGATATGAACTATGTTCCACGTGAGCAACCAGCAAGTGTAGAAAAAATAATGATGGGAATGTTCGGCTATTTAGATAAAACTTCTAATATTGGAGTTTTGGCAATTGCTGATAAAGGCGCTAGTCAAACAGATATTGTTTCAGACTTTAAAAGAGCAGCTTCTACTAAAAGTTCTAATTATATATATTTCATTGCAAGATTAAGAGAATCTGAAAATGTTTTTGCGGGTGTTGGATATTATGAATCTTCATTTGTGAAATGGACTGATTTTAGATTTTTAAGTGATTTTAAATATGTTTATAATTTTGTTGTTCCTGAAATTGATTCAACAAGAAATATAGAATCCGATAATTTTAATTATGTTGAAATAGCAAAAATGTATCGTGAATATTTAATTAATAAATATAATTATGTTGATAAAGACAAAACAACAGATAATGTAGTTAATGTTAATTTTCTTGGAGCATTTGAAAAGAAAGCTTTAAAAATGGGAATTGTATATGATAAAGATTATAGTTTAACGACATTTATGCAAGCAAAGACTATATTAGAAGAATTATCTGAAAATGGGATTACCGAATTTAGTGTAGCCTATACCTCTTGGACAAGTGATAAAATGGAAAACGAAGCTGTAAAAGATGTTAAAGTTGCTAAAATACTTGGCGGAAGTAAAGGTTTAAATGATTTAATGGGTTATCTTGATGAAAACCTAATTGCTTTATATCCAACGGTAAATGTAGCAAAACATAAAGGTTATGATTATGCTTTTGGAAATCAAAAATATACTACTAGAAGTGTTAGTAACACACAAGCTCTTCATTATCCGTATGTTATACCAACTAAAATGCAAAATAAGAGAAAAACTCCTAATTATTATTTATCTCCAAGTTATTATGAATCCTATAGTGAAAATTATTTAAATAGTTTTCAGAAATTAAGCAATAATGTTTATTTGTCTGATTTAGGAAATGAAAAAGTAGGAGATTATTCAAAAAAGTCTAAGATTTTTGCATATGATGGAGAATTATTACAAAAAAGATCTTTACAATTATTTAATGATAATTTAGATAATGTTATGTTAAATTCTCCATTTGATTATGCTGTATTTTATGCAGATAATATAGTTAGTGTTCCTTTGTCTTCAACAACTTATCCTATTTTTGATAATTCTATTCCTCTTTATCAATTAGTATTTAGTGGATTAGTTGATTATTCAATACCACCAGCTAATTATATGAGTGAACATGATGATTATGTTTGGTACATATTAAAAGCTTTAGAAACAGGTTCAAATTTAAATTTTGTATTATCATATGAAGATACAAATATTTTACTAGAAACTGATTATACTGAATATTCAACTGCTTATTATATAAATTGGAAAAATAAAATTATAGAAATGAATAATAAAATTAATGAAACTGGTATTCATGGTGGCAGATTAATAAATCATGAATATGTTGTTGATAATGTGGTTTTAGTTACATATGATAATGGTGTTAGAATAATGATTAATTATTCTGATAGTATATACCAAGATGTATTAACAGGAATGGCAGTAAAACCTAATGATTATGTAGTATTAGAAGGAGGAATATAAAATGAATTTAAAAGATAATTCAAATGATACTCCCGAGATTAAGAAAAAATCATTCTTTACAAAAATATTAAATGCAATTAAAGATTTTTTCTATATCATATTTTCTTCTAAAATTGTAGTTTCTGTTATAAATGTCTTGTCTTATATACCTAAAAAATTGACACAAAATTTAAAATATGATAAGAAAAAAGCAATATGGGGAATTGTGTTTATTATTCCTTTGTTAGTAGGATTTGGATATTTTTTCCTTATTCCATTTATTACAACTGTAGTTTATAGTTTTTCTTATGTGCAATCATTGGGTAACAACCCAATTACTGGGGAATTTATTGGAATTACAACTGAAGGTATTGGGTTTGATAATTACCAATATGTATTAAATCAACATACCACATTTAAAGAAACATTAGTATCTTCTTTTGGAACAACATTTTTTGAAGTGCCGTTAATTTTAATATTTAGTTTAATTATAGCGGTTGTCCTAAATTCAAAATTTAAAGGTAGAGCATTAGTAAGAGCAATATTTTTTATGCCAGTTATTTTTAACTCTCAAGCTGTTGATATTGCTATGAGTACTGGAGCACCTCTTGCTTCTGCAACTGAGAATGTTACTGCAGATTTATTTGCGTCTATGTTTAATTTTAGTGATTTTCTGGTTATGGCTAATATTCCACCTGTTTTTGTTAACTTTTTATCAAATGCTACAGGATCAATTTATAATATTATTTCTTATTCAGGAGTGCAAATTTTAATTTTCCTTTCAGGAATTCAAGCAGTTCCTAAGCATTTATACGAAGCAGCAAAAATGGAGGGAGCGACACAATATGAAATTTTTTGGAAGATTACTTTTCCAATGGTGTCGCCATTAATGTTAACAGCTGCCGTATATACGGTTGTTGACTCCTTCTTAAGAAGTAATTTGGTTAGTATAATTGGTGTTTTTGCAAATAATAAATTTATCGATTTAGTCAATGGATTAGGAGGAGTTACATATAGTGGAATTCATGCAGCGATGTCATGGTTGTTTGCTTTATCTTCAATTCTCTTAATTTCTATTGTTTTAATTGGAATTTCAAGGATGGTGTTCTATTATGATGAATAAGTTTTTAAATATGATTTTTCCTAATAGACAATCACTTGATATTCAACAAAGAAAAGCTAAGAATCGACTTGTAAGACAGAATTCACTTTCTTTTATAGCGGTTTTACTTAGAACATTTCTTCTTGTGGGTTTATGTTTTGTAATTTTATTGCCAATTTTTCAAAAATTTTCTTATGCTTTCAGACATCCTATGGATATTACTAATCCACAAGTTGTATGGATTCCAGAAAATTGGAGTACTATTAATTTCCAAATTGCTGGTGAATTATTAGTATTTTGGTCTTCATTGTTTAATACTACAATATTGTCATTTTTTACAATGCTTATTCAAATTATGGCAGCTGCTGTTGCTGGATATTCATTTGCAAGACTAAAGTTTAAAGGTAATAATATAATTTTCTTCTTAATACTATTTACTTTGGTCGTCCCGAATGAGACCTTACATGTATCTAGATCTCAATTTTTAGTAAATACTCCGTTTTTTGGAATTAATCTTGTAGCTAATATATTTTCTATGTACATATTAGCAGCATTTGGTCAAGGTATACGATCTGCAATATTTATTTACTTATTTAGACAATTCTTTAAGAATATACCTGTAGAACTTGAAGAATCTGCTCAAGTAGATGGCGCGGGAGTAATTAGGACTTTTTGGAGTGTAATGCTTCCTAACGCTAGAGGAGCAATTGTTACTGTAGGATTATTTGCTTTTGTTTGGCAGTGGAATGACTATTATTTTGCTAATTTATTAGCTTATTCTAATACATTTCCAGTTTTGTCAACAAGACTTGGAGGAGGAACAGACCGTTTATTTACAGTTATGTCGGGCTGGGTTGCTTCTGGCAAACAAGTTTTTGATTCTATTACTGATGTGACTGTTGCAAGTGATCCACTATTTTTTGGTTTAATTGCAAATACTGGCGCTTTACTTATGATGTTGCCGTTATTGATAGGTTATTTCTTTGTTCAAAAGCAATTTGTTGAAAGTATTGAAAGAACTGGAATTACTGGATAAAATAAGAGGTGCTGTGTATTTAACAGCACCTTTATTTGGAGGTATTATGAAAATAGATAATTTAACACTTGAAGAAAAAGTAGGGCAAATGCTAATGTTTGCTTTTAATGGGACAACGTATAATAAACAAATAGATACGTTTATTAATGAATTTAAGCTTGGTGGAGTAATATACTTTAAAAAGAATATCGAGAATATTCACCAAACTGCTTTTTTAAATAAACAAATATCTGAAAAAGCAAGTATTCCTTTGTTTAAGGCTATTGATCAAGAGGGAGGTCCAGTTTTAAGGTTTACTGAGGAAGTTACACCTCTTCCAGGAGCAATGGCTCTAGCTGCAGCAAATGCAGATATTTATGAAATTTGTAAAAGAGTTGGTTTGGATTTGAAAAAAATTGGTTTTAATATGAATTTTGCTCCTGTTGGAGATATTAATAATAATCCTTTGAATCCTGTCATAAATTCTCGTGCATATTCTGATAAAGCAGAAATTGTTGAAAATTGTGTTGTGCAAGCCTTTAAGGGTTTTCAAAAAGCTAAACTTTTATCAACTATTAAACATTTTCCAGGTCATGGAGATACAAGTGTAGATTCTCATGTTGGGTTACCTGTTGTTGATAAAAGTTTAGAAGATATTTTAGAATTAGAATTAAAACCATTTAAGAAAGCAATTTATGAAGGAATTGATGGTGTTATGGTTTCTCATGTGTTATATAAGCAAATAGATAATAAGTATCCATCTACTTTATCTAGGAAAATAATTACTAATTTATTAAAAGATAAATTAGGATTTAAGGGTTTAATTGTAACTGATTCTCTTACAATGGGGGCAATTTGGAAAAAATATTCAATTGAAGAAATAATTAAACTAGGGATTAATGCTGGGAATGATATTTTATGTTTTTGTGGAAAGGCATTAATCGAAGAACAAAGAGAAATTGTAAATACTTTTATTAAGTTAGTTAATTCTAATGAAATATCTATGGATAGAATAAATGAATCAGTCCAAAAAATATTAAATTATAAAGAAAAATATATTGGTTATGAAAAAATTAATTTGACAACTTTAAGTAATTTTGTTGGAAAAGAAGAAGATGTTGAATTTGCCAAAAAAATTAGTTTAAAATCAATTACTAAGGTTATGGATAATAATTTGATACCTTTAAAAAAAGAGGACAAAGTATTACTTATTTCTCCTGAAATTAAAATTTTTAGTTTGGTTGATAACCAACCAAATAAACATTTTACAATTAATAAATTATTAAATTTTGATGAGATAATTATTAATGAAGCATTTAATGATTATAATCATATTCAGGAAATTATAAATAATTATGATAAAATAATAATGACTACTTATAATGTTATAGAAAATGATTATCAAGTAAGAGTATTTGATTGTTTGGATAAAGAAAAAACAATTGTTGTTAGTATGAGATCACCGTATGACATATTACATTTACATAATGTATCCAGTTATTTATGTTTATATGAAGCTACTTTACTTTCTTTTGAAAGTTTAGTAAAATTAATATATGGTGAAGAGAACTTTACAGGTATTTTGCCAGTTAATATATAAAAAGGAGGGATACATTTATGAATGTTATTAGAGTTAAAGATTATGAAAGTTTAAGCTTAGAAGCTGCTAAAATTGTAGGAGAACTTTTAAAAACTAAACCTAAAAGTCATCTTGGGTTGGCAACAGGGTCTAGTCCTATTGGTTTATATCAAAATCTTATTAAAATGTTTAAAAATAATGAAATTTCTTTCAAGCATGTAAAAACTTATAATTTAGATGAGTATTGTGGTTTGCCAAAAGAACATAAGGAAAGTTACTATTCTTTTATGCATCGTAATTTGTTTGATCATGTTGATATTAGTGAAAAAAATATTCATTTGCCTTCATCAGAAGGAAAAAATTTAGAAAAGAATTGTAAAACTTATAATAGATTATTGCATAAAGCTAATATTGATTTGCAAGTACTTGGAATTGGGAGTAATGGACATATTGGGTTTAATGAACCTGGGACATCTTTTGAACAAGAAACTTTTATTGTTAAGTTAACAGAAAAGACAAGACAAGATAATAAAAGATTTTTCAATTCAATTGAAGAAGTTCCTGCTTATTCAATTACAATGGGTATAAAAAACATTATGCAAGCAAAACAAATACTTATGTTAATAAGCGGAGCAAGTAAGCAAAGTGCAGTTAAACAACTACTTAGTGGAAATATAAGCGAAGATTTCCCGGCATCAGTACTACATAAACACGAAAATGTTACTATAATTATTGATGATGCTGCTTATGGAGACTTATGATTCAGTATAAAAATTTAAATGAATTTAAAGATTATTCGTTATTACAAGATTTGTGGAATCAAGAGCTTAAATTTATGTATCCAATTTCAAATTTTATTTTTAATCAAAATGTAGTTAATTGTAAATATTTTGCCAAAGAAGCATCTGTTGTCGCATTAGATGGAGATGTACCTGTAGGTTTTGTAATTTCTAAAGTATGGGATAATGATGCGAGAATTATTAAATATCAATCTGTAGGTTTTATTTCTTTGTTTTTTGTTGCAAGGAAATTTCGTCGTCAAGGTATTGGAACTAGAATGTTTGATATTGTTGAAGAACAATTTAAAAAATTAGGGAAAAGTCAAGTTTGGATTGGTAAAGATATTAATAATTTTTTTCCTGGAGTTCCAGTTGATTTTGATAATTTAACCCCTAATTTCTTGGCAAAAATTGGATATAGTATTGGTAGTTCTACACATGATGTAGTTTCTAAGTATTTTGATAAAGAAATGCTTCATAATATTTACAACAAAGAGACTTTTTTGTTTAAATTTGTAGAGAAAAATGATGTTAGAGCTGTTGATGATTTCTTTATAAGATGTTTCCCTGGTAGATGGCAATATGAATTTGAAGAATATTGTAAACTTGGAGCATTTAATGAGGATTATTTAGTAGTTTATGATAAAGAAAAAGTAATAGGGTTTGTTCGTATTTCAACAACAAATGCTTTAGTTTATCCTTATCATATTGTTTGGTATCAAAAATTTGAAAATTTAGGTGGATTGGGACCTATTGGGATAGATGTTGATTATAGAGGAAATCAACTTGCGGCAGATTTAATTAAATTAGGTGTTACTTCCTTATTAAAACGAGGAGTTAAGGAGATATTAATTGATTGGACAGGACTTTTAGATTTTTATAGTAAATATGGATTTGAAGTTTGGAAGTCATATACAACAGCTTCAAAAAACCTTTGATTTTATTATTTGCTGTTGCATATTAAGTTAAAAAAAGGTATAATAATATGTAAACCTTTACAGGTAAAGGAAACCTGAAAATTACAATTAAAATTCATTCTAAGGAGGAAAGAAAACAATGAAAAAATGGTTAGTATTTATGTTAGTATTCGTATTAGCATTTGTTATTGTTGGCTGTAAGCCAGATCCTGTAATTGAAGATGTTTTAGTTACTGGTGTTACTGCTGATGTTACTGAAAAAGAAATTGCTGTTGGTGAAAAGTTTATTATAAAAGCAACTATTGCACCTGCCAATGCAACTGATAAAACTGTTACATTTGCATCAGATAAAACAACTGTTGCGACAGTTAATAGTACAACAGGAGAAGTTTCGGGTGTTGCACCTGGAGAAGCTGTGATTACTGTTTCAGCAACCAATGATAAAACAGCTACAGTTACAGTTACAGTTGTTGAGGCAACAGTAGAAGTTACTGGAGTTACAGTTATAGATGCAACAAAAACACTTGAAGTTGGTGAAAAACATCAAATAGTTGCTACTGTAGCCCCAGCTAATGCAACAGATAAGAGTGTTAGTTATACATCAAGTGATGCTACAGTTGCAACAGTATCAGAAGATGGTGAAGTAGAAGCATTAAAAGTTGGATCTGCAACTATTATTGTAAAGACTGCAAATAATTTAACAGCAACAGTTGGTATAACTGTTATAGCTGATTCATCAGTTCTTGCAATTACAAATGCACCTGCAGAGGGAGCGGTAGTAGTAGAAGACGTTTATAAATTAGAAGCAAATCAAACAGGAACAATCACATGGGTTTCAAAAGATGAAACTATTGCAACTGTTGATGCAGAAGGTAATGTTACTGCAGTAGCAGAGGGAACTGTTATAATTGAAGCCACTCTTGGAGATGAGACAGTGCAAGTTACAATAGTAATTGGCGCAAAAGAGGATAATACTTTTAAATTAACTGCTCCTGAAGATAGAACTGAATTTGCTGTTGATTTTTCACTTACTTTAACTGCTTCAAAAGGAGATTTAGTATTATCTGCTGAGACTACATTTGAAGTAACAATGGATCCAGAAGGAGCTGTTGAGTATGAAGTGCAAGAAGATAGTTTGGGAAATTCTCTTCATAAAATTAGACTTGATGCTTTACTTCCTGGTACTGCTACAGTAAAAGCAACAAATGGGGATGATGTAGCTGAATATGTAGTTACAATAATAGAAAGACCTGAACCAGAAAGTTTTGAAATAACTGGAAATCTTGAAATTGAACTTGGTAATCAAGCAACAATGAGAGTTGCAAATGTATTACCATTATATGCAAAAAGAACAGTTACATGGTCAATAAGTGATGAATTAGTAGCAACAATTGATCCAGAAACTGGAGTTGTTACTCCTGTAGCAGAGGGAACTGTTACAGTTACTGCAACATATACTGAAAACGCAGAAATTTTTGCTACTCTTGAAATTGCAATAATTCCAGAAAAAATTATTGAACCAGAATATGTTGATCCAGAAGAAATATTTGTAAATGGATATGAATCAATTTATATTGATGAAACATATCAATTTACTGCATCAGTTGCTCCAGCTGGGGCAAGTCAAGATGTTATTTGGACAATTAGTCCAGAAACAATTGCTACAATTACTGAAAACGGAAAAGTTACAGGTGTAGGACTTGGAACTGCAAATATATTGGTAAAAGCAGAAAAAGAAGATGGAACATTTGTTACAGCGCGTTTTAGAGTTACTGTAACTGAAGC
>JAQUZE010000018.1 GCA_028691515.1 Bacilli bacterium
CTACCAGTATGGACCTTCCCTATTAAAGCACCAAAAGCATATTGTTGTAATCTAGTGCTTTGAATAATTGTACTATTATTTGTAGCAGAAACACCCAAGTTCTCTCCATTATATTGAAAAGCATCAGGACTACTAATTCTTCTAATTTTTCCGTAATTTATAGAATTGGCAATAAATATTTCATTATCTAAAACATGTCCCCACTTAACAAATTTATCAACAAAGACAAATCCATAAATTCCACTTGCTAAATTTTTACCATAAATATTACCATAATTCATATTATTAATACTACTACATAAGCCTAACGAAAGAATTCCAGAAGCTTTATTATGCGTCTCGATTGCTACACTTAAATTATCACTATATCTATTATTATAAGAAAACACATCTCCATAATTTATCGTAAAAGCAATCTTAGCAAAATATTGATATGTTTCCAATTCACCAGCATCAGTATTATTTTCCATTTTATCATTTCTAGTAGCTATACCAGAAGCATTAACCCAACCATTACCAGATGATTCAGAACTAGCATAAGATACTATATTCCCATAATTGACTGAGTCTCTAATCTGAGCATACATACTTCCCATAAGGAATGTAATTCCACCAGTTTCAACCTCAAATTCCCAAGGAACACCAGTATTAGCATTACTTTGAATAGCATTTGAATTATAAATATCACCTGTATTTGCAACAGAAGTTAGCATTCCTTCATTGATTAATACAATACCTGCCATTCTCGATTGTCCTTTAATTCTTGCATTAACATAGATTTCTCCGTCATTAACAGCATTATGAATAGAACCTTCAACAGGAGTAAAATCAACAGATTTATAATCAATACCTTTTTCAGCATACATATTAGTATTAGCATTTTTATAACCAATTCCACTCATAAATAAATTAAATATATATAAGGTATTACTATTATAAAACGATAATCTTCCACCATTATAAATATTTTTTGCGTAACGATCTTGACTTACTTCTTCAAAAACTCCATTAATCTTCATTGTTTTTTGAGGATCACTATTCCCAATTAAACCGTCAACAGCTTCTCCTGTTCCAAATAACAATGGATTAGGCGCAGAATGAGTTGCATTAATATTTATATAACCTTCATTTCGCAACTCTTCAAAATCAATATTTTTACCAACACTAACTCCGGAATACTTAATCCAATTATGATAAATAATATTTGTTGAAAAAACATCTATATTTCCAAGATTATAAGCTTGAAAAATAGTACTTTTTTTATTTAGTCCTACATTATAAGTACTAATATTATCATATTTACCACTACTATTATAACAATTGTTGTTTAATATTATTGCTGAATAATGGTTAACTAAACTCATGTTTATAGAAACGTTAGCATCATTATATAGTCCATAATAATTTCCATTAACACCATTAGTAACTATAACTCCAGCACCTTCTACAAATCCTGTGGTTACAATCGTTTGAATTTCTGCATCAGTAAAAACTGGATGAGTTATTTTAATTTCACCTGAATTAGAAAGACTATAAAAATCATAATTATCACTTCCCTCAATAACACCATACCCTGCAATTCTTGATTCCATAGTGTTAGGAACATACAAATCAACTATTCCTTCATTATTTACTTTAAAAATACCATTTACTAATCCAGATTGCTTTCCTATAATTCCCCCAATATAAACACTAACTGAATTAGATTTAGTTAATAATGCAACAGATTTATCAGAAGATGTAATATTCCCTCTATTAACTACCTTTTCAAGATAATCAATTGAACCAGACCCAATAATACCACCAAAATAATTATACAAAGATAAATTACTTTGACTATATGAATAGCCAATAATATCAGCTTCATTAACAGAATTTTTTATTGAAGCATTATTAGAATAACCAATTATCCCACCAATATTACTTAAATCAGCTCTTACATTATATATATGTCTGCCACCATCAATACTTCCATTAAATGAAGATGATGAAATCAATCCTTGTCCTTCTCCTATTAATCCACCAATATTAGTATAACCAATTTCAGAATCATGGATTAAAATATTTCCATACACATGAACATTATTTATTAAAGCCCCATCAATAATCCCAGTAACAAAACCAATATTAATCTTTGAATTTAAAACATAATCAGAAATATTATTAATCTCTAAATTTGCATTAACAAAGTTAATATTTTTTATTTCTCCACTAACTTTACCAAAAAATCCATAAGTGGCATTATTATTAACTAAAGTTGCATTATTTATATTAATACCTATTATAGAATAGTAATTTGTAGCTCCTTCATTTGCTTGTCTAGTATATAATGTTTCGCCATTTAAATTAAATTCATTACTTTCAAATGTCCCAGAAAAATCTAATTCTGGAGTTTTGTAAGCATATTTAGAAATAGAATTAAAATCAATATCATTTTGAATTACATAATTTTGATTTCTAAAATAACTTGAAGCTTTAAATAACTCCGTCATAAAGACTAACTCATTAGCTTTATAAATTAAATATTTATTATTCTCCACTTTAATTCCTCTTAAAGTAGGATATGTTAAATTTATTAACGATTGGATAGTTCCTGTATAATAACTATCATTAAAGTACCATGCATTATCAAAATTACCATCATCTTGAAAAGCACTTGTTGCTAATGGAGTCGATGGATCACTTTGTAATACAGATCCGGTATAAATTGTTGAATCATAATAAATATTATCAATTGTTCCAAAATTATTTGTTAATACTGGAGTTGATGTTGTATTAATAGTAACGGCGCTAGTTAAAACATTATTTATTGAAACAAATGCTTCTCTAAATATTCCATTATTTATAGACATTAAACCTGAAATATTAAAATTTCCATCAACATTTAACCCTGAATCAAGCCTATCATCTTTTACATATACATGTTCAACAAGTCCATCATTTAGTCCAATTAAATATGAAGCATAATGCATTTGTCCCCATTCAATTGGTTGATACATCCAAACATTTTTTAATCCTAAATTTTTAACAACACCTTCTGTTCCAACTTTAGAAAACATTGAATAATATATTAAAGATTCATTATATAAATTTATATATTCACTTTGACTTAATATTTGTGCAAAAAACAAATTTGATATTTCAAAACCTTGACCATCAAAAGTACCAGTAAAGGGAATATCATAACCTATTGGAGCAAAAAAAAGTGATCTATTTGCAGCATCATTATAATTAATATCATTGCCAAGAACATAATCTAAACTTAAATATAAAGCTTTATTATTTCCTTTACTTAACATTGAAAGTTGATATAAATCATTAGCAGTTTCAATAACATAAATTTCAGATTGTAGTGGAATATGTCCATTCAAATAAACTTCACTAAAATTAATATATTTAGAAGTGTATTCTACTTCTTCTAAAGGAGTAGCAACATCTTCTCCATTCCATTTAGAAGATAATTCATAACTACTTGAGGCTTTAACACTAACAAAATTTATTATAAATGCTAAAAAAACAACAAAAATAATTATTGCAATGCTTAATATATAAACTTTATTTCTAATTGCTTTTTTCATATATATCTCCTATCATTAATTAATCAAAAAAATCACTACCAATTAACCATCTTTCAGAAAATCTATTTGCTTGTACAATATCAAATATTAAATCTAAATCTACAAAACACTCTTCATAATATGATTCTGTGGTTTTAACATTATAACTTGTCCCTTTTTCAATAACATTAAAACTATAATCTATATCAGGCAAAAGAATTCCATCATAGTATATATAATTCCAAGAATCTACTCTATAAGGAAAATCTTCATAATCACTAATTATAAAAGGATTATCTATTGATCCTTCAGCAGTTTTCTCATGATATAAAACAACTGTTGAAGAAAAATTATCGTAATTTCTTATTAATTGCCACTCATCTTGAATTTTCATCCTAAACCTTGCAGCTATATCTGTTCTTATTTCTAAATCAATTTTTAATTTTTCAATATAATTCTCTGCATTTTCATCAAAAGCATTTATTCTGATTACCTTTTTTGTATTATCATAAAACACACTATTTTCACCAACTTCAACATTATCAAAAGTAACAATCATAGTAACATCAAAGTCCCCATTTGATAATTTAATTGGCACAAATTTAGTTAATTGATACCAGGCAAATACACCAGATAATACAACCAATAAACTTATAATAAATAACAAATTAATTATCAATAATCTTTTCATTATTTGTTTCATGAGAACTCACCATCCTCTTGAATTGTCTCAATAATAACATTAAATAAATAATTATCTTGCAAATAATTGTTTCCAACAAATCTATCATAATCACCCCAAAAAACAATTTGAAACGATAAAGTTTCAAATTCTTCTAAAACGATTTCGCTAATTGAGTCAACCACAGTTTGATTTGCTGCAGCAATTAATTCACGCTGCAATACTTCGTTTGTTTCACCATTAATTATATTGCTAATAAATAAATGATAATCATTAAAATATTCGTGACTTGGAAGTATATTTTTTCCCTCATCGATTATTATATAAACCAAACTTTTACCAATTAAATCCGATAAATCAATTTTATTCTTTACATTTAATGAATTTTCAGAATTCTCAATAGTAATTTTCAAAGATGTTGCAATTAAATCAAGAGTATTATATCTGTCTTCAATAACATCTTTTTGAAAGTCAATATAAGTAAGTCCATTCTCCTCTGTAACATATTCATTGATAACTATATTATCGTTTGCTTTAACACTTACATTTATATTTCCACTATTAATGGTAACCAGAGCTACACTATTAGTATATGAAATCCATGCATAAACAGTTAAAGGAATTAAAGTTATCAAAATAACTATCATTAAGATTGCATAGAATATTGTTTTTCTTTTCACACTGGTACCTCCTTTTAAATATTTAATAGAAAATAAAAGCCAGTTCATCAAAAAGATGCAACTGGCTACCATTTTCAGGCCCTATAGTTTTGCGTCACTAGATTTCTCTAGTTTTGCCAATTATTACTCTTTTTTACCTGATTCTCTTAATTCTTCTTCAATTTCTTTTTTTATTAATTGTCTTTTTTCTTCAATTAATTTCTCTTTTTCTATTTCAAATTTTTTAGTTAATTCCTCTTCTTTTTTGACTTTTAATTGTTTAATTATATTAATTACTTCTAAAACTAAAACAATAATTAACATAACTATTGCAATAAGAAAAATTAAACTTCGAGAATTAACTATAAATTTTCCAATTCCTAACGCTTTAGTTTGGTTGACCACTATTCCTAGTAAATTAGCTTCTGTAACTCTCCCAGGATCATTAGAAGTAATTTCAGGATTATCACCTTTTGTAATAATTCCTTCATTATCCTGATCTATAGCTCTATGAACAATTTTTAAACCATTACTATTAATAAAAACAATAATTGGCTGTTCATTGTTCTCAAGCATTACTAAAACTTCTTGATAAGATATATCTTCAACTATAATGATTTCCCCAATATCAATTTGAGGTTCCATTGAATCAGTTTCAACAATTGAATAACTCTTACCAAATATTTTTATTAATGTATTATTTTTAATTGATAGAGTCCCAGAAACAATAAAAGCAATTGCAAATGCTAAAATTATTCCCAAAAATATATATGATATTATTTTAATTATTTTTTTCATTATACATCTAATTCTATATAAAAATTATTTACTACTAATGTTTGGTTCATAAAAACATTAGAATTTCCAGTTGACTCCAGCAAGTCATTTAATCCAAAAATGTTTTCATCAAAATACAAATCAAAATATATTACTGCGCGATCATTTAATGTCCCATTTTTACTTAATTCAAAATTATTAAGTAAAACATAATGTGAAACTTCATGACTTTCAAAATGTGCATTTATTATATTTGCAGAACTTTTAATATCATCACCTTCAATTCCACCATTTAAATATCTAATTGCAGTCACTTCATACATAAAAGCTCTTTGAATTTTATTATAGTCTTCATTATAACCAGTTGAAGAAATACCTCCAAAAGATAATCTAATATCTATTGGCATTGAACTTTTATTGATAATTTTCAAAGCAAAACTTATACGATCAGATGGCTTCATTTCTGGAGTAATAATTTGGGAAACTTTAGGATTGGGAATGTTCTCAAAACAGTTTTCATCATCAATAGCAACACACTCATCGGTAATTAATTTATTTCCACTACCATTAAAATCTGAATCTCTATATATATAAAATTCAAAATCAGAACTAATATCCGTCAAATTTGATATAAAAGAACTACCAGCTTGTCTCGAAAGAGATACCCAAGCAAAAATTGTGCTTGTTAATAAGAAAACTGTAACTACAAAAGAAATTATTGAAACAACAATAAGTTGTTTTTGTGTTTTTGTTTTCATATTACATCTCCTTTTTTATTCTTTTGTTTCAATACTCTCCTTCAAACTTCCAAATGCTTTTTCAATAAGCTTCATAGTCTCATTTTTTTCTTTCTTTAGCATATCTTGCATTTGCAGTTCTCTTTTTTCTTGATCCATTCTTAATTGTTTCAATTCTTCAGCAAATTTTTCTCTTAACCTTTGCTCTTCAAGAATATATATATCTTTTTGTTCATCTTCAAACGCTTTTAATTGCTGTTCAAATTCTTGAGTAATTTTTAATTTCTCTTCTTCACTATCAGTAATAATTTGATTTTTCTTAATTAAATATTCTTCTTTGATTTTATTACGTTCTAGTTCAAGTCGTTTTTTCTCAAGGTCTTTCTTTTTTTGTAAATTTTCCTTTAATTTTTCATAAATAGAATTCTTATTATTAACTAGATCTTCTTTTGCTTTATTAATAAATGCTTCTTTTTCCGAAAGTAATCTTTCATTAGTACTAGCGATCATTTTCTCTTGTTTTAATTCTTCTAATCTTAATGATGCCACAATATTACTTTCTTGTTTTTTAGAAAGAATATTAATTAATTTTTGATCACTTGTTTGAATTTCTTTTAACAACTTCTTTTCTAATCTAATATAATTTCTATAATCAACTTCTTTAGTCTCTCTAATTATTTTAGCAATCTTAGCTTTATATTTTGCTTCTTCAATTAATTCTTCAGGGTCATCATTTTTAATTAATTTTTGAAATATATCAACATCTTCTTCTAACTCAAAATAACTAGAAAATATTGTATTAGAAATATTAATAGTATCCCTTAAAGCTCGTTTTAATCCAACATCAAATGTACTACTGTTTTTTATTTTATCATCTAGATTTTTTCTGAATAATTTTTTTGATTCTTGAAAATAATATTGATTAATATTGGTATCTTCTACTTCAATACCTTCTGGACTATCAACTACATCATTTAAATCTCTAGATTTAGTTTTAAAACTTTTCTTTTTATACTCTTTAAAATCAATATCATCATACAATGTCTTTCTTTTTCTTTGATTTGCAATAATTGTAGCAAACGAAGATAAAGCTAATTTTTTTATATCTAACAAATATGATCTATCAATACGAAGGTTTTTTTCTTTAACTACTAAATCAAAAGTTAATAAATTATATTTATCTAAAAATAACCAAAGTAAATAAGCATTATTAAAATCTACATTTTTTTGAATAATCTGTGTTCTCATAATTGGTGTTGTAACAGTTTTTTGATTTTTCATTAAATTCATAAATTTTGAAGATCTTAACGATGAAATTAATTTATTTAAATTTTCTACTCTTCCAAGTAAGTTTCTGTTATAATCATTAAATTTTTTATCTTCTAATGGATCCTTAACTACTAAATCAAAATCCATTTCTATAATACTATCATTTAAATTAAATTTTGATTTATAATTAAAATGTTTTTTATCAAAAGAAAGAATATTTTCTTTTATAACATCAAAACGATTTCTAACAAAAATAAAAAGTCTTTCAATTAATGTCATTAGAAATCTATTTTCATATGTCCCATATTCAGTATCTGCTTCAGAAACTAAAATCTTTTTAGGCATGATAGTTCCATCGTCATTAACTTCTTTAATTAAATATGTATGTGAAGAAAGATGTTTTATTGATTGACTAGATACTTTTTTTGCTTTTTCAATAGGAACAATCTCATCATTATACTTTAAACCAGTACGAGGATTTCTAGTTATTTTATCTAAACTAGGAAAATATGATTCAACAGTATCAATCCAAGTCTCGTCAAAAGTTTTAACTTCTGACATGTTTTTTTGATAAAGTGTATTATCTCCACCATCAAGTGCTTTATAAAAATCTTGGACAAATTGATCTTTTTCTTGATCTGTTAAATTATTTATATAATTTTGATAAAAAATATCTAAATTGTCTAAAGATTTTGCCATATTCTTCTCCTGTTTAAATTTGTTTTAATAAGCTATTAATATAATCTGCACTTTCCTTAAATTTATTTTTACCAAATAATTTATCTAAAAGCACAAGTAATTCTTGTAATTCTTCCTTTAAAAATGGTAAATTCAAACTTTCAAATTTTCTCAATATTTTACGAGAAACAATATAATCTAGTCCTTCGTATTCATCTCCACCACAGGCAATGAAAACTGGGACGAAAGTTTTAATTTGCTTTAAAATACGATTACCAAAGGTAATTTTAAATTTTGTAGAAACAAACTGATCTAATTTTTCTAATTTATCCATTGTTTTAGGATTTACTGGATTTGTCTTAATTGCTTCATTAAATAATGTTTCCAAATAATCAAAACTCATATTAATGCTCTCAGTATAAGGAGCATCAATATAATCAGCTTTTGTATCCATAACAATTGGAATTGCTCTATCATATACTTTATCAGTTATAGTAAATGTTGAATCATCTTTATTAGCAGTTCCAACAAACCAAACATTTTGAGGAACTAACAATTTTCCCTCTTCTAAATGTTTAGGATCGCTTGGCAATTTATCAGGTACAATATCAATTTTCCATTCATTAACATCTGGCATTTCTAGCATTGATAGAAATTCAGCAAAATAATACTCTATTCTTGCTAAATTAAATTCATCTAAAACAATAAAGTTTAAATCTTCTCGGTATGTTGCTTCATATAATTCCTTTAAAAAATCAGTCTCATTAAATTTTTTTGTAAATTCATTTAAATAGCCAACAATTTCGGTCTTATCTCTCCAAGATGGTTGTACTGATATTATTGCAGCATCATTATTGAAAAATTTCCCCATAGAGTAAGGTAAACTTGTTTTACCTGTTCCAGAAATACCTTCCAAAATGATTATTTTAGAAGTAGCCATACCAGAAAAATAAGTAGCAATTGTTTTTCTATCATAATATAATTTCATACGCGATGCTGAAAAGTTAATAAATTGAGTTATTAAATCAGATAATCCTAACATTTCTTCTACTTCCATTGAAACAGTAGTTATTTGATTTTTATATGCTTCATCAACTTGTATTAGTTTAATAAATCTTGAATCTTTTATTTTTTTACTATCAACAATTTTTTGTTGACCAGAATCTAAATAACCCGTTGTACTAACACCCATTTTAAGTGCTAATATCTTATTTTTTTCATCTGCAAGTTCTATATTCTTTTGAGTAATTAATGCAACTTCTTCAAGTAATTCATCTTTTTCTAATTCAGATTTTACAAATCTTATATATCTTCTTAAAAATTGATATAATCTAATCAATAAAAAAATGAAAAAAACAAGGTTTATTCCAATGATTATAACTGCGATAAGCCAATCCAGAAAGTAAAACTCCTCACTGGCAAGAGCTAAATCTTCAAAATATGTCACTATATCATTAAATAACAAATCAGCAATAGCTTTGAAAATATTACTAATAAATTTCCAAATATTTGCTAGCAAGTTTCTAATGAATTGAACATAGTATCTTGCAAATTCAATCATTTTTATACCTCGTTTTTAAATAATTTTTATTTCTCTTCTTGTTCCTTTTTTAGTTCTTCCAATAATTCTGCCCGCATTTTTTCTTTCTCAGACTCTATTTGTTTTAAAGTATCTGCCTTTTCTAATGCATGTTTTTCTTCCATTTTAGTACGGTTAATTGCTAGAATTGTACGAACTAATATTACGGCTTGAAATATTACTAATAAAACTACTGGCAATATGATACAAAGACCAAAACCAAGTGGAGATTGTATAAATACAAGGGCATTACCTGCACCTTCCCAAGTTGAAGTTTGTATCGCTTTTAAATCCTCAACTAAAACTATTTCATATTGTTTATTAGCATTATTTCCATCAATAATATATTCAGCACTTAATGCAGCTTTATCACCTTGTGTAACAACTCTTACAACTTCCTCATCTTCAACTACTATTTCTTTAATTCTGTGAGTATTTAAAGCCATTATATTCCAATCAAAGAAAGTAACTATATCTCCAATTTTTAATTTAGATATTCCTTCTTCATCAAGCATTTTGACAAAAATTAAATCTCCTTCATTAATTGAATCTTCTTCATTACCTTCCATTGAATCTCTAATTACAGCAATGAATCCTCTCCCAAAAACATTTGGGACATCACTCTCTTTTTTTACTTTAATATTTGCAATTGAAAAAA
>JAQUZE010000010.1 GCA_028691515.1 Bacilli bacterium
AGATACAAATGAATATAACAAAACTACAAGCCGATAAAATCAAAGATGAAATCCTATATTATTTAAAATATGATAAATTTCTCAATGAGATTGATAAGAATAGTTTATTATCTATTGTTGAAGAATTATCTTCTTTTAAAGTTTGGGATTATAAACCTAATCTTAATAATTGGCCTAGCATTATCAAAGATTATTTTATCTCTCATACTGATCATTTAGGTAATGTTGTTTCATTAGAACATCATGCGTTTAATAATTATGAAGTAAAAAAGTACCTGAGATACTTTAAAGAAATAGAACATTTGTTTATCAGCAAACTAATGGAGTATGATAAACCATTATACTATTTAGATGTAGATAATACCTTGACTGATAATGCTTATCTTTCACCAGCAAAGATTGATTTTATTAGTAACTGGGAAAATAAAAAGAATATTATTTTAAATACTGGAAAAGTGTCAGCATCGATAATGAATGTAATAGATGCTTGTAATCTTCATAATAATTATTATGCTTGCCTAAATGGTTCTGTTATTGCAAAAGAAGGGACTTTTGAAATAATTGATCGTCTTGGAAGTATATCAGAAAGTATTATTAATGATTTAAATAAAACTAATATTAATTATATTACTTATTATGAGAATCAAATTCATGTTATAAAAGAATTAAATGATGAAAATATATATTTTTTAAAAAAATATAATGAATGGTTTATTGATAAAAAGAAACCAACAGATTATCAGCGTATTATTAAAATATTAACTTTCATTCATGAGAATGAACCTGAAAAAGAAAATATTGTTCGTAAGATTGTTATGAAGCATCCACATTTAATTTCTGTAAGAACAGCTGAGCATTGTTTTGAAATTTTAAATAAAGATCAGCATAAAGGCAATAGTGTTAAGCGAATTGCTGAATATATGAATAAGTATTATCGCTGTTCTGTTGGTGTTGGTGATAGTATGAATGATTTAAGAATGCTTGATTATGTTGGTTATCCTTATGTTGTTAGTAATGTTAGCTTAGAACTTAAAAAATATGATTTTTCGATTGTTGAGGGATCAAGAGATAAAGATATTGTAAATATTTTAAATAAATATTCAAAATAAATGTAATTATGTATTAGGAATGGATTTAAATCATGAAGGAAATAAATAAAGATAAAATAATATCAATTGCAACATTATTATTAAGTGCCTTGTTGGCAGTTATTACTAAAGATTTGTCACCACTATTAAGATTTATTACTGTTGGGGTTATTGTTTTATTTGCTCTTTGCTATTTTATATATAGTATTTTAAGTGCAATTAAAATTAGAAATAGCATTAGCAGTACTGCTATTATTGCTAAAAGTAAAAAGTATATTAATTATTTATATAAATTATGTAAGGCAAATGAAAAGAATCTTAAAAAACATGCTGCTGCTAATGAACTAAAAACAATTGAAAAATTAAACAATAAAATAGTTAGAAAATTAACAGGTAAAAAAGTTGATTTAAATAGTAAAAACAAACAGTTAAAAAATTTAGAAAATAAATTAAATATTAAAATTTCATCTTACCGTAATTTAAAGGCGGAAAAGTATCAACTTTTAAGAGAGGACAAGTTAATAATTAAATTTGCTAAGAAGTTAAATGGTGAGCAGAATTTACGAATATCTAAAGAAATTATCGCGGGTATTCGGGATTTGAATAGAATATTATTACAGATTGATCAACATAAACTGAGAATAAAATTTGGTCAATATGTTGTTAAGTATACTGACGATGAATTTATTCAACTAGAAGCTTATATCGATTATATTGGGTGGACCAACATTCTTACTGGCCATATTAATAAAGGTTATAAGTCTATAATGATAGCTATTGGATTAATTGATGAGCGTATTGGTGAAGGAGAAAGTATTCCTAAAAATATGTCTACTGAAGACTATTGTCAATATTTATTTTTAAAGGCAAGAGCTTATCGCCATTTAGGTACTACTTATTACACTTATACATCCAAACAAATTGATCCAATAAAATATTTAAATAAAGCATTAGAAGTTGTTAATAATAATATTTTTATAAATGAATATAGAGAAAAAAATGATCAGTGTCAAAATAAATATAAAAAACTAAAATTAGGAATTGAGAATAATCTTTTGCTAGCAAAATATTATTCTCTTAAGAAGTCTCTTAATAATAAAAGTATAAATTTAAATAATTATTCTTTAGACAGTTTAATTGAAGAAATTAATCAAAAGATTAATGAAACAAATAATATGAAGAAAATTGATAAACATCGACTTATTAAATTATTAGTTTTGAAGAATCAAATATTAATGAATTATAAGGATAATAGGTTTTTAAACGAAGAAGAGTTAGTAAACAATTTTAAAACGATTCAGCATATTTTTGAAGACAATATTAATTTTGATGATGCGATGGAAGTTTTTATTAAACAAAAGGTTCAGTTTGTTTACAATGATGTTTTAAAAATTATTATGGAAAAAGAAGATTGAATAATAAAAACTTATATTAAATAAAATATTAAGGATAATCTTAAAAATAATATTGTAAAAGCAATATATAGTAAATCAAAATTATTCAATAATTGTAGAAAAAATTAAAGCAAGTAAAATTGTTGAATAAATATATAATAATTAATTAAATAAATTTAACTAATAAAAGGATATAATTTTATTTTATTAAATATTTATAAATTACTAAAATAATTAATGTGAGGAGTAAAATAATGATTAATAGAGGATTTGTGTATGTTTTAACAAATCCTAGTTTTAGAGATGATTGGGTAAAAATTGGTAAAAGTAAAAGACTTCCAGAAGTAAGAGGAAGAGAACTTTATAACACGGCAGTTCCATTACCATACGAAATTTATGCTACATTACAAACAGAAAAGTATAATGAAGCTGAACGTATGATTCATAGAAGTATAGATAGAATCTCGGATCTTAGAATTAATAAAGGACGTGAATTTTTTAATATTGCTCCAGAAGCAGCTTATGAAATATTAGCCGACATAAAGGAATTATTAGGTGACGAAGCGATATTAGAATTAAAAGGAGATAATGTTGAAGTAGCAAAAGAAGTAAGAAAAGGGACCAAAAGAAAAGTTAGCCAACAATTTGATTTCTATTCAAGAGGCGTTAAAGAAGGGGATGTAATAAGATTTATTGGTGATGAGACAATTACTGCAATTGTCGCTAGTGATAGACAAGTTTTATTTGAAAATGAGAAATGGTATTTATCTCCTCTAGTTAGAGAATTATATACAAGACAGGGTAATGTAAGTTCAAGTGGAGCATATCAAGGACCAGCATATTTTACTTTCGAGGGAACAAAATTAACTGAGTTATCAATTATTGAAGAATAATTTATATTATTTTTATATATAATTATATAATAAAAGAAATAACAATAAATAACCGCTACTTGCGGTCTTTTATTTGGAATTTAAAATGAATTTATATATTAATAAGTTTTACTTCTTGTTTTGTAATAAAAATTATCTTGACTATTTATTAAATAGTAGTAAAATATTAGAAATCAATTTAAGGAGTTTCAGTATGGACTTATTACATAATATTTTTTCTATAATTGATTGGGTTATGACAACTCCTAGTCATTATGGATTGTTTCATATTATTTCAGTAATAATTTTGTTTATTATATTAATTATTATTGCAAAAGGAATTAAAATTAATAAAGAAAAAACAGTTAAAATCATATTAATTGTTTTTTCAACATTAATGTTATTATTTGAAATTATAAAACAAGGATTATTTACTCATGTTGAATCAGCATATCAATGGTATGCTTTTCCTTTCCAATTTTGTTCAACTCCAATGTATATAGCCCCTTTAGCATTGATTATTAAAAATGGGAAATTAAAAGATGCATTATACTCGTTTTTAGCATTTTATGGTCTTTTTGGAGGTCTTGCTGTTATAATTTATCCAGGTGATGTATTTACAAGTTTAGTTATGATTAATATTCAAACAATGGTTCATCATTCGGGAATGATCATTATGGGATCAGTTATTATTATGGCTCAAATGGTTAAATTTGATTTCAAAAGTTTATTAAAAGGAACTTATGTATTTTTAGTTTTAGCAGCAATTGCTCAGCTGTTAAATTATGTATTTTATTATGCTGAAGTTGGAACTTTTAATATGTTTTTTATTAGTCCTTTTGGGACTAATGATTTTCCGATATTATCAAACATACAAAAAAATGCACCCTATTTTGTTTTCTTATTATCCTATATTTTAGGCTTTATTTTAGTTGCTTTTATTTTTCAAAAATTGTGTTTAATATTGCAAAAACTACATTATCTTATTCACATTAATTCTTTGAAAAACAAGGAAGAGAAACCTCAGCTTAATAATTATTTAAAGTAGAGTTATATACTTTACTTTTTTTTAGATAATAAGATTTCTTTTAAAAAATTTTTATTTATGGGAAGAAACATATAGTGAGAAATAAAATTTTTTTTATTTTTATTAATATAATTTCTAGTTTACATAGTGTTAAAAGATTAAATAAAATCTCATAAGAATAAAAGTGTATCTTCGAATTATAAAAGTATATTTAATATTCTAAAAATTAGTAGACAATAAATAATAGATTTATATTAGGAATTAAAATTATAAAAAGCACATAAAATATACAAATTATTAATAATGTTCTTAAAATGATTTCTTGACTTTTAATATACAAAGTTATACTATATAGATAGTTATCTATATAGATAATAGTCTATATATTATTTGGAGGAATTTATGGAAAGAGAAGTAGCATCATTATTTAAGGCATTAAGTGATGAAAATAGACTTGTTATTTTAAAAAGGTTAATTGAAGGTGAAACTTGTGGGTGTACAATAATTGATAATTTATCAATTAGTCAACCTACTCTTTCTTATCATTTAAATATTTTAAATGATGTTGGTTTAACTAAAACTAAAAAAGAAGGTAATTGGAAAAAACATTATGTTCAAATGAATGTTATTGATAATTTGATTGAATATTTAGTTAATTTAAGAAATTTAGAAAGTAAATGTAAGATTAATGATTAAAAATATATTTAGTTGGTTGAATGATCAATTATTAAAGATGAAGTGGCTTGAAGATATTATTAATTGGTTATTTAGTGACTTATTTGGAATAAATGAAGAGTCATTACTTTTTAAAAGTTTATCTTTCTTTGTATACGATGTAATTAAAATATTTATATTATTATCTGTTTTGATTTTTTTAGCATCTTATATTCAGTCTTATTTTAGTCCTGAAAGAACTAGGAAGATTTTAAGTAAGTTTAAAGGAATTTGGGCAAATATAATTAGCGCATTACTTGGTACTTTAACTCCCTTTTGTTCGTGTTCTTCAATACCAATATTTATTGGTTTTACTAAAGCAGGATTACCAATTGGAGTTACATTTTCTTTTTTGATATCATCTCCATTAGTAGATCTTGCTTCAATCTTGTTGCTTGCTAACTTTTTTGGGTGGAAAATAGCTCTTGCATATGTAGTTGTTGGTTTAGTTATTGCTGTTATAGGTGGATCATTAATAAGTATATTTAAAATGGAAAAATATGTAGAATCATTTATAACTGAAAAACAAGATAATGTAGAGTATCAAGAAATAGAAGAAGTTAAATTAACAAAAAAAGATAGAGTTAAGTATTCATTTCAGCAAGTAAAAGAAATTATTCGAAAAGTTTGGTTATATATACTAATTGGGGTAGGAATTGGAGCAATTATTCATGGATTTATTCCTCAAAGTTTTGTTGAAAGTATTTTGGGATCAAAAAATCCATTTTCTGTAATTTTGGCTACAATAGTAGGTATTCCAATGTATGCAGATATTTTTGGAACTCTTCCGATAGCAGAAGCGCTAATTTTAAAAGGTGTGGGGATTGGAACAGCTTTATCATTTATGATGGCTGTAACTGCTTTATCGTTACCTTCAATTATAATGTTGAAAAAAGTTGTTAAGACTAAGTTATTATTAACATTTATGGGAATTGTTATAATTGGAATTATTGTAATGGGATATTTATTCAATTTTATTGGGTATTTATTTATATAATGAAAAAAGGAGAAAATTATGGAAATTAAAGTATTAGGAAGTGGCTGTAAAAATTGTAAGAAATTACTAGAAAATGTTAATCAAAGTCTAGAGGAGTTAAATTTAAAAGCAAATGTTTTATATATAACTGATTATATAGAGATTGCAAATACGGGATTACTTAGGACACCTGGATTAATGATTAATGGTAAGATTGTATCATCTGGAAAAGTTCTCTCTGTTAATGAAATAAAACAATTAATTGCTAGTAAATAAAAATAAGAGCACAAAGAATTTAAAAATCTTTGTGCTTTTTTTAATTCTTTGATTATATATTTATTTAAATAATTATTAATAAAGTTTTCAGATTAATTTTTTTATAATATTGATATTGCATTATAAATGTAGTATAATAATTATAATTTGTTGTAAAAGGAGATGCATGATGGGAAACGAATTATTATTAGTTTTAGTTATTGGTGCTACCCTTATTAGTATTGGGTATGCAATTATTTTGCTTACAAAAATTAGAAAAGCAAAAGTTAATCATCCTAAGATTAAAGAAATATCTTCATATATTAAGGAAGGAACATTTGCATTCTTAAAAAAAGAATATACAATTATTTTGTTCTTTATTATAGGAATAGCTATACTTTTAACTGCTTTAGGATTTATTCCAGCATTAAAAAATGCTGAAGGGATAGGTTATAAAGCTGCTATATGTTTCTTAGTTGGAGCTGGATTTTCTGGATTAACTGGTTTCTTAGGAATGTTATCTGGGATTAAGTCAAATGGTTTAACTGCAGAGGCTGCAGATACTGGGGGAATGGGCAAATCTTTAAAAGCTGCATTTACTGGTGGTGCTGTTGTTGGATTATCTGTTGTTGGTTTTGGTTTATTAGGACTTAGTGGCTTATTTTATTTATTTTATAAAATATCTGGAAGTTTACAAGTAGCTGCACAAGTAGTTGTTGGATATGGTTTAGGAGCTTCTTTGGTTGCTTTATTTGCGAGAGTTGGTGGAGGTATTTATACTAAAGCTGCTGATGTTGGCGCTGACTTAGTTGGTAAAGTTGAATCTGGAATTCCTGAAGATGATCCTAGAAATCCTGCTGTTATTGCTGATAATGTTGGAGACAATGTTGGAGATATTGCTGG
Source organism: Bacilli bacterium (assembly GCA_028691515.1). Taxonomy (GTDB): domain Bacteria; phylum Bacillota_I; class Bacilli_A; order ML615J-28; family CAG-698; genus DUUA01. Next base: position 7,230 of record JAQUZE010000010.1, read on the forward strand.
AATGGGATCAGATTTAACTGAATCATATGCAGGATCAATAATATCAGCAATTTCAATTGGTGTTGCTGGAATTGTTATCGGTGGAGAGCTTTTTACTGATTTGGCTGCAATTTTTCCGTTATTAATTGCTGGTATTGGAGTATTAGCAGCTGTTATCAGCGTAATTATTATTCGACTAAAAGAGTGGAAAAACCCTCAAAGAACATTAAGAATTGCTACATATATAGCTGCACTAATCGTACTTGCAGGCTCTTTAGTATTAAGTTTAGTTTTTTTGAAATCTGTTAATCCTTTTTTTGCTGTTGCAGCAGGAATTATTGTAGGTATTTTCATTGGACAAATTGCTGAATTTTACACATCAGATACATCAAAAAGTGTTAAAGAAATAGCACATCAATCTCAAACTGGACATGCTACAAATATTATTGCTGGTTTTGGAATTGGTATGAAATCTACTGCACTAACAATTATTGTTTTAATGCTAGGAGTTGCTCTTGCATTTATATTCAATGGTATGTATGGAATTGGATTAGCTGCAGTTGGTATGTTATCAACTGTTGGTATTACAGTATCTGTTGATGCTTATGGACCAATTGCTGATAATGCTGGTGGAATTGCTGAAATGGCTCATTTAGATCCACATGTAAGAGAAGTAACTAATAAATTAGATTCTGTAGGAAATACAACTGCAGCTATTGGAAAAGGTTTCTGTATCGGTTCAGCAACACTTACAAGTCTTGCTTTATTTGTTGCCTACGCTCATGCTGCTGATTTAGAAATCTTAGTTAATGGAGAACTTACAACAGTTATTAATATTATTAATCCATTAACTATAATTGGATTATTACTTGGTGCTATGCTTCCTTATTTATTTTCATCACTTACTATTAATTCAGTTGGTAAAGCAGCTAATAAAATGATAGAAGAAGTAAGACGTCAATTTTCAGATGATCCTGGAATTATGCTAGGAACTTCAAAACCTGATTATGCTAAGTGTGTAGATATTTCTACAAGCGCAGCATTAAGAGAAATGATTTTGCCAGGGTTAATTGCAGTTTTATCACCAATTGCTATTGGATTCTTATTTGGAGCTGAAGCACTTGGAGGATTACTTGTTGGTAGTTTAGCATCAGCATCAATGCTTGCTGTCTTTATGGCTAATGCTGGTGGAGCTTGGGATAATGCTAAAAAATTAATTGAATCAGGACTTTATGGTGGGAAAAATTCAGAAGCACACAAAGCTGCTGTTACTGGAGATACTGTTGGTGATCCATTTAAAGATACTGCTGGACCAGCAATGGATATTTTAATTAAATTAATGTCAATTATTTCGTTAATAATTGCTCCTGTTTTAATTGAAGTTACACCATTATTCTTAAGTTTATTTCAATAATAGTTAATAAAAAAACGGTTCATTACGAACCGTTTTTATTATACAAAAAACTTTTTTGCTAGTGCATCTCTTAATGGTTTATAAAATCCTATAAAAATTAAAGCTGCTCCTAGCATAAAACAAACAATTAATGGATAAAGTGACCAAATGAATTTATTTGAATCTTTAAAAGTAATATTTATTAAATATTCTAATAAAACAACAAAGCCACCTAAGGATAATATTGATCCTCCAATTATAAATAACTTTTTATGTTTAAGATATTTAAGCAAAGCAACAAGTGTTATTACAATAGCTCCAAGAACTCCTGTTACTGGTAGAGCAAAAGTTAAAAACCAAGCTCCCCCAACAAAAGAATTCATCCAAAATAAGTATAAAGCTACACCTATAAAATCTAATGTTGTGAAAATAATTTGTTTAGGTTTTTTAAACCACATTGGAAGAACCACTATTAAGTAAAGAAGTGTTAATCCTCCCACAGGATATCTTGCCCAACTTAAATGAGTTGAGGTATTTAAATTAGTAATTGTTAAAGCAATAATAAAGGTTAAGTATAAAACTGTATAGATAAATATCATACCTGTTTTATTAACAGCTGGTGCATGTTCTTTAACATAAGGTGGATAAGAAGGTGTGCCTTCTTTAAAGAGTAATTCAGGATGATACACTTTTGTTCCACAAAGTGGGCATTTTTTTTCACTATCTTTTAGTTCTACTCCGCATTTTACACAATATGGCATATTATCACCTCTGGTTACTTTCTATTTTTATATTTAGACCAAGTTTTTTTAAATAACTGAAGAAATAGTATTCTAATGTTGGTTCTTTGATATTTCTTACAAAATTAATTACCAATTTATTTTTAAAAGAAACAACAGAACAGTTATTTGTTAATACTGCTTGTATTCCAAGAACAAAATCAAATCTATCAATATATTCTTCCATTTCTAATGGAACACTAATTTTGCCTAAATTTGAAATATTTAAGCAAGATTTCTTTTCTCCAACCATGTCATAAATTGATTTCATGGCAAAGTTTTTTATAAATAATGGTAGTATTTTTACAATCCATGTTTTTTCTGCTTTTACATTAGTTGTTATTCTAGAAGCCATTTTTTTAGAAGTAAGATCAGCACCCATTTGAAAATAAACTGATTTTAATATTTCTTCAAATGTGTAATCTCCCATTTTAGGATCAATTCTTGGAGTTATATATAAAGCAAAATTCCTTAATGTTTTACTATCAAACATATTTCTTAAATTAACTGGTATCATAACTTTAATTGGCTTGTATTTTTTAGGATTGTTTACTCTTTCTTTTTGAATTTTATCTAAACTTACTATTAATACAGCAGTTAAAAATATTGTTAAACTAACATTATATGATTTAGCTAAGTTAAGTATTTCTTTAGTGTTAATAATACCAGTAATATTATTCAAATAGCCATCAATTTCTTTAGTTCCTTTTAGTTTAAAAGCATTATCTTCTTTTCTACTTGCTGAAACATCACTTGCATATTTTGGGAAACTATCTTCAAGTTCTTCATCTAGTGGAGTTTCATTAATATCTAAAACACCATTTATTGTTGAAATTTGTATATTATATTTAAGTTTTAAATACTCAGCTGTTAATGTTTTTAAGAAGACAAGACCACCGCTACCATCAGTTAAAGCATGGAAAAATTCTACAGCAATTCTTTTATTATAGTATAAAACTCTAAACGCACATTTTTTAATATCTTTAAAATGCATAATAGAAGTTGGATACGATTTATCTTTAAGAATAATTGGTGCTTCAGGAATTTCTTCTAAATAATACCAAAACATTCCTTTGTTTAACCTTACAGCAATAGATGGGAACCTTTTTATGATATTATTAAGAGCATTTTGTAAAATATTTGGGTCAATTTCTTCTTTTAGATTTACAGAAAGTCGAAAAATGTTTACCCATTTTCTCCGTCTTGCTGCAGGAAAGATTTTTCCAGCATTATCTAGCTTCATCCACCTTAATTTTTTCTGTTCCACTTTCTACCTCCAAAATAAACTGATAAATTTTTTCATTATCACTTTTATTTTCTTTTAAATTGTAAAATAAATATACATGCCACATTTTGGGCTTAATTATTAGTTCGCTTTCGCAATTATATTTAATTAAATTATCATGAATAACTATTGAATCATCAAGTAATATTTCATCTCCACCGACAAATATTAAAGTTCTTGGGAAATTTGTAAAATTAATATTTTTTGAAGAAACTAAAGGATTTTCAATATTTTCAGGATTTGTATATAATTTACTATAGCGTAGTAATAAAGATTTCAGCATTGAAGGATCTTTATGTTTATTAATTTTATAACTCTCTGCGGTTATTGATAGGTCTGTCCATGGGGAGATTGTAATAATACCTCCGGGAAGTCCTATATTTTCATCTTTTAGTTTTTTACATAATGAAAAAGCTAATCCGCCACCTGCTGACTCACCGCACAAAATAATTTTTTCATTACTAAAGCCTTCAGATAATAAATATTTGTAAGCTTCAAATGCATCTTCAAGAGCTGATGGAAAAGGAAATTCTGGTGCAAGACGATATGATATAGCTAGAACTTTTATTCTATTATTTGATGCAAGAACAGTTCCATAACCCCTAGCATATTCCATATTACCTGCGATAAATCCGCCACCATGAAGGTATAAGATTACACCATTATTTATACCATTTAATGGAAAAATCCATTCAGCTTGAAAATTATTAAAATATTCTTTTTTATAATAAACATTAAATTTATAAGGCTTTGATAAAATTTTTCCGAGTGTAGAATGTGCTTTCCTCTTATATTTAATAGGTATAATTTTTGTAAAGGGTCTAATTATTTTTAATGATATATGAATTAGTTTGCTTTTAAACGACATGTTTTTCTCCTTGTGAAATAGTAATTATGAATATTGCTATCGTTAATTTCTTGTATTAATTATTTTACCATAATGGTGAGCAATTGTAAACTGCATAGATTTGATAAAATTTAAAAAAAGTATAAAAATTTTAATATAAAATGTAAAATTATTATACTTTTTAGTAATTTAAATATATAAATTTATTTTATAAATAAAGTATTTGAGATGCTATTAATATTTGGGCTGCATAATATAATCCATGATTTACTATAATTAAAAATTTATTTTCTTGATTATTTTTAAAATACATAAAAGATAAAACAAAATCAGATATAATAAATATAATCATACCAATTAATAAATAGATGTAATTTGGATATTTGAGCGTCGTAAATAGATAAAATGTAGTTACATAGATAAGTAGAAACAAATATAATAATGATAAAACCAAAGCATTTTTTAAATTCATTTTTAAGATTTTAAAAGAAAAATAAGCAATAATTGTTATAAATATTGGTATTAATAAGATAAATATAATATTATCTTTTATAATATTAAAGCTTGTTAAAACAGTAATAGCAAAGAAAATTGTAATATGTTGTAAAATAAAAGAGATTATTCCGCTAAATAAATAAGTATTATTGTGTTGAGGATAGATTACTTTTAGATCTAATAAAATATCACCAACAAGGCCAAAGATTAAACCTCCACAAATAAGCAATTTTGAAAGTGTATAAAAAGTATTAATATAATAAAATCCTAAAGCAATGAATGAAAGACTTGCAACTATTTTTAAAAGTAGTGCAATTAATCCTCCTTTAAAGGTTCTAACAAAAATAAACAAAATTGCAAATAATGCACTTATATAAATCATTTTTTCCTCACTTTTATAATCTTTTTCTTTATTATAACATTTATATATAATTTAGGTAAAATTTTGTATGTTTAAATTATGTGGTAAAAATTATTATTTAATGATAGAATTAATATAAGAAAAAAATAAGGAGTTATAATGAAAGATATTTTTAGAATTTTAGTTTCATCTATTTTATCTGGTATATTAATTGGACTAGGTGGAATAGCATACATCTTTTGTAAGGGAAGTTTTATAAATGGTGTAATAATTGGTTCTTTCTTGTTTTCAATTGGTTTATTATTAATCATTAGTTATAAGCTAGATTTATTTACTGGAAAAGTATGTTATTTTTTTAAAAATAATTATAAGTATAAGATATTCTTAATTGTAATTTTGCTTGGGAATTTAATTGGAGCAATAGGAATTGGTTATTTAGCAAGGTTAACAAAAAATGATTTGTTAATTTCAAATGCTTTAAATATTGTTAATTATAAACTTAGTATTGGATTACTTACTGCGTTAATTATGAGTTTTTTTTGTGGAATTATGATTTTTCTTGCCGTAGATACTGCAAAAAGAAGTAGTAACCAATTTTTTAAATCATTAATTGTAGTTATGTGTATAATGATATTTGTTTTATCAGGATTTGATCATAGTATTGCAAATACTTTTTATTATTCATTAGCTAATGTTTGGAGTTTAAATACAATTTTTTATTTATTAGTTATTATTGGGGGTAATTCATTAGGAGGAATATTTTTACCATCATTGTTTTCTATTATTGATAAATTAAGCAAATGATTAAATTGAGAAGAAGGTGTAAAGAATGTTATTAACTACAGATAGATTAATAATTCGTAAGATGAAAGATAAGGATATTAACGAAATATATGATTATAGAAATGATGAAAGATGTTATAAGTTTCAAACATATTCTTCAAGAACAATAGCAGAATTAAAATCATTAATAAATATGTCACAAAATAGCACATTAAAACCCAATACTATTAATGAATTTGCAATTTGTTTAAAAGATAGTGATTCGATTGTTGGAGAAATTTATGTTAATATTGGAATAGATAGTATAGCTTTAGGATATTCTATTTCATATAAACATTTTAGAAAAGGATATGCATTTGAAGCTTTAACTAAAATTACTTTATATTTACATGAATTATATCCTGAATATGAATTGTATGCTTTAGTACATCCAGGAAATGATGCAAGTAATAAATTGCTTGAAAAACTTGGATTTAAATATGAAGAGTTTATTGAGCAATTAAATTCTTTAGTTTATACAAAATATTCATTGAAAGAAAAAAAGGAAATGAAATAAATTCCATGTAGATATTATTAAAATAACTAATAAATTGTTTAGAATAGATGATTTTTATATATAATTATGATATAATTAAACATAAATAACTTGACTTAATTTATTATAATTTTAATAAAATATAGTTTATTAATATTGGGGGAAATTAATATAATTATATTAATTATAATAGAAATATTTAGTAATTTTTTAACAAATGAATTTACTGATTAATTGAGTGTATAATGGTAAAGGGGGATAGCCATGAAACCAAAAATTATAGTTATAGAGGATTCAAAAACTGATAGATTGATTATTGAAAGCATGTTGCCAGATTATCGCGTATATTCTGCTGTTAATGGTTTAGAAGGAATTGATGTTATTAATGCTAATCTTGATGCTGCAGTAGTTATTCTTGATTTAAATATGCCATTAATGAATGGATTTGCAGTTTTGAAGCATTTAAGAAGCGATGAAAAGTATAAAAATATCAAAGTTATAATTTTAACAAATAGTAATGAAATTGATAGTGAATTAAAAGGTTTAGAACTTGGTGCAGCTGATTATGTTAGAAAACCAATAAATATTAAGTCATTAAGAATTAGAATTGATATTTTATTATCTTTAAAAGAAGCTCAAGAAAAAATGGAAAAGCAAAATTATGTGCTTGACCGATTAGTTCATGAAAAAACTGAAGAATTATTAAAATCCAAATTGATTACTATTAATGCCTTAGTTCATTTATTAGAAAAAAGAAACTCTGAAACTTATAAGCATACTGCAAGAACTAGAAAAATGATGGAAGTTTTATTAAATCATTTAAGAAATAATCCTTTTTTTGAAGCTGAATTGACTGATGATTTTACTGATAAATTAGTTAATACTACAGTTTTACATGATATTGGCAAAATTGGAATTCCAGATTCAATTTTATTAAAACCTGGAAAATTAACTGATGAAGAATTTTTTATTATGAAAAAACATGTTGATTATGGTGTTGAAGCTCTACAGTTAGAATTAGAGAATTTAGAAAGTGTTCCTTCTTTTATTAAAATTGCTTTAGATGTTATTGGTTCACATCATGAAAAATATGACGGAACAGGTTATCCTAAAGGTTTAAAAGGAAATGAAATTCCACTTTCTGGAAGATTAATGGCAATAATAGATGTGTTTGATGCACTTGTTAGTCATCGAGTTTATAGAAAAGCTTTCAGTTTTGCTGAAGCAATAAAAATTATTAAGAAAAGTATTGGTACTCATTTTGATCCCATTATTGGAAAAGCATTTTTGGAAGTAAAAGATCAAATGTATGAGATTGTTAAAAACCACTAAGGGGTATATGAAAAAATTTTTTATAATTTTATTTTTTATTTTTAATTTTTCTATTGTTAATGTTCTTGGCAATAGTGAAAATTTAGTTTTTACAAACGAAGAAATTGAATATATCAGTAATCATGAGACAATTAAAACTGGGGTTGATCCTGCTTTTGTTCCATATGAATTTATTGATGATGAAGGAAATTTATTAGGTATTGGTCCTGATTATTTAGAAATTATTGAAAATAAAACAGGATTAAAATTTGAAATAATGCAAGGATTAACTTGGCAAGAGGTCTATCAAAAAGCAATTGAAGGTGAAATTCTTGTCTTACCAACTGTTTCTAAAACAGATGAGCGAGAACAGTATTTTAACTTTAGTGATGCTTATTATGAACTTACTAGAGTAATTGTTATTTCTCAAGATAACACAACAATAAAAGATTTTGAGGATCTGAAACATTTAACAGTTGCTGTTCAACGAAGTAGTTCTCATCACAGTTTTTTATTTAATTATCCTGAAATTAATTTAAGTTTATATGATGATACTGATGTTGCTCTTTCTAAAGTTGCTACTGGTAATGAAGTGGCCTTTTTAGCAAGTCTTGCAACAGTAAGTCATTTTATTACTACTAAAGGATTTACTAATTTAAGAATGATTGCTATTGAATCTTTAGATAAAAATGGTATACATTTTGCTGTAAGTAAAGATGAACCAGTATTGCTTTCGATAATTAATAAAGCATTGAATAATATTACAATTGAAGAAAAGAAAGCAATTCATGAAAAATGGATTACTTATAGTGTTGATGTGCCAGTTGGGCCTTGGTTATTTATTTTGTTAATAATTGTTTCTTTGTTTATTGTAATATTTATTGTTTCTATGTTTTGGATTTCTAAATTAAGAAAAGAAATTAAAAAGAAAAAAGAAGCTCAACAAGAATTAGAAAATGCAAATAATGTAAAACAAATATTTTTAGCAAGAATGTCTCATGAATTAAGAACTCCAATTCATGCAATTAGTGGAATGTCATATTTGCTACAAAATTCTGGATTAAATATGAAGCAAAGTATGTATTCAGAAAGAATATCACAGGCTTCAGTAACAATGCTTAATATAGTTAATGATATTTTGGATTATTCAAAATTTACTTCCGGCAAAGTTGAATTAGAAAAAGAAAGTTTTTGTTTAAATAATGTAATTAATAATGTGTTACAAATTATAACTTTTGAAATAGATGAAAAGGGTATTCGGTTTATTTACAAAGAAGATACGACTCTGTCTAATTGGTATATAGGTGATCAATATCGTTTAGAACAAATTTTAATTAATTTATTAAATAATGCTATTAAATTTTGTAATGAAACTTCTGTTAATTTAGAAATAGAAAATCTAGGAATAGAAAATGATATTCAAGAATTAAAATTTATTATTTCTGATACTGGGATAGGCATGACTGAAAGCCAAATCAAAGCACTTTTTGTTCCATTTATCCAAGCAGATTCTAGTATTACTAGGAGATTTGGCGGAACGGGTTTAGGATTATCAATTGTAAAAGAATTAGTAGATATGATGGGTGGAACTATTTCTGTTGAAAGTAAAGAAAATGAAGGTACTTCATTTATTGTAACAATTAAATTTATGATAGATTTAAAGAAGGAAGAAGAAAATCAATCTAAATTAAATTTAATTAAGAAAAATAAATATAAAGCTTTATTAATAGGTGATAATAATATTGAAAATAATATTACTAACGGTTATTTAGAAGCAGTAGATATTAAGTCTAAAATAGTTGATCCGTTAAATTTTGTTGAAAATGATTTTTTTTATGATGATAAAATTAATTTTTTATTTATTGATTATAATACAGCTTCACAGTATTATGAGAAATTAGGGTCTAAATTAAGAGAGTTATTAATTAAAAATGTTAATCTTAGAATTATATTGCTTATTCCGACTTTCAAACAAGAATTGAATATTGATTTCAATAAAGGAATTATACATTATGCTATAAATAAACCAATTATTAGAGCTTTATTATATAATGTAATAAATAATTTATTTAGTAATAAAAATAATCATAAATATGATAAAAAGATTTCTCATTTATTGTGTAGTGATAAAAATTCAATTTTAGTTGTAGATGATAATTTAAGTAACCAAATAATTGTAAGTACAATATTAAGAGATGCTGGATATGATGTTTATATTGCTGAAGATGGAATATCAGCTTTAAAAGTGTATAAAAAACATAATGAAGAAATTAAAATTATTTTAATGGATCTGCATATGCCTAATATGGATGGCTATGAAACAGCAAGAGAAATTTATAAAATAGGTTATAAATATGAAATAATTGCAATGACCGCTGATGTTATACCTGGTGTTATCTCTAAATGTAGAGAAAATGGTATGAATTATAGTATAAGTAAGCCATTTGAGCCTGAAAAATTAGTTTCTTTAGTATATCAAATAATTAAACAGGATGATGATTGTGAACAAATAAATAATTCTTCGATAGATTTTTCTTTAGGATTAAAGTATATGGGTGAAGATATTAAGCTTTATAATAAAGTATTATTGCAATTTTATGAGGATAATAAAATTAATATTTCTCTTATTAAAGATTTCTTAGATAATAAGTCTTATAATGAGGCAAGAGATTTAATTCATAAAATGAAATCATCATCAGGAAGTATTGGAGCAACGCTTTTACTTAATATTTGTAATCAATTTCAAAATGCTTTAGAAAGCAGAAATATTGAGGAAATTAAGAAGTTAAACATAAGCTTTAATATAGAATTAGAAAATGTATTAAAAGCTATTGCTAGCAAGTTAAAAATAATGTAGTTTTAAATAAATAGCCTTAATAAGGCTTTTTATTTTATTTTTTTAAATATGTATTTTTAAAATGTGATATAATAATTTATATAAGAAATTTTACTGCATTATATCGCTATATAATGTAAGTTATCTTGAAACCCTTTTTTATAAATATAGATAATATTATAATATAGATAGGAGGAATCTTTATGTTTAAGATTATCTGGAATCTTGATGATTTTGAAGAAATTCGTTCAAAATTATTAAAAGATTACAATATTGTCTTAACAAATGATCCATGTGAAATACCAAGTGATAAAGTAGGTATTATTTTAGATGATAATAATTTTGAAAAGTTAAAGCCAATTTTGGAATATTTGGCTTTAAAGAATTCTAAGGTAATGTTTCAAACTATAGATGGTTGGGTACAATTAAATGTTAGTAGAATATTATTTTTAGAATCTTTTAAAGATGATATTCAGGTTCATTTAATTGGAAATGAACATTATATGATTAAACAACCACTTTATCAATTAGAAGAAATCTTAAAACCTTATTACTTTGTAAGAATAGGTAAATCATTTATTGTTAGTGTAAGTAAAATTAAATATATAAAAACTACAATTAATGCAAAGTTAGATTTGGAACTAATAAATGGGGTTCATTTGGAAGTGTCGCGTTCCTTCGTAAAAAAATTTAAGAATGCACTTGGCATTTAAAGAAAGGGTGGATAATATGACAGCAGAAAAGTGGATTATATTAGGGGTTAGTATTAGTTTAGTCTTGTTTTTTGTTATTCGTTTATTTTTTGATATTATATGGAATAAGAGATTGGAGAAGTTTCAAAAGAAGCATAATATTTTTGTTAATAAAGATAAAAATAATTTTTTTGCAAAAAGATTATATGGTTTAGTTGTAAGTGGATTTGTACTAGCTATTGTTAGTGCATCTATGGTTATAGTTGCACCAACTCCAATAGATTATGAATCAGAATATACTGTTCAAGCTGTTGAAAGTGAAAACAAATTAAATGAAGTAATTAAAACTGCAAATGAAAATTTTCAAGATAATTATAGAGGTGAATTAGATAATATGACTCCAGAGGCTAGTATGGGAGAAAAAGAAGATACTACAGCTGAAAGAGATTATATAGGAACAAATGTACAAGTAGAAGGTGTAGATGAAGCAGATATTGTAAAAACTGACGGTAATAGTATTTATTATGCTACAAGATATACGAATAAAATAAGAATATTTGATATATCTTTAGATCATAAAATTACTGTAAAAGAAGAGCTTGATTTAGATAATCTTTATACTGATTCACTTTATTTAACAGAAACTCAGTTAATTGTTATTGGATATACTTATAATTATCGACCATATGATTTTAAAGAAGCACAAGATTGTCACATATGGGGATACTATTCTTATACTGGAGCAGTATATATATATAATAGAGAAACTCTAGAACTTGATTATTCTTTAGAAACAGATACAAATTTTTATCAACATAGATTAATTGAAGATTCTTTGTTTTTAGTTTCTAATAAATCGATCCAAGATGAATCAATAGCACCAGTTTTTAGTGAATATAAAAATGGTAATGAAGAAACTTATGCTTTAGATTATAATAATATTTATTATTTTTCTAATATGCCGATTTATAATATGACTGTAATTACAGGAATTAATCTAAATACTTATGAAGTTAAATCTGAAGGTTATTTAGGTGGTGTTAATTTTATATACGCTTCATATAATTCTATTTATACAGTAAATAATTTTTATGATTACAATTCTAAGACAAATGAATATATAAATTATACACATATTGTGAAATATGAAATTGATATTGAAAATGCTGAGGCTAAATATGTTGCAGCTGGTAGAGTTAAGGGATATATTTCAGATCAATACTGGATGGATGAATATAATGATTATTTTAGAGTTGTGACAACAACTTGGGGTAATATTAAAAATAGATTATTTGTATTGCAAGTTAACAATGATACTAAAGAGTTAGAGGTAGTAGGATCAATTACTGAAAACCTTGGAAAAGAAGGAGAAAGTGTTAAGTCTGTAAGATTTAATGAAGATGTTGTTTATGTTGTTACATTTAAACAAATTGATCCTTTATACACTATTGATTTAAGTGTTCCAACAAATCCTGTTTTTGTTTCTGATATAGAAGAACTTGGGTTTAATACTTATCTTCATAAATGGGGTGAAAAAGGCTTAGTTGGTTTTGGATTTAGTGCAGATGAAGAAGGATTTACTAATGGTCTAAAAATTAGTGCTTATGATACTGATGATTCAACAATTCTAGATACCTATACGATGCTTTATGGTCAAATAGGGGGTACTAATTCTTATTTTTATAGTGAAGCTAGTTACAATCCAAAAGCATTAATGATATCTCCAGAAAAAGGAATAATTGCTTTTCCAATAACTGGATGGACATATAATACTTCAACTGATGATATTTATGAATATGGATCATGGACTTACATTAGTGAATATTATGTTTTCTATATAGATTTTAATTCTGAAAAAACAGAAGAAATAATTAGTAAACCAATAATTATTGATCAAGAACCAACATCATATTATTCAGGAATTGATAGAGGTATTTATATAGATAATGTTATTTATACTTTATCATATTCACAAATATTAAGTTTTGATTTAGAAACAAGAAAAATATTAGAAACAATATTATTGCCAAACGAATATGATCAAGAATAATTAATTTTTTAAAAACCAGCTATCAGCTGGTTTTTTAATTTTATATTTAGTAAATATATATAGAAAATATTGATTAATTATTATATAATATATAAAACTAGATAGGGCTATAGCCAAGCGGTAAGGCAGTTGGCTCTGAACCAACTATTCAGGGGTTCGAATCCCTTTAGCCCTGCCATTTTTTTCGGTATTAATTAATAATAGCGATATTTTAAATTATTTATAGAATTTACAACTATTATAATAACTATAATAATATTTAAAAATATTCTGCTTTTTAATTGTATATCAATGAAAATTTTTGGAAATTAACTATTTAAGACGTGTGATTATTAACGTCTTTTTTAATTTAAATAGATAAAATAATTAATTTGTTTTAAATTTAATCATTAAGTGCTTAAAAACATAATAAGTATTATGTTGAATAAAAATTTAGTTTGAAAACAATATCATATTACTATAAAACGATTCCAAAGAAAGTATTATTGTTTTTTTAGAATCATTGTGATATATTCATATTGTAATTATTAACGAGGGAGGGAAAAATATGTTAGTAAACAAAAAAGTATTGGTCGTTACTGGAGGGGGTAATGGGATTGGGCGTTCTTTAGTGCTTAATCTTTTAGAAAAAGGTGCTAGTGTTGCTGCAGTTGATATTAATGAGAAAAATCTAAAAGAAACAGAAAAACTTGCTGGTGATAAGAAAAAATATTTATCTTTACATGTTGTTGATATCACTAATAAAGTTGCGGTTGAAGCTTTACCTGAAAAAGTTATTTCTATACATGGTGCTGTTGATGGAATAATCAACAATGCAGGAGTTATTCAGCCTTTTATTAATATTAATGATTTGGGCTATGACAAAGTCAATTTTGTTATGGATGTTAATTTTTTTGGTACACTTTATATGGTTAAATCTTTTTTATCATATTTATTAAAAAGACCTGAAGCTCATATAGCTAATGTTTCAAGTATGGGAGGTTTTTTACCTGTGCCTGGTCAATCAATATATGGAGCATCAAAAGCAGCTGTTAAATTGATGACAGAAGCATTATATTCTGAATTGAAAGATACAAATGTTGGAGTAACTGTTATTTTTCCTGGTGGAGTAGGAACTGATATTATGAAAAATTCTGGAGCTGAAGGAACTCGTGTTGAAAAAGATGATGGAAAAAAACAAAAAGCATACAAATTATTAACACCAGAAAAAGCTGCTGAAATTATTGTTCAAGGAATTCAAAAAAAGAAATTCCGTGTTTGTGCTGGAAAAGATGCAAAAATGATGGATTTTTTGTATCGATTAATGCCTAAAAAAGCAACAAAGATTATTGCAGATAAACTTGGCTAATAAATATATAAGATTGTATTTTTTAAAAATACAATCTTTTTTAATATCATAATATAGTTATTATTTTCTAAGTATTAATTATATATTGAAAAATTTTAAATATTTATAAATAAATTAATATTATCAAATTATATAATAATTTCAAAAATAAATAGTTAGATAAATTATGATAAAGCAATAGATTTTTGTTAATAAAGTAGCAAAAAATAATGTTTTTTTAAATTTTAAATAAATAGATTGGTTGATTGTTAGGATTTTTAAAAATAGAATGAGATAATATTGTATAATATATAAATGAAGTGTTAATGATTTATTATGGTATAAGTAAAATAACATCTATAGGTAATCATATGATTATATTTAATTTTATGATACAATATAGTGTAATGAATATTTAAATATATTATAAATTTATATAACAGGAAGGTGAAAACATGAAGAAGATTATTTATTCAATCTTATTTTTATTATTGTTATTAGTTGGAGTAACAGGGTGTAAAGATTTAAACATTAATCCAAATTTGCCGAATAATCCACCTATAAATGAAGAGGAAGAAGATAAAGATAAAAATGAAGAAATTGATATTGATGAAGATGGTTTATATATTTCAAAGGATGATGTAGCATTATATATTGCAACGTTTAATAAACTGCCAAGTAATTATCTTACAAAATCACAAGTTGATGGTCATATTTCAAATATTTGGACATCAGAAAATTTAGCAAGCGTTGGGGGCGATATTTTTTACAACAGAGAAAAATTATTACCGATCAAAACAGGAAGAACTTTTATTGAAGCGGATATTAATTATCAGGGGTCACAAAGTAGAGGTGCAGAACGAATAGTATATTCGAATGATGGATTAATATTTTATACAAGTGATCATTATGAAAGCTTTGTATTATATAATAAGGAGACAAAAGAATGGACATCTTATTAGATGGAAAGAAAATAATTAATAAGAAAACACTATATTTAACATTAAAAGATCAAATTAATTGTGATGAATTTTATGGAAATAATCTTGATGCCTTATGGGAAGTTCTATCTTCAGTAGAAGAAGAAATAAAAATAATTATAAATAATCAACAGGATTTGATCAATAATTTAGGTGAGTATGCGGATTTATTACTAGAATTATTTCATGATTTAAAAGATGTTAATGAATTAGTTTTTATTGAAGTTAAATAAATATTTTAGAAGTTTTAAAAATACACTTTAAATAAGCTATTTAAATAGTAGACTCTATTTAGAGTGTTTTTATATAGAAATATAAATAAGTAAATTCATCCTTTATTTTTAAATAATTTTATAGTAAAATGGAAAATGAGGTTTGCAAATAATTATAAGATATAGGAGCATTATATGGATAATTACCAAGATATAAATTCAAAAGTTATTGATAAATGGTGTGATGATGGATGGGAATGGGGGAAACCTATCACTCATGAGCAATTTATTAATGCAAAAAAAGGTAAATGGAATGTGGTTCTTACTCCAACAGTTCCTGTTCCTCATAGATGGTTTGGAGATTTAAAAGGTAAAAAAGTTTTAGGACTTGCATCTGGTGGAGGTCAGCAAATGCCGATATTTGCAGCACTTGGTGCAGAATGTTGTGTTTTTGATTATTCTAAAAAGCAATTAGAAAGTGAAGAAATAGTAGCTAGAAGAGAAAATTATGAAATAAATATAATTAGAGGTGATATGACTAAACCACTCCCTTTTAAAGAAGAAGAGTTTGATTTAATATTTCATCCAGTTTCTAATTGTTATGTAAAAGATGTTAATTTCATATTTAGTGAATGTTATCGAATATTAAAAAAAGGCGGAGTTTTACTTGCTGGGTTAGATAATGGAATTAATTATATTGTTGATGAAGATGAAGAAAAAATTGTTAATAAAATGCCATTTGATCCTTTGACTAATAAAACTTTATATGATAAATGTTTAAATAATGATTGGGGAATTCAATTTTCACATACATTAGAGGAACAAATAGGTGGTCAGTTAAAAGCCGGATTTGTTATAACTGATTTGTATGAAGATACAAATGGTGAGGGTAGATTGCATGATTTAAATATTAAAACTTTTTTTTCAACAAGAAGTATTAAGAAATAATTATATAAATAATAAAACTTACTTAATTAAAGTTTATTAGACTAAAAAATTATAATGTTACATTTTACTAATTGAAGGGGACTTACTAATAAATGAAAAATAAATTTCAAAATTTAAAATTAATTTTACTGTTTTTATTGATTTGTATAATATACTTTATTGTTATAATTTTGCTTTTATCAAATTTAAATATTGTTGAATTATATGAATTATCAATTTTATTTAGTTTGGCACTATTTTCCTTAATATTATTTATATATTCACTTTTTATTAATAATAAATTTGTATTATTTTCATCTCTTTCAATTTTTATTTTATCTGTAGCTGAAATAATAATAATTAAATTTAGTTTAATTCCATTGGGAATTGAATCTATTACTTGGTTAAATATTGTTTTTCAAGCAGCGGTATTTATTATAAGTCTTGTTTTAGTGATTGGAATTTTTAAACATTATAATTATAATTTAAACAATCATATTATTAGACAACTTTCTTTTGAAAAAAATGAAGCAATCTTAATTGTATATAATTTTGAAAAAGACAGTATAAAAGTTCAATTTTCCAAAGAATATGAAAATAAATGGAATTTACCTTTTTCCAATAGTACTATAGATAAAATTGATTTTTTAAATTATATTTATGAAGATGATCGGTTAATGTTTAATAATTTTTTAGAAGTAAACCCTAAATTAGATAGTGCAATTATTATTAGATTTCTAAAAAGTGGAGAAAAAGATTTTGGCTATGTGACTTTTAAAAATAGAATTAAAAAAGATAATGAAATTATATTTTTAGGAGTTGATACTACAAGTTTACAAAAAGCATTTAGTAAAATTGAACAAGCTGATAAATCAAAAGCTATAATTTTAGATAAATTAAATATAGGTATTCTTGAATTAGAGTTAATAAACGAAGAAGAAAAAAAATTTAATATTATTTATGCAAATAAAGCTTCTGAAAATGAATTTAAACTAGATAAAAGCATATATTTAAATAAAATTTATAGAAGTATTTTTCCAGATAACTATGAAGTTCTTTGTGAAATGTTTGGACAAATTATTAAACAAAACATAAAAAGAGAATATGAATTATATCATTCTCTCAATAAATCTTGGTATAGGCTTGTTGGTTATAAAAGTGATGATAATAAAGCTATTATAATTTTTGATGATATTACGAATTTTAAAAATCAAGAAAAAGAACAGGAGTATAGAATATTCCATGATTCGTTAACTGATTTATATAATAATAGAGGATTACATCGTAGATTAAGCGATTTTGTCAATTCAAAAAGATTAATTTGTTTTTATATAGATATTGTTGATTTTTCATGGATTAATAGTTATTATCCAATGGCCTTTAGTGATAATATTTTAGTTGTTATGGCTAATGAGTTAAAGGATAATTTAAAGGAAAATGTAGTTATATCTAGATATTTTACAGACCATTTTGTTATTTTACTTGAAGATCCAACTGAGGAGGATGTACAAAAAACTTTAAATTTTCTTAAAAATTCTAGTGGTAAAACATATGGATTTGGAAATCATAGTTTAAATATACGTAAAAATATAGGGTATGCAATTTATCCCGATGATACTAAAGATATTAAAGAATTGGTTTTTTTGTCTAATCTAGCAATGAAAATGTCAATTGAAAATAAAGGGGTTGAGCCTTTTCATTATTTTCCTGGGTTAAAGGAGAAAAAAGAAGATAATATAAAGACTATTGCTTTATTAAAAGAAGCAATTATTAATAAAGATATTACTGTTTATTTTCAGAAGGTTATTGATATAAGAAATAATGAAGTGGTTATGGTTGAAGCTTTAGCAAGATGGAAGAAAAGTGATGGAACATTTGTTCCTCCTCTTGTATTTTTAAAAATTGCTATTGAGGCAAAAATTATTAGTTTGTTAGAAAATTTACTTATTTCTGAGAGTTTAAGAAAGTATAGCGAATTAATCAAATTAGAAGAATATAAAAACACAAAACTTTCAATTAATTTATCACCAAGTATATTTTTAGATATCAATACTATAAATTTTATAAAAGACAAATTAAAATTATATAATCTTACTTCTGATAAAATATATATTGAAGTATCAGAAGAAACTTTTGTTTATAATTTAGAAAAATGCAATTACGTAATTAATCTATATAGAGAAAATGGATTTAAAATTGCTATTGATGATTTCGGTAGTTCATATTCTTCACTAAGTATTTTAGACAATATAGATTATGAAGTTTTAAAAATTGATGGAAAATTTATTCAAAATTTTAATCAGATTAAAAACCAAAAAATCATTGAAATGGTTCTTCAAATAGCTTCAATTGATAATAAACGAATTGTAGCTGAAGGTGTTGAGACTAAAGAAATGGTTGATTATTTGTATTCTGTAGATTGTTTTGTATATCAAGGATATTATTTTCATATTCCTGAAAATATTATTAAATAAATTAAGACCTGTAAAAACAGGCCTTTTTATTTATAGTTTATTCATTTCTTATAGTAAATTTAGATTAGTTTATGTTAAAATATTAATTGAGGTAGATCACATGATTATAATAAAAGCAGATAAAATAACTAAAACTTATAGTATTAAAAAAAATATTAATATTATTTTGAAGAATATTACATTTAGCATTAAAAAAAATGAGTTTGTCTTTGTAGTGGGTCCTTCTGGAAGTGGAAAAAGCACATTGCTTTATGTTTTAAGTGGAATTGAAGATTATTCCTCAGGAAGTATTTTACTATTTGATAAAGAATTAAATACATATTCTGATAAAGAAATGTCTATTATAAGACAAAAGAAAATTGGATTTGTTTTTCAATCCTATAACTTAATTCCTAATTTAAATGTTTATGATAATGTTAAACTAGCTGTTATTTTAGGAAATAATAAATTAGATAATATTAATAAATGTTTAGAACAAGTAAAAATGTTAGAATATAAAGATTATTATCCTAATCAATTAAGTGGAGGGATGCAACAAAGAGTTGCAATTGCAAGAGCTTTAGTAAATGATCCAGAAATTATTTTTGCTGATGAACCAACGGGTAATTTAGATAATAAAAATGGTATAGAAGTAATGGAAATCTTTAAAGATTTAAATAAAAAATTAGGGAAAACAATAATAATGGTTACTCACAATGTTGATTTAATTAAATTTGGCACTAGGGTTATTGAATTATTTGATGGAAAGATTTTAAGTGATGAAAAACTTTATTAATAAATTAAGTTTTTTATTTAAAATAAGTATTAGGAATATATTTTCTTCTAAACTTAGAGCTTTTATTTTGTTTTTTTCTTCAACAATAATTGTGATTTTATTTTTCTTAGTTTTTTCTCTAAATACATTTTTTTGTGGTTTTTTTGAGTCATCTTTAAAAGAAGATAAAGGTAATAGCGATATTTTTATTTCGATAGATGATAATTATGGAGCTAGATATTTTTCTGTAAGAAGTTTAAATGAAAACTTCAATAAAGAATATTATAATCATATTGTTAATTATTTTAAGTTTTCTTCACTTTCATATATTGATGATAATTTTTCTTATGTAGATATTATTATGTCTGATTTAGACTCTTTTAAGAAGACTGGTAATTTTAGTGAGTATGCATATAATTTACTAGAAAGTAATGAAATATTAATAACAAAATCTTTTGCTAAACAAAAATGCTTAGCAGTTGATGACAGCATTTTTTTACAAATGGGATCTGAAAAATTAAACTATAAAATTGCAGGAATAGTTGAAGATGGAGGATTATTAAAGGGAAGTACTATTTTCCTAGACAAAAATAGCAATATAAAGAATATTTTAGTTTCCATTTATCCACAATTAGAAAACTTAAATTCCTATTTTTTTAATAATCTTTGTAATGGGGCATATCTTTATTTAAATGAGAATATTTTAATAAGCGATGTTATAAATAGTTTGCAAGATATAAAAGAGTATCAAGACTTAAATATTGCTGAATCTATTAATAAAGAAGAAATAAACGTATTAGTAAATAGAAATACTGCTTATTTTTCAGTAGGAATATTAATGGTTCTTATTAGTATACTGTTTGTAGTTTATTCTTCTTTGATTGTTATTTTTAATGATAGATTAAAACAATTAGGTATTATTAAAACATTGGGAGGAAAAGAAAAAGATTTTATAATTACTATTTTATTTGAAATATTTTTTTATTTATTTACAGCAATTATTATTGGACCAATATTGTGCATGGTTTTAATGGGAATTGGACTTGACTATATAGGTTCTAATTATGTGTTTGAAATTAATTTTTTGAATTTAGTATATACTTTGATTTCTTTAATTATTTTATATGGTTTTGTTATTTTATTTAGTTATTTAAAAGTAAAGAAATTAAATATTAATAAAATCATTAGAGTTAGCAAATATAAATCATCATCCTTTATTAAATATTTAATATTTTGTGTTGCAATTATTTTGTTTATTTTAAGTAATGTATTATTGAAAGAAAATAATTTGCTTAAATATAAAGGAGTAATTAATTATATTTTAATTATTATTATTGGTATTTTTTCAGCAAAAATAATAATTAGTTTGGTTGCAGCAATATTGAAGAAGAGATCTCTATTTGGATTAATTTTTGTAGATGATGTAAATAGAAATAATATTAGTAAAAGTATTTTAATTATATTGTTAGTAGCTTTTACTAGCATTGTTATTTTTGTTGGATTAACTAGAGTTGATGAGAGAAGAGTCGAAAAATTGTATGATGAAACTATCATAGATTTAGCAATTACTAATATAATAAGAGAAGATGATTTAGAATTATATTTAAGCAATAGTACAAATGTTGATGTGTATGAAAAGGGGATACTTTATAATAATGTTGTTATGAACAAAGAGGTTTCATTTTCTCAAATGATATCTGTAAAAAATATAAATTATTTTTTTGATTTTGAAATAATTGGTTCAGAAATAAATGAATTTAATAATAGTAATTATCCTGTTGTTTTTATTCCTATTGAGTATCAATATCTATATAATTTTAGTATTGGTGATGAAATTACACTATCATTAAATGAAGCATATAGCGAAGTACCATTTAAAATTATTGGGTTTTTTAGTTCTAACTATGAAGATTTAATATTAACTAATTTATTTCTTTTGGAGGAATATAGTATTTTAAATTATAATACTTATTTTATTAATTCGAATAATAAAAATATATTAAAAAATGAATTAATTGATAAGTATTCAAAAAATTTATATTATATAATAGATTTTGAAGAATTAATTAATGAAATAGATATTTATAGTAAAAATTTAAGAACTTTTTTAAGCTTTTTATCTTTATTTTTTGTATTTTGTTTTGTATTCACAATTATAAACAATTCTCTTTTATTATTTGAAAGTAATAAAAATATTTTTGCGAGATTAAAGATTTTGGGATGTAGTAAGAATAATTTAAGAAAGAATATAATCTTACAATATTTATTAATTACATTTGTTTGTATTATTTGTTCCTCTTTTGCAGTATTTGTTATAATGTTTAATGTTAAATATATTTTATTATTTTTTAATGTTTATCAGGAAATTAAATTAATATTTAGTGATTTTATAATAGGATATATAATTAGCTCAATTGTATTCTTTTTAAGTTATTTGTATTATATAAAACTATCTTTAAATTTGAATATTAATGTTGTGTTAAATGATATAGAGCAATAAAATTAGTTATTATATTAGTATTTTTATATAGTTTTTGTGATTTTTATTGCAAATATTTTATTTATAATTTATACTATAATATATAAGTAGATTTTTTTGAAGGGAGATCTTATGTATGAATAAAAAATTTATAGCTATTGTTTTATTTTTTGTGATGTCATTTTTACTTATTGGTTGTGACAAGGATCCAGTTGAAGGGAAAGTTCCTAACGCTCCTAAAAATGTAGTTATTTTAGAAGATAATGTAAGTTGGGATAAGGCTAAAAATGCTACAGGGTATATTGTTGTTGTCAATAATGAAGAGTATTTTGTTGATACTACAACATTTAGTTTAGATGGTATTTATATGGAAGATGGAGATTATGAAATTTTTGTTAAATCAATTAATAGAGAAATTGAATCAATTGAACAATCTAATAGTGTTGCTTATACAGTAGATAGATCTACTGTAAGAAATGAGGTTTATATTAGGTTGCTTAAGTTATCTAACGAATCATTTGAACCTAATATGGCAAAAGAAGATTTTGAATATGAATGGGATTATGAAAATTATCAATCAACATCTAAATCTATGGAAAATCTTTCTGTTTCTTTGACTGCCGCAGGCATGTCTGGAACTGATATTGATTCAATGAAAGAAACTATTGATGATATAGATGAGATAGACATGGATCAAGAAGGTTCAATGACTTTATTAAAAACTAAAATTGATACTTTTAGAAACATGGATATTACAGTTGATCAATTAACATATGTTTTATATTCTTATGCGGTGTATACACTTAGTTTACAAATTGAAGAAGAATTAGAATATCTAAATGAAGATGATCTAGAAATGCTTATGAAGATGAAAGATTTACTTGATGATGAAAAGCAAGTATTTATTAATGGTATTCGTTCATCGATTAATTTTATGTTTGAATTATATGATGGTATTGAAGTTACCCTTTTAAATTCTTTTGAAGCAATGAAAGAAAGTGAAGAATTTAATACTGATGAGTTTATTATTTTAAAAAATGAAGTTGTTGCAATGTTAACAGATGTTATTCCATCAGCGCAAGATTTTGAAAATATCTATTCGATTTTTGGAATAATTTCTGGAGAGTATTTAGAATTAGAAAAAAATGATTGGGATAGTATAATTAAAGGGTCAGCAATTATGTCAATAAATGCAATGACAGTTCAGTTGATGTTCCTTGGTAGCATTGATGCGACTACAGTTAATGAATTTAAAGCAATTGTTGAAAAATTACACAATGAAGAAGTAGAAATGAAAGTTGTATCACCTGCTACAAGTGCTTTTGAGCTAGTTGACTATATTTTGAATTATATAGATGAGTTTTATGAAACAAATAAAGAATTAATTGATGCTTTACCTGATGTTGATAAAGATGCAATTAAAACTGAAGCTTATATTATTTCAGAAAAAGTTGTTTTAAAAGTTATGGAACAAGAGTTAAGTGCTGATGATTATACTTATTATTCAGATTATGTAGAAAGATTCTTTGATAATATTGATGATTTTGATACTGCTATGAGTTTGATTTCTGAAAAAGGAAAAGATGAATTTGATTTCTTTGTTGATAATCAAGGCATTATTTTCCCACTATTAGGAACAATATATGGATTTTGGAGTAATGAAGAAGACCCAATTTCTGGAGATGATATTGTTGAGTACTTAAATCAACTATTTGCATTTAATAAATTAACATTTAATGATTATGAAAAAGCAGATATTGAAACAGTGTTTACAGGTTTTAAAATTCCAATGGAATTACTATTAAAAGAAAGTTTAGGATTATCAAGAAATTTTGATGCAAGTGTAGAAGTTGACGCATTACTACCTCATATGGTTACATTAATGTATAATGTTGTTACTTTAGAAAATGATTTTATTTCTTATTTGGATGATCAAAATGTTGTTGAATCTATAATTGCAATTCATGATTTTACTAGTGATGAAGGACCAACAAATGAACAAATGATTGAAATTGGTGAAATATTGATTACTAAATTATCAGCATTTTTAACTGAAGAACGTGAATCTTTAGTTACTAGCACAATAACGGTTTTAATGGATAATATTATGTCAAGACAAATTATATTAGATAATCAAGAAATGACAATAGAAGACGTTGCTACGTTAAAAGCTGAAGGTATTAATTCATTTAATTCTTTTGTTGAACAAATTGATATAATGGCAGAATATGATTTTGATAATTTAACTACTGAACAAGAAGAAATGGTTTTAAGCTTATTTTTTATTGTTTGAGTAAACTATTAATTTCATAACATTATGTTATATAAAATAAAAGAACCTTGCACAGTTGTGCAAGGGTTTTTGCTTTAAAAATATATTTTATTTTAAACCAGATAAAACACCTTTAATTAGAGTAATAAATGTTTTATTTGCTTCATGTGATACTTCTAACATTTCATCGTGATCAAGATGTTGTTTATAAAGGATAGAAGCATTTATATTGGTAATTAAACATATTGCTAGAATATCTAAAAAACAATGTTTTGCAATTGTAGCCTCTGGCACAAGAGTCATGCTAACAGCGTCTGCTCCTAAAATGCGTAAAGCTTTAATATCGGCTGGAGTTTCATAATTTGGGCCAGGATAATAAGCAAATATTCCTTCTTTTAGATTAATATTATTTGTTTTAGCAACTTTTTTTGTTATAACTTGAAGTTCTTTAGAATATGTATAACTCATATCAAGAAATCTTGGGCCAAATCTATCGTAATTAGGACCACTTAATATTGGAGGCGCTAATAAAGAAATATGGTCTTTTACAAGCATTAAATCACCGATTTCTAAGTAGTCTTTAATTCCTCCTGCTGCAGTTGTAATAATTATCGTATTTATTCCTAAATTTTTAAATACTCGAATAGGAAAAGCTATTTCTTCGCTTGATAATCCTTCATAATAATGGTATCTTCCATTCAAAATTAGGATTTCTTTGTCACTTAATGTTCCATAATGTAATATTCTTTTATTTGTTAACAGAGAAGATTTTGGGAAATTTGGAATATCTGAATATTTAATATCCAGCCTATCTGATAGTTCATCAACAAGTTCTCCAAAGCATGACCCTAAAATAATAACGATTTGGGGAATAGAAGGTAATAATTTTTTAATATATGTAGAAGCTTCATCAATTTTTTTGTACATATTTTTTATTCCTTTCCTAATTAATTTCAAAATATTTTAATATTTTTTCTAACATTATAAGTAAAACCATTTCATCGTTAACACTTAAATCTTTCATAATTTCATCAACCATTTGTTTATGAAAGTTTTCATGTTTAGTATTAACATTTTCGCCTTTTTTAGTTAAAATTAAATTTACTTTTCTTTTATCAATATCGTCTTGTCTTCTAATTACATAACCTTTTTTTTCTAATTTTTTAATTGCTGTTGTAAGTGTTCCTGCAGTAATATTTAAAGATTTAGCAATAGTATTAGCTGAAACATCATCTTTTTCTTCTCCAAGAGAAATAGCTTCTAGTATATGTATATCATGAATCGAAATATCATTATTCATTAATTTCAAAAGACTTTTTTCTTCGTTGAAGAGAATTTTATTAAATAATTTTACCAATACTTCATTTAAAAGTTTTTTTGTGTCATCTACCATAATCTCTCCTTATATATACTTATAATATATCAAAAATTGACAATAAAATCAATAATTATAACATAGATAGATTATAATTCTTTTGATTATCAAAATAAATTGACATTAAAATTAGTTTATGTTATAGTAAATAAATACTTTGATTGTCAAAGCATAAGGAGGAAAATAATGAGTATAAAAATAGTTATTGATTCAGGAAGTGATATTTTACAAAATGAACTAGGATATGAAGGAGTAGAAGTTATTCCAATTAAATTGTATTTTGGAGATCATGAATATATTCCGGGTGTTAATTTAAATAATGTAGAGTTTTATGAGAAATTAAGAGTAGTTGATAAATTACCACATACAGTTCAAATTAATCCCCAAGAATATTTTGAGGTTTTTAAAAAGATTATAGATAAAAAAGATCAAGTATTGTGTATTACTTTATCAAGTGATTTATCAGGTACATATAATTCTGCATTAATAGCTAAACAAGAAGTGGATGAAAAAAATATCGAAATAGTCGATTCAAAAAATGCAATTGTTGGATTTAGATCATTAGTGGATATTGCTATAGAACAAATTAAACTTGGGAAATCATTAAAGGACATTAGTAAATATTTAAATGACGTTAAGAAAAACATACGTTTAATGGCTGTTGTAGATGATTTAAAATATTTAAAAATGGGAGGCAGATTAAAAGCTGCGGAGTATACGGTTGCTAATTTTTTTAGAATAAAGCCTATTTTACATGTTCATGAAGGTGAAGTTAAATCTTTGACAACTTCAAGAGGGTTTAAAAAAGGTTATCAGAAAATTTCTGATATGATTGATGAAGATATTGATTACAGCAAACCAATATATGTTGCTCATTCTGATTGCCCTGAAAAAATTGATGACTTTGTTTCCGTAATTTCTAAAAAAATTAATTTAGATAATATTAAGGCAAAAGAAATTGGTCCAGCTATTGGTACACATACAGGTCCAGGAATTATAGGAATTATGTACTACGTTAAATGATTTTTTAAACACTAGATTTTTTCTAGTGTTTTTTTAATATTGCACTTGTATATATATTGCATTTTTTACTTAATTAAATTAAAATAAATTAGGTGATTAAATATGAAAACAATAATAAATAATTCTTTAAATCCTTATTATAATTTAGCTTTAGAAGAATATGTAATGAAAAATGTTGATATTGATGAAGATATAATTATACTATGGCAAAACTCTCCAACAATTGTTGTTGGAAGAAATCAAAATACAATTGGCGAAATCAATAATGAATATATTAAAAATAAAAATATTAATATTGTCAGAAGAACATCAGGTGGTGGAGCAGTATATCACGATTTAGGGAATTTAAACTACACTTTTGTAACTAAAAATATTAGTGAAAATTTAAATAATTATGAAAAACTTACTAAGCCAATAATAGATGCAATTAATTCTTTTGGAGTTGATGCATATTTTTTTGGGAGAAACGATATTTTATTAGATAACATGAAAATATCTGGCAATGCTCAAAGTTTTTATCAAAATAAAATGTTTCAACATGGTACAATTTTATTTAATTCTGATTTAAATGAAATAAAAAAACTTTTAATTCCAAAAAATAAAGTAAATGATAGTAGTATTAAATCAAATAGATCTGCTATTACAAATATTTATCCTTATCTACCAGATAAAATTTCTATTGATGAATTTAAGGATAGATTACTAAAATTCATTTTAAAAAGTAATGATATTAGTAAATTTATTATAGAGTTAAATGATGAGGATTATTATTTAATTAACAAATTAAAGAAAGAAAAATATGAATCTTGGGAGTGGAATTTTGGCAAGAATCCCAAATATTCATTTTCAAAAGAAAAAAGATTTATTGGTGGGAATATCATTTTTAATATGGAAATTAAAAATGAAATAATTAAACAGATAGAAATATTTGGTGATTTTTTAGGCAAGAAAAATGCTTCTGATTTAGAAGAAGTTTTAAGAGGAAAAAAATTTATTAGGGATGAAATATATAATTTATTAAAAAAGGAGGATGTTGATGGATATTTTTATAATATAACGGTAGAAAATATTATAGATTGTCTGTTTAACTAGTAATTTATGAGAAAAACTTTTTATAAATTTTTCATAATTCTTATTTTATTATTTTCATTAACTGGATGTAATTTATTAATTAATGATCCTGTTACTGAAAATATAAATTTAGAAGAAGAGCTTGATAAAGTGTATAGTTTAGTTAATGATGTTTCAAATATCGCAATGAAAGGTAATGTAAAAATTGTTACAACTTCATATGCTTCTTCATTTCCTTTTCCTGAAGTAGTTAGTGGACAGGGAAGTGGAGTAATATTTTCTGAAGATAAAAATAATTATTTTATACTAACAAATAACCATGTTGTAAATAGAGATGATACTTATAATTTAGTTAGATATCAGATTACAGATTATTTAGGTAATGAGTATAATGGTAGTTTGATTGCAAGTTCGCCAGCATATGACTTGGGATTATTAAAAATAACAAAATCAGATGTTCAATTAAATGTTTTAAGCATAAATTTAACTACTTTAATAAAAGATGACTTAGTAATTGCTATTGGTCAACCTAAAGGCCAGGATAATACTATTACTATGGGTAAAGTATTAGGGTTTACAAATGGTAATTTGGAGCAATCAACATCTCATGTTGATTTTGATGTTATATTACACAATGCTCCAATAAATAGAGGTTCAAGTGGTGGTGTTTTAATAAACAGTAATTTAGAAATTGTTGGGATAAATTATGCGGGTTCTTTTAAGGAAGGTGTTGAAGGTTCTGTTTCGGCTTATGCTATTCCTATGATTAAAGTAAATGAGTTTTTAGTATTAAATAATTTTTATTAAACAATAAAAGTTCAGTAATTAACTGAACTTTTATAATGAAGAAAGAATTCTTTCTAATTCATTTTTTAATATGAAGCGAGATAGCCTCGCATATTCTTTTTTGTTTTTATATATTATTAAAGTTGGCACAGTAAATACAAGTTGCTGACCGCTATATTCTAGAACATTTTCTATGAAAATACTATAATATTTTACTTGGGGATAATTATTTAGAACGTCTAATATTATAGGTTCTATGGCATTACAAACATTACATGTTTTTGTTTTTGCTAAGATAATAAATATATCGTCTTTTATATTTATAAATTGTTGGTAATTTTTTATTTCCATAAGGCACCCTTAAGATATTTTTAAATTAATTGTGGTATAATTAAATATATTATAATATAAATGAGTTATAAGAGAAAGGTATATGCATGTTAAAGTTAAAAAATATTGTAAAAAATTATAAAGTTGGTGAGGGAATTGTTAAAGCAGTAAAAAATGTTAGTCTTGAATTTAGAAAGAGTGAATTTGTTGCTATTTTAGGTCCTTCTGGTTGCGGTAAGACTACTCTTTTGAATATTATTGGTGGATTAGATAAATATACTTCTGGAGATTTAATTATTAATAATCGTTCAACAAAAGATTTTAATGATGGGGATTGGGATAGTTATAGAAATCATTCTGTTGGTTTTGTTTTTCAAAGTTATAATTTAATTAATCATTTAAGTGTTTCTGAAAATGTTGAACTTGCTTTGACTTTATCAGGGATTAATAAAACTGAAAGAAAAGTAAAAGCGATAGAAGCTTTAGAAAAAGTTGGGTTACAAGATCAGATTAATAAAAGACCTAATCAGTTATCTGGTGGACAAATGCAAAGAGTAGCAATTGCTAGAGCAATTGTTAATGATCCAGAAATATTATTAGCTGATGAACCAACTGGTGCAATAGATTCAGAAACAAGTATACAAATTATGGATATCTTAAAAGATATATCTAAAGATAGATTAGTAATTATGGTCACTCATAATGCTGAACTTGCTCAAGAATATGCTACAAGAGTTGTTCAGTTATTAGATGGTGAAAAAGTTGATGATACAAAGCCATATGACTCAGAAAAAGAAATTAATAGTTCTATAAATGGAGTAGATTATAAGTCTAGTAAAACATCTATGTCATTTATTACGGCTTTTTTATTGTCGCTTAAAAATTTATTAACCAAAAAAGGAAGAACAATATTAATTGCTTTTGCTGGAAGTATTGGCATAATTGGTATTGCGTTGGTTTTAAGTTTATCAAATGGTTTTCAAAATTATGTTGATAGTCTTCAGAAAGATACATTGGCTTCATATCCTCTTTCAATTTCAGAAGAAGGACTAGATTTCTCTAAATTTATGAATAGAAGGATGGAAAATTTGGAAGAGTTTCCTGATGAAAATGTTATATATCCTCAAAACTTATCAGGAATATTGGCGGAGGGAACTATTTCAAATGAAATTACTGAAGAATATATAGATGAGGTTTTATTAAATGGATTAGATCCTTTATGGTATGATGCCATTTCCTATGAATACCCTTTTTCATTAAATATATTTTATGAAATTGAATTTAATAATATTAATTATTATCCAAGAATTCCTTCTAATTTGTTTAGTGAAATAGTATATGGTAAAGATGATGATAAAATGTCGTTTTTTAATAGCCAATATGATACTTTTGGGAATATTCCTTCAAATAAGAATGAAGTTTTATTAATTATTGATAAATATAATAGGGTTCCTGATTTTTATTTGCAAGCATTAGGATTAGAATCTAAAGAAAATATTTCTTTTGAAGATGTAATTGGGAGAACATATCGTCTTGTTTTAAATGATGGTCTTTATAGCTATGATTCAGAAAATAATAAGTTTATTAAAAATAGTAGTAGTATGGGATCAGATGTAACAATTCTTCCAAGTTCTATTTATAATAATCTTTCTGAAGAAGATTATATCGATCTTGAAATTGTAGGTATTGCAAGAGTAAATGAAGATACTACAATAGGTTCTGTTTCATCAACAATTGGTTACACAAAAGAATTAACTGAGTATATAATAAGTAATTCATTAAATTCTGAAATAATTAATTGGTTGAATAATCAAAATAATGAAGGTATTAATCCTTATACGGGTGAATCATTTACACCATCTACAACTTTAACTGTTGAACAACAAGTTTATAATGTTAAAGCAGAATTAGGTGGAGTTAGTATTCCTAATCAAGTTAATATCTATCCTGTAGATTTTGTAAATAAAGAATATATAAAAGATTATCTTGATGAATATAATATGAATAAAGAAGAAGAGGCAAGAGCAGCCTACTTTAGTGAATTAGGAATTGATCCTGAAGAAGCTACTGATGCGCAAAAAAATGCTGCAGATTTAGAAGCTAAAAAAGCAGGGATTTATTATACAGATGTTATGGATGTAATGGTTTCCTCATTAAACACTTTAGTTAATAGTATTAGTTATGTCTTAATTGCTTTTACAGCAATTTCTTTAGTAGTGTCATCGATAATGATTGGAATAATTACATATATATCTGTCTTAGAAAGAACTAAGGAAATAGGGATACTACGCAGTATTGGTGCAAGAAAAAAAGATATTTCGCGTGTTTTTAATGCTGAAACAATAATTATTGGGTTATTAGCTGGGACATTTGGTGTTGTAATTGCTGGACTTGCAAGCATTCCTATAAGTGCATTATTGTATAGATTAGTTGATATTCCTAATATAGCAAATCTAAGTATAATGCATGGGATATTTTTAATAATAATAAGTATGTTTTTAACATTTATTTCTGGTTTAATACCTTCAAGACTTGCAGCTTTAAGAGATCCAGTTGAAGCACTTCGTACAGAATAGTTGCAAATTAATTGAAAATAGTGTATAATTATCTACAATATAAGGAGAAATAAACAATTATGAGCATTCCGCTCCAGTTACTGTTATTATTGGGTTTAGTTTCTGTTAATGCATTTTTTGCTTCTGCAGAAATGGCAATAGTTTCAGTCAATAAATTAAATATTATAGAACTTGCTGAAAATGGAAGCAAGAAAGCAAAAAAATTATTAAAAGTTATGGAAGATGAGTCAAAGTTTTTATCAACAATTCAAATTGGTATTACTTTTGCTGGATTCTTTTCAGCTGCATCAGCATCAACAGGAATGGCAGGGCCACTTGCTACTTTATTAGAAAAAATTAATGTACCATATAATACTGCACACACAATTTCTGTTATTGTTATTACTTTGATTCTTTCATATTTTACTCTTGTTGTTGGGGAATTATTTCCTAAAAAATTAGCTTTGCAAAACAAAGAAAAAATTGCTTTGCGTTCTGCACCAATTATATATGTTTTGATGAAAATATTAATTCCATTTATTAAATTATTATCAGGTTCTACTAATGCATTATTATATATTACTGGTAATCAAAAAGAGACATTCGATGAAGAATTTTCTACAAATGAAATTCGAAGGATTATTAGGGCAGGACACGCTAGTGGAGTTTTAACTGAAAGAGAAGAAAAAATGATAAATAGTGTATTTGCACTTGATGATTATGATGCTTCTGATATTATGACTCCAAGAAAGCTTGTTTTTGCTATTGACATCAACGATGATTTAAAAGATTTTGTTGATGAATTAATTGAAACAAATTTTTCTCGAGTACCTGTTTATGAAGGTGAAATAGATAATGTAATTGGAATTTTATATTATAAAGATTTTTATCGTGAAGCAAGAAAAGTTGGATTTGAAAATGTTAATATAAGAAAACTATTACGTGCACCTTTGTTTGCAACAGATGTAAAAAGAGCATCAGTTTTATTTCAAGAAATGCAGTCAACAAATACTCACATAGCGATTATTATTGATGAGTTTGGTGGTTTTTCAGGTATTGTTACTTTGGAAGATCTTGTTGAAGAGATTGTTGGTAATATATATGATGAGCATGAAGAAGTAGATTTAAAGCAAATTGCTCCTGACACTTTTATTGTAAAAGGAAATGTCCCAATTCAAGATATTAATCGATTATTGAATTCAAAAATTCCGATTTCAACTGATGATTCATATGATTCTATTGGGGGATTAATAATTTATTTATTAGAAAGATTGCCTGAAGAAGAAGACGTAAATAAAATTGTTAGTTATGAAAATTTAGACTTTACTATTATGACAATTAATGAAAATGTGATTGAAAAAGTTAAAATAAAGAAAAATCCTGTCTTAATAGAAAAAGATTAATTAATTTTTTGTTTTGATTAAAATTATTAAATAAACCGCAAAGTTAATTGCTTATTGCGGTTTTTGTATTATAAGGTTATGTTGTAAACTTTAAGGTGGAGAATTTATGAAAATAACAATAGTAGGTTATAGTGGTTCAGGAAAATCTAGCTTAGCAAGGACGCTTGGAAATCATTTTAATATTAATGTTTTACATCTCGATTCAGTACATTTTTTATCAAATTGGATAGAAAGAGATGAAGAAGAAGAAAAAATAATTGTTGAAAAATTTTTAAAAGAAAATACTTCTTGGATTATAGATGGAAATTATTCAAAATTATATTTTGGTCAAAGAATGCAAGAATCTGATATAATTATAATTCTTTTATTTAATCGCTTTAATTGTTTTTTTAGAGTTTTAAATCGCTATAATAAATATAAAGGTAAATCACGCCCTGATATTACTCAGGGTTGTTTTGAAAAATTAGATAAAGAATTTATAAGTTGGATTTTATATCGTGGAAGAAACAAAATAATACGTAAAAGATTTTATAAATTAAAACTACAATATCATCATAAAGTTTTTATTATAAAAAATCAAAAACAAATGAATAATTACATAAGAAAATATATTGTAAAATAGTAAATTATTTTAATAGTATAAAAAACTAAGTATTTAATTATTATGATTTTTGCAATTTTTTAAAAGAACAAAGTTTTTGTTTTTTATTGTAAAAAGCATATAATTTTGTTTAGATAATTTTTCTTTAATATAATTATTAAAATTTTCTATTTTAATATTGTATAAAAATTCTACTTCATCTTGTGATATTAGTAAAACATCTTCTATTAATTCATTAAAATTTGGTATTGTTTGAGGAATTAAGGCTATACTATCAATAATTAATTTGTTGATTGCATTTATATATTTTTTATAACTATGGTTATCAGAAATTTTTAATCCTTTATTTTTTTCATTGATCATAACTATAGATGGATATTTTGCTATTTTAAACATATTTGTAAAATTGATATCACTAGCTAATAAATCATCTGCTTTATCTAAATTTGAAAAAGTATAAATTTCTTTTGTATAACAATTAATTAAATCTAAAATTTCACGGATTGCATTTTCATCATTTATATTTTTATTTAAATATAATTTATAAAATTTCGCTAAGTTAATTAATTGAAATACTTTTATCTCATTTTTTTGTTCAACTAATTCTATTATTTTAAGGATTAAATCATTAGATTTATTAGAATTATCAGCTATTATTAGATTAAAATTTAGATTTTCCCTATAATTTAAATAAAATTTTAAAAGTTCTATGTGATATTCATTGGAAATTTCATTTATTGGATTAGTAAAAAAGTATACATTAATTATTTCTTTTTTTACATTATCTAAATATCCATTTTCTTTATCAGAAATTAAAGTGCAAATTCCATCTTTTTCGCTGCAAACAATTTTATAATCATTCATATTTTTCACCTATATTTATATTAACTTAGAATTTAATTCTTGTCTATTTACATGCTTATATTTGATTATATAGTTTTTGTTGAAAACAAATGTTTTTATGATATAATTATTATAATATATTTTAAGGAGGGGTTGTTATTTTCAAAATATTTAGAACTAAGATAAAAGAATCTTCCCTTTCGGTTTTTCCTATATTAATATTAGGTGTTATTTTAAGTTTAACATTAGTTAAATTAGATATTCCTAATTTATTTATGTTTATTTGTGGAGCTGTTTTTTTAATTATTGGTATGACTTTTTTTTCGGTTGGTGCAGAAATTTCTTTAATGAAAATTGGAGAGAAAACTGGAAAATATGTTACTAAAAAAAGAAAAATATGGCTTTTTATATTATTTGGCTTTTTATTGGGGTTTTTGGTAACAATTGCTGAACCAGATTTAATAGTTTTGGCTGAACAATCAGGAATTGATAAATATGCAATAATTATTAGTATTGGTGTGGGAATAGGTATATTTTTAGCAATATCTGTATTGCGAATTATTTTTCAATTACGAATTTCAATATTATTAATCATTTCTTATTTTTTAATTTTTATGTTAGGCATTTTTGTTCCTAAAGATTTTCTTCCTATGTCATTTGATGCAAGTGGTGTTACAACTGGAGCAATGACAGTTCCTTTAATTATTGCATTTGGGTATGGTATTTCTAGTTCTCGTGGAGATAAGACTTCAGCGGATGATAGTTTTGGTTTAGTTGGTATTGCATCAATTGGTCCAATTGTTGCAATAATGATTTTAGGTATAGTTATGAAAACCGCACCAACTAATTTAGAACCAAATATTCTTCATGAAATAAGTAATATTAAACAATTTTTTGAGATTTTATTTAATGATATATTAAAATATATGAAGGAAGTATTAATTGCTTTATCACCAATTTTGCTTATTTATATTATTTTGAATATATTTATTTTTAAAGAAAAGAAGCGAGCAATCATTTCAGTTTTATTTGGATTTATAATTACATATTTTGGATTAGTTTTATTTTTAGCAGGCGCTAATATGGGTTTCTTAACTTTTGGAAGTAATTTTGGTTCTGAAATCGCTATGACTGAATATAGTTGGTTATTGATTCCAATGGGATTTATTTTTGGAACAATAATAGTTATTGCAGAACCTGCTGTTCATGTATTAAACAAACAAGTAGATTCAATTACTGATGGTAGAATTACTCGTAAAACGATGTTTATTTCTTTAGGTATTGGAAATGGTATTGCTGTTAGTTTGGCAATGGTCAGAGTATTAACAGGAATATCAATTTGGTGGATTTTAATACCTGGATATTTATTTGCTTTGACTTTAACATTATTAGCCCCCAAAATTTTTACTGCTATAGCTTTTGATTCTGGTGGTGTTGCATCAGGACCATTAACAGTTGCCTTTTTGTTACCACTAGCTATAGGTGCATCACAAATAATTGAGGGTGGAAATGTATTTCAAGATGCATTTGGTCTTGTAGCTTTAGTTTCAATGATGCCATTGATTATAATTCAACTTGTAGGGTTAATTTATAAAATTAAAGTAAAAACACCTGTAATTGATTATGAAAAAGAAGAAATCATTTACTTTAGGGAGGGAGCAAAAAATGAATAGTTTATACAAATTGCTTATAATTATTATTGATCATAATTATCTTGCTAAATTAGAGAAATTATTAAAAAAATATTCAACTTCTTTTCATTTTTTAGCTAATGCTAAAGGAACTGCAAATAATGAGATTTTAAATTATTTAGGGTTGGGGAATACACCTAAGCATATTGTTTTATTAGTTTTAGAAGAAAAAATGGTTTTTAATATATTTAAAATATTGAATAGTGAACTAAAATTTGATATTCCAGGTAGAGGTATTGCTTTTACAATTGAATTAGATAGTATTAGTGGTAAAAATGCGTTAAAGTATTTAACAAACGATAAATTGGAGGTAATGTAAAATGACAGATACTAAAGCTCAATTAGTAATTATAATTTGTAATCATGATTATGCTGATGAAGTAATGGATGTGGCAAAAGCTTCGGGAGCAAAAGGTGGCACAATTATTCATGGAAGAGGAACATTATCTAAAGAAGCTAAAAAATTCTTTGGTATTACTATTCAACCTGAAAAAGCTTTAATATTGATTCTTACAGATTTAAATACTCAAGAAAACATAATGAAAAGTATTAATGAAAAAGCAAGTATTAATACAGATGCACATGCTGTATCTTTTGCTTTACCCGTAAGCGATTATATTGGTTTAAATATTTAATAGTATTATTCTTGTTTAGAGAAAAAAATATGATATAATAAAAGTAGCTATATATGCTATTTGAAAGGAGTTTATATGAAAGAACCAAAATTTTATTATTGCAAACATTGTGGCAATATTATTGAAATGATTTATGATTCGGGAGTTAGAGTTGTATGTTGTGGAGATCAAATGACTGTATTGGAGACTAAAACTGAAGAAGAAGCTTATGAAAAACATTTACCTGTTATTGAAGTAAACAAAAATTTAGTTAAAGTTACAGTGGGAGGTGTATTACACCCAATGGTTGAAAAACATTATATTCAATTTATTTATTTACTTACTGACAAAGGGTTACAGAAAAAATACTTAAATCCTGGAGATGCACCTGTTGCTAATTTTGTACTTGAAGAAAATGAAAAAGTTTTAGCAGCTTATGAGTTTTGTAATATTCATGGATTATGGAAATCAGAATATAAATAATTACTTAAAAAAACCAGAAAAATTTTCTGGTTTTTTTATGCATAATATTTCAATTTTTAAGTGTTTTAGTGTATAATTATAATAATGTTAGGAGGAAATATATATGGAATTAGAAATTACAAAAAATAATTTTCAGGAATTGGTTTTAAATTCAAAAGTACCAGTATTGGTTGATTTTTGGGCTGCATGGTGTGGTCCATGTAAAATGTTAGGACCAGTTATTTCTGAAATAGCAAATGAATCAAATGGTGAATATGCAGTAGGAAAAGTCAATGTTGATTTTGAAGGCGAGCTTGCTCAAATGTTTGGTGTGTCAAGTATTCCAACAGTTATTCTTTTTGCTAATGGGAAAGCCGTAAAGAAAATTATTGGTTATAGACCTAAAAAAGATTTTTTAAACCTTTTAAAGTAATTAATTAACTGTTTCATTGACGAAACAGTTTTTTTATATAAAGTTTTTGAAATTGTTATTAAATATGGTATAATTAATAGTAAGTGGGGTGAATTTAATGAAATTAGTTTTTGTAATAGTATCTTCAGATGATAGTTCTAGTGTAATGAAAGAATTAATTAAAAAGAATTTTTTTTGTACACAAGTTTCTGCAAAAGGTGGTTTTTTAAAAAGAGGTAATTCAATTATAATGATTGGTACTAAAGATGAGAAAGTGGATGAATTAATTAAAATAGTATCTGATAATTCAAAAACTAGAAAAGAAATGATTCCTAACTCATTAAGTAGTGAATTTGGTATGTTTACTGGAACTCCAATAGAAATCTCAATTGGAGGAGCAACTCTTTTTATAGTTGATGTAGAAAAAATGGTTAAATTATAAAGTTGAATATATAATATCTTTTATAATATTTAGGGTTTATAATATATTTTATTTATTGTAATATATTATAATAACTCTTGAATTTTACCTAAAGTATTGATATAATAAAAAAGCTTTCGAGAGAAAGTTTTTACTATGGTCCCATAGCCAAGTGGTAAGGCAATGGTCTGCAACACCTTGATCGTTGGTTCAAATCCGACTGGGACCTCCA
>JAQUZE010000019.1 GCA_028691515.1 Bacilli bacterium
TAAATATTATTAATTAAAAAGTTCTAGAAAAGGTGGATGATTTATGAATATACTTATTATAGGTGTTACGGGACTCTTAGGATGTGAAGCAGCAAATCAACTAGTGGCAAAAGGGCATAAAATAAAAGGATTAGCTTTACCATCAATACCTGATGGTATAAATTTATCTTCAGAAGTAGAACTTGTTTTTGGAAATTATATTACAGATGATGATTCGTTTATAAAAGAATTATTTACTGATATGGATGCATTTATTTTTGCTTCTGGAATCGATGAAAGAATAGAAGTTCCTTTTCCAGCTTTTGAAATATTTAATAAATATAATGTGTATCCTTTAAAAAGAATTTTTAAATTTGCAAAAGAAACAGGAGTTAAACATTGTGTTATTTTAGGGTCTTATTTTACATATTTTGTAACAGAACGTCCAGAATTAGAGTTAGAAAAACATCATCCTTATATAAAGAGTAGAGAATTACAAAAAAAATTTGTATTAAATGAAGCCAGTACCCAGTTTTCTGTTGCGCTTCTAGAATTACCTTATATATTTGGTGTTCAAAAGGGTAGAAAACCAGTTTGGACATTTCTTGTTGAAATGTTACAAAATATGAAAGTAGCGACTTTCTTTCCTAAAGGAGGAACCGCAATGGTAACAGTGAAACAAGTTGGGCAAGCTATTTGTGGTGCTTTAGAAAAAACTCAAGGTGGCAAAGCATATCCAATTGGTTATTATAATTTAACTTGGAAAGAATTGTTAAAAACTTTTCATGTAGCTATGGGGGTTCCTAAAAAACCAATTTTTAGTATTTCTAAGTTTTTATTCAAAATGTATGTTAAAAAAATAAAACTACAGCAAGATAGTAAAAAAATAGAGGGAGGTCTTAATTTAGTGAAATTTGCAGATATGCAGTATTCAAAACAATTCATTGATCCTTTTCTAGCTTCAATATTTCTTGGTGTTACAGATGATGATATTTATTTTGCTATTAAAGAATCTGTATTACAAAGTCTTGAAATGCTTAATAATAAAGATAGTGCTGTTGATATGAAATTATAAATAAACATTTCAATATTCTAGAGTTTTAGAATATTGAAATGTTTTTATATTATGAATAAAAAAAGTAGTTAATATTAAATTTCTTTAAAAGAAAAAGGTATAAACACATTAACAAATATCAATTATATATTTTTTGTATTATAGAATGATATAGTGTATAATAAATAAAATTAAAAGAGGGATTTATATGAATTATGATGTAATTATTATTGGTGGAGGACCAGCTGGACTTATGGCTGCAAATCAATTTGAAATAAATAACATAAATTATTTGTTGTTAGAAAAAAATGAAACTTATGGAAAAAAATTATTATTAACTGGAGGAAGAAGATGCAATGTAACTAATAATTTATCTGTAAGTGATTTTATTGAATCTTTAACATTTAAGCATAGAAAATTTTTATTTCCAGCATTACATACTTTCGGTCCTAAGGAGATTGTGTCTTTCTTTGAAGATACAGGACTAGAACTTGTTTTGGAAGACAATTTTAAGTATTTTCCTAAAACTGGCAACAGTATAAGTGTTTTAGAAGCTTTAACAAAATCATTAGTTAAAGAACGTATATTATTTAATCAAAATGTTAAAAAAATTGATAAGAATAATAATTTATTTATTGTTGAAGCTGATGATAATGTATTTTATGCAACTAATGTTATTGTTGCAACGGGTTCAAATAGTTATCCTTCAACTGGAAGTAGTGGAGATGGTCTAGATTTTGCTAAGTTTTTTAATTTACAATATCATAATTTTTCACCTGCAGAAACATATGTCTATTCGCAGCAGATTGTTAATGATTTTAAAGAATTACAAGGATTTTCTATTTCTGGATGTTTTGTGAATATAAAAAATATAAAAAAATCCTATGAAGGGGATTTATTGTTTACTCACTTTGGATTGAGTGGGCCTGTGATTATGCATCTGTCAGAATATATTTATAAAGACATTTTAATAAATAATATATCAATTATAGAGTTTGGTTTTATAAAACAAAAAGAAACAGAATTATATGATAATTTAATTCATAATAGGGGCAAGTATTTGCATAAGGCTTTAGAAATGTATACAAGTAAAAAAGTTGTTGAAGTTTTATTAAAGTATTTAAATATTGAATCAAATATAATTGCTGAAATGAAAAAGAATGATCTATTGTTAGTGGCCAAAATATTTACAAAGTTAGAAATTGTAATTGATAAAGTCGAAGATAAAGAAAAAGCTTTTGTTAACAAAGGTGGTATTGATTTAAAAGAATTAGATCCTAATTCTATGGAAGTAAAAAAAATTAAAGGTTTTTACTTTGTTGGAGAAACTACAAATTTACATGGACCTATTGGTGGTTATAATATTACAATTGCATTATCTACAGGATATATTGCATCAAAAGATATAATATCAAAACTTAAAATTAAATAAGTATATTTATCTATAGAAAAATATATATAAACAAAATATTTTTGCTTTTTAAAATGAAATAGTTTATTTAGTTAACGAGTCATTATTGTATAGCATTTTAATATGCATTGTGATAAAATAATATAGTATATTTGATTGGGAGTATTTTTAATATGTATAAAAGTTATATTAAATTCATGGAAAGATTCTTGTGCGTAGAATCTAACGACAAATATATTACGGCTATTAATTTTGTTTCAAAACAAGAAACAAAATATACACCTTCTAAATTAACTGAAAAAGGAGTAAGAGAATTAGAAGAGTATTTTTATGAAAAAAGACATATTTTTTCTGTGCCTATTTTTTATAAGGGAACAAGTTTTCAAGAACAAGTTTGGGATGCATTACT
Organism: Bacilli bacterium; assembly: GCA_028691515.1. Lineage (GTDB taxonomy): Bacteria > Bacillota_I > Bacilli_A > ML615J-28 > CAG-698 > DUUA01. The sequence goes on from JAQUZE010000019.1 coordinate 2,854, forward strand.
TAATATACCTTACGGTGAAGTGTTAAGTTATAAAGAATTAGCGGAAAAAATTAATAGACCTAAAGCTTATAGAGCTGTGGGCACTGCAGTTTCAAAAAATAATTTATCAATTATTGTGCCTTGTCATAGAATAATTAAGTCTAATGGAGAAATTGGAAATTATGGTGGAGGACAAGAGACAAAGATTAAATTATTAAAATTAGAAAAATATATATAACAAGAAAACAAGAGGATAATAGATTAAAATGAAAAGTATTAAAAGTTTATTTAAGTGGTCAAAGAACCATGTTTTAATATTATTAATGGTGTTAGTACTTGCTACAGTTGGTCCATTTACATATTCATATGTGCCAATGTTCATTAAGTATATAATTGATAATATTTTAAAAGCCACAAACCCAAGTAGCACTTTGCCACAAGTATTACTTGATTTCTTTGGTAAATATGAGGGTCTTAGGGCAATTATGGTTGTGGGCTTATTTTTGCTGGCATTTCAAGCATTTCGTGGAGCGATAATGTTTGTAAATGGTTATGTAAAAGGAAGATTGAGTGAAGAAATTTCATTTGATATGCGAACAAAAATGTACAATCATATCCAAGATTTACCTTATTCATATCATAATAATTCAGACACAGGAGATTTAATTCAAAGATGTACTTCTGATATTGATACTATAAAATTATTTTTAAGTGCACAATTACCCCAATTAATTGCCATAATTGCTCAATTTACATTTGGTGCAATTCAAATGGCTAGTATTAATATTCAATTAATGTTAGTAACTTTGATGATAGTTCCAATTAGTATTTTCACATCAATTTTATATTTTAGATATGTTAAACATAAGTTTGAAGAAATTGAAGTTGTTGAAGCAACAATGACTACGAATATTCAAGAAAACGTTAATGGAGTAAGAGTTGTAAAAGCATTTAATGCAGAACTTGATGAAATAAAAAAGTTTGATGATTCCAATAATAATTTTAAAAAAGAATCTAGAAAATTAAATAATATGATGAGCTTGTATTGGGGATTAAGTGATTTTACAACTCTTTTACAATATGCTATCACATTTGGATTCGCTATTAATTTAGCAAAAAGTGGACAAGTAAATGCAGGTGATATTATTGCAGCATTGATGTATATTGGTATGCTAGTTTGGCCAATTAGAGGTCTCGGAAGAATTATTGGAGATTTTGGTAAAGCTACAGTTGCTACGAGAAGAATTGATGAGATTTTAGATATTCCTGATGATTTTGATAAAGATGGTTCATTGGAACCAGAGATAAAAGGAAATATTGAATTTAAGAATGTGAAATTTCATTATCCGGAAAATAGTGATCATTTGTTAAATGGGGTTAATTTTACCATTAATGAAGGTGAAACTGTAGCTATTGTAGGGAAAACTGGTTCAGGGAAATCTACTATTGCTAATTTATTAGTTAGATTATTAGAGGTAGAAGAAGGGGAAATTTTTGTTAATGGAATTAACATTAAAGATGTTAAGAAAAAATGGATTCGTTCAAATATTGGCATAATTTTACAAGATCCGTTTTTATATACAAAAACAGTTTATGATAATATAAATATTGGAAAAACAAAATATACGAGAGATGACGTAGTAAAAGCTGCAAGAATTGCCGCTATAGATAAAGATATTACTAAATTTGATGGTGGTTATGAAACGTTAGTTGGAGAAAAGGGTGTAACTTTATCAGGAGGACAAAAACAAAGAATAGCAATTGCGAGAATGTTGTTGCTGGATAAACCTGTTTTGATTTTTGATGATTCTTTATCTGCGGTTGATACAAAGACTGACTTAATGATTAGAAATGCTTTGAAAGAAAAAAGTAAGAAATTAACATCTATAATAATTACTCATCGTATTACTACCGCTAAAGAAGCAGATAAGATTATTGTGTTAGAAAACGGTAAAGTAAGCATGATAGGAACTCATGAAGAGCTTGCTCACAAAGAAGGTTTGTATAAAACACTTTGGGATATTCAGGGTTCACTAGAAAGTAGTTTCGTTGATCATGTTGAGGAGGGTAAAAATGGATAATTTTGAAGAACAAGATTATAGTAATCAAAAGTTTAGTTTTTCTGTTTGGAAGAAAATATTCAAAATAGTTATCAAAAATAAGGGGAGTGTAATTTTATTAGTTATTTCAGTTCTTGGATTAGCTGTATTGGATATTATTTACCCACTTATGAATGCTTATGCAATTAATACTTTTTTTGAAGAAGGAGATTTTTCAAATCAGACAATATTTTTGGTAGGTTATGGATTAATTGCTTTAGGTTTTGGTATTACTGTTTTTAGTTTTATTAGAATGGCTGGTAAAGTAGAAGTGGAAGTTGGGTATGAAATTAGAAAAGAAGCTTTCTACAAATTACAAGAATTATCATTTGGTTATTATGACAAAACTCCAGCTGGATGGATTATGGCAAGACTTACTAGTGATTCAAGAAGACTTGCAAGTATTATTTCTTGGGGAATAGTTGATATGTTATGGGGTTCTTCAACAATGATCGGGATTTTAATTGTTATTTATATTGTTGAATGGAGACTTGCATTAATAATTACAATTTTGTTACCTTTATTATTTGTTATAAGTATTTATTTTAGAAAGAAAATATTAGCTGCTTATAGAAGTGTGAGAAAAATTAATTCAAAAATTACTGCTTCATATAATGAGGGAATTATGGGTAATAAAACTTCTAAAAGTTTAGTGCTTGAAGATTATAATAGTGAAGAGTTTAATAAATTAGCTACAAATATGAAAAGAAAATCAATTAGAGCAATTATATTTTCATCATTATTTTTTCCAATTTTATTAGTTGTAAGCTATGTTGCAATAGTTGCTACATTAAGAGTTGGTGGAGATATGGTAATAAATGGTGTTAATAGTGCCTTTGGAGTAGCTTTAAGCGTTGCAACATTATATTTATTTATTAATTATACATTACAATTTTTTGACCCAGTTATGCAAATTGCCCAGATTTTAGCTGAGCTTCAACAAGCACAAGCTTCTGCTGAGAGAATTATTGCTTTAATTGAAGAAAAACCGCAAATATATGATAAAGATGAAGTTGTATTAAAATATGGTAATATCTTGAATCCAAAATTAGATAATTATGGAATCATTAATGGTGATGTCAAATTTGAGAATGTTACATTTAGTTATTTAAAAGATGAAGTTATTTTGGATAATTTTAATTTAGATATAAAAGCTGGCACTAGTGTTGCTTTAGTTGGGGCAACAGGAAGTGGAAAATCAACAATTGTTAATTTAGTTTGTAGATTTTATGAACCAACTGAAGGTAATATATATATTGATGGTAAAGATTACAAAGATTTTTCAATAGGTTATCTACATTCAAATTTGGGGTATGTTTTGCAAACACCGCATTTGTTTAACTTGTCTATTGCTGATAATATTAGGTATGGCAAGAAAAATGCATCATTAGAAGAAGTTAAAGAAGCTGCAAAAATTGTTGGAGCTGATGTTTTTATTGAAAAACTGGATAAAGGGTATGATACATTTGTTGGTGAAGAGGGTGCAATGCTCTCAGTTGGCGAAAGACAGTTGATTAGTTTTGCAAGAGCATTAATTGTTAACCCTAAAATACTTGTTTTAGATGAAGCAACTTCTTCAATTGATACAAAAACTGAAGAAGCTATTCAAAAAGCAATAAAAGAAGTAATGAAAGGGCGTACTACATTCATGGTAGCGCATAGATTAAGTACTGTTATAGATGCTGATATAATTTTAGTAATTGATTCAGGAAAAATTATTGAAAAAGGTAATCATACCGAGTTGCTTAATTTAAAGGGAACTTATTATGAATTATATAGAAATCAATTTGTTAATGAACAATTACTTAAATCTGTAAAATAAAGATGAGGAACTAAAAAGTTCCTCGTTTTTATTTAAAGCAGGGTAAGAGTTAAACAGGGGGTTAATAATTAAACGTAGAAGTATTGAAAAACGATTAAGAGATGATTTATTGTTGTATTTAGGGAAGTTAGAAGTTAATTAAATGAAAATATTAGATTTACTTATGCTATTGATAAAATTATATTTTTAAGTTATAATAAATAGGATAAGAAGGTGAAAATCGTGACATGTATATTTATCTATAATCCAGAAAGTGGAAAAGGCAGAATTAAAAAAAGAGTTCCCTATATTATACAAACTTTAAAAAGAAAATATAGTACTGTTGATATACATGAAACTAAATCAAAAGAAGACTGTATTAAAGCTTCTATTGATGCTTGTGGTAAATATAACGCAATTATCTTTTCTGGAGGCGATGGAACCTTTAATGACATTACTTGCGGAGTTTCAAGTCAAGATAAAAGGCCTATTTTAGGTTATATTCCAACAGGGACTGTAAATGACATTGCTAAAAACTTGAAAATATCTAGAAATATTAAAAAAGCATTGAAAATTATACTAAAAGGTGGTTATATTAAGCATGATGTAGGGAAAATTAATGATACTTTTTTTATGTATGTAGCTGCTGTTGGTACTTTTAGTTCTGTTAGTTATAGAACTAAAAGAAAAACAAAAAAAATCTTAGGAAGATTAGCATATGCATTTGATGGTATGAATGATTTAATTAATCCTAAAATTACTAAAGTTACTGTAAGATGTAATGATCGCTCATATATAAGTGATGCACCATTAATATTAATTTTAAATTCTAAAAGTATTGGTGGAGTTGTTTTTAATAGACATGGTCATTTAAATGATGGTAAATTTGATTTAATGATTGTTAGAAACTCAAGGCATAATGGCTTAATAAATATATTTAGAATGATAATTACTGGTATTTTTAGGAAAAATGTGGATAATAAGGCTGTAAAACATATTAAAACTTCAAAGATACATGTTGAACTACAAGATGATGCTACATGGTGTGTTGATGGAGAAGCGGGACCAAGTGGTAATGTTTATATTGAAAACTTACATGAACATTTAGATATATATGCTCCGCTTAAAAATAATCATCCTAAATCTAAATATTTTGACTAATAATTGCTATTATTTTTATTTTTTGGTAAGATAATATATGTAGTATAAAGGAGTAATTGATAACTATGGATAATAGAGAAATAGCTTTAAAATTGTGGGATAAAGAAATTGGTGACAAAGAATATAGTTATGATTTTACAGGAAGAAAAATAAAAAGATCTGATTATTCTATTGAAAATCAGGTAGGATGGGTTATAACATATGTGCGTCCTTTAGAAAAAGGGGGACCAGATCATATAAATAATATCATTATTATGCATCATAATAGTTATCTTGAGAAAGGAAATGATTACCCAATGTTTGTAGCAAGAAGTTTTGAGTATATAGCGAAATATGATGCGGATGAAGATTTTTATTATATTGAAAAAGTTATACATGATGACGACGAGGATGAATCGTATTTTATATAAATTTTAAAAAATAGAGTTTTAGACTCTGTTTTTTATAGGAGGTGCAAATGAGAATTATTGCTGGTAAGCACAAATCAAGAATTTTATATAGTTTAGAAGGAAAAGAGACAAGACCGATGATGGATAGAATGAAAGAGTCTGTTTTTAATACTATTGGTCCTTACTTTGAAGGCGATGTAGTTCTTGATCTTTTTGGTGGTAGTGGAGCTTTATGTTTAGAAGCGATTTCTAGAGGTGCTAGTAAAGGATTGATTGTTGAAAAGAGCAAAGATGCCATTAGAGTTATTAGAGAAAATATTAAGTTGCTAAAAGAAGAAGATAGTATAAATTTATTTAATAGTTCTTATGAAATGGTTTTAAATAGATTGGCAAAAGATAAAACTACTTTTGATATTATATTTTTGGATCCTCCATATAAGCTAAATATTATTAATTATCTAATTACTTATATTTTGGATAATAATTTATTAAATGAAGGAGGAGTAATTGTTTGTCATTATGTTAAAGGAAACTTTAAGTCTAGTGACGTTGATCGTTTAGTATTGATTAAAAATTATAATTATGGTAAAAGTGAAGTTTCTATTTTTAAAAAAGATAATAATTAATTATCTTTTTTATTATTTTATATGATTAGAGATTATATAAAATTTTAACTTTACAAAGCAAGCTATTTAGAGTATAATACATTAAGAAAATAATAATTGTCCTGGTAGCTCAGCTGGATAGAGCAACGGCCTTCTAAGCCGTCGGTCAGGGGTTCGAATCCCTTCCAGGACGCCA